>NZ_JAYRMO010000010.1:33571-140577 GCF_041912635.1 Inhella sp.
TGGGGGTGCGGGGGGGCCCGCCCCCGCCGCCCCCCGCGGCCGGCTGGGCCTTGAGCCGGTCGAAGGGAATGCCGGCACCGCAATCGACACACTCGCCGTAGGTGCCGGCGCGCAGGCGCAGCAGGGCTTCGCCGAGCTCGCGCTCCTCCACCATCAGGCGATCGGCACGCTCCAGCGCCACCTCCCGGTCGCCCTCATGTTCGCGCGGGGCATCGGGGTCGTCGCTCAGCAATTCGGCGGCCTGCTGGACGCGCCCGCCCGCGTCGGGCGGCGCTTGGCGCTGCAGCTCGCGGTGCATCTGCACCAGCTCGGATTCCAGCAGCGCACGCTGGGCGGGGGTCAGACTCGAACTCATGGTGAAGCCTCCTAGCTGGGCTGGATGCTCTCAGGGGCAGGGGCGGCCCGTCTTGTGCCAGGTCAAGGCCGATGGCTGCGCGTCGCCTTCCCGGCGATCGTTGCACACAAACAACAACCAAAATTCATCACTTAACAGTTGTTCGGTGATTTTGCCGGCTGTTAAATGCATTATGAGCGCAACTTTTTGCAATTGAACGCGGCTCGGATCGAACGCCAAGAGTCATGGCGTTACTCCCGACACGGGTCCTCCACCCCCTCTCCCAGAATCCGGCCCGCTCGTACGGGCGGCCATGAGCAGCCCTCAGCCAGACCGGAGCACCTCACCCCAGGTGCTCTTTTTGTTTTCTTGGAGATCGCATGTTTAAGCACTCGAAGCTGGCGGTTGCCGCCTTGATCGCCACGGGCAGCCTGTCGGCCCTGGCTCAGTCCGATTCGCCGGCGCAACTGGAACGCATCGAAATCACCGGTTCCAGCATCAAGCGCATCGCCAGCGAAGGCGCATTGCCGGTGCAAACGCTGACGGCCGAGCAGATTCGCGCCACCGGCGCCACCAACGTGGCCGACGTGATCCAGCGCCTGCCCTCGATGCAGGGCTTCCAGGTGGCCGACATCGCCATCGGCACCAACTCGGGCGGCATCTCCACTGCTTCGATCCACGACATCGGCGCCTCGTACACCCTGGTGCTGCTGAATGGCCGCCGCATCGCCCCGACGGGTTCGGGCAGCACCATCAACCTGAACGCCATCCCGATGAGCGCCATCGAGCGCATCGAGATCCTGACCGACGGTGCCTCGGCCCTGTACGGCTCGGACGCCATCGCCGGCGTGGTGAACTTCGTGCTCAAGCGCAATGCCAAGGGCGGCGAAATCACCGTGCAGGCCGACGTGCCCACCGAAGGCGGCGGCGAATCCGCCAACGCCAGCATCAGCTACGGCTTCGGCGACATCGCCCAGGACCGCTTCTCGCTCGTGGCCACCTACCGCCGCGACCAGCAGAAGCAGATGAAGTCGGGCGACCGCGAATTCGCCAAAACGGCCTACGTCCCGTTCACCTGGGAAGGCAAGCAGTACATCTACGACCGCACCAGCACCAGTGCCATTCCGGCCAATGCCTCGGTCACCTTCAATACGCCGGCTGGCAAGACCGCCCTGCCCACCTACGCCTTCAACCCCTACCAGAAGGCCAACGGTGGCAAGTGCGCCGAGAACAACGTCTACAGCCTGGCCAATGCGTCCAGCGCCACTTCGGTGGCCGAAAACTGCGCGTTCGACTTCGTCAGCACGATCGACATCTACCCCGAGCAGACGCGTGACGCCTTCTTCCTGTCGGGCCAGCTCAAGGTCACCGACAACGTGCGCCTGTTCACCGATGCGGCCTACACCCGCCTGGACCTGATCGCCCGTATCGCGCCGAATCCGATCCCGGTGGCCATCCCCACCAGCTCGCCGCTGTACACCCAGTACGTGCTGCCCTACCTGAACGCCGAGCAGGCCAGCCGCGTGCGCGCCGTCACGGCCAACTACCGCGCGGTCGACTTCGGCACCCGCGACTCCCAGACCATCACCGACTCCAAGCACGTCGTGCTGGGTGCCGACGCCGACATCGGCAACTGGAACATGAGCGGCGCCTTCACCTGGTCGCAGAACTCGATCGACGAGCGCTACATCAACGGCTACTTCAAGGATGCCGAATTCCGCTCGATGGTCGCGGCCAATGCCTTTGACCCGTTCAAGATGCCGGGTCAGCAGTCGGCCGCCACCAACACCCTGATCGCCAACTCGATCTACAACGGCACCATCCGCACCGCCGACACCACGCTCAAGGCCGCGGACTTCCGCGTCTCCGGCGAGCTGTTCGACCTGCCGGCAGGCCCGGTGGCACTGGGTGCCGGTGGCGACTTCCGTAACCTGCACTACAAGCAGGATCCTTCCGCCGACGCCCTGGCCGGCAAGATCTACAACTACGCACCGGCCACCGCGTATGACATGGACCGTGACAGCTACGGTGTGTTCACCGAGCTGCTGGTGCCCGTCACCAAGAGCTTCGAGCTGACCACCGCCCTGCGTTACGACACCATCAAGGCCGTCAACGACGCCGTCAAGAACCGCACGGTGGGCAAGGACGAGAGCTCCAGCACCTACAAGGTGTCGGGCCGCTACCAGTTCAGCAAGGAAGTGCTGGTGCGTGGCTCTTACGGCACGGGCTTCAAGGCGCCCTCGATGCTGGACATCGCCCAGCCCCTGGTGCCCAACGGCGTGACTGCTGCGAGCTACGAGTGCCCGGCCCCGCTGCGCGGCGAAGACGCTGACGCCTGCAAGGCCGGCAAGCTGCAGTACAGCCAGCTGAGCGGCGGCAACGAGAACCTGAAGCCCGAGAAATCCAAGCAGGGCACCTTCGGTGTGCGCTTCGAGCCCACCAGCGACTTCGGCATCGGCTTCGACTTCTGGCAGGTCAAGATCCGTGATGCCGTTTCGGGCGTCAGCGCCAACCTGGCCTTCTCTGACGCGGCCAAGTACCGCAGCCTGTTCACGAAGTACAAGACCCCGGCCGAGACTCAGAACTACTGGACCTTCATCAGTTCGTCCACCAACATCGGCAAGACCATTAACCGTGGTATCGATTGGGACGTGGTGTCGCGCTTCAAGACCGATCTGGGCCAGCTGACCCTGGGCATGACGGGCACGTACATGATCAAGAGCTCCTACACCCGCCCCGGCACGGACAACGACTTCACCGACAGCATGGGCCGCTACGGCGAGAACTCGGCGGTGACCTTCCGCAACATCATGCGTGCCACGGCCAAGCTGGAATCCGGTGCATTCAGCAACACCCTGACGCTGAACTACCGCTCGGACTACAAGGACATCACCACCACCGTGCGTGATGTGGCCACCAACCGCAATGTGCTGCTGTCGGTGGATGTGCCCGAGTACTACACCTGGGACTGGCAAGGCAGCTACCGCTACAGCAAGGCCCTGGAGCTGCGCTTGGGCGTGAAGAACATCGGCAACAAGGCGCCCCCGTTCACCCTGCGTGACTCCTCGGGTCACCAGGTGGGCTACGACCCGCGATACGCCGATCCGAAGCTGCGCACCGTGCAGTTCACGGGCACCTACAAGTTCTGATCGAGCGATCAGCACAACCCGAAAAGGCCGGCTCTGCCGGCCTTTTTTCTTGTGCGTCGCGCGGCAGACTGAAGCCTTCGGTCGGCATGGAGCGCGCTCGAAGTCGGCCGCCTCGGAGCCGCCCTTCTTCAGGCCGCCCCTGCGAGAGAATGCTGCCCTTCTTCCCTGCGCCCCGGCCACGCGTGAACGACTCCCCCCTTGACGTCCTGGTGATTGGCGCCGGCCCCGCCGGCAGCGCCGCGGCGCGCTGCCTGGCCCTGGCGGGCCTGCGGGTGCAACTGGTGGATGCGCAGCCGATTGGGCGCGACAAGGTCTGCGGGGATGGCCTGATCCCCGACGCCCACCAGGCCCTGGCCCGATTGGGTCTGCTGGACATCGTGATGGCGCGTGCGCAAAGGGCCCAAGCCGTGGGCTGCATCGGCCCGCGCGGCGGCCGCATCGATGTGCCGGGCGCCCTGGCTGTGCTGCCACGCCAGCAATTGGACGAACTGATGGCCACGGCCGCCCTCGAAGCCGGCGCGCAGTTCCTGCAGGCGCGCTTTGAGGAGCCGCTGCTCGACCCGGACGGCCACGTGGTGGGCGCGCGCCTGCGCCAGGGCGATCAGCCCCTGGAGTTGCGTGCGCGCTGGACCCTGCTGGCCACCGGCGCCCAGCCGAAGGCCTTGCAGGCCGCCGGCCTGTGCACCCGCCACACGCCCAGCGGCGTGGCGCTACGCGGCTATGTGCGGGCACCTGGCCTGGTCGGGCAGATTCGTGCGCTCGAAGTGGTGTGGAACCAGGCCGTGCGCCCCGGCTATGGCTGGATCTTTCCGGCCCCGGAGGGCGTCTTCAATATCGGTGTCGGTGTCACCGATTCCCATTCAGCCTTGAACGGCAAGGGCAGCAAGAAGGCTCTCAATCTGCGCGCCATCTTCGACGCCTTCGTGGCCGCCTATGCACCGGCCCAGCGCCTGCTGGCCGAAGGCGAGTGGGTGGGCGAGCTCAAGGGGGCGCCGCTGCGCTGCTCGCTGAGCGGCGCGCAGTTCAGCCGCCCCGGCTTGATGGTGGTGGGTGAGGCTGCGGGCTCGACCTACTCGTTCACCGGCGAAGGCATTGGCAAGGCCATGCAGACGGCGCTGCTGGCGGCCGATGCGATCCTGGCTCGCCATGCGGATGAAGCCGCCACGCGCACCCAGTACGAAGCGGGCCTGGCCGCGCTGGCGCCGCGCTACCGGCTCTACGAGCGCGCCAACCGCGTCAATGCCTTCCCTTGGCTGGCCGATCTGCTGATCTGGCGCGCACAGCGCAGCCCGCGCCTGCTGCGGCGCATGAGCGGGGTGCTGGAGGAGACCAGCAACCCCGGCAACCTCGTCAGCTTCAAGGGCTTTGCCCGCCTCTTTCTCGAATAACGATGTGCCAGCTGATGGGCATGAATGCCAACGTCCCGACGGACGTGATGTTCAGCTTCGCCGGTCTGGCGCAGCGCGCCGAGGAGCACAAGGACGGCTTTGGCATCGCCTTCTTCGAGGACAAGGGCCTGCGCTTGTTCGTCGACCCCGCCAGCGCCCGCCACTCCGTGCTGGCCGAGGCCGTGCAGCGCTACCCGATCCACTCCGAAGTCGTGATCGCCCACATCCGCAAGGCCACCCAGGGCCGCGTGGCGTTGGAAAACACCCACCCCTTCCAGCGCGAGCTCTGGGGCCGCTACTGGGTGGCGGCGCACAACGGCAATCTGGTCGACTACCAGCCGCGCCTGCACGGCGCCTTCCGCCCGGTCGGCGACACCGACAGCGAGCGCGCCTTCTGCTGGCTGATGCAGGAGCTGGCCAAGGCACATTGCCAGGTGCCTTCGGTGGCGGAGCTGACGCTCACCCTGCGCGAGCTGCTGCCTGAGGTGGCGCGCTTCGGCACCCTCAATCTGCTGCTGTCCAACGGCCAGGCCTTGTGGGCGCATTGCTCCACGCATCTTCACATGCTGGAACGCCGCCACCCCTTCGGCACCACCCATCTGGCGGACGCCGACCTCAGCGTGGACTTTGCCGCCCACACGCGCGAGACCGACCGGGTGGCCCTGCTGGCCACCCAGCCGCTGACGCGGGGCGAGCCCTGGCAGGCCCTGGCCCCTGGCGAGCTGGTGGTGCTGCAGGGCGGTCAGCGCATCGCGTGAACGTTCTGCCATTCACGCGCGCGCAGCCACCATCCACCCGGTCTGCCCTGCCACTCACCCGCCCCAGCCTGGGCCCAGCCGCTGGGGCTTCCTAGAGTGGCCTCATGAACCGCACGCCGCCCACCCGCTCATTGGCTGAAGGCAATCGCCTGCAGCGCGTCTACCACCGCTGGGCCCAGCCCCATTACGCCCGCATGGCGCCCGATCTGCGCGAGCAGGTCGAGGCCATCGACCGCCATCTGTACAGCCGGCAGGGCCTCGGCACCTGGCTGGGCGTGGCGGGTGCACTTGCGGGCACCGTGCTGGGCCTCCACGCCATCGGCATGGGCTGGGTCGCGGCCTGCGGTTTCGCGCTGCTGGGCTGGGGGCTGCTGCTGGCCATGGGCTTGAACTTGTGGCTGCAGCCGGACAAGATCTCCAAGGCCTTTGGTTCGGTGCGTCGGATGGGTCTGATGCTGCTCTTGGCGCTATCCGGGGCCCTGGTCGGCAGCCTGTTTGGGCATGCGCTCAAGCGGGGCCGCTTCGACTGGGCGGACTACCAGCTTCTGTTCGCCAACAAGCTGACCAGCTTCATACCGGGCATGGCCCTGGGCATGCTGGGAGCCTTTCTGGTGCTGTGGAGTGTGGCGCGCGTGCGCAGCGGCGTGCTGCAGGGCCAGCGCGACCGCGCCCGCCTGGAGGCCGAACGCGACACCGCCGCCGCCCAGGCCCGCCAGGCCGAGCTGCGCCTGTTGCAGGCGCAGATTCACCCGCACTTCGTCTTCAACACCCTGGCCGCGCTGCAGCACTGGGTGGACAAGGGCGATGGCCGCGCCGGCCCGCTGCTGCGCGAGCTGACGGGCTTCCTGCGCCGCTCCACCGAGATGCTGGGCCGCCCGCTGGTTCCGCTGGGCGAAGAACTGGCCAGCGTGCGGCACTACCTGTCGATCATGAAGGCCCGCTGGGGCGCACGGCTGCGCTACGAACTGACGCTCGAACCCACGCTGGACGCCGAGCCCATCCCCCCGGGCCTGCTGCTGACCTTGGTGGAGAACGCCATCGAACATGGCTTGGCGCCGCGCCTGGACGGCGGCTGCATCCAGGTCTGCAGCCAGCGCCTGCACGATGGCTGGTGCCTGGTGGTGGCAGATGACGGTGCCGGCCTGCCCGCCGCTTGGCAGGAGGGCGTAGGCCTGAGCAATGTGCGCCAGCGCCTGACCCATCACTTCGGGCCGCGTGCCCAACTGCATGTGACGGCGGCCCAGCCCGGCTGCCGTGCCGAACTCAAGGTGACGCCATGAACATCCTGATTGCCGACGACGAAGACGCCCCGCGCGAACAGCTGGCCGAGGCGCTCGCCCAGGTCTGGCCCGAAGCCCGCATCGTGGCCAGCGCCCGCCATGGCGCCGATGCCTGGGACCAATGGCTGGAACACGAGCCCGACGTCTGCTTTCTCGACATCCGCATGCCCGGGCTGACGGGCATCGAAGTCGCCCAACGTATCAACGGGCGCACGCCGGTGGTCTTCGTCACCGCCTATGGCGACCACGCACTCGCGGCCTTTGATGCTGGTGCGGTGGACTATCTGCTCAAGCCCCTGGACCCCGAGCGCCTGGCGCAGGCGGTGGCGCGCCTGAGGCAGCGCCAGCAACAGCCCGCCCCCGCGGCCCAGGCCGACGCCCTGCAAGGCCTGCTGGCCCGGCTGGCGCAGGATCTACACCGCCCCCCGTTGCCCGAGCACATCCAGGCCAGCGTGGGCAAGGAGGTGCGCCTGATCCGCCTGGCCGACGTCGTCTACTTCGAGGCCGACGCACGCTACACCCGCGTGGTCTACCGCCAGGCGGGCGAGGACGCCGACGCCCTGATCCGCACGCCGCTGAAAGACCTGCTGGTGCAGCTGGACCCGCGCGAGTTCACCCAGGTGCACCGATCGGTCATCGTGCGCAGCAACGCCATGGCCAGCGCGGTGCGCGAAGAGAACGGCAGCATGCATCTGCGCCTGCACGGCCGCCCCGAGAAGCTGCCGGTCTCGCGCCAGTTTCAGGCCCTGTTCAAGGGCCAGTGATGCGCGGCGGCCCGCCGTTCATGCGGGCCGGCCGTGCACTCGCCGCGCCAACGGCGGCCGCACCGCCCCCGCTGCCTAGACTGCCGGCCATGAACAGCCCCGCCAAGCCCTGGTATCGCGACTGGACCCAATGGGTCTGCCCCGGCCCGAGCCGCGTCTTCAGCGCAGCCGAGCTGGCCCGCGGCGGCCAGCAGCCCTGGCCGCCCGGCATCGACGGCTACATCTACGCAAACGTGCTGGTGCTGGCGCTCCTCAACATCGGCCGCATGCCGCCCTGGGCCCTGCCGCTGGGCCTGGGCGTGCTGCTGGCCCTGTGCTGGGCGGCCCTGCGCATGGCGCGGGCCATCTGGGTGCAACCCACGCGCAAACGCTTGAACATGGGCATCGCCGCGGCGGCCTTCAGCTTCGGCCTGGGCGGCTTTGTCCTGATGAAAGCCCTGGGGCGCGACCACGCGATCCTGCCCTTCATGGGCCTGTTGGCGATGTTCGTGCTAGCCACATCGTCCTGGTGGTTCCTGAGCCTCTACCGCTCGCAACAGATCGAGGCCCGGCTGCAGGAACTGGATGCGCAGGACGAGCAATTGCGCCTCAGCCGCCGGCTCGCCACCGCGCAAATCCACCCGCACTTCATCTTCAACACCTTGGCCTCGCTGACCCAGTGGGTCGAGACCCAGGACCCGCGCGCCGCCCCGCTGCTGCAGGACTTCAACGCCTACCTGCGCGCCACACTGCCGATGTTTGAGCGCGAGGCGCAGGCCCTGCGCGAAGAGCTGGAACTGGTGCGCCGCTACCTGGCCATCATGCAGGCGCGGCTGGGCGAGCGCCTGACCTGGGCGCTGGACCACGACCCCGCGCTGGACGAATTGCCTCTGCCACCCGGCAGCCTGCTGACCCTGGTGGAGAACGCCATCACCCATGGCATCGAGCCCGCACTGCGCGGCGGCCGCATCGAGATCCAGACCCGCCGCCGGGCCGATGGCCGGGCGGAACTGAGCGTGCGCGACAACGGCGAAGGTCCGCCCGAGAGCGTCCAGGAAGGCCTGGGCCTGAGCAACACCCGCGCCCGTCTGCAGGCCCTGGCCGGCCCAGTGGCCGAACTGCGGCTTGCGCCCCTGCAACCCCAGGGCTGCGAGGCCCGCATGCTGCTGCCCCTGCCATGACACCCAGCCCCCGCCTGCTGATTGCCGACGACGAACAAGCCCCGCGCGAGCACCTGCGCCGCCTGCTGGCCCAGCACTGGCCCCAGGCCGAGCTGGTGGCCGAATGCGCCAATGGCGTGGACGCCTGGGACGAGGCCCTGGCCCAGGAGCCCACCGTCTGCTTTCTGGACATCCGCATGCCCGGCTTGACCGGCCTGCAGGTGGCGCAGCGCCTGGGCCAGCTGTCCCAGCCCCCGCAGGTGGTGTTCGTCACCGCCTACAACGACCATGCCCTGGCCGCCTTCGAGGCCGGCGCGCTCGACTACCTGGTCAAGCCGCTGGATGCCGAGCGCCTGCAGCGCGCTCTGGTGCGGGTGCAGCAGCGCTTGCAACTGGCCGCCCCGGCCCCGGATCTGCAGGCCCTGCTGCAGCAACTGCTGCCACGGCGCGGTGCGCCGCGGCCTATCCAGGCCAGCGTGGGCAAGGAAGTGCGGCTGATCCCGCCGGATGAGGTCGTCTACTTTGAAAGCGATGCGCGCTACACCCGCGTCGTCACCGCCGATACCGAGGCTCTTATCCGCACGCCGCTGAAGGAGCTCATCGCCAGCCTGGATCCCGACCAGTTCTGGCAGGTGCACCGCTCCATCCTGGTGAACAGCCGCTGCATCGCCAGCGCGCTGCGCGTGGACGAGAACAACATGCTGCTCAGCCTGCGCGGCCGCAATGAAAAACTGCCGGTCTCCCGGCAGTTTCAAGCGCTGTTCAAGGGGCAGTAGGCCCCCGGCTTCAGCGGCGACGCGCGGCCGCCACGCCCAACAGCCCCAGCAAGCCCAGCATCAGACCGCCCGGCTCGGGTACCTTGCCACCCCCACCGCCGGGGGTACCGCCAGGAGGCGGCGGGAAGGGGTCGCCCTCCGGATTGGGAGGATCCTTCGGGTCGAAGGGAGGCGGCGGCGGCAGCGGATCGGGATCCGGGCCGAACGGAGGAGGCGGAGGTGGGGGCGGGTTGCCGCCGCCACCGGGAGGCATACCGCCGCCACCGCCGGGAGGCATACCGCCGCCACCGCCGGGAGGCGTACCGCCACCACCACCGGGAGGCGTACCGCCACCACCACCGGGAGGCGTGCCACCGCCACCACCGGGAGGCGTGCCGCCACCACCGCCGGGAGGCGTGCCACCACCACCGCCAGGAGGCGTGCCACCACCACCGCCAGGAGGCGTGCCACCGCCACCACCGGGAGGCGTGCCACCGCCACCACCGGGAGGCGTGCCACCGCCACCACCGGGAGGCGTGCCACCGCCACCGCCGGGAGGCGTGTCGGGCGAATCGGGTGTGTCTGGCGGCAGGGGCGGCAAGGGCTCGGGCTTGGGAGGCGCGGGCGGGTTGGGCAGCAGCGTCGGCGGCTGCGGCACTTCAGGCGGCACCGGCCCAGGTGTGGGCGTCCCGGGCGGCACCGGCTCGGGTGTGGGCTGCGATTGCGAGGGCAGTCGGGTCGGCAGATCCGGTTGTGGCCAGAAGATCGGCAGGGCGGGGCTGCTGGGGTCGCTGAGTTGGTTGAAGCTCGGGCCGGCGGGCACGAGCCCGGCGGGTCGGCTGTGCGGGCCCAATTCAGAGCCCTCAGGGGCACTGGCCAGGCTGTCGAAACTGGCACCCGCCAGCGGCTGGTCGCCGCCCGCACCCGGAGCTTCGAACTCAAGCGGTGCGTCGCCGTCGAGCGCGGCGGCCAGCACCATCGGCTCTTCTTCTGCGGCACCGGCAATCGGCTCCAGCTGGTTGCGCACGATGCGGCTGAGGTTGCGGCACACCGTCGGCACGATCAGGCAATGGCCGTCCTGGCAGTACACCAGCCCGCGTTCCTGATGCGTGTCGCTCCAGCGCTGGCGGCTCACGGTCTTGCAGACCTGGCCACTGCCGAAGTGCATGTCGCTGATGTCAGCGTTGTAGGTCGACTTGCCCAGGATGGCGCCGCGCGTGATGAGCGCGATTTCGTCGTACTCGCGCTTGGCCATGCGTGCCTTCAGCTTGGCCCGGGTGGCTTGCGGAATGTCCTGGTAGCGGTCCACGGCCGCAATCAGATCCCCGGTGAAGGGATTGGCCCCTGGACGATTCCAGGAGCAGTGCGGCAGCGTGGCGGTGGAAGTGCTGGCAGCCAGGGCCAGCGCGGCAAGGAGGGACATGGTGACGGTGCGCGCGCCCCCGCAAGGGGGCAATGGGAGCGGACTCTAGGGGCCACCCTTCGCGCGAGCCGGGAACAAAGTCACACCTGCACACACTTCCCGACAATCTGCCACCCGATCACGGGGGTGCCGTTCCGGCGCTCACTGCTGGAGAGACGGCAAAAAAAAGCCCGGCGGGTGCCGGGCGTTTTCAGCGAACCGGCCCGCAGGCCGGAGCGCTTCACTTCAGGTGGCTGCTGATCAGCTTGGTCATCTCGAACATATCGGCCTTGGCCTTGCCGAAGATTTCCTTCAGCTTGGCATCGGCCACGATGACGCGCTTCTGCACGGCATCTTGCAGCTTGTTCTTCTTGATGTACTCCCACACCTTCTTGGTGATCTCGGTGCGGGGCAGCGGCTTGTCACCCACGATGGCCGCCAGCGCGGCGCTGGGGGTCAGCGCCTTCATGAAGGCGGCATTGGGGGTGCGCTTCTTCGCCGGAGCAGCGGCCTTCTTGGCCGGAGCGGCGGCCTTCTTGGCGGGTGCAGCCTTCTTGGCCGGGGCCGCCTTCTTTGCGGGAGCGGCGGCCTTCTTGGCCGGAGCCGCCTTCTTCGCGGGCGCGGCCTTCTTGGCCGGGGCCGCCTTCTTCGCAGTTGCCATGTAATTCTCTCCGTGCGTTGAGGGGATTGCCGGGCCGGGTGAAGGTCGTGGATTCGCCTTCAAATTCTCTCTAGCACCGAGCGGCCGCAATCGTACTGCGCGCCTCTATGAAATTGAAAGGCTTTCATAGGGAAATGATGCTCAGAAACCCTTGGATGTCTGCGCGAGGTCAACCGGCCCGTCATCGCATCGGCAACTTCGGGGCGGTGCGCACGCTCAGCACCATGGTCACGGCCAGGATGCCCACCACCACGCCGAGCGACGCCACCACCGGGATCTTGACCAGGTCGATCAGCATCATCTTGGTGCCGATGAAGGCGAGGATCACCGCCAATCCGTAGCTGAGCAAATGGAACTTGGCCGCCACGGCGGCGAGCAGGAAGTACATCGCCCGCAGGCCCAGGATGGCGAACACATTGCTGGTTAGCACGATGAAGGGATCGAGCGTGATGGCAAAGATGGCCGGGATGGAGTCGACGGCGAAGATCACATCCGTCACGCCCACCAGGCACACCACCATCAGCAGCGGCGTGGCGATGCGCTTGCCGTTTTCCACGGTGAAGAACTGCTCGCCGTCAAAGCTCTTGCTGACCGGCATCAGGCGACGCAGCAGTTTCAGAGCAGGGTTGTCCTCCAGGTCCGGCTCCTTGCCGGCCGCCCACCACATCTTGACGCCTGTGAGCAGCAGAAAGGCGCCAAAGACATAGAGGATCCAGTGGAACTGCTGCAGCAACCAGCCACCGGCCAGGATCATCAAGGTCCGCAGCACGATGGCGCCGATGATGCCGATCATCAGCACCCGCTTCTGGTAGGCCGCCGGCACCGCGAAGTAGGTGAAGATCATCAGGAAGACAAAGATGTTGTCCACCGCCAGCGACTTTTCGATCAGGTAGCCGGTAAGGAACTCCAGCGCCTTGGTGTTGGCCAGGGCCACATCGCCCGTGGTGTCTTTCACCGCCCACCAGAACAGGGCGTTGAAGGCGAAGGACACCGCCACCCAAACCACCGACCAGCGCAGCGCTTCGCGCACGCCTACTTCATGTGCGCCCTGCTTCTTGAGGACGACGAAGTCGATGAACAGCGCGACCAGGACGGTCGCCACGAAGAATCCCCACAGCCACAGGGGCGCAATGGTGTGCATGCGTCACTCCAACAAGACCTGAAGCCGGCCCACTGGGGCCGGAACGTTTCGAAAGGTCTTGCGGGGACGGTGGTGAACCACCGGCTGCGCGTCCCGGGTCTGCCGCGGGCAGACCGTCTTGACGGGATCACGCCATGCCGGCATTGCACCGGCACGTGGCTACTCCCCTCTCGAAGCGGGACGCATTGTGCCAAAGCCACCATTGCCCACAGACAGCAGCGGGCTATGCTGGCGCGATGAATTGGTTGTTGCGCTGGATCCTGCTCGCCGCCGCCCTGCTGGGCGTGGCCCATCTGTACCCAGGCGTGCAAGTGGGCAGCTTCGGCAGCGCCCTGATTGCCGCGGCCGTGCTGGGCCTCTTCAACGCCTTGCTGCGGCCCTTGCTGGTGCTGCTGACCCTGCCCGTCACCCTGCTGACCCTGGGTCTGTTTCTGTTCGTCATCAACGCCGCGCTCTTCTGGTCTGCAGCGGCGGTCCTGGATGGCTTTGCGGTGCAGGGCTTCGGCGCAGCCTTGATTGGCTCGCTGATTTACAGCCTGCTCGGGCTGTTGATCGACCTGCTGCTCTCCAAGCGCAGCTGAGTCATTCCGCCTCGGGCGGTACACCGCGCGGGTAGACCTCGCGCAAGAACTGGCGGCGCTCGTACAGCAGGGCGCGCAGTCGCGCATCGATGACCGACACCTCGATCGGATCGGCACCAGGGCCGCGCGACTGGCGCAAAGCCGCGCGCAGGCGGTCGATGGCCCCCACGGTGTCCCCCCGTGCGGCGTACGCCTCCGCATGGGCACGCAGGGCGCGCAGGGCTTGGCCCTGCAACTCCCACAGCCGCGCCGCTCGCGCCCAGGCACCTGGATCGCGAGGCTGCAGGGCCAGATGGGTCTGCAGGGCCTCCAAGGCCGCGGCCCGTTGCTCGGCCGGAGCGCCAGCCGCTGCCGCGGCCTGTGCGCGCAATTTCAGCAGCACCGGGTCACGTTCGGCCACCCAGGGCTGGAGCAGGGCCAACGCGGCCGCGCCATCGGCGGTCAGCGCTGCGCCTTCGGCTTGCAGCAGCACGAGCAGACGCTCCGCGCCCGCGCGTTCTGCTTCAGGCAATTCCGCCAGGCTGCGCCGCGCCGCCTGCACGGCGGCGTCGCCGCGAGCGCGTTGCCGCAGCTTGTAGGCAGCCAACGCCGCGCTGTAGCGCGCGGCCAATTGGGGCAGCACACCCGGCTCACGCCCGCCAGCGTCCAGCGCAGCAGCCTGTTGCAGCGCCTCGGCACGCTCATCCATCAGCACCCGGGCTCGGGCAGCCATCAAGGTGTGTTCTGCCAATCCCGCGGGCTGAGCGGTGCTGGCCTCCATGCTGACGCGCTGGCGCGCCTCGCCCACCCGTTCGCTGTTCAGCGGGTGGGTGCGCAAATACGGGAAGGCGCCCGAGTCCATCAGGCGCGTGGCCTGATCCAGGCGCTCGAACATTCGCACCATGCCCTGCGGCACGTAGCCCGCGCCGCTGAGCACGGCGTGCCCCACGCGGTCGGCCTCGCGCTCCATGTCGCGCGAGAACGAGAGGCGCTGGCGCTGCGCTTCCGTCTGCGCGGCTGACATCACCCCCAGACCGACATCCGGGCTGCCCGTCTTCGCGGCCGCCAGCACGCCGAGCAAGGTGCCCAGGATGGTGATGGCGGTGTTCTTGCCCTCGCCCGCGATGCCACGCGCGATGTGGCGTTGCGTGACGTGCGACAACTCGTGCGCCATCACGGACGCCAGCTCGTCGCGCTGGCCTGTCATCGCGATCAGGCCAAGATTGAAGACGAAGTAGCCCCCTGGCCAGGCCGACGCATTGATGACACGCTCACGCACCAGCAGGGTCTCCCACGCGAAGCGCTCCCACAACTCGTCACTGATATGACCTTGCTGGCGCGCCGACTGGATCAGCGGCTGCCAAAGCCGCTCCACATAGTCCTGCAGCAGGGGGTCGTCGAGCACAGATGGGTCCGAACGCGCCTGCGACATGATCCAGTCGCCATAACGACGCTCCTCGCCCAGGCCAACCTGCTCGGACACGGAGTCTCCGAGCGTGGGGAGCTGAATCGGATTGCTGCGGGGCGCCTCGGCATGGCCATTCAGGCTCAGTAGGCTCAGGGCAAGGGCCAGCGGACGCAGGCCTGACGGCATGGGGAGAGATCTCATGGCAGCAGCAACGCGGGCGTGACCGAAGCGGCCGACGCGACCGTCCTATCATCGCCGCCCCTTGTTGCTGTCACATTTCTCCGGCCATGAGCAATCCGCTGACGCACTTCGATGCCCAAGGCCAAGCCCATATGGTGGACGTGGCCGGTAAGGAAGCCACCCACCGTGTGGCACGGGCGTGCGGGGTGATCCGCATGCAGCCTGCCACCTTCACCCTGATCGCACAGGGTCAGGCCGCCAAGGGTGATGTGCTGGGCGTTGCCCGCATTGCCGCGATCCAAGGCGCCAAGCGCTGTGCGGATCTGGTACCGCTCTGTCACCCTCTGCCGCTCACGCGAGTCACGGTCGAGTTTGAGTTGGATGCGGTAGCAAGCCTGCTGCGCTGCGAAGCACAGGTCGAGACAGTCGGCCGCACGGGTGTCGAGATGGAAGCCTTGTGCGCGGTGCAGATAGGGCTGTTGACGATCTATGACATGTGCAAGGCGGTTGATCGGGGCATGGTGATCGATGCGGTGCGGGTGATGGAGAAGCGCGGGGGGAAGTCAGGAGACTGGGTGGCATCACCTTCGCGATGAGAACTGGGAAGGGGCAATCACGCGAGGCGCGCCCATGTGGCCGCGCCCCTTGTTACCAGGGTCTCCTATTTCCCTTCCTCGTGGTATTCGTCGTCCACGTTGATAGCCCAGATGCTTTGCTTGTCGCCGCCTCCCCGGACGATCGTCTCTGCCGCCAACTTAGCCGTCAGCATGGAGTGATCTTGATTGTTGTAGCGATGCATGCCGTTCCGGCCAATCAAGTACAGATTGCCGAGTCCGTCCAGCCACGTACGCAGCTCGTCGAAGCGCTGGTAGGCGGAGCCAAAGTAGCCGGGATAGGCCTTGGGCATTCGAATCACGGTGGCATCCAAGACTTCGCGGGCATCTGCCAAGCGGAGTTGCTGCATTTCCTGAATCGCCAACTGCCGCAGATCTTCATCAGACAAGGCCCACAACGAATCGTCATCCCGCGCGAAGAATTCGAGACCAACCCACACCGTACCCTCATCCCGCACCATGTAGGGGCTCCAATTGTTGAAGATCTGTAGCCGCCCGACTTTCACGCCCGGCTCCTGGATGTATATCCAGTTATCTGGCATGCAATGGGTCCGAGCGTCTTGACTGCCTGCGTTAGGCAGTAGCTTGCGGTACAGCAAACCTACGGTAATGAAGTCTCGGTACTCCAAGCCCTGACCGATTCCGAGAACCTCCTGAGGGGGTGCCGGTGTGAGTGCATTCACCAAGTCCCGTATCGGCATCGTCGAAATGAGGTTGTCACATTCCAAACGATGAATATGTCCCTGAGCATCACGCGCCAGTACTGCCTTGATAGTGGATTCCTCGCGCTCAATGCGCTCCACTGCCATTTGCCGCAGAACACGCCCTCCTTGGGCCTGCACCTTGTCGGCAGCCGTCTCCCACATTTGGCCGGGGCCGAATTTTGGATACAGAAAGTGCTCAATCAGCGATGTCTCCTTGGCTGCGGCTCGACCACCAAAGGCATTGCGCAGGGCATGCATCAGCGCCTTTGAAATGGAAAGACTCTTGACCCGTTGGGCGCCCCACGCCGCGCTGATTTCTTTGCAAGGCACGCCCCAAACCTTTTCTGTGTACTCCTTGAAAAAGGTCAAATAGAGCTGACGCCCAAACCGGTTGATAAAAAAGTCTTCCAAAGTTTGCTCTGGCCTGATCGGTCGTACAGCCGAATAGGCGTAGCTCGCACCCAAGCGCAAACAGCGCGAAGGACCAAGTTTGGCCGCCATATCAAGACCGGGTTTCAGGGGGTAATCGAACAATTTACCTCCCCAGTAAATGCGGGACAGGCGATTCCGAACCAGCATGACTTGGTCGTCACTCTCGCGCGCCGTGATCTCCGAAGCACCCAGTAGACGTTCGGCGCCCTGGTAGGCCAAACGTCGCGGCTCACCATCATTTGTACCGTCAGGCAGTGCCACCGGAAGCAAGGTTCTCCACCAATCCATCACCCAATCGGATTTCGAGAAGAATCGGTGCCCACCGATATCAATGCGATTGCCATGGTGATTCACCGTCTTGGAAAGTCCACCGATATCTGCAGTAGCCTCCAGCACGGTGACGTGGGATTGCCCGGCACGTTGTAGCTCAAGCGCCGCCGTCAGCCCTGCCGGTCCTGCTCCAATAATTAAATTCATAAACAGTCAGTTCTTGCGCGTGAACAGCAGTAGCTTTCGCAGCGAAAAATTGAAGACAAATACCAGACAGGTAGTAAAAGCTTTCGCAAGTCCGAGGGAGAGCGCCGGGGTAAGACAATTCAGCAGCACTTCCGTCAGCAGAAGGCCTGCCAGACCAATGATCAGAAACACCAAAAACTCGGCGCGATGATCGCGCACTCGCCGCTGGGAAAACGCCCAGCGAATGCTGAGGAAATAAACCACCACCAAGCCGAACATGAAACCAGCCGCTGCAGCCCACGTCAAAGCCAGGCCGAGTCGACTGAGCAGGAAGAGCAATCCCACGTCGACGGCCAGCGCGAGCGCGCTGGCGCTGCCGTAACGGACGAACTCCTTCAAGGCCGCCGAACCGAAGCCGACTCGCTTGGCCTCAATTGCGGTAGGCAGCGCAGTTGTGTAGATGGAAGGTGTAGAGGGGCTTTCCATTGGGGTCCTGGGCCGTCCATTCGGCAACCCAGCCTCGGGCCAGGCGTTTTTCAAAGATCAGGAAATCGGGCGCCAGTTTGGCGGTGCAGACAGTAGTGATCAGGGCTTCGCTCGGAAAACACGCACGAAAATCTTCATCCCCAGCGCCAGGCAAGGCGGCAATGACCTTGCATATCTGTTCTTGAAAAGAAATGCGCTCGAGCAGCCATGTTCGACGCCCATAGTCAATTGCGGTACCGCGGTTGAACAATAAGCCGGCCCCCTGTTCGTAGGAAACAAATGAGGCCCTGCGCAAAAGCGCCCAAGTCGGCAGTGCGCTGGGGTGCCAGTAGACCTGAGACTCAACCGGGATCAGGTGCCGCCAAGGATGTGGCCTATCGTAGTTTTCCTCGATGTAGCGAGTCCAACTTGGGCGGCGATCCCACTCGTTCGCGCCAATCGCTGCCGCCACCAACAAGCCGACAGCGGACACGATGGCAAAGCCACGGAATCGGCTCGCACGCTCGAGAAGGGCACCCGACAGAGGCAGCGACAGGGCGGGCGTGCTCAGCAGGAGGATGAGAAGCACAGCATGCGGCTGCCCAAGTGTCCGCAAGCCCGGCGTCCCTAGCGCGTCCAGGTTCACCAGCACGCCCTGGAGACTGCCGATGGCCGCCATCACAACGGAAACCGCAGCAGCCAATCGCAGCAGGTTCGGATTGGACGGCATCCATGCCCGAATGGACGCGTACAACCACAGCGCAGCCCAAATCAGCATGGGCCAGGTTTCCTCACTACGCGAATTGGCTCCGACGACTGCGGCCAACAGCGCCAGCCCTGCGACCCTGGCGGAGCCGTCCAAGCGCCACAGCGTCAAAACAACCGCAGGCAGACACAAGAGGGCAAGCATGTGAGCCAGCCAATGCACGCGCCAAAGCTGCAGTTGGACGATCAGTTGAATTCGCGCCCAGTCGCCCAGCACCAGGGATATGAGCACCAGCAGACCTGTTGCCAGCAACACGGCGGCCCACCACTGTCGGCGGAACGCGAGGTGTCGGTGGGCTGCAGCCAACACGAGGCCGTCTACCAACAGAGTCATGTAGTCCACCGCCCCCCAGCGCCCAACCAGCACGTGGCGACTGACCTTCTCGATCCATGACCACCACTCGGGGTCATATGTGCGCGTCAAGCCAGCGAACGGCTCCAACCCCAGCGCACCCAGCCCTAGCAACGGAATGACACCTGCCAGCGCCCAACTCCATCTCCAGTCATTCATGACGCCGCGCACCCACGCCACAGCGAGTACCGGCAGGGCCATCAGGGGATGTGCCAGCGCGCCGAGAACCCAACAGGCTGTCGAACCCACCCAGCGTCGCTCAGCGAGCAGCACGAGGCTCCATGCCAAGAGCGGCTCGGAAAAAGTGCGCGCAGTGACAAAGCGCTCCCCAAAGGCAAAGATGGCATGACCGCCATACAGGCGCTGCATCACGATCAGCAGCACAAAACCCATCCAAAGCTCACGCGGCTGGACGAAACGGGCAATCCACCGATATGCAGCTGCGAGCAATGCAATTTGAGCCGCAAGCAAGAGAGCAAACTGCCCTTTCGCAAGACCGAATGAGCGATAGATTTCACTCAGTATCCAGGAGGCGACGCTGTATCGGTCCTGGGATCCATGGACGAAAAACACGTCATGGATCAAGCCTTGCGGGTCAGACAAGAAAAGAGTCTGGCCTAGGTACAGCTGCGCGTCGTGGCGCAAACCCACATAGGGGCGCACCCACATATAGAGGGCGCTGCAGAGAAGGATGCCTACCAGCATCAGCTCTGGGCGTCGATGGCGCTTCAGGCCGCTGGATTTAAAGAACGTCATCAGCAGGAAGGGTGGGAAACTGTGGCTTCGTTTGAAGCGCTCACCGCGGTCGGAGCGGTTCTGTGCAGTTGCTGCCGTTGCGTGAGCCAACTTCCGGTTGGTTAGCTCGAAAGGCGCATCCGGCCGGCGGGCAAATCAAGTGCAAAAAAAAAGGGGGGCGAGCCCCCCTTCTTTCCTAGCTTGCAAGTTGCTGCTTACTTGCAAGAGCCGGGCATCAACTCGCCAGGCGTGCCGGTGCACTTCCAACTCGAAATTTGTCCGATGCTCCCGGGGGTGATATTGCCCGCTGGCGTGAGAGTAACCGTCACAGTCTGACCGTCAATCGAGCCCGAGGCCGTCACGAGGCCGCTCGTGCCGTTGACGGTAACCGAGCTGACGTACTTAGTTGCGGAAACGCTGTTGGCGCAAGTGGAATAGTCGCTGCCACCCGACTGCACCATCTCGGTCACGCAGGTCCGCATGCCCGAAGCGGCCAGCACCACTTCAGAGGCTTTGGCCCGCTTCGTATAGTTCTGGTAAGCCGGCAGCGCCACCGCCGCCAAGATACCGATGATCGCCACGACGATCATCAATTCGATCAAGGTGAAACCTTGTTGAACGCGCTTCATGGAAGACTCCTTCATGGAAGCTAGGGTTGAGGACAGCCCTTTCAACGCAGGGCTCATGCCAAGTGTAGGAAGGCGAATTCCGCAGACTTTCTCACGGTTTCCCTGAGACGCCGCGTCCATGCTGACAAATTTTGTCAGCACGACTGACATAAGGTGTCACCCTAAGCCCAATATTTGACCAACGAGCAGCGGCCTCGGCGCCACCGGCAGGCCAACCTGCGCGGCCAACTGGGCCATCACGGCCTGGGTTTCACCGGGCTTGATGTGGGTGATCCAGACTTCGATGCCTACGCGCAGGGTGTGCAGCTGGCGCAGTTCGGGCACCAGCGTGCTTGGACAGTGATGGCGACTGACGCGAGCCAAGTCGAGTTCTTCGTCGCCAAAGGCGGCCTCAATGATCAATTGGCGCACGGGCAGCTCACGCAGTCGCTCCCACAGGGCTGGGTTGGGCCCGGTGTCTCCGGTGTAGATCGACCAGCGCTCTTCCTCCAGGGCTCGAATGGCGTAGCCGCAGGCGGGGACGGTGTGTGCCGCAGGCAGCACCTCCACCGACCGACCACTGACCAACTCCAGGCGCTGGCCTACCTCCAGGGGATGGAAGCTCAGCACCGGCTGTTCCGGGGACGGCAGGCGCGTGAAGTCCGGCCAAATCACTCCGTTGAACAGATGGGTCTGCAGCGCCTCAAGGGTTTCGCGCAGCCCATGGATCCGTATGGGCCCCGCCTGAGCGGCACGTCTGCGCCTCAGCACCGCATCGGCCAGCAATGGAATGCTGAGCACATGATCCAGGTGGGAGTGGCTCAGCAGCACTTGGTCGATGCGCGCCAACTGATCCAGGGGTAGGTCGCCGACACCCGTGCCGGCGTCGATCAGGACGCGCTCGTCGAGCAGAAATGAAGTGGTCTTGCAGCCGGCAGCGATGGCACCGCTGCAGCCCAGCACGCGCAGGCTCATGGGTCAGTTCGGGGAAAGCGGGCCGCCGGAAAACATCCGAGCCACTGTAGACCCCACCGAACTTAGACGCCGCGCAGTGCTGCACGCCCCTCCCCGTTCGCGCAAGCCGCGCTGACGAGGGGCGTGACAGGCATCACGCCTGATTGAACTGCATCTGCGTGCCCGCCAGTTCGATGACGTCGCCACTCTTCAGCGGCACGCCATCGGCGAGCATGGGCTGACCGTTGATCAGCGGACGCTGGCTGCCCTCGACATGGGAAAACACATAGCCAGTCGGGCGCTTGGTGATGGAGGCCACCTGGACGCCAGGCTTGCCCACCGTGGTCACCACCTTGGTCAGGGGCACTTCGCGGCCGGCCGCCGCGCCATTCAGCACCTTGATGCTGGCGGGGCCGGCAGAGCCCCCCAGACCACCGAAGCCGCTGGGCGAAGCCGGCCGCGGCGGCAGGCTGGGCGGCATCTCGCCGGGCTTGAGCAGCATGGTCTTGTCGTAGTCCATGTGCTCGTCGGCCAGAAATTTGATCTTGTACTTGCCAATCTCCACCACATCATTGGGGCGTAGCTGCTGCTTCTTGATGGCCTTGCCGTTGATGTAGGTGCCGTTGGTCGAGTTCAGGTCCTCGATGAACACTTCAGCGCCGATCATCTGCAACACCGCGTGCTCACCACTGACCGCGAGGTTGTCGATCACGATGTCGTTGTACGGGCGCCGCCCCAGGCTGGTGCGGTCCTTGGTCAGTTGGACTTCCTTGATCACCACGCCGTCTAGCGACAACACCAGTTTGGCCATCGGGTCCTCGATTGGTTTTTGTGAATGGAGGCAGTTGGCGCGAGGCCTTATCGACGGCCCAGGCCCCACCAGGATCTGGGCTCCGTCCGCCCCTGCGGGCCAACGCGTGCCAAAACGGCTGTGATGTTATCCCGCCCGCCCTGCTCATTTGCGCCGGCAATCAGCTGGCGGGCTGCATCCGCGAGGTTGGCGCTGCGCTGGCACAACGCAAGCAGTTGGCTGGGATTGAGCATGTCGGACAGTCCGTCCGAGCACAGGATGAACTGGTCCCCGGGTTGCAGGGGGTGGAATGCGATGTCCACTTGCACTTGTTCTTCCACGCCGACCGCCCGCGTCACCAGATTCTTGTGCAAGGCGACGGCCGCCTGCTCCGGCGTGATCAAACCGGCATCCAGTTGCTCCTGCAGCAACGAGTGATCGCGCGTGATCTGTTCCAGCTTGCCGTCGCGCAGACGGTAGGCCCGGGAATCTCCCACATGAGCCACGCACACACCTTCCGGCCGAAACACCGCCATCACCAGGGTCGTGCCCATGCCGGCGTAACGGGCGTTGCTGTTGGCTGCCGCATGGATGGCACGGTTGGCGTTGTCCACGCAGATTTCGACGGCGCGGCGCACGGCCTCCGGCGGTGCTGCGGCGGCGGCCTCCTTCAGCCAGCGCCCCAGCTCGGAGTGAAGGAAGCCCACGAGCATCTGGCTGGCCACTTCACCGGCGTTGTAGCCCCCCATGCCATCGGCCAGCACAGCCAGAGCGGCGTCGTTGTCGAGGGCGAAAGCGTCCTCGTTATTGGTGCGGGCCCGGCCCACATCGGTCAGGCCAGCCAATTCCAGAGGGTAGGGCAAGCTCATGGACGGGACGGCGGGAGGTTGTTTTGGATACGCTGGGTCGCGGCGAAGGACTGGGGCGATGGTGCCGCAGGGGTGGGCTCGGGGGTCAGGGCCTCCCCGGAATCGAGGGGATCGAGCTGGGCCAACACGGTCTCCAGATCTTGCGCCAGATCCTCACCACTCGAATAACGCAACTCAGGGCGTTTTTCCAGGGCCAGTGCGAGCACCATCGCCAGCGCCTCCGGCAGGCCGGGGCGCAGTTCGCGCACATCGGCCACGCGCTCATTGGCAATTTCGTACATCAGTCGCGCCATGGATTCGCTCTGGTGGGGCAGCCGGCCGCTGAGCAGCTGGTACATGACGGCGCCCAGGGCATAGAGGTCGCTGCGGCCATCCACGGTCATGCCCGCGAGTTGCTCGGGCGCCATGTAGCTGGGGGTGCCCAGCACCAGGCCGGTACGGGTGCGGCTGCCGTCCGCGATGCGCGCAATGCCGAAGTCCATGATCTTGACCGTACCGGAGGCGCGGTCGTACATGATGTTGGCGGGTTTGATGTCGCGGTGGATGACGCCCTGGCGGTGCGCATGATCCAGTGCGCGCGCCACGCGGATGGCGATCTGCAGCACCTCACGCACCGGCAGCAGGTTGCTGGGGTGGGTATGGTGACTGAGATCGCGACCATTCACCAGTTCCATGGCGATCCAGGCGTCGCCCCCGCTTTCTCCGATCTCGTACACCTGCAGGATGTCCGGATGGGTCAACGCACGGGCAGCCCGCGCTTCGCGCAAAAAGCGCGCGCGCACGTCCGCCAGGTCCGCCGGGTCGTATTCCGCCGACAGCAGCAGCCGTTTGACCGCGATCTCGCAGCCGCGCTGGCTGTCAAACGCGCGGTGCACCACCGCCATGGCACCGCGCCCGAGTTCGGCACCGATCTGAATGTGGGCCGGCACCTCGGCCGACACCAGTTCGCCGCCCACCGGCATGGTGCTGCCCAGCGCTTGCGTGGTCATGGGCTGGGTGCTGAGGGCCTGCGTGCGCTGGTGGCGCGGCGCTCCGCCCAGCAGGCCCTTGATTTTGTTCAGCCAGCCCATGGCGTCAGGCCTGCGCCGGTGCGGCCCGGCGTGCGAACCATGTACCCAGCGCCCAGACCAGCACCGCCCCGAGGGCGCTGGCGACATAGGCCGACCAGACCGGCCAGTGCGCACGTAAATCCGCCAGCAGCGGATCGCCCAATGCCAAGCCGCCCGCAATCCAACCCAGCAGCATGCCGCCGGCCACGACGATGACGGGGAATCGATCCATCAGCTTGATCACCAGTTGGCTGCCCCAGACGATGATGGGAATGGACACCAGCAGACCGAAGACCACCAGGCTCATCTGGTGGCCCTGCCCCGCATTCTGGGCGGCGCCGGCAATGGCGATCACGTTGTCCACGCTCATCACAAGATCGGCCACGACGATGGTCTTGACGGCCGCCCAGAGTTTGTCACTGGCTTGGATGTTGCCATGGGCATCCTCGTCCTCGGGCATCAGCAGTTTGACGCCGATCCAGAGCAGCAGCGCCGCCCCGACAAGCTTGAGGGCCGGCAGCTTGAGCAGCGTGAGCGCAAAGAAGATCAGCACCACCCGCAGCACGATGGCCCCGAGCGTTCCCCAGAAGATGCCCTTGACGCGCAACTCCGGCGGCAGGCGGCGACAGGCCAGCGCGATGACGACAGCGTTGTCGCCACCCAGCAGGATGTCGATCATGATGATCTGGCCAACGGCAAGCCAGAACGTGGGGTCGGTGAGCCAATCCATGGGTGCAGGGCAGAAAAGAAAACGGGGGCCGCTCGGCCCCCGCAGGCATCAGCAAGCTCGCATTACAGCAGCGACTTGAGCAGACGGCCCATTTCGCTGGGGTTGCGGGTGATGGTGAAGCCACACTCTTCCATGATGGCGAGCTTGGCATCGGCGGTATCGGCACCACCCGAGATCAGGGCACCGGCATGGCCCATGCGCTTGCCCGGAGGGGCCGTCACACCAGCGATGAAGCCGACGATGGGCTTCTTCATGTTGGCCTTGCACCAGCGCGCGGCTTCGGCTTCGTCGGGCCCCCCGATTTCGCCAATCATGATCACAGCGTCGGTGTCCGGATCGTCGTTGAAGGCCTTCATCACGTCGATGTGCTTCAGGCCATTGATCGGGTCGCCGCCGATGCCCACGGCGCTGGACTGGCCCAGGCCGATTTCGGTCAGCTGGGCCACCGCTTCATAGGTCAGGGTGCCCGAGCGCGACACGACGCCGATGCGACCCTTGCGGTGGATGTGGCCGGGCATGATGCCGATCTTGATTTCCTCGGGCGTGATCAGACCCGGGCAGTTGGGGCCCAGCAGCAAGGTCTTCTTGCCGCCCGCCAGCTCCTTGGCCTTCATCTTGTTGCGCACTTCCAGCATGTCGCGCACCGGGATGCCTTCGGTGATGCAGATCGCCAGGTCCAGATCGGCCTCGACGGCCTCCCAGATCGCGGCGGCGGCGCCCGCCGGTGGCACGTAGATCACGCTGACGGTGGCGCCGGTCTGTGCGGCAGCTTCCTTGACGGTGCCATAGATGGGAATTTCGCTGAACTTCTCGCCGGCCTTCTTGGGATTCACGCCAGCGACGAAGCAGTTCTTGCCATTGGCATAGGCCTGGCAGCCCAGGGTGTGGAACTGACCGGTCTTGCCGGTGATGCCCTGGGTGATGACCTTGGTGTCTTTGTTGATGTAGATCGACATGTCTTGTTCTCCAGGGCTTACTTCACCGCAGCAACGATCTTGGTCGCTGCTTCGGCCATGGTGTCGGCACTGATGATGGGCAGGCCCGATTCGGCCAGCATCTTCTTACCCAGATCTTCGTTCGTGCCCTTCATGCGCACGACGAGCGGCACGCTGAGATTCACCGCCTTGCAGGCGGTGATGACGCCCTCGGCGATGGTGTCGCACTTCATGATGCCGCCGAAGATGTTGACGAGGATGCCCTTCACGCTCTTGTTCTTCAGCATGATCTTGAAGGCCTCGGTGACCTTCTCGGCGGTGGCGCCGCCACCCACGTCCAGGAAGTTCGCCGGCTCGCCGCCGAAGAGCTTGATGGTGTCCATGGTGGCCATGGCCAGACCGGCACCGTTCACCAGGCAGCCGATGTTGCCGTCCAGGCTGATGTAGGCGAGGTCGAACTTCGAAGCCTCGATTTCGGCCGGATCTTCCTCGTCCAGGTCGCGGTAGGCCACGATCTCGGGGTGGCGGAACAGCGCGTTGGCGTCGAAATTGAACTTGGCGTCCAGGGCAATGATGTTGCCCTTGCCGTCGCGGTTCAGCGGGTTGATCTCGACCAGCGAGGCGTCCGTGTCCATGTAGCACTTGTAGAGCTTCTGGCAGACGTCGATGAACTGCGCCACCGAGTCGGCCGGCATGCCGACGCCCTTGGCAAGCTCCTCACCCTGGGCCTGGGTCAGGCCGGTGGCAGGGTCGACGAAGACCTTGATGATCTTCTCGGGATGACTGTGCGCCACTTCCTCGATGTCCATGCCGCCTTCGCTCGACGCGATGAAGGCCACGCGCTGGGTGCCGCGGTCGGTCACGCAGGAGAGGTAGTACTCCTTCTGGATGTCCGCCCCCTCTTCAATGTAGAGGCGGCGCACCTTCTGACCTTCCGGCCCGGTCTGGTGCGTGATCAGCTGCATGCCGAGGATGGCTTCGGACTTCTCCTTGACCTCGTCGATGCTCTTGGCGACCTTGACGCCGCCGCCCTTGCCACGGCCACCGGCGTGGATCTGCGCCTTGACGACCCAGACCGGGCCGCCCAGCTTCTGCGCCGCTTCGACGGCTTCTTGCACGGTGAACGCGGGGATGCCGCGCGGCACCGGCACGCCGAACTGGCGCAGGATTTCCTTGCCTTGGTATTCGTGGATCTTCATGGCTGTGGGAGGGTTGGAGGAATCAGGAGTGGTGACCGCCTGCGGGGCGGTACCAACGGGGGTAGTAAGTTTGCACCACGTCACCATCACGTCGCAGGGCGTGGCAACGGTCGATCTGGAAAGGGGGCTGGTCGTCGCCGCTGCCTTCGCGGGTGTCCAACACCCGACCCGCAAAGGCCTGGATGACGGCCGTCGGCAGCACCGCCGCCAGTTCGGTGAGATGGGTACAGCCGCGCGTGCCGGTCAGGCGCTCCTTCAGGCCGGCACGAAAGCCCTTGAGCAGGTTCAGGCCGGCGAGCTTGGCATAGGCATCGCCGTGCTGGTCGCACTGTCCGGGGTAGGGCATGGCCAGGGTGCTGGAGCCGGCAGCGTGGATCTGGAGGTGGCGGTCCACGACCAGCCAGAGCTGCATGTCGTGAATCGGGTGGCCGGCCGGTCGAATGCCGGTGGCCAGGCGCATGTCGTGAGCCTTGACGTCGCTGAGCGAGGCTTCGACATCGAACAGGCCATCGGCGCGCTCAAACACCTCTATAGCCAGGTTGCGGCGGTGCAGCAACTGGCGCTGGTTCGAGGGGGCGGGCGACAGCATGGGAATCGGGCGGACAGCAAAAAACCCCGACGCCGCAAGAAGTTGCAATCACGCGCGTCGGGGCTGGGAGCGAAATATAGCAGGGGGGATCTGACGCCGACCTGACCTCAGTCAAGTGCGTCGGACGAGGCGTCGAAGCGCGTCAGGCGCAGCGCCAGGCCCTGGGCGAACCCGCGTGAAACCAGAAAGCGCACCCGGCGCGCGCGCTCCTTGGCATCGCCCGGCGGGTCCTCGCCAAAGCGGCGCAGCAGCAGGGCCTGGGCGCGCTCTGCTTCGCTGGCCTGCACCTGCTCCCAGGTTTCGCCCTCGGGCTTGAGGCCCTGCTGCGCCAGTTCAGCCGCAAGGCGTCGGGCGCCCAAGCGCGGCGAGCGGGTGCGCAGGCGGCTGTCGATGTAGCGGCTGTCGCTCAGCCAGCCCTCGCGCGCCAGTGCGTCCAGGAGCAGGTCCACTTCGGCTTCGTCCGGCGGCGCAGGGGCCTCTTCATCCGGCTGTGCTGCGGCCCGCTGGCGCCGCAGCGCGCTGAGCAGCTTGCGGCGCAGTTCGGTGCGGCTGTGCTCGCGCAGGGACAGATAGCCCAGCGCCCGCGCCCGCAGGCTGGGAGCCGGGCGCCTCAGGCCCACAGGGCCGGGTCCAGCGGCAGGCCGGGACGGGCGTCGGGCGGCGTCAGGCTGCGCCCCGGCAGGCCTTCGCGCCAGGCCGGGGCCTCGGTGGCGTCGCTCCAGTACTCATCGATCTGAGCAATCCATTCCTGCTCGAAGCGGAAATGGCTGTGCGCCCAGAAGGAGCGGCCTTCATGGTCGACGCGCACGAGGCTCAGCACGAGCTGCGGTGCCAGCCGGTGCAGTTCCAGCAGGTGGATGCTCCAACCTTCGGGGTACACCGCGTTCACATGCACGATGGCGGTGGGCCCGTCGAAGCGCTCGCGGGTGGCGCGCCAGCGGCAGCTGGCCTGCGGGTGCAGCAGCGCTTCGGCACCCGCCCAGTCGCGTGCCTCATAGCGGGCCCAGAACAGGCCGACCCGGCGCAGGCCGGGATCGGTCGGCAGCGCCTCACTCATTCGTCGGCGCCGGCCTCGCCCGCGGCCTGCGGCGCCACGCCCACCGCCTCCCGGATGCGGTTCTCGATTTCGAGCGCCAGGTCGGGGTTCTCGCGCAGGAACTCGCGCGCGTTGTCCTTACCCTGGCCGATCTTCTCGCCCTTGTAGGCGTACCAGGCGCCGCTCTTGTCGACGATCTTGTGCAGCACGCCCATGTCGACGATCTCGCCCTCGCGGCTGATGCCCTCGCCGTAGAGGATGTCGAACTCGGCGGTCTTGAAGGGCGGCGAGACCTTGTTCTTGACGACCTTGACCTTGGTCTCGGAGCCGATGACTTCCTCGCCCTTCTTGATCGAGCCGATGCGACGGATGTCCAGGCGCACCGAGGCGTAGAACTTCAGCGCATTGCCGCCGGTGGTGGTCTCGGGGCTGCCGAACATCACGCCGATCTTCATGCGGATCTGGTTGATGAAGATGACCGTGCAATTGGTCTTCTTGATGGTGGCGGTGAGCTTGCGCAGGGCCTGGCTCATCAGGCGCGCCTGCAAGCCGGGCAACTGGTCGCCCATCTCGCCCTCGATCTCGGCCTTGGGCGTGAGCGCGGCGACGGAGTCGATGACGATCAGGTCGACCGAGCCGCTGCGCACCAGGGCGTCGACGATTTCCAGGGCCTGCTCGCCGGTGTCGGGCTGGCTGATGAGCAGATCCTGCAGGTTCACGCCCAACTTCTGCGCGTACTGCACGTCCAGCGCGTGTTCGGCATCGATGAAGGCGCACACGCCGCTGAGCTTCTGCATCTGCGCGATGACCTGCAGGGTCAGCGTGGTCTTGCCGGAAGACTCGGGGCCGTAGATCTCGATCACGCGGCCGCGCGGCAGGCCGCCCACACCCAGCGCGATATCCAAGCCGAGCGAGCCGGTGGACACCACCTGGATGTCCTCAATGGCCTCGCCTTCACCCAGGCGCATGATGGAGCCCTTGCCGAACTGCTTCTCGATCTGGGCCAGGGCGGCCGCCAGGGCCTTCTGCTTTTCGGTGTTCATTGACTTAACGGGTGCGTCCATCGTTGCCTCCTGTGGGGGAGCGCATTATCACCACAGGACTGGATATTCGTACAGGTGTTTCCTGCTTCGGCATGGCCTGCAGGGGCCGGCTTCGCGGAGCAAGGAAACTCGGGAGCCGGGCGCAGCCGATGATATCGACCACCCCAGGGCCCGGCGGGCGGGCCGAGGACCTTGCACGATGCGAATACTGATTGCCGAAGACGATCAAGTGCTGGCCGATGGCCTGATGCGCGCGCTACGCGCCGCCGGGTACGCGGTGGATCAGGTGGCCAGCGGCAGCGAGGCCGATACGGCCCTGCTGACGCATGAGTTCGACCTGCTGATCCTGGACATCGGCCTGCCCAAGCTCAATGGCCTGGAGGTGCTGCGGCGTTTGCGCTCGCGCGGTGCCCTCAACGCCCATGTGCCGGTGCTGGTGCTGACGGCAGCCGACAGCGTGGAGCAGCGCGTGCAGGGCCTGGACCTGGGTGCGGACGACTACATGGCCAAGCCCTTTGCGCTGCAGGAGCTGGAGGCCCGCGTGCGGGCGCTGACGCGGCGCGGCCTGGGCAGCACCGGCAGCATCATCAAGCACGGCCCGCTGAGCTTCGATTCAACCGGCCGCGTGGCCTATCTGAACGAGCAGATGGTGGATCTCTCCGCGCGCGAGCTCTCGCTGCTGGAGGTGCTGCTGCAGCGCGCCGGCCGCCTGGTGAGCAAGGAGCAGCTGGTGCAGCACCTGTGCAGCTGGGGTGACGAGGTGAGCAACAACGCCATCGAGGTCTACATCCACCGCCTGCGCAAGAAGATCGAGCAGGGCCCGGTGCGCATCGCCACGGTGCGTGGGCTGGGCTACTGCCTGGAACGCATCGCCAACGATGCCTGATCCAGTGTTTGGAGCGCTGAGGCGGCCGGCATGAGCCTGACCCTGCCCGAGGTGCCGCGCGGTCCGCGCTCGCTGTTTGGCGAGCTGCTCGACTGGATGCTGGCGCCGCTGCTGGTGATCTGGCCGGTCAGCGTGTTCCTGACCTGGGCGGTGGCGCAGGACATCGCTGCGCGCCCCTTCGACCATGAGCTGGGCGAATCGGCCCGGGCGCTGGCCGATCAGGTGGTACGCCACCCGGAGGCGGTGCCCGGACCGGCGCTCTCGCTGCTGCGCGGCGAGGAGAGCGACCTCGTGTACTTCCAGGTGCTGGGCCCGCGTGGCGAGCTGCTGGCCGGCGAGCGTCGCCTGCCGGTGGCGGAGCGCGGCACGGCATCGGCCGGCGAGGTGCGCCTGCGCAACGATGCCCTGGGCGGCGAGCCGCTGCGCGTGGCCACGCTGTGGGTGCGCCCGCAGGCCAGCGCGGCCGACAGCGAGGGCCTGCTGATCCAGGTGGCCGAGACCCTGGGCAAGCGGCAGCGCATGGCCAGCGACATCATCCGCGGCGTGCTGCTGCCGCAGTTCGTGCTGCTGCCCCTGGCCGCCCTGCTCGCCTGGCTGGCCCTGGTGCAGGGCTTCAAGCCGCTGGACCTGCTGCAGCAGCGCATCCGCAGCCGTGCCGCCGAAGACTTGAGCCCGATCGACGAAAGCAGCGCGCCGGAGGAGGTGGCGCCGCTGGTGCGCGCCATCAACGACCTGCTGGCGCGGCGCGAGGAGGCGCTGCAGAGCCAGAAGCAGTTCCTGGCCGACGCCGCACACCAGCTCAAGACCCCCCTGGCCGGTCTGCGCACCCAGGCCGAGCTGGCGGCACGGGCGGTGCAGTCCGGCCAGGCCACGGCCGAGGAGATGACGCGCTCGCTGGAGCAGATCGCCCTGTCCAGCCAACGCGCCGCCAACATGGTGAACCAGCTGCTGGCCATGGCCCGGGCGGAAGGCGGCGAGGCGCTGGCCACCGAACCGGTGGACCTGGCCAGCCTGGCGCGCGACACGGTGCAGGATTTCGTGCCGCGGGCGCTGGCCAAGCGCATCGACCTGGGCTACGACGGCCCCGAGCGCTGCGAACTCAGCTTCCCCGGCCAACCCTGGCTGCTGGTGGAGCTGATCCGCAACCTGGTGGACAACGCGCTGAACTACACCCCCACTGGCGGCATGGTGACGGTGCGCGTCAGCGAGGACCGCTTCGGCCGCGTGGTGCTGCTGCAGGTCGAGGACAACGGCCCGGGCATCGCGCCGGCCGCGCGCGAGCGCGTGTTCCAGCCCTTCTACCGGCAGTTGGGCACCGGGGTGGACGGCTCGGGCCTGGGCCTGACGATCGCCGGCCAGATCGCGGCCCGGCATGGCACCCGCATCGAACTGGAAGACGCCCACGAGCGCCGCGGCAACGAGCCCCCCGGCGCGCGCTTCACCATCCGCTTCAACGCTGGATGAGCGCGCGGCTGCGGCCGATGGCGAGAAGAAGACCGAGCGAGAGCCCGAGCATCACCATCGCCGTGCCACCGTAGCTCATGAAGGGCAGCGGCACGCCCACCACCGGCAGGATGCCGATCACCATGCCCATGTTGACAAACACATAGGTGAAGAACGAGAGCGTGATGGAGCCGGCCAGCAGGCGCTCGAACAGGCTGGGCGCATTGGCCGCGATGTTCAGGCCGCGCAGGATCAGCGCGCCAAAGCCCAGCAGCAGGGCCAGTGCGCCGAGCAGGCCGAACTCCTCGGCAAAGGCGGCAAACAGGAAGTCGGTGGTGCGCTCCGGAATGAACTCCAGATGCGTCTGCGTGCCCTGCATGAAGCCCTTGCCGCTCAGGCCGCCGCTGCCGATGGCGATCTCCCCCTGCAGCACGTGGAAGCCCTTGCCCAGTGGGTCCTTGTGCGGGTCCAGCAAGGTGCATACACGGGTCTTCTGGTACTCCTTCAGCAGCGGCCACTTGACGTCGTCCTGGCAGATCTGCGGCTCGTAAGCGATCAGCGCCGCGATACCGATCAGGCCCGCACCGAGCAAGGGCAGGATGAGCTTCCAGGACAGGCCGGCGAAGTAGATGACGTACAGGCCCGCGAACAGCACCAGCAGGCCGGTGCCCAGGTCCGGCTGCTTGGCGATCAGCGCGAAGGGAATGCCCAGCAGCAGGAAGGCGATCAGGAAGTCCAGCAGCTTGAGTTGGCCCTCGCGCAGTTGGAACCACCAGGCCAGCATCAGCGGCGTGGCGATCTTCAGGATCTCGCTGGGCTGGATCACCGTCACTCCCAGGTTCAGCCAGCGTGTTGCACCCTTCTTGGTGATGCCGAACAGGGCCACGGCGATCAGCAGCGCCACCCCCACCAAGTAGAGCGGCAAGGCCAGGCGCGTGAGCTTCTGCGCGGGCACCTGGGCCACCGTGAACAGAATCAGGGCGCCAATGGCGAAGTTGCGCGCATGGTCGACGAAGCGGGTGCCATGGTCGTGACCGATCGAGTACATCGCCAGCAGGCCCCAGCCCATCAACCACAGGCAGGCGAGCAGCAGCGGACCGTCCAGGCCGCGCCAGAGCGGGCGCAGGCGGCGCCACAGCGCGGGGCGTTGGATGACGCGGCTCATGGCTGAACTCCGGAGGCAGTCGAGGCCGGCGCCGAGGCCGCCGAGGCCGATTCAGCAGGCGCGGGCAACTCGTTAGGCAAGCGCCAGGCACTCGCGGGGCGCGGCTTGCCCACCGGGGCCATGGCCTTGCCCTCGCGCATCAGGGCCAGGTCTTCCTCGCTCGGCACCACGCCCAGCAGCAGGTAATCGAACACGCGCCGCGCAATCGGCGCCGCCGCGGCCGAGCCGAAGCCGGCGTTCTCGACGATCACCGCCAGCGCCACCTTGGGCTCATCCAGCGGCGCGAAGGCCATGTACCAGCTGTGGTCGCGGCGCCGCTCTTCCATGGTGGCGGCGTTGTACTTCTGGCCGGCCTTCAGGCCCACCGCCTGGGCCGTGCCGGTCTTGCCGCCGCTCGGGTAGGGCGCGCCGGCAAACACCCGCGTGCCGGTGCCCTGGTAGGTCACGCCATGCAGTGCGTCTTTCAGGAAGTTGACGTGCTCAGGCTTGATGGGCAAAGGCTCAAGCGCGTCGTTGGACACGCGGCGGCGCTCGTGCCTGACCACGTCCTCGATCTCCCGCACCAGGCGTGGCTTGAAGCGCTGGCCGCCGCTGACCAGGGTCGCCGTGGCGCTGGCCATCTGCAGCACCGTGAAGGCGTTGTAGCCCTGGCCGATGCCCAGGCTGATGGTCTCGCCGGGGAACCAGGGCTGCTTGAAGCGGCGCTTCTTCCACTCCTGGCTGGGCAGCACACCGGTCACCTCGCCCTCCAGATCGATGCCGGTCAGACGGCCAAGGCCCAGGGGCTTAAGCTGGTCATGGATGCGGTCCACGCCCAATTCGTGGGCGGCGCCGTAGTAGTAGACGTTGCTCGATTCGACGATTGAGCGCCGCATGTCCATCGCGCCGCCGCGCTCGTTCTCGGGGCTGCCGAAGGCGCGGCCACCGAAGTGGAAGACCAGGGTGTCGTTGATGATGGTGTCGGTCTTGCGCACGCCGGTGTTCAGCAGCGCCAGCGCCATGAAGGGCTTGAAGGTCGAACCCGGGGGGTAGGTGCCACGCAGCGCGCGGTTCAGCAGCGGCTTGTCGATCGATTCGTTCAGCAGCTTCCAGCTCTCGGCGTCGATGCCGTCGACGAACAGATTGGGGTCGAAGCCCGGCTTGGAAACAAAGGCCAGCACCTCGCCGTTGCGCGGGTCCAGCGCTACCAGGGCGCCGCGCCGGTTGCCGAACATCTCCTCCACCAGATGCTGCAGCCGGATGTCGATCGAGAGCTGCAGGGTGTTGCCCGGCGTGGGCGGCTTGTGGCCGAGGCTGCGCACCGCGCGCCCGCCGGCACTGGTCTCAACCTGCTGATAGCCGGTGATGCCGTGCAGTTCGGCCTCATAGGCCTGCTCCACGCCGAGCTTGCCGATGTAGTCGGTGCCCTTGTAATTGGCCAGGCGCTCGTCCTCCCAGTCCTCCATCGCCTCGCGCTCGCGCGGATTGATGCGCCCGATGTAGCCGAGCAGATGGCTGCCGACCTCGCCCATCGGGTACTGGCGGAACAGGCGCGCCTGCACGTCCACCCCCGGGAAGCGCCAGCGCTGCGCCGTGAAGCGTGCGACCTCGGCGTCGCTGAGCCGGTTGCGGATCGGCAGCGAGTCGAAGCGCTTGCCGTCGGCCAGCAGGCGGAAGAAGCGACGCCGGTCGCGCGGCTGGATCTCGACCAGTTCGCCCAGACGGTCAATCAAGTCGTCCAGCTCACCCTCGATCTGCGAAGGCGTGATCTCCAGCGTGTAGGCGGAGTAATTGCTGGCCAGCACCACGCCATTGCGGTCCTTGATGAGGCCACGGTTCGGTGCGATGGGCAGCACGGTGACGCGGTTGTTCTCGGCCGCCTGGTGCAGCTCCTCATGCCGCAGCACCTGCAGCGTGAAGAGCCGGAACACCAGCAGCGCGAAGCACAGCAGCACGAAAGCGATGGCCGCCCAGATGCGCAGCCGGAAACGCGCCAGCTCGCGGACCGAATCGCGGATCAGGCTCATGCGCTCACAGAGGTCTGTGCTCGTCGCGATCGGGAGCGCGGCGCTGCGGAGCCAGCAGCAGTGCCGAAGCGATCGGCCACAGCAGGGCCTCGAACACCGGCGCCAGCAGCAGCCAGGGGCTCGGCGCCATGCCGCCGAAGGCCATCCGCACCAGGAACTGCAGCAGGTGCGCGGCAAAGAACAGCGGCAGCACCTGCGCGGTCTGCTCCCACACGCCGAACCAGAGCAGACGGCGGTGCAGGCTCACGCCCAGGAAGGCCAGGCCGCTGTAGGCCAGCGCGTGCTGGCCCAGCACCGCGCCCTGGTGCACATCGATCAGCAGCCCGAGCAGGAAGGCCCAGCCCACGCCGATGCGGCGTGGCTGGTGCACGTTCCAGAACACCAGCACCACGGCCAGCAAACGGGGCATGGCCGGCTGGGGGCCGAGCGGCAGCATGTCGGCCAGCAAGGCCAGCAGCAGGCTCAGGCCGATGAACCAGGGTTTGGCCGGCAGCAGCAGCTGGCCGGAGCCACGCGGCATGATCATCGGCGGCCTCCAGCGGCAGGGGCCGCGGGCTGCGCCTGCTCGGTCCGCGCGGCTTCCGCGCGCGCCTGCGGCGCCAGCACCAGAACCTGGCGCGCCCCGTCGGCGCGCGCCAGGGGCTGGGCCAGCACGCGCGCAAAGCTGGTCTGGCCGCGCCGCTCCACCAGGCTCACCTGAGCCACCGGCAGCCCGGGCGGGTAGACACCGTCCAGGCCCGAGGTCACCAGGGCATCACCGGTCTTGATGTCGGCATTGGCCGCCACGAAGCGCAGCTCCAGCCCGGCATGGCGCTCGCCGCCATAGGCCACCATCAGTGCTTGGGTGCGGGCGTTCAGCACCGGGATGCTGGCCTCACGGTCGGTCAGCAGCATCACCTCGGCGGACTGCAGGTGCACGCGCGTCAGCTGCCCGAGCACCCCGCGCTCGTCGATGACGGCCGCGCCCGGCTGCACGCCATCGGCGCGACCGCGGTCGATCACCAGGCGACGGCTGTACAGATCGCCCGACTGGAACAGCACGTCGGCCGCGCGTGAGCTCACCGGCAGGCTGGCCTGCAGGCCGAGCTGCCGGCGCAGCGCCTCGTTCTCGCGCTCCAGGGTCTGGGTGCGCGCCAGCACCAGCGCCTGCTGGGCCAGCAGGTTGCGGGCGGCCTGCTCGGCCTGCATGGCGGCGCGCGCGCCCCGCAAACGGTCGCGCAGCTCGTCCCAGGCGTCCACCGGCGCGAGCAGCGCACGCTGCACCGGGTTGAGCACGGTGGCGAGCGCGCTGCGCAGCGGATTGACGAGGCCGAAGCGCGCGTCGGCCGCCATCAGCACGAGCGAGAGCGCGGCACAGAAGAGCAGCTTGTTGAGCGCCGTCGGCCCCTGGCGGAACAGCGGCGGCGGGCGGCGGTCCAGGGTGGCAAGGGCCACTGAACCCTCCCGGATTAGTCGCTGGTGAAGATGGAGCCGGTGCGATCCAGATGGTCAAGCGCCATGCCGCAACCCCGCACCACGCAGGTCAGCGGGTCTTCGGCCACCAGCACCGGCAGGCCGGTTTCCTCGCGCAGCAGGCGGTCCAGATCACGCAGCAGGGCGCCGCCGCCGGTCAGCATCATGCCGCGGTCGGCGATGTCGGCACCCAGTTCAGGCGGGGTCTGCTCCAGCGCGTTCTTCACGGCCGAGACGATCTGGTTCAGCGGGTCGGTCAGCGCTTCGAGGATCTCGTTGGACGAAATGGTGAAGCTGCGCGGCACGCCCTCGCTGAGGTTGCGGCCCTTGACCTCCATCTCGCGCACCTCGCTGCCCGGAAAAGCCGAGCCGATGTTCTTCTTGATGGCTTCGGCGGTGGGCTCGCCGATCAGCATGCCGTAGTTGCGGCGGATGTAATTGATGATGGCCTCGTCGAACTTGTCGCCGCCGACGCGCACGCTGCCCTTGTAGACCATGCCGCCGAGCGACACGACGCCCACTTCCGTGGTGCCGCCACCGATGTCGATCACCATCGAGCCGGCAGCCTCGCTGACCGGCAGGCCGGCGCCAATCGCCGCGGCCATCGGCTCCTCGATCAACTCGACGCGCGACGCACCGGCGCCAAGGGCCGCATCCCGAATGGCGCGGCGTTCGACCTGGGTCGAGCCACAGGGCACGCAGATGATGATGCAGGGGCTCGGGCGCATCATGGACTGCGGGTGCACCATGCGGATGAACTGCTTGATCATCTGCTCGGTGATCACGAAGTCGGCGATCACGCCGTCCTTCATCGGGCGGATCGCCTCGATGTTGCCGGGCACCTTGCCCAGCATGGCCTTGGCTTCCTTGCCGACGGCCTGGATGGTCTTCTTGCCATTGGTGCCGCCTTCGTGGCGGATGGCGACGACCGAGGGCTCGTCCAGCACGATGCCCTTGTCGCGGACATAGATCAGGGTGTTGGCGGTGCCAAGGTCGATGGCAAGGTCGGTGGAAAAGTAGCGGCGCAGGGAACCAAACATGGTGGGCGGGCGTTTCTGGCGGGGCCCGGAAACGCAAGATGCATTTCCGCAGCGTGAATACGGCGAGGCCGCCGGACGGGGAGTCCGGCGGCCTCGGAAAATCGGGCCAGAGATAATACCCGAAGCCCCCCGCGCGCCCTGTAGGACAAGTCCCCTAAGGTCTTGCTTCTGCTGGCTTTTTTCGCCAATTGCGCGCCGACCGAGGACACCCCATGGCCCTGACCCTGACCGACGTGAGCCGCATCGCCCATCTGGCGCGGCTCGATTGCCCCCCGGCGCAGGCCGAGCAGCTGCTGACCCAGCTGAACGGCTTTTTCGAGATCGTTGAAACCATGCGCGCCGTGGACACCACGGGTGTGCAGCCGCTCTACACGCCGCTCTCGGCCGTGCAGGAAGTGGCCCTGCGCCTGCGCGAAGACGTGGTGACCGAGACCAATCAGCGCGAGGCCAATCAGCGCAGCGCCCCGGCCGTCGAAGACGGCCTGTTCCTGGTGCCGAAGGTGATCGAATGAGCGCACATCGCATGGGCGTGGCCGAGGGTCTGAAGGCCCTGGCCGAGAAGAAGATCAGCAGCGTCGAGTGGACCGAAAGCCTGCTGGCGCGTACCGCCGCGCACCAAAACCTGGGTGCCTTCCTGCACCTGGATGCCGAAGGCGCCTTGGCCGCCGCGCGCCAAGCCGATGCCCGCCGTGCCGCGGGCGAGGCCGAACCGCTGCTGGGCGTGCCGCTGGCGCACAAGGACATCTTCGTCACCACCCAGCACCCCACCACGGCGGGCTCCAAGATCCTGCAGGGCTACCGCAGCCCCTTCGACGCCACGGTGGTGGCCAAGCTGAACGCCGCCGGCACCTTCTCCTTGGGCAAGCTGAACTGCGACGAGTTCGCGATGGGCTCGGCCAACGAGAACAGCGCCTACGCCAAGGTGCACAACCCCTGGGACCTGGAGCGCGTGCCAGGCGGCAGTTCGGGCGGCTCGGCCACCGCAGTGGCGGCCGGCCTGGTACCCGCCAGCACGGGCACCGACACCGGCGGCTCGATCCGCCAACCGGCCAGCTTCACCGGCATCACCGGCATCAAGCCCACCTACGGACGCTGCAGCCGCTACGGCATGATCGCCTTTGCATCCAGCCTGGACCAGGCCGGCCCGATGGCGCGCAGCGCCGAGGACTGCGCGCTGCTGCTCTCCGCCATGAGCGGCTTTGACGAGCGCGATGCCACCAGCCTGCAGCAGCCCCCGCAGGACTTCCACGCCCAGATGCTGCAACCGCGCGCCGGCGCCAGCAGCGCGCGCCCGCTCGAAGGCCTGCGCATCGGCCTGCCCAAGGAGTTCTTCCCGGCGGCGCTGGATGCCGACGTGAACAGCGCCGTGCGTGCCGGCCTGGCCGAGCTGGAGAAGCTGGGCGCCACGCTGGTGGAGGTGAGCCTGCCGCGCACCGAGCTGGCCATTCCCGTCTACTACATCATTGCCCCGGCCGAGGCCAGCTCGAACCTGAGCCGCTTCGACGGCGTGCGCTACGGCCACCGCTGCGAAGACCCGAAGGACCTGCTCGATCTGTACAAGCGCACGCGCAGCGAGGGCTTCGGCCCCGAGGTGCAGCGCCGCATCCTGATCGGCAGCTATGTGCTCAGCCACGGCTACTACGACGCCTATTACCTGCAGGCGCAGAAGCTGCGCCGCATGATTGCCGACGACTTCCAGCAGGCCTTCACGCAGTGCGACCTGATCGCCGGCCCGGTGGCGCCGAGCGTCGCCTGGAAGATCGGCGAGCAGGGCGACGACCCGGTCAAGGCCTACCTGGCCGACATCTTCACCCTGCCCGGCTCGCTGGCCGGCCTGCCCGGCATGAGCGTGCCGGTGGGCTTGGGCGCGCACGGCATGCCGGTGGGCCTGCAGCTACTGGGCAACTACTTCCAGGAAGGCCAGTTGCTGCACGCCGCGCACGCCCTGCAACTGGCGACCGATTGGCACAAGGCCACCCCGAAGGGCTTCTGAACATGACGACGACATCCAAACTCGTGCGCGGCTACGAGGTCGTGATCGGCCTGGAAAACCACGTCCAGCTGAGCACCGCCTCGAAGATCTTCAGCGGCTCTTCCACCGCCTTCGGCGCCGCCCCCAACACCCAGGCCTCGGCCGTGGACCTGGCCCTGCCCGGCACGCTGCCGGTGCTGAACCGCGGCGCGGTGGAACGCGCGATCCGCTTCGGCCTGGCGGTGGGCGCACACATCGCGCCGCTGTCCATCTTTGCGCGCAAGAACTACTTCTACCCGGACCTGCCCAAGGGCTACCAGATCAGCCAATACGAGATCCCGGTGGTGCAGGGCGGTCAGGTGCGCTTCCTCGTGGGCGAGAAGGAGCATGTGGTCAACCTGACCCGTGCCCACCTGGAAGAGGACGCGGGCAAGAGCCTGCACGAGGACTACCACGGCCAGAGCGGCATCGACCTGAACCGCGCCGGCACGCCGCTGCTGGAGATCGTCTCGGAGCCCGAGATGCGCAGTGCCGAGGAGGCCTGCGAGTACGCCCGGACCCTGCACGCGCTGGTGATGTGGCTGGGCATCTGCGACGGCAACATGCAGGAGGGCTCATTCCGCTGTGACGTCAACGTCTCGGTGCGCAAGCCCGGGGCGCCCTTTGGCACGCGCCGCGAGATCAAGAACCTGAACAGCTTCAAGTTCCTGATCCAGGCGGTGAACTACGAGGTGAACTGGCAGATCGACCAGATCGAGGACGGTCTGGAAATCCAGCAGGCCACCGTGCTGTTCAACCCCGACACCGGTGAGACGCGCGCGATGCGCAGCAAGGAAGACGCGGCCGACTACCGCTACTTCCCCGACCCCGACCTGCCGCCGCTGCTGATCGGCGCCGACTGGGTCGAGCGCGTGAAGGCCGAGCTGCCCGAGCTGCCGGCGGTGATGGCAGCGCGCTTCGCAAGCCAGGACGGCCTGCCCGCCTACGACGCCCAGATGATGACCGCCAGCCTGCCCGTGGCGCGCTACTACGAGGCCGCCAAGGCTGCGGGCGCTGCGCCCAAGCTGGTGGCCAACTGGGTGATGGGCGAGATCTCGCGCCGCCTGAACGCGGAGGAGAAGGGCATCGAGGCCGCGCCGGTGGGCCCCACCCTGCTGGCGCAGCTGATCGCCCGCATCAGCGACGGGACGATCAGCAACAACGCCGCACGCCAAGTGTTCGAAGCCCTTTGGGCGGGTGAATCCACCGACGTGGATGCCGTCATTGAGGCCAAGGGCCTGAACCAGATGAGCGACACCGGCGAGCTCGAGCGCATCCTCGACGAGGTGCTGGCCGCCAATGCCAAATCGGTAGAGGAATTCCGCGCCGGCAAGGACAAGGCCTTCAATGCCCTGGTCGGCCAGGCCATGAAGGCCACCAAGGGCAAGGCCAACCCCGGCCTGGTGAACGAGCTGCTGAAGAAGAAGCTCGGCTGAACGGGCTCAGCGCCCGCTCGCCGGCGCCGAGCCGGCGGGAGGTGCGCTCGCGGCCAAGGCCGCATTCACGGCCGCCTCCACGTCGCGAGCGTTCGGCGGTGGCCCCAGCGAACCCGGGGCCGCGCCGGCCCAGAGCTTCTTCAGGCGCGCCAGCTCCATGTCGTAGCGGATGTTGACGCGCACCTTCTCGGCGTTCTGCTGCGCGATGAAGTGGCGCTGCGCCTCGGTGGTCGCCTCATTGACATCAAACTGCTGCTTCAACTTGGCCGGTAGCGTCTTGCCCTTGTAGAACTCCGCCTCTTCGTCCAGCCCTTTGCGCTCCTTGGCGAGATCGCTGAGCCGCTTCACGCTGACCTCAGTGGCCTTGACCAGATCGTCCAGCGCCGCGCTGCGCGCCAAATCATGCTGCGCACGGTTGCGAAAGCGCGTCAGCAGGTTGCGGTCATGCCGCGCCGCATCGGCCAGTGCGGCACGCTGGGCCGCTTGCTCACGCTGGCGCAGTTCTTCGGCCGCCCGTTCCTCGGGCGACTGCGCCGGCGGCAGCTTGGCGCGCACGCTGCCGTCGTTGCGGTGCACGAACTGCTCCGTGCCCTTGCACTCCGGGATCGGCCGATCCGAGGTCAGGCGCCGTCCGTCGGCCGTGACACAGCTGTAAATCTTGGCGCCCGGCACCTGCGCCTGCACGCCCACCCAAGTCAGCCACAGGATGCAAGGCAGCAGGCGGCGCACGGCCTCAGACTCCGTAACGCTCACGATAGGCCTGCACGCGCTGGGCGTGCTCGGCCAGGGCCGGGTCGTCGCGCAGGAAGTCGAGCAGATCCGCCAGGCCGGCAATCGCCCAGACCGGCAGACCCAACTCGCGCTGCACCCACTGCACGGCGGAGTGCGGCAAGTCGACGCCGTTCTCGGCCGCCTTTTCCTGCCGATCCAGGGCGATGGCCACGCCGGCCGGCGTGGCGCCGGCAGCGCGGATCAGCTGGATCGATTCGCGCACCGAGGTGCCGGCACTGATGACGTCGTCGACGATCAGCACCCGCCCCTTGAGCGGCGCGCCCACCAGGGTGCCGCCCTCGCCATGGTCCTTGGCTTCCTTGCGGTTGTAGGCGAAGGGCTTGTTGTGCCCCAGGCGCGCCAGTTCAATGGCCAGGGCCGCGGCCAGGGTGATGCCCTTGTAGGCCGGGCCGAAGATGACGTCGAATTCGCCCACATGGGGCAACAGGCGCTGCGCGTAGGCCTGGGCCAGATGGCCGATCTTGGCGCCGTCGTCAAACAGGCCGGCATTGAAGAAGTAGGGACTGAGTCGCCCCGCCTTGGTCTTGAATTCGCCAAAGCGCAGCACGCCGGCCTGAACGGCGAAGGCGACAAAGTCTTGGGCAGTGCGATCGTGGGCCATCGGAACGATTCTAGGCAGCGGCCAGGGCCGCGCCCGAGGGAATGCCAGAAGGAACAACGCCGCGCAAACGCGCGGCGTTGTCAGCTTCACGGTTCACGAAGGAACCGGGGGGCGGCGGGTGGGCAGGATCAGAACATCGCCTTAAAGGCCAGCCCGTAGGTGCGGGGCTCGTTGACGAAGCCGGTCAGGTTGTTGAAGTCGATGCCCCCGGTGACGCGGATCTGGTTGGTGATGTTGCGCACGAAACCGGCCACCTCGTACTGGCCATTGCCCCACAGATAGCCGACGCGCAGGCCGCCCTCGGTCAACGCCTTGCCGGTGTACTCGGCAGCGTCGTAGAGGAAGAAGTTGACCTTGGAGCGGTAGGCCCAATCGGTGTAGAGGTAGACCTCGTCGCCATTGGCCAGCGGGATGCTCCAGCGCGCCGTGAAGTTGACAGTCCATTTCGGTGCCTGCGGCATCGGGTTGCCGTTCAGGTCCACCGTGGGGGCGAACTTGAAGGCCGCGGGGTTGGCCGGCACCAGGATGCGATCCAGCACCGTGCAGCCCGAACCGCAGGCCTCGGCAGCCAGATTGGCGTCCTTGAACTTGGTGTTGTTCAGCGAAACGCCAGCGGTCAGCAGCACGTCCGGGTGCGGTAGCAGGTCGAGGTTGAGCTCGAAGCCATTGCCGGTCGACTTGGCGGCATTGATCAGGCGGTTGAAGTTGGCGCCGCCGCCCACCGCGGTGAGCTGCTGGTTCTTGACCTCGTAATTGAAGACCGAGGCCGACAGGCGTGCCTTGCGGTTCCAGAAGTCTCCCTTGACGCCGAACTCGATCGACTTGACGTCCTCGGGCTTGGCCTGGCTCTGCGGGCCGAAGGCCGAGGCCGGCTGCATGGAGCTGGCACGGAAGCCCGTGGCGTAGCGGGTGTAGAGGTTGACCGCCTTGTCGAGCGAATAGGTGGCGGAAAGATCCCAGCTCCACTTGCTGTCGCTGGTGGCGGCGCTGGTGCCTGCGCTGGTGTTCACCGGCCCGGTGGTGCTCAGGTCCTTCTCGTCCTTCGTGTAGCGCAGGCCGGCGCGCATCTTGAGGTCGCGCGTGAGGTCGTAGTTGACGGCGCCGAACAGGGCCGCGGCCTTGTTGGTCTGGCGCGTCAGCGTGGTGGTGCTGGGCTGGTGCGTGAAGGCGTTGTAGTCGATCGATTCGATCGTGTACTGCTCATCGAACAGGTAGACACCGCCCTGCCAGCGCAGCGGGCCGCCGTCCTTGGATTCGAGGCGCACTTCCTGGGAGAGCTGGCGGTGGTCGCGCAGGCCGTCCGAGGTCTCGACCGGGAAAGGAATGAAGCCCGGGCCCATGGGCTGGGCGAACACGGCGCCGTAGCCGCCGTCGATGTCACCGCGCGAGAACGGCTCCACCGTCTCCCAGCCGGTGATCGAGTAGATGTTCAGCCCGGGCAGCGACCACTTCAAGCGCGCGCTCGCGCCGGTCTGGGTGATCTGCTGCTCGTTGATGCCGTCGATCGACACGCGCTTGGGGTCGAAGCCGTCCACCAGGTCGTTGGTGCCGGGCTTGATGATGTTGGCGCGGAACAGGCGCGGGCTGCCGTTCAGGTCGCGGTGGTGCACGTTGAAGAGCGCGCTGAATTCCTTGTGTGGCTCGTACAGGGCCTGGATGCGCAGGCCGGTGTCGGTGTAGCCCTCGGTCTTGGGCGTCACCGCGCCGGGCAGGGTGTTCTTCACCCAGTCCTTGCGGTGCTGGGTCTGGCCCGAGAAGCGCGCCGCCCAATCGCCGCCCAGCGGCAGGTTGAAGGCGCCTTCCAGGTTCACCATGCCCTGGCTGCCGGCGCTGATGCTGGCGTAGCCGTTCTGCTTCTGGCTGGGCTTGACGGACTCGAACTTCACCACGCCGGCCGGCGTGTTGCGGCCGAACAGCGTGCCCTGCGGGCCGGCCACCACTTCGACGTTGGCCTGGTCGAACACCGGGAAGCCCTTGAGGATGGGGTTCTCCTGGATCACGTCGTCATAGATCACCGACACCGGCTGCGAAGCGTTCAGGCGGAAATCGGTGTTGCCGTAGCCGCGGATGTAGAAGCGCGGGAAGGCGCGGCCGAAGCTCGATTCGATGTTCAGGCTGGGCACGCGGCCGGAGAGAAAGCGCACGTCCTGGCCGCCGGCGGAGAGCACGTCGAGCTTCTCGCCGCTGAGCTTGGAGACGGCGTTGGGCACGTCCTTGATGTTCTCGACCCGGCGCTCGGCGGTGATGACCACAGTTTCCAGCTGGCTCTTGTCGCGCTTCTCTTCTTCCTGCACCTGGGCAATGGCGGGCAGGGCGGCGGCCAGGGCCAAGCTGAGCAGGGTGGGACGCAGAGGAAGGTAGGGCATGGCGAACTCTTTGTTGGAGGGACTGCGAAGCCGCCCATCTTGCCGCTGGCCCGGGGCGGAGCCGCGTCCTGTTGCGGCAATGCGTCAGCTGAGGCGCCGACGCGATACTCCGCGACCCCCTTTTGACCGTCTCCCCATGCGCCTCATCACCGCCAACCTGAACGGCATCCGCTCGGCCGCCACCAAGGGCTTCTTCGACTGGCTGAGCCACCAGCGCGCCGATGCCGTCGGCGTGCAGGAGGTCAAGGCCCAGGGCGATGTGGTGACGGGGCAGTTCGACCGCTGCGGCCGCCTGCAGGGCCATTTCCACTACGCCCAGAAGAAGGGCTACTCGGGCGTCGGGATGTACATCCACCACGAGCCCTCGGACGTGCGCATCGGCTACGGCTCGGCCGAGTTCGATCTGGAGGGTCGCTGGGTCGAGACCCGCTTCGACAAGCCCGGCCGCAAGCTCAGCCTGATCTCCTGCTACTTCCCCAGCGGCAGCAGCGGCGAAGAGCGCCAGGCCGCCAAGTTCCGCTTCCTGGCCGAGATGGCGCCGCACCTGGCCGCACTGAAGGCCGAGCGCGAGTTCATCCTGGTGGGCGACATCAACATCGCGCACAAGGAGATCGACCTGAAGAACTGGAAGGGCAATCTGAAGAACAGCGGCTTCCTGCCCGAGGAACGCGCCTGGCTGGACCAGCTCTTCGGCGCAGCGGGCCTGGTGGACGCGTTCCGCACGCTGAACCAGAAAGAGGAGCAATACACCTGGTGGAGCCAGCGTGGCCAGGCCTGGGCCAAGAACGTGGGCTGGCGGCTGGATTACCAGATCGCCACTCCCGGCCTGGCAGCGCTGGCGAAGAAGGAAAAGATTCATCTGGAGCCGCGCTTCTCGGACCACGCGCCGCTGATCATCGATTACGACTTTGAGCTTTGATCCAACTCGGGTCAGCCTGCCGGCGCGACCCCTAATATCGATCCATGCAGCGACGCGCCCTGCCACTTGTCTGTGCCAGCCTGCTGGCCGCTCGCCAGCAACCCGCCTCAGCGGCCCCGGCCGTGCTGCGCGTGCTGGCCTGGCCGGGCTATGCCGAACCCGAAGTGGTGCAGGCCTTCGAGCAGCGGCACGGCGCGCGCGTTGAGCTCACGCTGATCGACACCGACGAGGCCCTGTGGCTGCGCTTGCGCCAGCGGGAGGGCGCCGACTTCGACGTGCTGGCGCTCAACACCGTGGAGCTGCGCCGCGCCCAGCAAGCTGGGCTGCTGCGCGCGCTGGAGCCCGCGCGCATCCCCGCCCTGGGGCGCCAGCTGCCGCGCTTCCAGCGCCGCAGCCGCATCCCCGGGCTGGAGCTCAAGCAGGGCGGCAAGACCGAGCTCTACGGCGTGCCCTACACCTATGCGGAGATGGGCCTGATCTACGACCGTCGCCGCCTGTCGGAGGCGCCGACTTCGATCCATGCGCTCTGGGAGCCGCGCTGGCGCGGCAAGGTGCTGGCCTACAACGGCGGCAGCCACAACTTCACGCTGGCGGCGCAGACCCTGGGCCTGCCCGCCCCCTTTCGTCTGCAGACCGGCGATTGGCCGCGCGCCGTCGAACGCCTGATCGCCCTACGCCGCAATGTGCTGGGCTTCTACAGCCAGCCCGAGGAATCGGTGCGCCTGTTCCAGCGCCATGGCGCGGCGCTGATGTTCGCCAACTACGGGACCCAGCAGCTGCAGCTGCTGCGCCAGGCCGGCGCCAACGTGGGCTATGCCATCCCGCGCGAAGGCGCGCTGGCCTGGCTGGACTGCTGGGCGCTGACGCGGCAAGGCCGCGAGACGGCGCTGGCCCATGCCTGGATCGACCATGTGCTGGGTGATCAGGCCAGCCAGCTGCTGGTGCAGCGCCAGGGTCTGGCCAACACCGTGAGCGAATCGATCGGCAGCCCGGGGGCGGCCAAGCTGATCTGGCTGGAACCGGTGGAGGACGTGGCGCGGCGCGAAGCGCTGTGGGCGCGCATCCGCTCGGGCGATCGGGCCGAGCGCGTGCTTTCGCCATGAGGCTCGGGCTCGCGGCGCGCTTTGGCGCGGTGATCGCCATCACGGGCGTGCTGGCCGCGGGCCTGACCGGCTATTACGGCTACTCGGCCAGCCGGCAGATGCTGCTGGACGCCGCCGAGGAGCGGCTGCTCACCGCCACCCGCGTGCTGGCCCGGCAGCTCACGCTGGAGCTGGGCAATGTGGCGCGCGACGTGCTGTTGTTCGCCGAGCACCCGGTGGCCGCCCAGCTGCTGCTGCGCAGCGACCCACAGCTGCAGGAGCGCACCGCGCGCAACACCGCCATCCTGTTCGAGCGCATGCTGCTGACGCACCCGCAGTACTTCCAGATGCGCCTGATCGACACCGACACCTATGGCCAGGAAGTGGTGCGGGTGGACCGCCTGCGCGACGGCGTGCGCCGCGTGCCCGATGCCGAGCTGCAGGAAAAGGGCCATACGCCCTATGTGTACGAAACCATCCGCCTGCCTCGGGGTTCGGTGTACGTCTCGCGCGCCAGCATCAACCACGAGGTGGGCGCCCACATGGGCTCGGAAAAGCCGGTGCTGCAGATGGCCGCACCGGTGCTCGACGCCCAGCAGCAGGTGCGCGGCGTGATCGTCGTCAACGTCGACCTCGAAGGCCTGTTCCGGCAGCTGGCAGCCGATCTGCCGGCCGGGCTGCAGCTCTACCTGATGAACGGCGAGGGGGACTACCTGATCCACCCGGACAAGGCCAAGGCCTTCGCCTTCGACCGCGGCCAGCAGGCGCGCGTGCCGGAGGACTTCCCGGCCGCCAACGCCCTGCTGGCCGAGCCGCCGCAGCGCAAGACCGAGCTGGTGACCCATGTGGGCGGGCGCAGCGGCCAGGTGGCGGCCTTCGTGCGGCAGCCGCGCGGTGATCTGGCGATCGAGGAAGACTTCATCGTCGGCCTGGCCCAGCCCATGGACCAGGTGCTGGCCGAGGGCGAGCGCCTGGGCCGCGTGAATGTGCGCATCGTGCTGGGCTTCAGTGCGCTGGCCCTGCTGCTGGCGGTGCTGCTGGCGCGCGCGCTGAGCCGGCCGATCGGGCAGATCGTGCGCTCGGTGCGCGGCTTCTCGGCCCAGGCGCCACTCGTCAACGAGCTGCCCAGCACGCGCAACGACGAGCTGGGCGTGCTGGCGCGCAGCGTGCACGACATGCAGCGCCAGATCCACCAGCAGTTCGAGACCCTGCAGCTCAAGCAGGCCGAGATGGACCGCCTGGCCAGCCACGACAGCCTGACCGGCCTGCTGAACCGCCGCGCCTTCCTGGACCGGCTGGAGCACGCGCTGGCGCAGGCGCGCCGCAGCCAGGGCCGGCTGGCCCTGCTCTACATCGATCTGGACCACTTCAAGCCCATCAACGACCGCTTCGGCCACGCCGCCGGCGACGCCCTGCTGCAAGGTCTGGCCCAGCGCCTGCAGCACCTGGTGCGCGAATCGGACACCGTGGCCCGGCTCGGCGGCGACGAGTTCGTGCTGCTGATCGAGCAGGGCGCGGCCGACGACGGCGCGCTGCACGGCGTGGCGCAGAAGGTGCTGGCGGCGCTGAGCGAGCCGGTGCCCTTCCAGGGCCAGCAGCTGGTGTGCGGCGGCAGCATCGGCATCGCCCGCTTCCCGCATGACGGACCCACAGCGAGCGAGCTGCTGGCCGCGGCCGACCAGGCCATGTACCAGGCCAAGACCGAGGGCCGGCACCAGGCCCGCTTCGCGCGCAGCTGATGGAACGGCCGGCCGCCCCGGGCTTCAACTCCCAGCTGGCGCGGCAGTTCCTGCGCATCGCTCAGCCCTACTGGCGCGATGCAGAGGAACGCTGGCGCGCCTTCGGCCTGCTGGCGCTGCTGATGCTGCTGCTGCTGGGGCAGACCGGCTTCAACGTGCTGTTCAACCAGGAGACGGGCGAGTTCACCTCGGCGCTGGCAGCGCGCGACGGCGCGCGCTTCTGGTCCTCGATCGAGCGCTTCGTCTGGATCCTGCTGGCCGCGGTACCCATCTACGCGCTGTACTACTTCGTGCGCGACACCCTGGGCCTGCGCTGGCGGCGCTGGCTGACGGTGCGCTTCCTGGGGCGCTACTTCGAGGGCCGCGCGTACTACCACCTGAACGCCGATGGCACGCTGGACAACCCCGACCAGCGCATTGCCGAGGACATCAACAGCTTCACCAGCCAGTCGCTCTACTTCTCGATGATCGTGCTGGGGGCGCTGGTGCAGATGGCCGCCTTTGCCAGCGTGCTCTGGGGCATCTCGCCGCTGCTGATCTACATCCTGTGCATCTACGCGCTCATCAGCACCTTCTTCACGGCGCGCGTGTTCGGTCGCCACCTGGTGCCGCTGAACTTCGCCCAGTTGCAGCGCGAGGCCGACTTCCGCTTCGGCCTGGTGCGCCTGCGCGAACACGCCGAGCCCGTGGCCCTGCACGGCGGCGAGGCGCACGAGCGCGGCACCCTGCAGCGCCTCTTTGACGCCGCCTACGCCAACTACCGCCGGGTGCTGCGCTGGCAGCTCAAGCTCAACCTGTTCCAGTACGCGCACAGCTTCCTGACCCTGGTGCTGCCCAGCATGGTGATCGCGCGCGATGTGCTGGAGGGCCGCTTGGAAGTGGGCCATGCGGTGCAGGCGGCCGGGGCCTTCGGCGCCATCCTCAGCGCGCTGACGCTGATCGTCGAGCACTTCGAGGGCCTGAGCCGCTTCTCGGCCGGCATCGCCCGCCTGCACGCCTTCCAGCAGCAGCTGGAGCGCCCGCACGCGGTGGACGGCATCCGCAGCGAGGCCGCGCATGAGCTCGCGCTACAGGACCTGAGCGTCTACACGCCGGGGCGCGCGCAATGCCTGCTGCAGGGTCTGAGCCTGCACGTGCCGCCCGGCCAGGGCCTGCTGATCAGCGGCGCCAGCGGCACGGGCAAGAGCTCGCTGCTGCGCGTGCTCGCGGGGCTGTGGGACGAGGGCAGCGGCTGCGTGCAGCGCCCCGCCGCACCCGACATGCTGTTCCTGCCCCAGCAGCCCTACCTGCCGCTGGGGCCGCTGCGCGAACAGCTGCTCTACCCGCATCCCGAGCGCGCCGTCTCCGACGCCGAGCTGCAGCACTGGCTGGAGCGCGTGAACCTGGCGGACCTGGCCACGCGCTTCGGCGGCCTGGATGCCGATCGCGACTGGGGCAAGCTGCTCTCCATCGGCGAGCAGCAGCGCCTGGCCTTTGTGCGCGCGCTGCTGGCCCGCCCGCGCTACCTGCTGCTGGACGAAGCCACCAGCGCGCTCGACGCCGACAACGAGCGCCGGCTCTACGAGCTGCTGGCGCCGCTCTCCATCACGCCCATCAGCGTCAGCCACCACCCGGCGCTGCGCGCCTTCCACCGCCAGGAGCTGTGCCTGAGCGGCGGGGGCGGCTGGACGCTGAACGCGCTGTAGCTCACGCCTCGGCCCACTCGAAGCGCCACCAGGCCAGGCCCCCCATCAGCAGCGCCGCCGCACTCAGCAGGCCGGCCTGCTGGGCGGCCTCGGCCAGGCCCAGGCCGCGCCAGGTCATGGCGTCCAGGCCGTCGATGGCCCAGCGCGTGGGCACCAGCAGGGTCAGCTGCTGCAGCCAATCCGGGAACATGAAAGCCGGCACCCAGGCGCCGCCCAGCATCACCAGCAGCAGCGTGGCCACGATGGCCAGGCCGCGTGTGGCCTCGGGCGTGCGGCCCAGCGCCGCCACCGCCAGGCCGAAGGCGGCGGTGAAGAGCGCGAAGCCCAGCAGCACCAGGGCCAGGCCCAGCCAGCTGCCCTGCACGCGCACGCCAAAAACCGCGATGGCCACCGCCATCAGCACCGTGAACACACCCAGCGCAATCAGCGCGCTGCTGAGCAGCCGGCTGCCCAGCAGCACCGTGCGCGAGACCGGCGCGGCGCGCAGGCGCTTCCACAGGTCCTGCCGGCGCAGCAGCAGCAGGGCCACGCCCATGTCCACGCCCAGCATCAGGATGAACTGCACGCCCATGCCGGCAAAGGAATGGGCGTAGGCGTTGTAGCCGGCCTGCTGAGGCGCTTGCGCCGCCACCAGCTCGGTGTCGAAGGGCTGGCGCAGGCCGCCCGAGACACCGGATGGGGCCGATGCACCCGCGGCTGGCGCACTCACGCGCTGCACGCGCGCCACCTGGTCGAACAGGGCCAGCAGCTCCTGCTGCTCCGCCGCGGCCAGCCCCTGGGCGTGCTGCACCTGGCCGCGCAGATCGGCCATCAGGCGGCCGTCGGCCTGGAAGGCGGCCTGGCTGAGGCTGCGCATCGCATGCTGGGCCAGCAGGCCCTGCACCACGGCCAGACCCATGGCCTTGGAGGGGTCGTGGTGCAGCAGGATCACCGGCCGCGGCCCGGCGCCGAACAGCGCGCGCCCGGCCTGCTGGCCAAAGCCGGCGGGCAGCTGCACGGCGGCGTCCAGCTTGCCGGCGCGCACCAGAGCCTGGGCGGGCTCGGCGTCGAGCTCCTGCAGCTTCAGATGGGCATCGGCGCGCAACGCCGCCACCAGGGCCTGGCTGGCCGGGCTGCGGTCCAGATCGGTGATGGCCAGCGCGACGCCGGCCTTCTTGGCGCTGCCGCTGCCGCCGAACAGGCTGCCGAAGAAGGCGGCGATGAGGATCGGCGCCAGCAGGGTCAGCAGCAGGGCGCGGCGGTCGGACAGAAAGATCCGCAGGTCCTTCTGGACCAGGGCGAGCAAGGCATGCATGGGTCAATCCCTCAGCTGACGGCCGGTGAGGGCCAGGAACAGGTCTTCCAGCGTGACGCGGCTGCTGGCCCAACGCGCCGGCTGCAGGCCCTGCGCGGCCAGGGCCTGCAGCACGGCAATGCCGGCCTGCCAGTCCGCCAGGGCCAGGCGCAGGCGCGGGCCCTCGCGGCGCAGGCCCTGCACACCGGGCAGGGTCTGCAGCGCAGCCAGGTCGGGCTCGCCCTGCGCGAGCTCGATGTCCAGGCCCAGGCCACCTTCCAGGCGCTGCAGCAGCTCGGCCAGCTGGCCCTCGGCCACCACGCGACCATGGTCCAGGATGACGATGCGATCCGCCAGGCGCTCCACCTCCTCCATGTAGTGGCTGGTGTAGATCAGCGCCTTGCCGGCGCGCTTCAGGCTCTCCAGCAGCTCGAAGATGGCGTTGCGGCTGTGCGGGTCCACGCCCGCGGTGGGTTCGTCCAGCACGATCAGATCGGGCTCGTGCACCAGGGCACAGGCGATGTGCAGGCGGCGCTTCATGCCGCCGCTGAAGGCACGCGGCGCCTCGTCGGCGCGCTCCAGCAGGCCCACCTGGGCCAGCACCGCCTGCGCGCGCTGGCGCTGGCGGGCGCGGTCCAGACCGTAGAGCGCGCCGAACAGCTCCACGTTGCGGCGTGCGCTCAGGGTCTCGAACAGGGCCAGCTCCTGCGGCACCAGGCCGATGCGGCGCTTGGCAGCGTCCGGCGCCGCCTGCAGGGCCTGCCCGCCCAGGCGGATCTCGCCGCCGTCGGGCGGCAGCAGGCCGCAGAGTATGGCCACGGTGGTGGACTTGCCCGCGCCGTTGGGGCCCAGCAGGCCGAGCAGCTCGCCGCGGCGCACGGCCAGGCTCACGTCGGCCACGGCCGGCCGCGGGCCGTAGTGTTTGCGCAGGGCGGTGGCCTGCAGCAGCGCGTCTTGCATGGGGGCTCCCGAAAGCGAGGAGGCTGCAGCTTCGGCGCTCGCCGCGGCCCGCGCCGCCGCGCTGCGATAAGCGGCGGCCGCGCGGCGCCAACGGCCGCCGGGCGCGGCGAAGCGCTGCGCCGCGTGCAGCCAAAAGTCATGTTCTGTGCCGAAAACCGCGTGCGCCGGGCCGAAATGCGCGCGGCCCCTGGGGTGGACCCGCAGGGAACTCCCCGTAAGCGCCCTGGAAAATCGGGCCCTTCACTGCCCCCGCCCACCCGGCGTGGGCAGTCCTGTTTTTGGAGCCTCCATGTCCACCGCCACCCTGCCCGCCGGTACCGCCACGAGCGACACCGCGCACGACACCCGCCAGCCGCCCGGCATCAAGGTGATCTTCTTCACCGAGATGTGGGAACGCTTCAGCTACTACGGCATGCGCGCCCTGCTGGTGCTGTATCTCGTCAACGCCCTCGGCTACGAGCGCGCCAACGCGCTGGCGCTGTACGGCATCTACACCGGCCTGGTCTACCTGACCCCGCTGATCGGCGGCGCCTTTGCCGACCGCTACCTGGGCCAGCGCCGCGCCGCGGTGATCGGCGGCACGGTGATGATGCTGGGCCACTTCGCCATGGCCTTCGAGCCCCTGCTGCACCTGGCGCTGGGCCTCTTGATCGTGGGCAACGGCTTCTTCAAGCCCAACACCACGGCCATGGTCGGCCATCTGTACAACGGCGAGGACGACCCGCGTCGTGCCGGCGGCTACTCGATCTTCTACATGGGTGTGAACCTGGGCGCCTTCCTGGCGCCGCTGGTGGCCGGCACCCTCGGTCAGAAGCTGGGCTGGCACTGGGGCTTCGGTGCCGCCGGTGTGGGCATGCTGCTGGGTCTGTGCCAGTTCCTGTGGCAGCAGCCGCTGCTGGGCCGGGCCGGCCTGATGCCGCAACAGGGCCCGGTCGGCAAGGGCGACATCGGCCTGATCCTGGGCTGGAGCGCGGGCTGCTTCGCCTTCGTGTTCGGCGCGCTGCAGGCCTGGAAATTCGTCGGCCCCGTGTACGGCGGCCTGCCCACCGTGGCGCAGGTGCTGATCGCCGTCGGCGTCATCGGCGGTGCGATCTGGAGCATCGTCAAGCCCGATGCCAAGAGCGTGGGCCATGAACCGCTGAACCGCGCCGAATGGGGCCGCGTGATCAGCATCGTCATCGTGATGATCTTCGTGATCGCCTTCTGGACCGGCTTCGAGCAGGCCGGCGGCACGATGGCGCTGTTCGCCGACGAGAACACCAACCGCATGGTCGGCAGCTTCGAGGTGCCCTCGTCCTGGTTCCAGTCGATCAACCCGCTCGTCATCGTGGCGCTGGCCCCGGTGTTCGCCGCGCTGTGGACGCGCCTGGACCAGAGCCGCTACCGCATGGGCGACACCATGAAGCAGGCGCTGGGCATGGTGGTGCTGGGCCTGGGCTTCGTCGTCATGGCGATGGCCCAGAGCATGGCCGACAGCGGCATCAAGGTCGGCATGCACTGGCTGGCCATCGTGTTCTTCATCCACACCCTGGGCGAGCTGATGCTGTCGCCGGTGGGCCTGTCGATGGTGTCGCGCGTGGCGCCGGCCAAGCTGGTCTCGCTGCTGATGGGTGTGTGGTTCCTTTCCAGTGCTGCCGCCAACTACCTGGCCGGTGTGATGGAAGAACTGCTGAAGGGCAGCGGCTTCGCGCTCTACCCCTTCCTGGCCGCCTTCGCAATCGGCGCCGGCGTGCTGCTGGCCCTGATCAGCCGCCCGCTTGAGAAGGCGATGCACGCCAAGTGATGCGTGCCCTGCTCGGCGCCGCCCTGCTGCTGCTGGCGGGCTGCGCCGGCATCGCGCCCGCGCCCGGCGATGCCGCGACGCGGGCCGTCCTGCTGGACCAGGTCTGGCAGGCGATCGACGAACGCCATGTGGACCCCGCCCCACCCGATTGGCCGCTGGCGCGTGAGCGCCACCGTGCCGAGGTGCTGGCGGCCCCGGACCAGCCCGACCCCGAAGCCTTCTGGCAGGCGCTGGACCGCGTGGCCGGTGAGCGGCACGACGCGCACACCCGGGTCGAAGGCCCGCGCGACGAGCGCCGCCGCGTGGCCGACCGCGGGCCCACGCTGGGCTTCACACTGGCGCACATCGAAGGCCAATGGGTGGCCGAGCGCGTGCAGCCGGGCAGTGCCGCCGCGGCCGCCGGGCTGCACCCCGGCATGCGCCTGCTGAGCTGGCAGGGCCGCGCGGCCGAGGCCGAATGGGCCGAACGCCTGGCGCGCACGCGCCAGAGCTCCACCCCCCAGGCGCGCGCGCTGACGGCGCTGCGCCAGTGGCTGGACGGCCCGCCCGGCAGCCGCGTGCAGCTGCGCTGGCAGGGCCTGGACGGCCAGCCGCTCGACATGGAACTGGAGCGCGTGGAGCAGGACCTGCCGCCGCGCTGGAGCTTCGAGCAGCGCCCCAGCGGCGTGGGCGTGCTGCGCTGGAACCGCTTCGACACCCGCATCCAGGGCGCGCTGCTGGAGACCCTGCGCCACCTGCCCCCGCTCACCGGCCTGGTGCTGGACCTGCGCGGCAATGGCGGGGGCAATTTCGACATGACGCGCCGCCTGCTCGACCAGCTGCTGCCCGAGAACCAGACGGTGCAGTTGACGCGGCTGCGCGGCAGCCAGCGCGTGCAACTGCACCGCGCCGGTGGCCCGGGCGCCTACGCCGGGCCGCTGCGCGTGCTGGTGGACGCGGCCTCGGCCAGCGGCTCCGAGATGCTGGCCGGCGCGCTGCAGCATGCCGGCCGCGCCCGCGTGCTGGGCGAGACCAGCTGCGGCTGCCTGCTCGGCATCCAGCGCTACCTGGAGCTGGCCGGCGGGGGCCGCCTGGCGGTGAGCGAGCGCGCGCTGGCCCTGCCCGATGGCCGCCGGCTCGAAGGCATCGGCCTGCAGCCCGACCGCGTGGTGGCACGCACGCTGGAGGCCCTGCGGGCCGGCCGTGATGAGGGTCTTGAGGCCGCCGAGCAGGAGCTCAGCGTCAGCCGGTAATAAGCTCGGGCCATGGTGCTCGACGATCCCGGCGTTCTCGCCGCCCTGCCGACCCTCGCTTGGCCCGCGCTGCTGCTGCTGGCCTGGCTCTTGGGGGAGACCGCCCACCGCACGCTGGGCTTGCCACGCATCAGCGCCTATGCGCTGGTGGGCGTGGTGGCCGCGCCGGCCCAGCTGGGCTGGCTGCCGGCCCACTCGCCAGGGCTGGACCTGGTGGCCTACACGGCCTTCGGCCTGCTGCTGTTCGAGTTCGGCTACCGCGTGAACCTGCGCTGGTTCCGCCACAACCCCTGGCTGGGCGTGGCGGCGCTGGTGGACGCGCTGCTGTGTTTCGCGGCCATCGGCACCGTAGCCGGCCTGCTCGGTGCCGATGCCGCCAGCGCCGCACTGCTGGCCGCGCTGGGCATGGCCAGCTCGCCCGCGGCCCTGGTGCGGGTGCTGAACGAGGAGCGCGCAGCCGGGCAGATTGCCGAGCGGCTCATCCACGTGGCCGTGGTGGGCTGCGTGCTGGCCGTGCTGGCCTTCAAGGCGGTGCTGGCGGTGCACGTCTACCAAAGCTCGGGCAGCCTGGCGCAGGCGGCCTTTGCCGGCGGCTGGGCGCTGCTGCTCTCGGCCGGCCTGGGCCTGCTGGCCGGTGTGGCCATGCCGGCAATATTGAGCGCCCCCAGGCCGACCATCGGTCGGCCGCCCCCCGCGGGGGTCAAGGATTTCGGGAGCGGCCCTTCAATCCTTGACAGCCTGCCCGATCAGGCACCCGACAGCACCCTGCCCTACGCGCTGGCCGTCATCGGCCTGGTGGGCCTGAGCCATCTGCTGCAGGGCTCGCCCATCGTGGCGGCGCTGGCCTTCGGCCTCACCGCGCGCCACCGCCGCGTGGTGTTCGCGCGCAGCGCGCGCGGCTTCGGCCCGCTGGGGGACTTGCTGACGCTGACCCTGTTCGTCTACCTGGGCTCGCGGCTGGACTTGGCCCAGGTGCACCAGGGCCTGCTGCTCGGCTTGGCGCTGGTGCTCACGCGTCTGCTGGTGACGCCGGCGGTGATGGCCGGCTTCGCCCATGTCAGCGGCACCACGCCGCGCAAGGGCGCGCTCACCGGCATCGGGCTGATGCCGCTGTCGGCCTTCGCGCTGCTGCTGCTGGAGCAGTCGCGCCATTTGCAGATCGACCTGCTGGACCGCCTGGCCCCGCTGGCCGCGGCCATCCTGGTGCTGGAGCTGGCCGGGCCGCTGTGCACGCGGCTGGCGCTGCGCTGGGGCGGAGAGACGCGATGAGTGAAGTCACGAGTGACGCGGGCCTGTTGCCCTTCCACGATTCCGACTCGCTCAGCCTGGGCGTGGAGTTGGAACTGCAACTGCTGTCCTTGAGCGATCAGGACCTGGTGGCCGCCAGCACCGACATGCTGGACCTGCTGGGGCGCGCCCCTTTCCCGGGCCAGGTCACGCCCGAGATCACCACCAGCATGATCGAGGTGGCCACCAGCATCCACACCCGCCACGACGAGCTGCTGGCGCAGCTGCGCGCCATCCGCGACACCCTGCTGGCGGCCGGGCGCAAGCTCAACGTCGGTCTGGCCGGCGGCGGCACCCACCCCTTCCAGCGCTGGAGCGAGCAGCGCATCTACCCGAAGGCGCGCTACCAGCAGGTCTCGGCCCTGTACGGCTACCTGGCGCAGCAGTTCACCATCTTTGGTCAGCATGTGCATGTGGGCTGCCGTGGCGGCGATGAAGCACTGTTCCTGCTGCACAGCTTGAGCCGCTATGTGCCGCAGTTCATCGCCCTGGCCGCCAGCTCGCCCTTCGTGCAGGGGCAGGACACCTTGTTCCACTCGGCGCGCCTGAACTCGGTGTTCGCCTTCCCCTTGAGCGGGCGCGCGCCCTTCATCCTGAGCTGGCGCCAGTTCGAGCAGGAGTACTTCGAGAAGATGACGCACACCGGGGTCGTCAAGTCGATGAAGGACTTCTACTGGGACATCCGGCCCAAGCCCGAGTACGGCACCATCGAGCTGCGTGTGTGCGACACCCCGCTGGACGTGGACACCGCCGCCGCCCTGGCCTGCTACCTGCAGGCCCTGTGCCGCCACCTGCTGAATGGTGGCGAGCCGCCGCCGGTCGAGGACGACTACCTCGTCTACACCTACAACCGCTTCCAGGCCTGCCGCTTCGGCCTGGACGGCCAGCTGGTGCACCCGAAGAGCTACGAGCCGATCTCGCTGCGCGAAGACGTGCTGCGCACCCTGCGCCTGCTGCAGCCGCACGCCCAGGCGCTGGGCTGCGAGGCGGCGCTGGAGCACATCCAGCAGCTCGTCTACCTGGGCAATGGCGCGCAGTGGCTGCGCGAGCAGCGCGCGCGCAGCGGCAGCGTCGAGGGCATGGTGGAGGCGGCGCTGCAGCGTTTTGCCGGCGCCTAGGGCCTGTTCACACCACGCGAAGCCACCGCGTGGTGTGAACAGGCCCTAATCAGCCTCGCGCCAGGGGGATGACCTTGGCGCCGCCGGCACCCAGCACATAGGTGTCACGCCCGCGCGCCTTGGCCTCGTAGAGCGCGGCGTCGGCCTCGCGCAGCAGGGCCTCGGGCGGGGTGTCGGCGCTGGCGCTGAAGGCCAGGCCCAGGCTGGCGGAAACGTGCAGGCGCAGGCCCTCGGCCAGCTCGAAGTTCGGGCGCAGCGCGGCCAGGAACTTCTGGGCCACGGCCACCATGTCCTCGGGCTGGCGCAGGTCTTCCAGCAGCACCACGAATTCATCGCCAGCAAAGCGCGCCGCCACGTCGTGCAGGCGCGTGGCGGCGCGCAGGCGGCGGGCGAATTCCTGCAGCACGGCGTCGCCCACGGCATGGCCCTGCTCGTCGTTGACGCGCTTGAAGCGGTCGATGTTCAGGTAGATCACCCCCACACCCAGGCCAGTGCGGCGCGCGCGCGAAAGCATCTGCGGCAGGCGGTCGGCCACGAAGCGGCGGTTGCGCAGGCCGGTCAGGGTGTCGGTGAAGGCCAGTTCGGCCAGCCGCTCCTCGGTCTGCTTGAGCTCGGTGACATCGGCGCTGACGGTGTAGACGCCCTCGCAGCGGCCGTGCGGGTCGAGGTCGGGCACATAGCTGTTCTTGAAGATGCGGTCACCGAGCTCGGTCTGGCGCTCGGAGACGAACTCCACCGTCTCGCCGCGCAACGCGCGCTGCAGATGCGGCAGGCGGGCGGCGTAGATCTCGGGCGGCAGCAGCTCGTGCAGGGTCTTGCCCTCGGCCATGTCCCAGGCCGGGCCCAGCCAGCGCGCGCAGGCGTCGTTGGCAAAGGTGACGCGCAGCTCGCGGTTCAGGTGCACCAGCATCACCGGCACCGCATCGGTCAGGGCCGCCAGCAAGCGCTCGCTGCGCTGGGCCACGCGTGCGTTGTAGAGCGCCTCGGACTCCTTCTCGCGCAGCTTGGTGATGTCGCGCAGGCTCAGGGCCGCGCCCTCGCCCACGGCGACGATGTGCTGGCTGGCGATGAGCCGGCGACCGAGCAGGGGCGAGAGGTCCAGGTCCGCCACCAAGGGCTGGCCGGTCTCGATGACCGCGCAGCATTGCGTGAAGAGCGGGGCGGCGAGCTCGCGCGGCAGCGCCTCCAGCAGGCTGCGGCCCTCGGGGCTGGCCTGGCCTGGCGTCAGCCACTCGCAGGCCGCCCGGTTGGCATGCACGCAGCGCAGGTTCACCAGGCGGCCCTGGGCATCGCGCTGGGGCTCGAAGATCAGCAGCGCGTCGAGCTGGGCGTCGGCGCTGGTCTGGAAGAGCGTGCGGGCGCGCGCCGCTGCCAAGCGGCTGCGCTCCAGGCGCCGGCTCACGCCGCTCAGCGCCCAGAAGGCGGCCAGCAACGCCAGGCTGGCCACGGCACCGATGCCCAGCAGCCGGCGCTGGCGGGCATGCAGCGGCGCCAGGAATTCGTCCTTGCCGAGCGCCGCGTAGCTCACCACCTCGAACTCCGGCAGCAGGCGGTAGGCCACCTGGCGCTCCAGCTGGTCCAGCGGGCTGCGGGCCTCGAAGCGGCCCTCGGGGGCGCGCTGCACTTCGCGGTAGAGCTGACCGTTGCGGATGGATTCGCCGAACAGCAGCTGGTCGCCCGAGCGGCGTGCGCGCACCAGCCAGTCCAGGCCCACCACGCCGAGCAGGCCGCTGTGGCCGAGCTGGCTGCGCGAGTAGGCGCTGGTCAGGTAGGCGGGGTCGATGGAAGCGACGACGACCCCGCCGAAGCCGCCGTCCGGACCGGTCCAGGCGCGGCTCAGGTGCAGGCGCCATTCGCCGCTGACGCGGCTCTGCGTGGGCGGGCCCACGAACAGGCCGCGCACCTGGCCCATGCGGTGCTGCTGGAAGTAGGGCCGGTCGACCGCCGTGCTCGCGGCCTCGGACAGATGGGGGATGTCGGAGGCGACGATCTTGCCCTGTGCATCGGTGACATACACATGCTTGAGCCCGGCCGGGCGCGCCCCAGGCTGGCCGAACCAGTCGAGCTCGGGCCGGCCATGCTGCTGCACCTGCTGGGCCAGCGCGCGCAGCAGCAGGTCCAGTTGCCCGAGGTTGCTTTTCACGAAGGCGTGGTAGCCACTGGCCGCGCCCAGCACGCGCTGGCGCAGCTCCTCCTCACTGCGCTGGCTGTCGAAATGCAGAAAGGCCGCCAGCGCACCCCACAGGCCGGCCAGCAGCAGCAGGCCCAGGCCGGGCAGCCCGAGGCGCAGGGCAAGGGCGGAACGCTGGTTGGAGACAGGCATGCGGGGCCGGTGCAGCAAGGGGGTCATCACTGTCACACAGCGCGGCCGCGCGCCGCGGCCGTCGTCGCGGCTCCCCCACAGGGGGGGGCCCCGCCTACACTCGCGCCCGGGTGCTGGGAGCCACGCGTTCGCAGCAGGTTTTTCGCGCAGGTCGGGCCGCCGCGCGGGCTCTCACCTGTCCAGCCCATGCCCACGCCCACCACGATCCAGATCCTTGCCGCCGCGCTGTTCGCGCTGGCCCTGGTGCACACCTTCTCCACCAAGTTCTTCGAGCGCCTGGCCCACACCCAGCCGCGCCACGCCGGGCTGTGGCATCTGCTCGGCGAGGTCGAGGTGGTGTTCGGCTTCTGGGCCATGGTGTTGATGGTGTGCATGTTCGCCCTGCTGGGCAAGCCGCAGGCCACCGCCTACCTCGATTCGCGCAACTTCACCGAGCCGCTGTTCGTCTTCGCCATCATGGTGGTGGCGGGCACGCGGCCCATCATCCAGGCCTCCGGCGCGGCGGTGCAGACGCTGGCGCGCTTCATGCCCTTGCCGCGCGGCATGGCGCTGTACTTCCTGCTGCTGGCCTTCGTGCCGCTGCTGGGCAGCTTCATCACCGAGCCCGCCGCCATGACGCTGGCCGCGCTGATGCTGCGCGACACCCTGTTCAGCCGCGCCGTCTCCGCGCGCCTGAAGTACGCGACGCTGGGCGTGCTGTTCGTCAACATCTCGATCGGCGGCACGCTCACGCCCTTTGCCGCGCCGCCGGTGCTGATGGTGGCGGGCAAGTGGAACTGGGACCTGGTCTTCATGGTCAGCACCTTCGGCTGGAAGGCGGCCATCGCGGTGCTGGTGAATGCCGCCGGCGCGATGCTGCTGTTCCGCAAGGAGCTGGCGCGCCTGGCCGCCCAGCCCGAAGCCACCGAGGCGCCGGTGCCGCTGGCGGTGGTGGCCGTGCACCTGCTGTTCCTCGTCGGCGTGGTGGTGTTTGCCCACCATCCGGCGGTGTTCCTCGGCCTGTTCCTGTTCTTCCTGGGCTTCGCCACCGCCTACCAGCGCCACCAGAGCCCGCTGATCCTGCGCGAGGCCCTGCTGGTGGCCTTCTTCCTGGGCGGCCTGGTGGTGCTGGGCGGGCAGCAGCAGTGGTGGCTGCAGCCCCTGCTGATGCAGATGGACGCGAACGCCGTGTTCTTCGGCGCCACCGCGCTCACCGCCATCACCGACAACGCGGCGCTGACCTACCTCGGCTCGCTGGTGGAAGGCCTGAGCGACGACTTCAAGGTGGCCCTGGTGGCCGGCGCGGTGACGGGTGGCGGCCTGACGGTGATCGCCAACGCGCCCAACCCGGCCGGTGTGGCCATCCTGCGCGGCCAGTTCGAGGACGGCGCGATCTCGCCGCTGGGGCTGCTGATCGGCGCGCTGCCGCCCACCCTGGTGGCGATGCTGGCCTTCCGCCTACTCTGAGAGCTCCAGCAGGTAGGCGCCGCGCGCCGGCAGGCTCAGCACACCGTCCTGCAGCGCGGGCGCGGGGCCGCCCAGCAGGTCGCGCACTTGGCGCACACCGGCCGTCATCTCGGGGAAGCGGCGCAACTCCAGGCGGCTCGGTTCGCGGTTCTTGTTCAACACCAGCATCAGGCGGCGCGACTCGCCGGGCTGGTAGCGGAACAGCACGTAATGCCCATGCTCGGGGGCGTATTGCATCAGCTTGCCCGCGTGCACCAGCGCCTCGCCCTTGCGCCAGTTGAAGAGCCTGCGCACGAAGTCCTGCATCGCGCGCTGGGGCTCGCTCAGGCCCTGGCCGGTGAAGGCGTTCACGGCATCACCCGCCCAGCCGCCGGGCATGGGGGCGCGTACGCGGCCGTCGTCGCGCTGCGCGGGGCTGGTGAAGAGGATCTCGTCGCCGTAGAAGAACTGCGGGATGCGCCGCGTGGCGGCCATGAAGGCCAGCGCCATGCGCATGGCCACGGCGTCTTCCTTCAGCAGCGAGTAGAGGCGCGGCGTGTCGTGGTTGCCCTCGAACAGCACCAGCTGCTCGGGGGCGGGGTAGACGAAGTCGTGCGCCAGCGCCTCGTAGAGCTTGGTGAAGCCGCTGTCGTGGCTGTCGGCCTCATTCAGGCTGGCCAGCAGCGCGCCGTGCAGCGGGAAGTCCATCATGCTGGGCGTGCTGGAGCGGTAGCCGTCGTGGTTCTGCTTGCCGCGCTGCCAGTACGCCACCACGGCCGGGTGCGGGCTCCATTCCTCGCCCACGATGTTGAGCTTCGGGTACTCGGCCATCAACCGGGCCGACCAGCGGGCCAGGAAGTCGCGGTCCGAGTAGGAGTAGGTGTCGGTGCGGATGCCCGAGAGCCCCATTTCCTCGACCCACCAGATCGACATCTGCGTCAGGTAGGTGGCAACGAAGGGGTTGCGCTGGTTCAGGTCCGGCATGTTCTGGGTGAACCAGCCGCTGGCGAAGCGCGCTTGGTCCGACGGCGCCGCATAGGGGTCCTGCAGGCTCATGCGGGCGTGGTGCGTCTCGGTGTACTGCGGCCACTGGTTGACCCAGTCCGGGCTGGGCAGCTTGTGCATCCAACGGTGGCTGGCGCCGATGTGGTTGAGCACGATGTCCTGGATCACGCCCACGCCGTGGCGGCGCGCCTCGGCCACGAAATCACGGTAATCGGTGTTGGAGCCGAAGCGCGGGTCGATGGCGTAGAAGTCGCTCGCCGCATAGCCGTGGTAGCTGTACGCCGCGCCGTTGTTTTCCACCAGGGGCGTGGGCCAGACCTGCGTGAAGCCCAGGCCGGCGATGTAGGGCAGGGCCTGGCGCATGCCGGCCAGGTCGCCGCCGTGGCGGTCGCCCGGGTTGCTGCGCTTGCCGGTGCGCTCGGCGATGTGCGCTGGCAGGGTCTTGTCCGGCTGGCCCTGAGCGAAGCGGTCGGGCACCAGCAGGTAGATCGCATCCCGCGGGCCGAAGCCCTGGCGCTGGGCCGAACCCGCTGCGCGCGCGCGCAGCTCGTAGCGCTGAACCAGCGGGGCGCTGGCCCCGCCCTCGAAGTGCAGTTCCAGCCAGCCCGGGCGCGCCTGGGCGCCCAGCTCCAGGTCCAGCACCAGGTGGTCCGGGCTGGGCAGGCGGTGCACCGCCTTGAGCCGCACACCCGACGTGCCGGACGCCTGCAGGCGGGCCTGACGCGCGCCGATGCCCGGCGCCTCCACCAGCAGCTGCAGTTGGGGCTGCGCCATGCCCACCCACCAGTGCGGCGGCTCGATGCGCGGCTGCGCCAGGGCGGCGGCACCGAGTAGGCCCAGGGTCACGGCGGCGAGCTTGTTCATGTCATGCGGCATGTAATTTGAATACCTAAGCACGGTAGCCTGTGAATTGCAATTACATCAAGTGCCCAAAGTTCGCACTTGCACGACTTGTAGTTTTGCTACTTTTGCGGCAGGCTTGCGGCCACGATGAAGATTGCAATGATGCGTCGTCAGGCCCTGATCGGCGCAGCCGCCTGGTTGGCCGGCGCGCGTAGCGGCGCCACCGCCGGACCCAGCGCACGCCCCGGCCGCGTTGAGCGCCTGGAGCTGCCGAACTGGCCCGCGATTGAGGCGCGCCCGGTGGACGTGTGGCTGCCGCCCGGCTACCGCGCCGACCGCCCCCACGCCGTGCTCTACATGCACGACGGCCAGATGCTGTTCGACCCCCGGGGCACCTGGAACCAGCAGGCCTGGCAGGTGGATGCCGTGGCCGCCCCGCTGATCGCCAGCGGCGCGCTGCGCGACTTCATCGTCGTGGGCATCTGGAACGCCGGCGCGGCGCGCCATGCCGAGTATTTCCCGCAGGGCTTTCTGCCACACCTGCCGGCCCCGCTGCGCGAGCAGCTGGTGGCCGAACGCCTGCAAGGGCGGCCGCGTTCGGACGCCTACCTGCGCTTCCTCGTCGAGACCCTGAAGCCCGCAGTGGACGCGCGCTACGCCACCGACCCCGGCCGCCACGCCAGCTTCCTGATGGGATCCAGCATGGGCGGCCTGATCAGCTGCTACGGCCTGTGCGAATACCCCGAGGTGTTCGGCGGCGCGGCCTGCCTGTCCACGCACTGGATCGGGCACTTCGAGCGCAACCCCGAGGTGCCGGCGGCGGCGCTGGCCTATCTGGACCAGAAGCTGCCCGCACCCGCGCGCGTGAAGCTGTGGATGGCCCGTGGCGACCAGGAGCTGGACGCCAAGTACGACGACGCGCAGGCGCGCGTGGACGCACTGATGGCAGCCAAGGGCTTCCGGGCGCCGGGCTTCGTGAGCCGCGTGTACCCCGGCACGGGGCACAACGAAACCGCCTGGTCGGCCCGGTTGGCCGAGCCCCTGCGCTTCCTGCTCGGGCGCTGAAAGCAAAACGCCCGCGGGCGGCGGGCGTTCTGGGGGGGGGCCTGGGGACTTGCGGCGGCTTATTCCTCGTTGCGGAACACCAGCTTCACTTCGTGGGTCTGCTTGTCGCCGGCCGGCTCGAAGCGCCACTCCTTCAGGGCTTCGATGGCGGCACGGTCGAACACGCGCTTGGGCTCGGCCTCGACGATCTCGACCTCGGCCACCTTGCCGTCGTTGGCAATCGTCAGCTTGGCACGCACCGAACCGGCATTGACGTTCTTGCGCGCGGCCTCGGCCGGGAACTCCGGCGGCACCTTCTTCAGCACCTTGGGCGACGCGACGGCCAGGGTGGCGGACAGGGACAGGCTCAGAACCAGCAGGGCGCGAAGAAACACGGACAACTCCATTCAGATGTTTTGACGGCAAGACCGGGCAGGGCTCCGATCGAAGGCCGCGATTGTGCGGGTTACCCCCTGATTTAGGGGGGAGCCTCCAAACCGAAGTCCGCTGCTTGTGACAAGTTGTTCACGTCAACGCGGCAATCAGCATCAGCTTCTCGGGCGGCAGGCGTACTTTCATCTGGCTGGGGTCCAGCACCGCGGCAATCGCCAGGTCCGGCTTGGCGGCGTCGCGCCGGGTCGGCGTCATCATCGGCTCGCCCTGCTTGTTCACCAGGGCCACCACGACGGGCGCGGGCTGGGCGCGCCGCACCACCACCCCGCTCTCCCCATTGGCCAGGCGCACCAGGGTGCCGGGCGGGAACACGCCAAATTCCTTGACGATGGCGGAGGCGGCCGGCAGCGTCTTGCGGCTGACGAAGAAGTCGCGCGCCGCACGGTCCGCCGGCACCGGGCTGCGCCCGGCGCGGGTGCTGAGCTTGGCGGTGTAGACATCCGCGCAGCCCAGCAGCAGGGCCAGCTCACTGGGCTGGGTCAGGGCCTTCGGGTAGCCCCCACCGCCCAGCACCTCATGGTGTTCGTGCACGGCACGCAGCCAGTCTTCGTCCTGCACCCCGTATTCGCGCAGCAGCTCGCGGCTGCGCGCCGGGTGCTCGCGCATGATCAATTTCTGGCGCGGGTGCAGCGGAAACACCTGGGCAGCCAGGCGCCCCTGCAGCTCTAGCACCGAGAGGTTCATCGTCAGCGCGGCGCGCAGGGCGCGGCGGGCCTCCTCCTCCGAGGCACCCAGGCGGCGCGCTGCCAGCAGGGTCACGATGCCGGCGTGCACGCCATGCTGCACACCGTAATGGCCTTCGGGCATGCCCTCCTGGCGCAGCACCTGGAAGAGCGCCAGATCGGCATCGCGCTCCACCAGCCCGAGCAGGGGCTGCATCACCTCGTCCAGCGCCCCCAGGAAGTCGTGGTGCACGCTGGCGCGCAGCATTCGGTTGATCTGGTCCAGGGTCTGGCCCCACAGGCCAGGCAGGGCCTTGCGGTCGCAGCTGCGCGGGTCCACCCGGCCGGCCTCCACCTCGCTCATGTCGACCAGGGCCTGGCGCTCCAGCATCGCCTCCAGCTGCGCCTCGTTGTGGATCAGCTGCCCCTTGGCCAAAAGCAATTGACCATCCGGCCCCAGGATGCTGAAGGGCAGGGGCACACCGGGCTTGATGCGGTGCTGGACGACGGAAAGGGGTCTGGTTTGCATGGGGGCGCGCGAGTCTGGCGACAGTCTGGCCTCAGTCCGTCCCGGCGGCCAGCGGGAAGGCCCCATGCGGCAGGCCCGCACCCGTCAAATCGCTCACATCCCTGCGCAAGAAGGCGTGGCTAATCCGCCCCACCGCGCGGGCTGAAGGTGCGCGGGAACACCACAGCCGCCGCGCGGTCGCGCAGGCGGTAGCCCATCGCCGGCCGGCGCGAGTCGCCCTCCACCGGGCCGGCTTCGTCCAGAAACTGCGCGGCCAGCATGCGGGTGCGAAAGCCGCTCTTGTCCACCGGGCGGCCGAGCACGGTCTCGTAGACCCGCTGCAGCTGCGGCAAGGTGAAGGGCTCGGCCAGCAGGAAGGCGGGCAGCGAGGTGTACTCCACCTTGGCGCGCAGCCGCTCCACGGCGGCACGCAGGATTTCGGCGTGATCAAAGGCCAACCGGGGTTTGGCCAGCAGGGCATCGACCTCGAACCAGGCCACATCGGCCGCGTTGGCGCCCTTGGTCAGCGTCAGCTGCGCGCCGGCAATCAGCGCGAAGTACACATGCGTGGCCGACCAGCCGCGCGGGTCGCGCGCCGCGCCGCCCCAGCTGCCCAGCTGCTCCAGATAGGGGCTTTCCACGCCGGTCTTCTCGCGCAGCTTGCGGCGCGCGCAGGCCTCCAGGTCGGCGTCCAGCGCCACGTTCACAAAACCGCCGGGCAAGGCCCAGCGGCCCGGGAACGGCTCCTCACCCCCCTTCGGCCGCTGCACCAGCAGCACCTGCAGCTGCTCGTCGATGACCGAAAAGATCACCACATCCACCGTGGTGAAAGGGCGCGGGAACTCCATGCGGGGTTTGCTGACCATGGGATCGAAGGCTTGATGCTTGAAGAGCTGGGTTGTATTGTGCAACTTATTAAAGGTTGTACAGAACAACTAATAAGGAACCCGACATGCTGGGCATTCGATTCATCCGCGCACAACCCACCGTTCACCTGATGCAGTTCCGCGCCGGCCGCCTGGTGCGCGAGGGGGCAGGCCAGTCCTTCTTCTATTACGCGCCCACCAGCACCCTGGTAGCCGTGCCCGTGGGCAGCCAGGACCGCCCCTTCATGCTGGAGCTGGTGACGGCGGACTTCCAGTCCGTCACCGTGCAGGGCCAGATCAGCTACCGCATCGCCCAGCCGGCCCAGGCCTGCCGCCTGATGGACTTCTCGCTCACGGCCGACGGCACAGGCCATGCGTCCGAAGACCCGCAGCGCCTGGGCGACCGGGTGCTGATGCAGGCCGAGGTGATCGTGCAGCAGGCTGTGCAGGCCCTGGCGCTGAAGCAGGCGCTGTGCAGCGCCGCGCCCATCGCCCGCCGCGTGCAGCAGGAGCTGGCCCAGCAGGCGGAGATCCAGGCCCTGGGCCTGGAGATCCTGGGCGTGGCCATCCTGGCCGTGAAGCCCACCCCGGACATTGCCCGCGCGCTGGAGGCCGAGGCGCGCGAGCAGAACCTCCGGGCCGCCGACGAGGCCATCTACCTGCGCCGCATGTCCGCGGTGCAGAGCGAGCGCGCCATCCGCCAGAACGAGCTGGACACCGACATCGCCGTGGAGAACAAGCGCCGCCAGATCCGCGAGGCCCAGCTGGAAGCCAAGGCCCTGCAGATGCGCAAGGAGAACGAGCTGCGCGCCGAGCAGATGGACGCGGACGTGGCGCTGGAGGCCCACCGCCAGGAGCTGGTGCAGGGCCAGGCGCAGAACAGCCGCACCCTGGCCGAGGCCGAGGCCTACCGCGTGGCCGCCGTCATGCAGGCGCTGGAGAAGGCCGACCCGAAGCTCGTGCAGGCCGTGGCCGCCATGGGCATGCAGCCCGGCCAGCTGATCGCCCAGGCCTTCGGCGGCCTGGCCGAGAAAGCCGAGCGCATCGGCCAGCTCAATGTCTCGCCCGAGCTGCTGCAAGGCCTGCTGGGCGGCACCGCGCCGGCGAGCAAGAGCCATGGCGAGCGGCACTGAGCGCCGCCTGGTGCTGGTCACGCGCCGCACCCGGCTGGAGGCGCTGGTGCAGCAGCACCACACGCTGGGCCAGGCGCGCTTCTACGTCGAGCACCTGGGCGCGGACTTCGAGGACTACCTGCGCGAGCACCAGGCCTACAGCCACAGCCTGGCCATCTGCAGCGCCGCGCTGCAGCGCTGGGGCCGCAGCCAGACGCTGGTGCGCAGCCTGCTGCCGAACTTCGTCTTCGGCGCCGACGACATCGTGCTGACGCTCGGCCAGGACGGCCTGGTGGCCAATGTGCTGAAGTACCTGAACGGCCAGCCCCTCGTCGGCCTGAACCCGGAGCCGACGCGCTGGGACGGTGTGCTGCTGCCCTTCGAGCCTGCCGACCTGCCCCGCCTGCTGCCCGAGGTGGCCGCCGAGCGCCGACCGCTGCAGTCCGTCACCCTGGCCGAGGCCGTGCTTTCGGACGGCCAGCGTCTGCGCGCCGTCAACGAACTCTTCATCGGCCCGCGCACGCACAGCTCGGCGCTGTACGAGATCGAATGGGGCGGCCGGCGCGAGGCGCAGTCCTCCTCGGGCGTGATCGTCGCCACCGGGCTGGGCAGCACGGGCTGGCTGCGCAGCATGCTGACCGGCTCGGCAGGCTTGAGCGATATGCCCTTGGCCTATGCCCCCGAACCCTGGGATGCCGAGCGCCTGACCTTCGCCGTGCGCGAGCCCTTCCCCAGCCGCAGCTCGGCCGTGGGCCTGGTGCACGGCCATGTCAGCGCCCAGCAGCCCCTGCGCCTGCGCTCGCGCATGCCCGAGCAGGGCGTGATCTTTTCCGACGGTATGGAAACCGACTTCCTTCGCTTCACGGCCGGGGTGGAGGCGACGATCGGCATCTCGCCGCAGCGGGGGAGCCTGGTGCAGTAGCCCGGCACGCCCCAACCTCACAAGAATTCAAACAAGATGAGCAAGAACACCCTGACAAGCCTGAGCAAGTTCCTCAGCCTGGTGCTCCGTCACCAGCCCCAACTCATTGGCCTGCACCTCGACGAGGCCGGCTGGGTTGGCATCGACAGCCTCCAGGAGCGGGCCAACACCGCTGGGCACGCGCTAACGCGCGAGCTGCTGCAGCAGATCGTGGACAACAGCGACAAGCAGCGCTTTGCGATCAGCGCGGACGGCCTGCGCATCCGCGCCAACCAAGGCCACTCGGTGGAAATTGAACTGGGCCTGGTTCCGCAGGTACCGCCAGCCCGGCTGTTTCACGGCACCGCGAGCCGCTTCCTGGATTCAATTCTGAGTTCCGGCCTCAACAAGGGCGCCCGCCACCATGTTCACCTCAGCACCGATCTGGGCGTGGCGGGTGCAGTGGGCCGGCGCTACGGGCAGTTGGTGATGCTGGAGGTCGACGCTGAGTCGATGCACGCTCACGGCCACTGCTTCTTCCGTTCGGAGAACGGCGTCTGGTTGACCGACAGGGTGCCGCCCCGCTTCCTGAAAGTACTGACGTGAAGAGCCGCTGCATCGCGCTTGATGCAGACGGCGTGCTGCTGGACTACAACCAGGCCTATGCCCTGGCGTGGCAGCACGCCTTCGGCGCCCGCCCCGAAGAACGCGACCCATCGGCCTACTGGGCGATGGACCGATGGGGCGTCAAGCACCTGGATGGCGAAGCCCTGGACCGGCTGCGCGCCGCCTTTGACGAGAGCTTCTGGAGCAACTTGCCTGCCGTGGCCGGCGCGCTCAGCGCCTGCCAGCAGCTCGACGCGGCCGGCTTTGAACTGGTCTGCGTTTCAGCCATCCATCCGCGCTTCGAACCGGCCCGACTGCGCAATCTCCAACAGCTGGGCTTCCCGATCGCGCGCGTGATCGCTACCAGCCACGGCGACGGTGCACGCAGCCCGAAAGCAGCGGCGCTGGAGCGCTTGATGCCCGTGGCCTTCGTGGATGACTATCTGCCCTATCTGCGCGGTTTGCCGACGCACATTCATGCGGCACTGATCCACCGCCAAAAGCGGGGCTCACCCAACACCGGGCCGGAGCTCTCGCTCGCCCATTCGCACCATGAGGACCTGGCCGCCTTTGCCGCCTGGTGGTTGGAGGAAGGACATGAGCAATTTGACTGAAGCGATGCATCAAGAACCCATGCAGTCCGCTGCCGCCATGGCTGAACGGGATCGCTACCGCGGCGCGCTTCTCGGGCTGGCCTGCGGCGACGCCGTGGGTACCACGGTGGAGTTCATGCCCAGGGGCAGCTTTACGCCCGTCACGGACATGGTTGGAGGCGGACCGTTTGCCCTGCTCGCCGGCAAATGGACCGACGACACCTCCATGGCCCTGTGCCTGGCCGAAAGCCTGCTTGCCAAGGAAGGCATGGATGTGCGGGATCAGATGGCCCGCTACGCAAATTGGTACGAGTGGGGGTACTGGAGCTCCACCGGAACCTGCTTCGACATCGGCATCACCACGAGGGGCGCACTTCACCACTTCCTGACGACAGGCGAACCTCTGGCCGGGCCGACGGATCCGCAATGCGCTGGCAACGGCTCCCTGATGCGCCTGGCGCCGGTTGCGATGCGCTATGCAGGAGATGAGGCGGTGGTGCAGGACATGGCGGCGCTCAGCTCCCAGACGACCCACGGAGCCGCCGAGTGTCTGGATGCCTGCCGGCTGTTCGCTGTTGCTCTGAGCCGCGCCCTGCAGGGTCGCCCCCGCCAGGAAGTGCTCGACCTCGGTTCGCTGCAGCTGCAGAGCCCTTCGATTCAGCGCTTGGCAGAGGGTAGCTATCGCAACAAGCAGCGCGACGAGATCGTCGGGAATGGTTACGTCGTCAACAGCCTTGAAGCGGCACTGTGGTGCTACCAGCGCCACGAGTGCTTCCAGGAGGCCGTGCTGGCAGCCGCCAATCTGGGCGACGACGCGGACACCACCGCAGCCATCACCGGGCAGCTGGCCGGCGCCACCTGGGGGCATGGCGGCATTCCCGCCCACTGGCTGGAACGCCTGTTCCAGGCACAAGAGATCGCAGGCCTGGCGGAGGCACTCTGGCGCGTACGTCAGCAGCAATGAGGGTCGCCGTGTTGGCAAAGCCGCACCCAAGGCGGCCGCCTCGTCACGACTACATCAACATCACGACCTCATATGCAAACCCCCTTCTTCCAAGCCTGCTCCGAAGCCCAAACCATCCTCATCGCCGGTGCCGGCGGCGGCTTCGACGTGGTCAGCGGCATTCCGCTCTACCTGTACTTCCGCAGCCTGGGCAAGCAGGTCGTGCTGGCCAATCTTTCCTTCACGGCCCTGCCTTTCGCCGACTGCGAGGAGGTGTTCCCGGGCACCTACCGGGTCACCGACACCGCGGCGGAGCTGCCTTACTTTCCGGAGCGCTACGTCCTGGAGTGGCTGCGTGAACGGGGCGAGGCGCCGAGCGTCTATGCGCTTTCCAACCAGCTGGGCGTGCAGCCGCTGCGTGCGGCCTATGCGCACCTGCTGGAACGCCACCAGGTCGACACCCTGGTGCTGGTGGACGGTGGCACCGACAGCCTGATGTTTGGCGACGAGGCCAAGGTCGGCACCATCGTCGAGGACGCCTGTTCGATCGTCGCGGCCGCTCGCCTGCCGGTGCCCAGGCGCTACCTGGCCGCCATCGGCTTCGGCGTCGAGCACCAGCTCAACCATCACGCCTGCCTGGAGAACATCGCCGACCTGATCAAGGGCGACCAGTACCTGGGCGCGCAGGCGCTGACCCCGGCCCTGCCGGAGGGCCGCGCCTTTGTGGAGCTGGTGGAGCACCTGAACCAGCGCATGGCCCTGCACCGCAGCATCGTCACGAACTCCATCGCCAGTGCCATGCAGGGCGAGTTCGGCGACATCCACTTCAGCGCGCGCACTCAGGGGAGCGTGCAGTTCGTCAACCCGTTGATGGGCCTGTACTGGTACTTCCAGCTCGAAGGCGTGGCCACGCGCATCCGCTTTGCCGACGAGATCGAACGCAGCACCAGCATGCGCGAGGTGGCCGATGTGTTCCAGCGCTACCGCATCCTGAACAGCCGGCGTTTGCCCAAGGCGATTCCCCTGGCCTGATGCCCGCGCCTGCGGGTGCCGGGCAGGCCCGAAACTCCGGCCCTGTCAACGCCTCCGCTCGCAGTCCCCACCATGCTCCGCTACCAAACCCTGCCCGTCACCGACTTCCAACAGAACTGCTCCCTGGTCTGGTGCGACCAGACGAACGAGGCCGCCCTGATCGACCCGGGCGGCGAGATCCCGCGCCTGCTGGCCGCCGTCAAGGCGCGCGGGTTGACGTTGAAGGCGATCTGGCAGACCCATGCCCACATCGACCACGCCGGTGCCACCGGCCAGCTGGCGCGCGAGCAGGGCCTGCCCATCATTGGCCCGCACCCGGGCGATCAGTTCTGGATCGACGGCCTGCCGCAGCAGAGCCAGATGTTCGGCTTCCCGCCCGCCGAACACTTCACGCCGACGCGCTGGCTGCAGGATGGCGACACGGTGCAGCTGGGCCAGGAAACCGTGCAGGTGCGCCACTGCCCCGGCCACACGCCCGGCCATGTGGTGTTCTACAGCCCCAGCGCCCAGCGCGCCTTTGTGGGTGACGTGCTGTTCGCCGGCTCGATCGGCCGCACCGATTTCCCGGGCGGCAATTTCGAGCAGCTGATCGCCTCCATCACCCAGCGCCTGTGGCCGCTGGGGGACGAGACGGTGTTCATTCCCGGCCATGGGCCGGAGAGCAGCTTCGGTGCCGAGCGGCGCAGCAATCCCTTCGTCAGCGACGCGGCGGTGCGGCGCGGCTGATCAGTCCAGACCGGTGTAGCGCCACCAATCCCGCGTGAAGGGGTGGCGCTGGTGGCCGAACACGCGGGCCTGCGTCAGGTCGGTGCGCAGCGCGTGGCTGTGCGCCAGGTAGGGGGCGTAGGCCAGCATCAGGCGCTGGGCCTGGTGGATGTCGGCCAGGCGTTCGGGGCCGTCGGGCAGCTGGCGCTGGCGCTCGTACAGGCGGTCGAAGGCGGGCAGCGCGAAGCGGGCGTCGTTGGCCTGGCCGGCGTTGGGCCCATAGCCCAGGGCCAGGAAAAAGTCGGCATCGGGCAGGCTGGTGCTCCAGGCGAAGCTCCACATCATCAGCCGGCCGTTGAGCGAATTCTTGATCAGTTCGCCGAACTGGCCCAGCTCGAACTCGATGCGCAGGCCCAAGGCCCTCATCTGCTTGAGCCAGAGCTCGTTGATGACGCGCTGGCGGCTGTCGCCCGCCAGGCCGGCCATGCGCAGGGTCAGGCGGCGGCCGTCGGGGTGCTCGCGAAAGCCGTCGCCGTCCACATCGCGGTAGCCGTACACATCCAGCAGGGCGCGGGCGCGCGCAATGTCGCCGCTGCCGGCCTCGCTGCGCAGGGCGGGGTCGTAGCCGTAGACGCCGGGCACCACCAGGGATTGCGCCGCCAGGCCCTGGTTCTTGAACACGCGGTCCAGCTCCAGGCGGTTGTCGTAGGCCAGGCAGATGGCGCGGCGCAGGGCCACGCGCTCGGGAGTCAGGCCGCCGATGTCGGCGTCACTGCAATTGAAGAAGGTCTGGCGCACCGAGGCATCGAGCGTGCGGCGCGCCTGGATGCCGCGCTGCGCCAGATAGGGCGCCAGGCGCCCGCCCGGCAGGGCGGCCGGGGCCAGGCCCTGCGGCAGCTCCAGCACGTCCAGTTCACCGCCGTGGAAGGCCAGCCAGCGCGGCTGCTCCTCCTGCACCACGCTGACCTCGACCTCGTCCACCAGCGGCAGGCGCCGGCCGCGCAGACGTGCGGCAAGGGCCTGGGCCTGCGGGTCGTCGGGCGGCGCTTCGCTGTCGAAGCGCTGCTCGCGAAAGCGCGGGTTGCGCTCCAGCAGGATCATCGAACCGCGCCGCCACTGCTTGAGCCGGAACGGGCCGGTGCCCACGGGGTGGGCGGGCAGCTCGTCGCCATAGCGTTCCACCACCTCGCGCGCCAGCGCGCCGGTGAGGCCGGGCACGGCGAACAGGTAGGCAAAGCGCGGCGCGGGCTCCTTCAGGCGCACCTCGAAGCGGTAGCGGTCGAGCGCGCGCAGGCCTTCCACGGGGCGGTCGTAGTCCAGCGCGCGGCCGGCCTTGCGCGCGGCTTCGCGCAGCTCCTTCAGGCCCAGGATGCCGGCGCTTTCGAACAGGTGCAGGTGCTCGCTGGGGATCTGCGGGTCGTAGTAGCGCTTGATGCTGTAGACGTAGTCGGCCGCCACCAGCTCGCGCGGTTGGCCGCCGAAGGCTTCATCGTCCGCAAAGAAGAGGCCCGGCTGCAGAGTGAAGACGAAGCGGCGGAAGTCGCTGCTGACCTCAGGCAGGGCGGCGGCCGTCTGCGGGCGCAGCTGGGCCGGGCGGGCCAGGTAGTCGTAGGTGAGCGGGCTTTCGAAGATGTGTGCGTTGACCGTCACCGAAGTTCGGTCGGACACGCGCGGCGGGTCGAAGCCGGTTTCGACCACGTCCACCACCACGCGCAGGCGCTTGCCTGACGCGGCCGGGGCCGCCCCCAGGCCGGCCGCCGGCAGCGCACTGAAGCCCTGCAGCCAGCGGCGGCGCTGCATCAGCGGCTGGTGGCCGGTGGCAGCGGCGCGGGGGGCGGGAAGCGGCGCTCCGGCTTGGGCGCGCGGGCGAACAGGCCGGCCACCTGGGGCGTGGCGGCGCGGATGTCCTGGATGCGCGTCTTGCCCGAGGGGTGGGTGCTGAGCCACTGCGGCGGCGCACCCTTGGCGGCCTGGCCCATCTTTTCCCACAGGCTGACGCCGGCCATCGGGTCATAGCCGGCGCGGGCGGCCAGTTCCATGCCCACCAAGTCGGCTTCGGTCTCGTCTTCGCGGCTGAACTTCAGGGTCAGCAGCTGGGCGCCCATGCTCAAGGCGGCGTCGCCCAGATTGCCCAGGCCGAGCAGGCTGGAGACCACGCCGGCGCCCAGGCGGGTGGCAGCGGTCTTGCCCATGCGTTCGCGCGCATGCTCGCGCAGCGCGTGCGCCACCTCGTGGCCCATGATGGCGGCGACCTCGTCGTCACTGAGCTGCAGCTGGGCCAGGATGCCGTAATAGAAGGCGATCTTGCCGGCCGGCATGCAGAAGGCATTGAGGTCCCGACTGCCGATGATGTTGACCTCCCACTTCCACTGCTTGGCACGGGGGTTCCATTCCTCGGTGAAGGGCAGCATGCGTGCACCGATGTAGCGCAGGCGCTGCACCTGCGCATGGTCCTGCGGCAGCAGGGCGCGCTTCTGCGCCGCCTCGCTGACCATCTGGCGGTACTGCAGGCTGGCGGCTTCCTCGATCTGCTCGGCCGGCGCCAGCTTGGTGAACTTGCTGCGTTCGCCCACCTGCACGCCTTCGCGCGCCCAGGCCGGCAGAGCCGCCACGGCGGCGCCAACGCCCGCCAGGCTGGTGAAGAGGCGCCGCCCGCCCTGGGGCGTGCTGGCGCAGCAATCGCAGCGGCCGAAGCCGTAGCGCGGGGCATGTTCAAGGTGGAGGTGTTCCATGGGCGCAATTCTTCGTCAGTCGTCGGCCGCCAGCGGGCCGGCGGGTTGTTCGAGGCGCTCAATTTGGGGTCGCAGCGCCCAAAGCAAGAGGATGCCGGGGGCGGCGAACAGCAGGCTGACCAGGAAGAAGGCCGGCCAGCCCAGGCTTTCGGCCAGCACGCCGGCCAGCGGCCCCACCCACACGCGCCCCACAGCGCTGAGCGCCGAGAGCAGCGCGAACTGCGTGGCCGAGTAGCGCTGCTGGCACAGGCTCATCATGAAGGCGATGAACGCCGCCGTGCCCATGCCGCCGCACAGGTTGTCGATGGCGATGACCATCAGCAGCCCGCCGTCCAGCGTGGTGGGCGTGGCCAGCTTGACGATCAGCCAATCAAACGCCGGCACCTGCAGCGCCCCCAGCTGGCCCTGGCCCGCACCAGCCAGCCACCAGTAGCCCAGGTTGCTCAGGCCCTGCAGCAGCGCAAACAGCAGCAGGGCGCGGAACAGGCCCAGGCGCAGCATCAGCACGCCGCCGGCCAGCGCACCGCCGATGCTGAGCCACAGGCCGAAGATCTTGTTGGCCACGCCGACCTCGGCGGTGCTGAATCCCACGCCTGTCAGCAGGAAGGGCGTGAGCAGGCTGACCGAGAAGGCGTCGCCGAGCTTGTAGAGCACGATCAGCACCAGCATGGCCGCCGCACCCGGCTGGGCCAGGTAGTCGCGCAGGCCACCCAGCAAGGTGTCGAAGCGGGCGCGGCGGGCCGTCCACGCCGCCATGGGCACCACCAGGCTCAGGCCGACGAGCAGCACCAGCAGGTCCAGCCACTTGCCGCCCATCGCCGTGGCGGGCGCCAGCCAGAGATTGAGCAGCGGCGCCACGCCTTGCTGGGTGACGCCCACGCCGAAGCCCACCGCGGCCAGCACGGCCCCGAAGCCGAGCAGGTCGCGGCGGGCATCCGTCTCGGGTCGCAGGGCCTGGGCCAAGCGGGGGCTGGCCAGCAGGGTCAGCAACGCGGCGCCGCCCATCAGTGCGGCGAACAGGCAGTACACCTGCGGCCAGCTCAGGCCCCCGCCGGCGGCCGGGTCCACCCAGATGAAGGCCAGGCCGCCGCTGACGATCATGGCCAATCGGTAGCCCAGGGTGTTCAGGCTGGCCCCCAGGGCGCGTTCGGCGGGCGGCAGCAGGTCGGCGCGGTAGGCGTCGAAGGCGACGTCCTGGCTGGCCGACAGAAAGGCCACCAGGATCGCCAGCGCCGCGAAGGCACCGAGCTGCTGCGCCGGATCCAGCTGCGAGAGCGCCCACAGCGCCAGCGCCAGCAGGGCCTGGCTGAGCGCAATCCAGCCGCGCCGGCGGCCAAACAGCGGCAGGTCGAAGCGGTCGATCAGCGGCGCCCACAGGAACTTGAAGGTGTAGGGCAGACCCACCAGGGTCAGGAAGCCGATGGTGGCCAGGCTCAGGCCCGACTGCGTCATCCAGGCCTGCAGGGTCTGGCCGCTGAGCGCCAGCGGCAGACCGGAGGCGAAGCCGAGCAGCAGGATGACGGCCAGCCGGTGCCAGCGGGCCAGGGTGGAGGTCAGGGGCACGGGAGGCTCAGAAAACGCAGCGCGCGATTGTGCGGTCGCTGCCGCTCAAAGGCTTAGGGCCAGGTGCGCAAACGGCCGCTGAGCTCTTCGGCCGGCATCGGCCGGGCAAACAGATAGCCCTGCTGCTGGGTGCAGTTGGCGGCGAGCAGGAAGTCGCGCTGGGCCTCGGTCTCGACGCCTTCGGCCACCACCTCGATATCCAGCGCCTCGGCCAGGCCCAGCACCGCGCGCACCAGCACGCAGTCGTCGGGGTCGTCGGGCAGGTCGCGCACGAAGCTGCGGTCCACCTTGAGCTTCTGCGGGCGCAGCAGCTTCAGGTAGGCGAGCGAGGAGTAGCCGGTGCCGAAGTCGTCCACCGCCAGCGACAGGCCCAGGCCGCGCAGCGCCTGGATGGTCTGCATGGAGGTTTCCGAATCGCTCATCACCGTGCTCTCGGTCAGCTCGATGGTGAGCTCGCCCTTGCCCACGCCGTAGGCGCGGATCAGCTCGCTGAGCTGGTCGATCAGGCGGGCATCGCGGAAATGGCTGGCCGAGAGGTTGACGGCGATCGAGCCCGGGTGGCGCCCCATGGTCTTCCAGCGCGCCAGCTGCTGGCAGGCGGCCTCCAGCGTCCAGGCGCCGATCTCGCGGATCTGGCCGCTGTCCTCGGCCACGGGGATGAAAGTGCCGGGGTAGAGCAGGCCACGTACCGGGTGCTGCCAGCGCACCAGGGCCTCGACCGAGCTGATGTTGCCGCTGCGCGCGTCCAGGATGGGCTGGTAGTGCAGCACCAGCTGGCCGCTGCGAATGGCCTCGGCCAGCTCGCGCTCCATTTCCAGCCGGGCGGCCAGGGCGGCGTCCATGTCCGGCTGGTAGAAGCTGTAGCGCGCGCGACCGGCCTGCTTGGCCTGGTACATGGCCATGTCGGCATGGCGCACCAGCTCGTCGAAGTTCTCGCCGTCCTGCGGGAACATGGCCACGCCCACGCTGGCCGACACCGTGGCCTGCTGGCCGCTGGCCAGCTCGAAGCCTTCGGAAAGCGAGCCCAGCATGCGCTGCACGATCAGCTGCACGGTTTCCACCGAGGCGGCCTCGCGCAGCAGCAGCAGGAATTCGTCGCCGCTGATGCGGCACACCAGATCCGAGCCGCGCACCGCGGCGCGCAGGCGCTCGCTCACGGTGAGCAGCAGGCGGTCACCCGCGGCATGGCCCAGGGTGTCGTTGATGTTCTTGAAGCGGTCCAGATCGACGAACAGCAGGGCCAGCTGCTGGCCGTTGCGGCGCGCGAACGAGGCCTCGTGCGTGAAGACCTCGCGGAACAGCGTGCGGTTGGGCAGCTGCGTCAGGTGGTCGTACATGGCCATCTGGCGCAGCTGGGTGTTCTTGGCCTCCATGTCGGCCAGCAGACCGTCGATCTGCTCGCCGGTGTGGTTCAGGTGCTCGCCCAGCTCGCCCAGCTCGTCGCCGCGGTGCCAGTCCATCACCGGGTGCGGCTCGCGCGCGGCGATGGCGCTGGCCTGGCGTTTCAGCACATCGATGGGGCGCACCAGGCGCCAGTACAGCACCATCAGGATGATGATGCCGCCCAGCACCACCTGCAGGCCGACGATGGCGGCGATCTGCGTCTGGCGCTCCTTGACCAGGCGCTCGGTGGCGCCGTCGTCGAAGGACACGGTGAGCGTGCCCAGCACCACGCCCTCACGGCGCACCGCCGCGGCCATTTCCACGGTCGGCCAGCTGGTGTCACATTTGCTCTGCTTGAGTTCCTTCGCACCCGGGCGGTCTTCCACCAGGCTCACGGCGCAGACGCTGACATCGGCCAGCAGCTGCTCGATGGCGCGCTGGGTGGCCTGGGTGTCCAGCACCCAGAGCGGGTCCACCAGCGAGGTCGAGGCCAGGTTCAGCACCGCCGCGCGCTGGCCTTCCAGGATGGGTTCGACGCTGCGGCGCATGAAGGCGTCGGACAGCGCCAGCACGATCAAGGCGGGCGCTGCGATGCCCACCACGACGGCGAGCAGGATCAACTGGCGCAGCGAAAGCTTGAAACGCGTGAGCATCAAGGGGTGGCGAAGGGAACTTCAACCATTCTGCGCCATGCCCGCCGGCCCTCAGGCTCGGGTCCACCCTCAGGGAATGACCTGAGTGCCATTCCGCCCACACCGCGCGCCCAGCGCCCTGGCAGGCCGGCCAGAGCCCGCCCACCTATGATGACCGGTTCCCCTGGAGACCCCCGCAATGTCAGGCGCAACAGCAGGTGAAGCGGCTTGGATCCGCGTGCGCGGCGCGCGCACCCACAACCTCAAGGCCATCGATGTGGACCTGCCCAAGCACAGCCTGGTGGTGATCACCGGGCTGTCGGGCTCGGGCAAGTCCAGCCTGGCCTTCGACACGCTCTACGCCGAGGGCCAGCGCCGCTACGTCGAATCGCTCTCGGCCTATGCGCGCCAGTTCCTGCAGCTGATGGACAAGCCCGAGGTCGATGTGATCGAGGGCCTGTCGCCCGCCATCGCCATCGAGCAGAAGGCCACCAGCCACAACCCGCGCTCGACGGTCGGCACCGTCACCGAGATCCACGACCACCTGCGCCTGCTGTTCGCCCGCGCCGGCACGCCCTTCTGCCCCGACCACGGCCTGCCGCTCGAAGCCCAGTCCGTCAGCCAGATGGTGGACGCCGTGCTGGCCCTGCCGGAAGGCAGCAAGCTGATGCTGCTGAGCCCCCTGGCGCGCGAAAAGAAGGGCGAGTTCACTGACGTGTTCACCGCGCTGCAGGCGCAGGGCTTTGTGCGCTTCCGCGTGGACGGCGTGACGGTGGAGGCGCCCGACATCCCGGCGCTGAAGAAGACCGAGAAGCACGACATCGACGTGGTGGTGGACCGCGTCAAGCTCGGCCCCGATGCCGCCACCAGCCTGCGCCAACGCCTGGCCGAAAGCTTCGAGACGGCGCTGCGCCTCTCTGAAGGCCGCGCCCTGGTGCTGGACATGGCATCCGGCCAGGAGCACCTGTTCAGCAGCAAGTTCGCTTGCCCGGTGTGCAGCTACGCGCTGGCCGAACTGGAGCCGCGCCTGTTCAGCTTCAACTCGCCCGCGGGCGCCTGCCCCAGCTGCGAGGGCCTGGGCCAGGTGCTGGGCTTTGACGCCAGCCGCGTGGTGGCCTTCCCTTCGCTCAGCTTGGCCAGCGGTGCGGTGAAGGGCTGGGACCGCCGCAACCCCTACACCTTCGGCCTGCTCGAAGGCGTGGCCCAGCATTACGGCTTCGCCATCGAAACCCCGTTCGAGGACCTGAAGCCCGAGCACCAGCAGGTGCTGCTGCACGGTTCGGGCGAGGAAGAGATCGAGTTCGCCTATGTGAGCGAATCGGCCAGCGGCCGCAAGCGCACCGTCAAGCGCAGCCACCCCTTCGAAGGCATCCTCACCAACCTGCAGCGCCGCTACAAGGAGACCGACAGCGCCGCCGTGCGCGAAGACCTGGCGCGCTACCAGTGCGCCCAGGCCTGCCCGGACTGCGAGGGCACGCGCCTGCGCCGCGAGGCCCGCCATGTGCACCTGCACAGCGCCGACCGCCCCGCGGACAAGGGCCGCGCCATCTACGAGATCGAGCGCATGACCCTGGCCGACGCCCAGGCCTATGTGGAAAGCCTGCACCTGAAGGGCGCCAAGGCCGAGATCGGCGCCAAGGTGCTGCGCGAGATCCATGCGCGCCTGCGCTTCCTCAACGACGTCGGCCTGAGCTACCTGAACCTGGAGCGCAGCGCCGAGACCCTGAGCGGCGGCGAGGCCCAGCGCATCCGCCTGGCCTCGCAGATCGGCAGCGGCCTGACCGGCGTGATGTACGTGCTGGATGAACCCAGCATCGGCCTGCACCAGCGTGACAACGACCGCCTGATCGCCACCCTGCGCCGCCTGCGCGACCTCGGCAACACCGTGATCGTGGTCGAGCACGACGAGGACGCCATCCGCGCCGCCGACCATGTGCTGGATCTTGGCCCCGGCGCCGGCATCCACGGCGGCCAGGTGCTGGCCCAAGGCAAGCCCGAAGAGGTGGCCGCCAATCCGGCCTCCATCACCGGCCAGTACCTCAGCGGCGTGCGCCGCATCGAGGTGCCCAAGCAGCGCCGCCCCTTCGGCCCCGACAAGCTCGTCATCAACAACGCCCGCGGCAACAACCTGCGCGGCGTCACCGCCGAGTTCCCGGTCGGATTGCTGACCTGCGTGACGGGGGTGAGCGGCTCCGGCAAGAGCACGCTGGTGAACGACACGCTCTACGCCGCCGTGGCCAAGAAGCTCTACGGCGCCCACACCGAGCCCGCGCCCTTCGACCTGCTGGAGGGCATGGAGCTGTTCGACAAGGTCATCAACGTCGACCAGAGCCCGATCGGCCGCACCCCGCGCAGCAACCCTGCCACCTACACCGGCCTGTTCACGCCCATGCGCGAGCTGTTTGCCGAAGTGCCCACCGCGCGCGAACGCGGCTACGGCGCCGGCCGCTTCAGCTTCAACGTGGCCGGCGGCCGCTGCGAAAGCTGCCAGGGCGACGGCGTACTGAAGGTGGAGATGCACTTCCTGCCCGACGTGTACGTGCCCTGCGACACCTGCCACGGCCGCCGCTACAACCGCGAGACCCTGGAGGTGCTCTACAAGGGCCTCTCCATCGCCGACGTGCTGGGCCTGACGGTGGAAGCTGCCCTGGCCCACTTCAACGCCGTGCCCGCCCTGGCGCGCAAGCTGCAGACCCTGATGGACGTGGGCCTGGGCTATGTGAAGCTGGGCCAGAGCGCCACCACCCTCTCCGGCGGCGAGGCCCAGCGCGTCAAGCTGGCGCTGGAGCTGAGCAAGCGCGACACCGGCCGCACCCTCTACATCCTGGACGAGCCCACCACCGGCCTGCACTTCGCCGACATCGAGCTGCTGCTCAAGGTGCTGCACCAGCTGCGCGACGCCGGCAACACCATCGTCGTCATCGAGCACAACCTCGACGTCATCAAGACCGCCGACTGGATCATCGACATGGGCCCCGAGGGCGGCGCCGGCGGCGGGCGCATGCTGGTGTGCGGCACGCCGGAGGATGTGGCGGCGCATGCGGAGAGCCACACGGGGCGGTACCTGGCGCCCTTGTTGCGGCGGCGGTGAGTCAAGCGTCGGCCTCTGAGTCAGTGGTCGGTGCTTGCGGGCATTCGTATTGGCGCAGCAGCAGCAGCACCGGCGCCACCAGGGCGCTGGTGAGCAGCGCGGCGCAGAACAGCAGCGTGGGCAGATCCGTGTGCGCGCCGTTGCGTGGCCCGCCCACGGCGGCACCGCTCATCGCATCCAACAGCAAGGCCAGCGGCAGCGCGCCCAGCAGCACCAGCACCGCCGTGCAGCGCACAATGCTCCAGCCATGGCGCGCCCGCGGGTTGCGGTGTTCGGGCTTGGGGCGGGAGATCAGCTCGGCGGCTAGGGTGGTCAGTGGCAGCAGGAGCAGCAGGGCCAAGGTTCCCAGGCCGCCGGCGAAGAGGACGGCCAGCAGCAGCAGGGTGGGTAGAAGGCAGAGCGCGAAGGCGGCCAGAAAGCGCAGGTCACGAAGCATGGTTGGGCTGCCCCTCGTTCTTGAGCGGCTGCAGTCAGCGAGCCATCACATAAAGGAGGCCGCCAACGCAAACCACCACAGGCAAGACCCAAAGCGCCCAGCCCAGTGTGACCGCAAGGTCCGGCCAGACCTTCTGCATGCCCCGAAATGCCAACCAAGCCACGGCGCTCCACACGAGCAACCAGAAGACGGCCGCAGCGCTGAGGATGAATAAGAAGAAAACCCCGCCTGCGCTGGGGTCGCCAACGCCTTGACCTCGGCTGCTGGGCAGGAATGCACAGGCGAACAGGCCCAGCATCAGCAGCAGGCCGCTGGCGAAGAGGAGGCGAATGGGTTGGGGCATGGGGCGGCTTGACGTGGTTCAGCTTTAGGCCATCAAACGCCTGACTACTCAGGCACCGGGCTTCGGCGGTAGCGGACAGAGGGTGTCGAGGTTTGGAAATTGCAGCGTCTCGTCTTCGCGAACCTGCTCAAGCACAGCAAGGTACTTGGCTGCCAAAGCCTGGTCGATGGGAGCACCACGTTCGCCCTCTGAAAACATGGCATGCAATGCCGATAGGGCAATGCGATGCCCCAACTTTCCCGCTTGCTGGTGCCAGTAGGCCGCTTGCCACCAGTCCTTCTTTCGGCTTTGGTACTGAAGCGCCAACTCAAACCCGGCGTCCGCTTCTCCCTGTTCCAAGGCGCAGCGCAGCATGGCCTCGCCAATCGGAAACACCCGTGTCGCCTCTGGCCCCGGGGGAATGGTGAAAAGCTTCTTCCCAACCAAATATTGGCCCTGGCGATTGCCTAGGTCGGCGGCGCGGCGGAAGTAGGCCAGGGAGGCCCCTCGGTCCTCGCGCACCCCGAAGCCTTGCTCTAGGAACATGCCCATGTTGTAGAAGCCGACGCCGATGTTGGCCTCCATCATCTTCTCGGCCCACTCCACGGCCTTGCGCGCGTTTTGCTTCACGCCAACGCCGTCACGGTAGGCAATGACGAGGTTGTTCATGGCCTTTGGGTGCCCGCGCTCCGCGGCCATTGTGAGCAGTTCGACATGACGGGCTAACAGGTCTTGTCTCTCCGTACGCATGCCTATGCTGTAGTGGCTCTTGGACTGCTGATACCAGGCCTCCGCGTCGGGGCCAGCAGAACGGACATCAAAGGTCTCATGGACGCACTGAAACTCCAGCGCTTTCCAGTCGTTTTCAGAGAGCATCTTTTTTCTCTTGGAAGTATTCGCTGCCGTTGCGATCAGTGCCGCCAGTAGTACTGTCGTAACGACGCAAATGGCAATCAGTCGGCCCGTATTGAGCGCTCGCACGTCAGTCCAAACGCATCGAGGGATTGCCATCGTCGAAAAACTCAAGCAACTTGTTCGCAGGGCGTTCGCCCCCCGCAACGTCGGCCCGGTTCGACTTGGAGGTCCGATCCCAAAACTCAAACTCCACTTTCATGTCCTCCCCCGGCACCCTGCCCGTGTGAATTCGCCAAAGGTGCTCCCGCCACCCCTTGGTCAACTGCGGTGACGGACAGGCGATATTCAGTTCGGTGTCGTTGAACAGGCTGCGCTCATTGATATTGGCCGAGCCCAGCGTGAAGAACACGTCGTCCACCAGCAGCAGCTTGGAGTGCACATAGATTGGCGCGAAAACATTGCGTGACGTGGGCTCGGTCATCGTGAAGATCGGAAAGCCCATGTCATCGGTGCGTCCGGTGTCGTAAGCCACGGGCTCCGTCACCTCTACACCCGAGCTGACCAAGCTGCACACCACCACCTTGAGTCCCGCCAGCTCGCTGGCGTGAACCGGTCGCTCTTTGTCCTCGTCCGCCTGATCCTTCTGGACCTTGGGCAGGCTGCTGGACTTGCCCAAGGCCTGCAGCATGTCGTACGTGTTCATCCGGCCCGCACCGTCGGGGACATTTGTGACCACGAAGACATGGATGTCCTGCTTGCATCCAGCTGCTTTGAGCTTCCGGTTGGTCTCGCGCAGCTTCAGTGCAATCTCGCGGTGTCGGAAGTACTGGTTCTCAAAGTAGGCATATCTGCGCGTGCTGGCGAGGGCCAGGTGATAGGACGCATTGATGCTGAGATCCCCATCCAACGGCTGGGTGCGCGTGATCTGCGCCATCGTCGGGGTCTCTTGCTGTACAGCCTTGGGCGCAAACGCTTCGGGTTTCAGGCTGGCACGCGAGGCAGGAATGGGTTGGTCGCTGCCGAACAGTGGCTGGGCTTTGGTCCAGGCCACGCTGAAGTTGTCGTTCAGGTCGTACAGCACCGGCCCGCGAACCCGGCTTGATAAATCCTGCCAGGGTTGAAAGTAAAGGCGGTCTTCGCTGTAGTACTCGTGTGCGTCGGTGTCCCAGTAATTGCGGTGCATGTTGTGGCCCATCACAAAGCCCACCGCATGCTCTGGCATTTCGTAGTCCACTAAAACCATCTTTTGGTGGTGCGAGGCGGCCTCCGTAAAGGCCAGACGCTGAGCCGTCTTGCTGGTCCAGCCGTTGCGCTGGATGAACTTCCACTCGAGTTCGATGCGCTCCATGCGGCCGTAGTTGCGCGTCCGAAACGATAGGCCGCTGGGCGCATCCTTGAACCATTTCCGGGTGAACTCTTTGGCCTCCGGGTCATCCCACACAACACCCGCGCTGCCGCGCCCGCTGGGACGACTCCCGTAGTCGTTGAATGGCCCCGCCTTACCCGGTGCATTGCCAGGTGCAGTGGATCCCACCCCAGAACCAATGCCAGCAGATCCGCCGCCGCTCCCCCCTAAGCCGTCACCGGGGAGGGTGTTCTCCTTGAAGCCTGCCAGGACATCCTTCCAGACGAGCACCCGCACTTTCACACCAGCTTTGGCCTTGTCGCGCAGCAGCTGCCCAATGCGAATGCCGTTGGGCGGCACAAAACGCATGCTCGGGTCAAAGCCCCAGCTGATGATGTCCACGCTGTGCCGCGCTGCACGGATGGCGGCCTCAACCGCAGCAAAGGCACGTTGGCCATTGACCAGCGGCGTCACGCAATTGCCTTCCCGCGGCGGGTACTTGGCCGCCTGCACAAACCAGGGCATGGTGCCATTGGCTTCTCGTCGGTTTTGCAGCCCGATAGGTGCGCAAACCAGAGGAATGGAAGGTGTGCTGCTCATGAGGTGTTGACTCAGTCGTTGCCCGCGTCAGCGCGGTGCTGATACAGACGGAAGGCGTCGCCTTCGTGATCGAACGGTGCCTTTCCGCCGGCACCTTCATGCCGGTAGTCGCGATAGCCTTGGTTGGCGAGCTTCTCGGCCAGGGCATCGAGGAGGATTTCTTCGACCTTGAGCTCGAAGCGTTGGCCGGTGACCAACTCAATGAGATACCGCTGGGTGCCTTCCTTGTGCTCCCAAATGAGGCCCCCGTCATCGTCTGCCAGGCCCTTCTGAAGCAGTGCCCCGTCCGCAAACAGCTTGTAGGGTTCGCCGGCGAAGTTGGTGAGGGCCGTCGGTAAGGATCCCAGCACAAAACGCACTTTGCGCTTGAGCGGATTGGTGGTGTCGTCGGGGAAGCGCGGCATCGCATACGGCACCTCCGCCGCCGCAATCAAATCCTTCATCGCCGCCTTCACCGTGATCGTCCCCGGCGCGATGACGTCGATCTTCCCGGCCTGGATCACGATGCAGGCCCCGCCACTCGTGGCCAGGGTGATCTTCTTCGCCGCGGCCCAGTCGATGTGCTGGGTCTGGCTGCCCACCGTCAAGGTCTGCTGGGCATTGACCTGCAAGGTGTCGCTCTGCGCTTGGATCGTGATGTCCTTGTGCCCGGCGATCAGGTTCAGGCCGCTGGCCGTCGCGCCGGATCCGGGCTCGATGGCCCCGGCCAGGATGCCGATGGCCTGGCCGGTGTGCAGGCGGTAGTCGTTGCCGACGGCCTGCTCGAAGTCTTCGCCTGCGGCCTCAGTGATGGTGTGGCCTGCGGCCTGGATGTGGTCCTGCCCCGCCACCTCGGTGATGCCACCCTGGCCCTGGAAGGCGATCACGGGCGCCACCGTGTGGGGCAGCTTGTCTCCCGCCGTGTTGCGCTCCTGCGCGTCCTTCAGCGCCTCGTCCCAGGCCGTGCCGTCCACCAGACCCTTGAGGGCGGTGAGCAGAGCGTGGGTGGGGGCTTCCTTCTCGGTCTGGACGCTGAAACTGGCCTTGACCGTGCCCAGGTGGGCCATCAAGGGTGGGACGAGGTGGGTGGTGGCGGATTGGCTCAGCACCTGGCCGAGCTGCTTGAGCTGCTTGGCGATGGCGATGCCGGGGGCGTTGTCGCCGGCGGGCTCCTGGGCTTGCGTGGGGGCGGTGCTAAGCAGTAGGCCTTGGCCGGCGCGCAGGCTCACGTAAGCGTCCGAGCGCAGCTCGAAGCCCTCGCCGCGGAAGCTGCCGCGGTGGTTGTCGGCCTGGTGGATCAGGTGGCCCAGATTGAGCTGGCTGGCGTGGGCACTGGAGTGCAGCTGCACACGCAGCTGGCCGTCGCTGTCGTCCAGCACGAGTTGGTTGTAGCCCGTGCCACCGTCCCATTCCTGGCTCTTGAAGCCCGACATCGCGCTGGCATTGCGCTGGCCTTCGGCGTCGAGTTCCTCGGGGCTGCCGCCATGCCAGGCCGGGGCGTGGCCCTGGCTCAGATTGCCTTGGCTGCTCGGGTTGTGGTCCGTTGAGAGCGCATAGGGCTTGCGGTCTTCCTCGCCGGCCAGGCCGCCCGGCGTGGCGGGCAGGGCGCCTTCGCCACGACCGTCGTACAGGCCGCCGATGACCTGCGGCTGCTCGATGTCGTCGTGGATGAAGCCGACCAGCACCTGCTGGCCCAGGCGCGGGATGAACTGGGCGCCGCCGAAGGCCCCGGCCCAGCTCTGCAGCACGCGCACCCAGATGGAGCTGGCGCCGCTGCTCGCAAAGCCCGGTAGGCCCTGGAAGTCGTAGCGGATGCGGATGCGGCCCATGGCGTCGCCATGCACCTGCGCGTCGCGCGGCTCGGCACTGCCGCTGGCATCGACCACGGTGGCGCTGAGCACGCCGGGGCAATCGGCCTTTGGATGGAGCTTCGTTCCTGCGGGCCGGTGGATGGCATCCAGCAGCGGAATCAGTTCGTCGTCGGGTTCGTCGATGGGCGCGGCGTCCACGCCCAGGGCCCACCAGGCCGGGCGCCAGGGCACGTCGACGCGGGCGGCGACGAAGCGGTTGGCGTAGCCGTTGATCGCCACCTGCTTCCTGAGCTCGGGGCCGACCCAGGCGGGCAGCGCATCCGCCCTGCGGTGCGCCCAGCCGCGGGTGGCCAGCTCGTCGCTGAGGGCCTTGGGCAGGTTGTTCAGGCCCACGTGGGCGATGGCCGATAGCAGCAGGGTCTTGGCGCGTGGCTCGCTGCTCTGCGCGTCCAGCGGGCTGCCCCGGATCTCGAAGCGCTGGCCCACCGCAAAGTGGCGCACGGTGCTGCGGCCAATGAAGCGCTTGTGCTGCACCTCCCAGCCTTCTTGCGCCAGGGTCAGGGCGCGGTCCAGCTGGTTGCGGCCCTGGCCTTCGAAGCCGACGCCCCAGCTGTGCTCGCCCAGGTGGGCGTAGTGCTCCAGGCGGGGTGCGGCTTCGCCCAGGGTGCTTTGGCTGATGACCGGCACCTCGGCTGCCACCACGCTGGCGGCGGCATGCTGGCTGGCCACGCCGCTCAAGAGCCAGGTGGGGATGAAGCGCGCCTGGCCCAGGGCTTGGACGGTGTCGCTGGTCTCGGTGGGGTTGTCGCGGTGGAAGCTCACCGAGCCCAGGTCCGGGCAGGCGGCCTCGCTGGGGCTGTCGGCCAGGATGACTACCGTGTCGCTGTCGCGCTCGAAGCGCAGCACCAGGCCTTCTTCGCGCAGCAGGCGCTGCACGAAGGCCAGATCGCTCTGGCGGTACTGCACCACGTAGGGGCGCTGGCCGGCCGCCGTGGTCCAGGGGGATTGGGCGAGGTGGGGGGCCACGCAGTCGGCGTATCGCCACTGGGCTTGTGGGGCGTAGGCGCCGAACACGGCGTCGAGGATCGCCGTGAGGGGCTGGTCCTGCCAGACCTGGCTGTGCTGGCCATAGCCCAGCAGCGAAAGCCAGGAGCCCAGCAGCAGGCGGTAGCGCGCCAGGCCGCCGTCGGCCTCTTCGGCTTCGATGCTGAGTACCAAGGCACTGCGGCAGTGCTCGCTGCCGTCGGGCAAACGCGTCAGCAGCTGCAGACGCTGGCCCAGCAGGGCGTCCAGGTCCAGCAGCGGGTTCTCGCTCAGGCACACCAGTTCGAGCGACCAGGGCTGGTTGAAGGCCTCGCGCTCGGCCCAGGCTTCCACCAGCAGTTCGTCCGGCCCCAGGGCCTCGCCCTCAAGGCGATAGAGCCGGCGCTCGGCGGTGAAGCTGCCGAGCAGAGATGAGAAAAGCGCGAGGGACATGACAGGTCCGCAGAAACAGGGCGGCGCGGATTGTGGGAAGCCGCGCGGCCTGTTGCGGGGTCGTCTTGCAATTACTCACCATCGCTTGCAATTGCAGTCCCCGCGTCTGCGGGGAGGCGGGGCCTGCCCGCTCTGTTCAGGGCTTGACGGCGACTTCGGCACCCAGCAAGCGTTGGCGCAGGGCCTGGGTGCGGCGGAAGAAGTCCAGATTCAGCAGCAGGCCGGCCAGGTGCAGATCGGTGCGGCGGCCATCGGGCTCGCGGAAATGGCCGCGCAGCACGCCCTCGGTCTCAAAGCCCAGGTGCCCGGCTTGGCGCTGCGCCGCCAGGTTGTTGGCGTAGAAGCAGGCGCTCAGACGCTCCACGGCGGCGCGCTGGGCCAGCCATTGGATGGCCAGATGCGCGGCCTCGATGGCCGTCCAGCCCTCGGGCTCGGGCAGGCCGATGAGGAACTCGGCGCGGCGCTGCGGCAGCGACCACTCGACCACCGAGATGAAGCCGCAGCCGCGGCCCTGGCGCTCGATGGTCCAGTGCAGCGCGCCGCTTTCTTCGGGGATGGCCCAGTACTCGCGCAGCAGGGCCTCGTGCAGGGCGCCATCGTCGGCCGGCAGGGGCTTAGCCAGGCGGTGGAAGCGTTGCATGAAGTCGCGGTCGCCCCAGCAGCGGCGCAGCAGCGCGGCGTCAATGGGGCCGCGGCGGCGCAGGCGCACCGTGCGGCCCTGCACGGGCTCCCACCAGAAGGCCTGGTGCTGCCAGGCCCAGCGCGCCAGCGTGGCGTCCTTTGGGCGTTGGGCACAGGCGGTGTCCAGCAGGGCCAGGGCGTCGGCACGGCGGCCGGTGCGGCGCAGGCGGCGCAGGTGTTGGGCTAGGGGTTCGCTCACGGCAGGGTCCAGGAAAAGTCGCGGGCAGTGTCCGTCACCGCCGCTGAGGCGGCGGAAAGTCAACGACCGACCTCGGTCGAGGCGAGGCAACCAATTGCTACGGTTGCGCCGGATGGGCCCCAACACAATGCCCGCCTTCATCAGAAGGGGGAGTCGACGATGGCCACGCTGCTGCTGTTCCGTTCCTGCGCCGGCCCCGAGGTGGCGGCCCTGCGCCGCGCGCTGGCCGAGCAACTCGGCGCCGATGCCGACGACTACCCCGGCCTGGCGCACGGCGAGCGCTTCGACGCCCTGTGCGAGGCCGCGCTGCGGCGCTGGCAAAGCGGTGTCGGCCTGCTGGCCGACGGCCTGCTGGGCCCGCTGGGCCAGCGCCTGCTGGGCCTGCGCGAGGGCTTCGAGCCCCTGCTGCCGCTGCACCAGGTGCGGGCGCTGTTTCCGGCCACCAAGCCCGCCAATGTGGAGCGCTACTGGCCCTATGTGGAAGCAGCGCTGCAGACCTGCGGCCTGATCGACCCGCTGCTGGTGCGTGCGGCGCTCGGCACCGTGCGCGCCGAGACCGAGGGCTTCCTGCCCATCCCCGAGGCGCCCTCGCGCTTCAACACCCGCGACGGCCAGGCCCCCTTCAGCAGCTACGAGGGCCAGGCCCGGCTGGGCAACACCGAGCCGGGCGACGGCGCCCGCTTCAAGGGCCGCGGCTTTGTGCAGTTGACCGGCCGCGCCCACTACCAGCGCCTGGGCGAACGCCTGGGCTTCGACCTGCTGGCGCAGCCCGATGCGGCCTGCGCCCCCGAAGTCGCCGCCCTGCTGCTGGCCCTGTTCCTGCAAGGCGTGGCGCCGCGCCTGCGCAAGGCCATGGCGGCGCGGGATTGGGCCGCGGCGCGCAAGCTCGTCAACGGCGGCACGCATGGGCTGGAGCGCTTTGCCGCCGTGTGCGCCTGGAACCCACCCGTGCAGGCCCGCGCGCGCAAGACCGAGGCGGCGCCAGCCACCGCCCGCAAGGACCCAGTGGACCTCCGCGACCGCCCCTACCTGCCCCCACCCACCAACCTGCTCAACGCCTTCCCGCCCGACACCGAGGTGCGCGCCGCCCTGCCCGCCTATACGGCCGCAGGGCTCATCCTCAACCAGGGTCAGGAAGGCGCCTGCACCGGCTTCGGCCTGGCCTGCGTGGTCAATCACCTGCGCTGGCGCGGCGCCGGCCGGCCGGCGGCATTCGAATCCGTCAGCCCGCACATGCTGTACCGCTTCGCGCGCCGCTACGACGAGTACGCGGGCGAGGACTACGAGGGCTCCAGCTGCCGCGGCGCGCTCAAGGCGTTCTTCAAGCATGGCGTGTGCCTGCAGACCGACTGGCCGCGCGGCGACGCGCGCCCGCGCTACGGCTACACGCGCCGCGCCGCCGAGCAGACCCTGGGCGTGTACTTCCGCGTGCAGCTGCGCGCCATCACCGATCTGCAGGCCGCCATCCAGCAGGTCGGCGCCGTCTATGCCTCCGCCGCCGTGCACGAAGGCTGGTACGCGCTGCAGCATGGCCGCGCCGACCGCCCCGGCCCGCAATCTCATGCGGACCTGCCGCGCATCGAGTTCAAGGGCGAGGCCCCGGGCGACGCCGGGCATGCCTTCGCCCTGGTGGGCTTCAACCGCGAGGGCTTCGTGGTGCAGAACAGCTGGGGCCCGGGCTGGGGTGCCGGAGGCTTCGGCCTGCTGAGCTACGCCGACTGGCTGAGCAATGGCATGGATGCCTGGGTGGTGGGCCTGGGCGTGCCCGGCGTGCTGGCCGGTCGCATCGAAGCACGCGCGCCCGGCGCCGGCAGCAGCGCGGCGCAGGCCGGCAGCGGCTGGTGGAGCGAGGAGCAGGCCTACCGGCACAGCGTGGTGCTGGGCGACGACGGCCGCGTGCACCGCTACCTGAGCGAGGACGAACCCACGCGCAGCCTGCTGCACCAGGTGGCCGCCCTGCCCGAGGCCCAGTTCCGCCGCGGCACGCCGCGCCAGCTGCTGGTCTACGCCCATGGCGGCCTGAACAGCGAGGGCGATGCCGTGCGCCGCGCCCGTGCGCTGGGCCGCCTGGCCCTGGCCAACGGCGCCTACCCGCTCTTCATGGTCTGGAAGACCGGCCTGCTGGAAACCTTGGGCAATCTGCTGCGCGGTGCCGCGCCCGCGGCCGGCCTGGGCGAGCAGATCAGCGAGCGCACCGACGCGCTCATCGAACGCACGGTGGGACGCAGCCTGGTGCGGCCGATCTGGAGCGAGATGAAGGCCAATGCCGAGCTGGCCTTCGAGGCCGGGCGCGGCGGCGATCTGTTCGTCTCCGCCCTGTTGCAGTTGGCGCAGGGCGGGCCGCTCAAGCTGCACCTGGTCGGGCATTCGGCCGGTGCCATCTTCCTGGGCCATCTCCTCAGCAGTCTGGCGCGGCGCGGCGGCCTGGGCCTGGTGCAGTCCGTCGAGCTCTACGCGCCGGCCTGCAGCATCGCCTTCGCCAACCGCCACTACGCCGCCCACCCTGGCGTGCTGGAACGCCTGCACCTGAACCTGCTGAGCGAGCGCCGCGAGCGCGAGGACGCGGTGGGCGGCATCTACCGCAAGAGCCTGCTGTGGCTGGTAGCCAATGCGCTGGAGACCGACCGCCGCACGCCCCTGCTCGGCCTGGCCGCCGCATGGGACCCGGCCTACAACAGCTGGGAGGGCAGCTCCAGCACCGCCGAGGCCTTGCGACAATGGCGCCGCGCCGTGGCCGACAGCGCGCTGCAAGAGCGCCTGCGCATCCTGGACGCCGACTCGGTTGCCACCGCCCCGGGAAAGCCTATCCGAGCCGACCACGGCTGCTTCGACAACGACCTCGACACCGTGCAACGCACGCTGGAACGCATCTGCGGCACGCCGCTGGCCGCGCCGCCGCAGGACTTGCGCGGGTTCTGAAACTGACAGACGGCGCTCAAGTGCGCCGCCCGCGCGGCCGATAGCAAGGCTTCATGACGCCTATGCGGAGGCCGTGATGAAGATCAGTTCCTCAGAGCTGGAGCTGGCCGCTGGCCATGCTTCCTGGCAGCGCCTGGAGCGCCGCGAAACCGACCGTGCCTGGATCGGCACCCGGAGGCCCGATTTCGACGGCCGGCCCAGCCTGCCCACGCGTGCGCAGTTCTCGCCCGCGGCCCAGGCGGTGGCGCAGGCGGCGCCCCCTTCCCGGCCCGCCACCGAGGCGGTGAGCGACCCGGCGCAGGCCAGTGCCGAGGCCGTGCGCCACGACCCACGCATGCAGCTGCTGCGCGCCATGCTCTGGCTGGTGTTCGGCGAGCAGCTGCCCGATCCGATCGACCGACTGGAAAGCCCCGGGGACGCGCCGGATGCGGCCGATCTGCGCCCGCCAGACGCCCCTGCCGCTGCCAACCCGACACCTGCGCCCACCCCGGCCCCCACGCCCCCGAGCGGCACGCAGCGCACCGTCGAGGAGACCCAGCTCTCCTTCGAATCCACGCGCTTCGAGGTGCAGGGCTCGGTGCGCACCGCCGATGGCCGCGAGCTGCAGTTCGAGCTCAAGCTGGAAATGAGCCAGCTGCACTTCGAACACCGGCGCGAGACCAGCGCGGTGCAGGACCCGCTGGTGTTGAACTTCGACGGCCCCGCCGCCGACCTGCTCGGCCCGCGCTGGGACTTCGACCTCGATGCCGACGGCGTGCGCGAGAACCTGCCCGGCCTGGGCCCGGGGCGCGGCTGGCTGGTGTTCGACCGCAACCAGGACGGCGTGGCCAACGACGGCAGCGAGCTCTTCGGCCCGCGCAGCGGCGATGGCTTTGCCGAGCTGGCGGCCCTGGATGCCGATGCCAATGGCTGGATCGACGAGAACGACCCGGCCTGGAGCCAGCTGAACGTGTGGCGGCCGGGCGGCGGCCTGCAGTCCCTGAGTGCGGCCGGAGTGGGCGCTCTCAGTCTGGCGCGCCTGGCCACGCCCTTCACGCTGCGCGGCGGCAACGGCACGGCCGAGGGGCAGCTGCGCAGCAGCGGCTTCTACCTGCACGAAGACGGCCGGCCGGGGCTGCTGCAGCAGGTGGACCTGCGCGTGTAGCGTCAGTTGCGGCGCCCGCCCGAGCAGGCCGGCTGGCTGGCGGGCGCCGCCCAACAGCTGGTCGGCAAGGAGGCCAGGCGCAGCAGGCGGCGCGAGGCGCTGTGCTGCACCTCCAGCGCGGCCTTGAACTCCGGGTAGCTGGTCAGCAGGCGGTCGAAGCTGCCGTCGGCCAGCGCCAGCTTCAGCCCCTGCTCGATGCGCTCGGCAAGCGGGGCGTTGGCGTCGTTGACGAAGAAGTAGAACGGCGCCTCGTAGTAAAGGAAGAGTTTGTCCTCGATGGCCAGGCCGAGCTCCTGGTACTTCTTGAAATCGCTCTGGATCTCGTAGATGCCGCGCGGAAAGAAGTCGAAGCGCTTGGCGGCCAGCATCTTGAAGAGGTTCTCGTGCCAGGCCGAGCCTTCCACGGTGAAGCCGTTGCGCCGCATGATCTTCGTGTCCACCCACTGCGAACCCAGGCCGGCTGTGAGCTTGCGCAAGTCGTCCAGGGTTTGGATGCGGTCGAAGCGCGCCTGCTCGCCCTGGCGGATCAACAGGATGCGGTAGTTGTTCAGCTCCTTCAGCAGCGACACCGGAATGGGCCGCAGCCCGGTGGTCAGGCCCGGGTTGGGGGCGGTGAACACGAGATCGATGAGCTGCCCGTTCTTCAGCTCGGTCACGGCGCGCTCCAGGGAAATCACCTCCTTGAGGATCTGCACCTCGTAGGGGCCATGGCTGTCCTGGGTCTTCTTCAGCGCCAACTCCAGCAGCTCGAAGAAGTAGCCCGGCCGGCCGTCCCGCGGGGCATCGAAGGCGGGCACGCGGATGCGCGTGGGCTCCGCCGCGTGCACGCCGCCCGGGCCCAGCGCGCACAGCGCGGCGAGCAGCAGGGCGCGCCAGGCCAAGCGCCCTTCGGTGCCACGGAACCAAGGAATCGGAAACAGGGTGCGCAAGACCATGCCGCAGATCCGTGGGCGGCCACGGATTCGTTGCGAGAGCCAGTTCAGGGAGCCCGGACGATACGGGGAACGGGCCGGACGCCGCTGGCGGTGGCACCGAAAAGGTCCACCGCCTGTGTGCTGTTCACGCCGCGGCCCGTGCTCCGGGGGCGCTGAGGCCGGGCTGCAACAGGGGTTCCTGGATCCAGGGCCGGGGGTCGCCGCGTTGCAGCAGCTCGCGCAGGGATTGCGGACTGCTGCCCGTCAGCGCGCGCAGCTCACGCGCCATGTGCGCGCCGTCGCAGTAGCCGCTGGCCTGGGCGATCTGCTCCAGCTGCACCAGCGCTCCCTGGGCGGGCTGACCGGGCCGGTGCAGCAGGCGCAGGCAGTGCTGCATGCGCAGCACGCGCAGCAGGGGCTTGGGGCTGAGGCCTTGCAGGGCCTGCACGCGGCGCTGCAGCTGGCGCGCGCTGCAGCCCAGTTGAGCCGCCCAGCCGGCCACATCGAAGCCAGCCCAGTCGAACACGGCCGGCGGCCACAGCGGTAGCACGCTCAGGCCCTGCAGACGCTCCAGCAGCCATTGCTCCAGGCGCCAGACCTGCTGGGCCGGGCTGTCGCCGGGGTGGATCAGGCGCAGCAGGGCCTGGGTTTCGGCGGCGCCCAGCAGGGCTTCGGCCGGCACGCGGGCTTCGAGCGCGGGGGCGCGCTGCGGCCCCAGCCAGGCGCCCAGCACGCCGGGCTGGGACAGCACGGTGGTGACGACCGGCTCGCCCCGGTAGCGGCGCAGGCCGGGGCGCAGACGCGGGCCGCAGAACTCGGCCCGGCCCACCGCCGCGCCGCTGTGGCCGTCCAGCAGCGTGCCCTCGCTGACGAGCGAGAGCGCGCCGCGCCACTGCGCCGGAAAGCGCTGCAGCGCGGGCAGCGGTGCTGCCTGCGCGCAGGGCCGGCGCAGTGCAAAGGCGTGCACGTACGGCGCCAGCGCCGGGGCGGGCGCCAGCAGGAGCACGCGACTGCCAAGCACCTCAGGCGCTCATGAAGCCGAGGTCTTGGGGTGCGAAGGCCGCCAGGTTCGGGAAGGCGGCGGCCAGGGCCGTGGCATCGGCGCCGAACCAGCGCGCCAGCGTGGCGCCGAACTGCTCCAGCGAGGTGCTGGGGATCAGCGCACCGCGGCCGTTGGCGTCGTCCGCGCCGCCCAGCGCCGGGTAAGGGAAGCGGCCGTAGACCTGGCCGCCGCGCACCGCGCCACCCAGCACCAGCAGGTGGTTGCCCCAGCCGTGGTCCGAGCCCGAGCCGCTGGGCTGCAGGGTGCGCCCGAACTCGCTCTGCGTGAAGCTGGTGACCTGATTGGCCGTGCCCAGCTCCTGCATCGCCAGATGGAAGGCGGCCAGACCTTCGGCAAGCTGGCGCTGCAGGTCCCAGAAGGTCCAGCTCTGCGCCGAGTGGGTATCGAAGCCCCCGAGCTGGCAGAAGAACACCTGGCGGCGCACCCCCACCGTGTTGCGCAGCGCGATGACACGCGCCACCTGGCGCAGCTGGCGGCCGAGATTCGTGCCGGGGAACACGGTGTTGACGGTGGCGCTGCCGCTGCTGCGCAGCAGGCCGTTGAGGGTGATGGCGTCGCGCCGTACCTGGTTGGCGGCCTGCACCAGGCGCACGCCGCCGTCCAGCATCAGGATCTCGTTCAGCGCCTGGCGGCGGGCGTTGGCGGCGCTGTCGGGCCACACCGCCATGCCGCTCATGTCGAGGTTGTTGTCGGGCAGCAGGCTGGCGCTCTGCACCTGGGCGCCGGTGGCGAACAGGGCATTGCCGGAGAGGGACACCGCGGCCGGGAAGCGCGAGCTGCCGTTGCGGCTGTTGACCGCATCGGCCACGCGGCCGCCCCAGCCGGTGCCGCCGCCGCTGGCGTTGCCGGCCTGGGCGATGAGCATCTGGTCGGAGTGCGAGTACAGATTGCTGGGCAGGGGCACGCTGCCGGCCAGGATCTGCGCCCGCGTGGTGGGCGCGGCCAGCGGGCCCACATTCGCCACCGCAGCCAGCCGGCCCTGGGCCCACAGCGGGTGGATGGCCTGCAGGCCGGAGTGCAGCGCGAACGCGCCCTGCGGACTGCTGACGGGCAGCAGCGTGGCGCTGTTGTCCGGCAGGGCCAGCGCACCGCGCGCCAGGCGGTAGGCGGCATGCGCGGCGGTCTCCATCGGGATGAGGACGTTGTGGCCGTCGCAGCCGCCGGCCAGGTAGACGCAGACGAGCGCCTTGTAGTCGGTTTGTGTTTGCGCGCGGGCGCCGGGCAGGGCGCCGGCGGCGGTGAGCGCGCAGGCGGCGCGTAGCAGGGAGCGGCGGGTGGTGTGGGGTTTCATGGCCGGGGCTCCTTAATGCTGAACAGCGTGCTGGCCCGAAAGCAGCGTGAGGTAGATCGCCGTCAGCACGCGCTGCTGCGCGTCAGGCTGGGCGTTGATGGCATTGGCCAGGCTCTGGCGCATGGCCTGGGGCATGCGGCCCCACAGCAGGTTCTGGTCCACCGCATCCACCAGGGCGGTGGTGTTGCCGGCCACGGCCTGGTAGGGGGTGAGATCGATGCGCCAGTTCGCGCCCGGCTGCACCAGCATCTGCCACAGCAGGTTGCCGCGCAGCGTGGCCTCGGTGGGCGTGTAGATCTGGAACTCGGGGGCGCTCAGCGTGGTTTGCGGCAGGCGGAACAGCGGCGAGTAGAAGCCGAACACCGAGGGCGGCGTGAGCGGCTCCTGCGCCATCAGGCTGAGCTCCCAGGTGACGGCATTGGTGGGCAGGAAGCCGCCACCGAGCGCACGCGCGGTGGCCGCCACATGCTGGATCGGGTCGCGCAGGCGGCCGTCGTTCAGGCCCGCCAGGTCGTTGCGCGCCTCGGGGTCCACCAGGATGGCGCGCACGGTGGCGCGCAAGTCGCCGCGGATGCCGCTGCCGTTGTTGTTGAACACGCTGGCGACACGGCGCACGTAGTCCGGGCTGGGGTTGCTCTTGACGAGCTGGCGGATCAGGCGCTGCGCCACGAAGGGGCCGGTGTTCGGGTGGTTGAACACGCAGTCCAGCGTGGCGCGCAGATCGGCCTCAGCGCCCTGGCCGGCCGGCAGCACGCAACCCAGGAAGCGCTTCTCACGCGGGTCGTGGTTGATCTCGCGCAGCACCAGCGGGCCGCTGAAGTTCTCCCAGTTGTTGGTGCCGGCGCCCTGGTAGGTCCAGCCCGTGAGGGCCAGCGCCACCTGCTGGATGGTGGCCTGGTCGTAGGTGGGCAGCGGACGGCCATTGGCATCCAGCTGGGGCGTGCCGTCCGGGTTCAGGCGCACCAGGCCGATGGAGAACAGCTGCAGCAGTTCGCGCGCGAAGTTTTCGTTCGCGGCCGAGCCATTGCGCGGGGCGTTGCTGTTGGCCAGGTCCAGGTACTTGCCCATTTGCGGGCTGCGCGTCACCTGCTCCAGCAGCTGGCGGTAGTTGCCAAAGGCGTGGGCGCTGAGGGTGCGCAGATGCGGCACCACCTCGTCCGGGTAGATGTTCTTGTTGAAGCTGATGACGAGCAGCTGGGCCAGCGCATAGGCCACCCGCTGGCGCAGCTGGTCGGGCGCCTCGGTGAGGCGGTGCAGATAGCCCTGGGCGACGACGCGGCGGTCGCTGCCTCCGGTCACCGCGGTCTCCGGCGTAAGGAACTGCTCGTTCAACCAGGCCTCGACGCCGAGCTGGCGCACCCGCGCCACGCTGGCGGCATTGGGGCCGAATGCGGCCTGGTCAAGCAAGCGGGCGGCAGCCAGGTTGACGGGGCCGGTGCCGGGGGGCATCGGAGCCGGGGCGGGGGGTGGGGCCGGCGTGGGGGCGGGCGGCGGGGCTGGCGTGGGGCTGGGAGCCGGCGGCATCGGCGTAGGCGCCGGTGCGGGCGGCATTGGCGTGGGCGCTGGGGCCGGCGGCATCGGCGCCGGTGCGGCGGCCGTGAAACCCACGCGCACGATGTCCGAGCCGATCGAGCCTGGACCCAGCGCCAGCACCTGCACGGTCTGGCTGGTGCCGGCCCAGCTGGCCGGCGCGGTGCCGGTGGCCATGATCTGCGTCGCCGAGAGCCGCGTGGTGGAAGCCGGCATGCCGGCCACCAGCACCTTCACATCGGTGCCGAAGGCGGCGCCATTCAGCGTCAGGCTGTAGGCGCCCACCGGCACGCTGGTGGGGCGGGTGCTCCACAGGCGCGGCTGCACCTGCGTCACCGTGATGTTGGCGCTGCCCACCTTGTCCGGATAGGCGGTGCTGCGCGCCGTCACAGCCACCACATTGCTGGGCTGCGGCACCACGGCCGGCGCGGTGTACAGGCCCGTGCTGCTGACCGTGCCCAGCGTGCTGTTGCCGCCGGGGATGCCGTTGACCGCCCAGACCACGCTGTTGGGCGAGAGCGGCACATAGGCGGTGAGCTGGCGCGAGCCGCTGATGGGCAGGCTGACGCTGCTGTAGACGGTGATGGTCTGCGCGCTGGCCGGCAGGCTCAGGCTGCCCAGCAGCAGGCCGGCGGCGGCCCAGCGCACCACCCGGCCGGGGGGCGGCGGGGGCGGAAGAAGTAACGAGTTGTTGGCCATGGGATTGCTCCGCGCCACCGCGGACGGGTGGGCATGGCGAGTGATCTGCAAGCGATGTGCCAGCCCCCCTTTCCTGGGCAGGCAAGGCCGCCGGGCCGACGCAGTTGACAGCCCTGGTCGGCGCGGGTGACGCCCCGCGTCAACCCAGCGCCGCGGCCCTGTCCGGTTTTTTCAAATGGCCGTTACCGGCGCTTACAGCGGATCAGCCGTGATCGCGATGCCAGGCCGCCGCCTGGCCGCGCGAGCGCAGGTCCAGCTTGTCGAGCAGATTGGCGACATGGCGCTTGACGGTGTAGGGGCTCAGGCCCAGCTCGCGGGCGATCAGCTTGTTGCTGTGGCCCTGGGCCAGCAGGCCCAGCACCTCCCGCTCGCGCTCGCTGAGCCCGGCGGCAGGGGCGCGCGCGGTGGCCGGCGCTGTGGGCACTGCCGGCGCCGGCAGGGCGGCGAGCAGGCGTTCGCGTGCGCCCGGCAGCGCGGCGGCGGCCGGGCTGGCGGCCAGGCGCTGCAGGGCTGCGCGGCCCAGCAGGGCCAGCTTGCCGGGCTCCTGCACGCAGCCGTCGAGGGCGCGCGCCAGCAGCTCCCGGGCCGCCTCGTGGGCGCCGCTCTGGGTCAGCAAATCGGCGGCCTGCAGGGGGGCTTCGGTTTCCAGGCCCAGCACGCTCAGGCGCTCGGCGGTCTGCACCACCTGCAACCAGGCCTGCAGGGCCGCCTGCGGCTGGCCGGCCTGGGCGGCCGCCTGGGCCTGCAGCACGGCCAGCTGGGCTTCATCCAGCCACTGACCGGGGCCAGGTTCGTGCAGCAGGGCCTGGGCCTCGGCCAGCAGGGCCGGTACACCGGCCAACCGCGCCAGCCGCCCGACATGAAAGGCCACCAGGGTGCGCGCAGGCTGCAGGCGCTGGCGGGCGTTCAGGCCGGCGCTGTCGGCCAGCAGTTCTCGCGCCGCCGCCTCGAAGGCGGTGCTGCGCCCGCGCAGCGCGTGCAGGGCGATCTGCGACATGCGCAACTGAAAGTCCAGATTGGCCGGGCGGTCCAGCCAGTGGCAGTCTTCGGCCGCCAGGGCCAGGCTGCGTTCGGCGGCCTCCCAGTCGACCTCCGATTCGGCCGCCCACATTTGCTGAAAGGCTTGCAGCACCAAAGCGATGCCGCGCACGCCGGTGGGGGCATCGGGCACGCGCAGCAACACGCCCTGGATGTAGCGCTGGATCGGTGCGCGCGCTCCGGCCAGACCCACGCAGGCCGGCAGGGGCACGCATTCGTACCAGAGCGCCAGGTCTTCACTGAGCTGCAGCAGATCAAGCTGCTCGTTCAACACCGCCACCACCTCCTGCAGGCTGCCGCGGTTCATGGCCAGCCAGAGGCGCGCCACGGCCAGGCGGCAGCGGCTGGCGGGCTCCAGGGCCTGCGCCTGCAGCCCATCGACCAGCACCTGAGCAGCCGCCAGCTCGCCCGCGCCAGCCAGGCCGATGGCCTGGTAGGCCTGCACTGCGTGCGCGGCCTGGTGCTCGCCAGCGGCACGCAGCAGGGCCGCCGCCGCCCCCATCTGGCGGGGCATGGCGCGCCAGTCCCATTCGGCCCAGGCCAGCAGGCCCTGGGCGCGCAGCAAGGCCGCCGAACCCTGCAGGCGCGCAGCCGGAAAGCGGCCCAGCAGGCGGCGCAGGCCGCCCGTGTCGCCCGCCGTCAGCAGCGCGGGCGTGGCCGTGAGCAGATCGGCTTCCACGCCTGCCCAGTCGCCATCCAGCGTTGCGGCCTGCACGCCGTACTCGATGCGCCGGGCCAGTTCGGGCTCGCCTGCGGCAGCGCGGCGCAGCAGGCTGGGCAAGCGCTCGGGCTGCTCGCGCCGCAGCCGATGCAGCAGGGTGTCGCGGAACAGATCGTGCAGGCGCAGGCCGGCCTCGCTGCCGGGCAGCTGGGTGGCGAACAGGCCGCGCTGCAGGATCTGGTCCAGCAGGCGTGCCGCTCCGGCATGGCCGGACAGGGCCGCGGCGCGCGCCGCCGTCAACTCGGGCAGCGGCGCGGTGGCGAGCAGGAACTCGCGCAGCTCAGGGTCCAGGCCGTCCAGCACCTCGCTGGCCAGGTACTCGAACAGCCCGGCATCCAGGCGCTGCGGCGACTGGGCGCCGGCATGCTGCAGCGCATCCAGGCCCAGGCGCAGCCCGGCGGCCCAGCCCTGGGTGCGCTCCAGCAGGGTCTGCAGGGTAGCGGCCGGCACGGCGGCAGCGCCGGGCAGCTGCGCGGCCTCGGCCGGCGCAAAGCGCAAGCCTTCCTCACGCACATCCACCAGGCCCTGCTCGGCGCGCAGGCGCGCCAGTGGCCAGGGCGGCTCGACCCGGCTGCCCACGGCCAGCCGCCAGCCGGTGGGCAGGCGCTCCAGCAGGCGGACCAGGTACTCGTGCAGAGCGGGGTCGCTGGCGCGGTGCAGATCGTCGATGACGATCAGCCCGTGCGTCTGCTCGGCGGCTTCGAGCGCGTTCACGAAGGCATTGGCCAGGCGCGGCACGCTGCCGGGCTCGGCGCCGGCGCGGGCCAGGGCCTCGGGGTCGACGCGCCAGGGCAGGTCAAAGGGGTCCAGCGCCGCCACCAGGCCTTCCAGCAGCTGGGGCAGCGCATCCTCGGGATCCAGCGCCAGCCAGGCGCTGGCCCAGCCGGCCGCGCTGGCGCGCTGGCACAGCGCCGCCAGGGCCAGGGTCTTGCCAAAGCCGGCCGGCGCGCAGGCCAGCAGCAGGCGCACGGGCGCGGTGGGCTCCAGGGCCTGCTCCAGCGCCCGCGTGAGCGACGGACGCTCCACATGCCGGCCCGGCTGCCAGAGCGGTGGCCTGATGCGCGTGCGCGCAATGCTCATGGCGCGGCCGCCGCCTGGGCGCGCAGCTTGGCCGCCATCGAATCGGCGTGCTTCACATGCAGCAGGTCGGCCACCCGCCACAGCACATGGCGCTCGTGCGCGGCCAGCTCGCCATCGGCAAAGGCCACCGCCCACATGGCCTCCACCACCTGCAGCTTGGCGGCATCGTCCAGACGCTGGTTCAGCAGGGTGGTGAACTGATGAAAGTCGGTGGCGTCCTGCGCCACCCCCTCGGCACGGGCGAGCAGGGTCTCGACCTCATCGGCCGAGAGCGCGAACTTGGCCTGCAGCGCGCGCAGCGCGGCGGCGCGTTCGGCCGCGCCGATGCCGGCCTCGGCCCGCATCACCTCCACCAGCAGCACGGCGGTGGCCAGCTCCAGGGTGTGGGGGTCGGGGGCCGCAGGGCCTGGGGCGTCGAACAGGGATCCGAACAGGTCTTTGAGGGTGCGCAGCATGGGCCGAATGATCGCCCCGCCGCGCCCTCACCACTTCATCTCGCCCTTGTTGACCTTGGCGCCGATCTCCAGCGCGATGCCCAGGCCGGCCTGGGGGTAGGCGGCGCGCAGGCGCTCGATCAGCGCGGCGCTGTTCGCCGCCTGCGGCAGCTCGGCTTCGAAGCGGGCCAGATAGTCCTGGCTCCAGCGGATCGCCGTCAGGTCCTGCGCCTGGCCCGGCAGGCTGTGGCCGGGAATGACGCGCTGCGGCTGCAGCGCCGCCATCTGCGCCAGCTTCTGCGCCCAGGCGGCGCGTTCGGCGGGGGTTTGCGTGTCGGCCGTCCACAGGTGCAGACCGGCGAACACATTGACGCCACCCGCAATCGTCTTAATCGAAGGGATCCAGACTTAGCTGCGCAGCGGCAGCGCGTCGTCCAGGCCGCGCAGCTCCAGGCGCTCGCCTTCGAGCTCGATGACATCGCCCGCCAGCACCTCGGGCAGGGGCACGGTCTGCGGCGCATTGGCACCCAGGCGCGGGCCCCAGACCTGCAGCTTGGTCGCCAGCGTGGCCCCAATCTTCTGGCGCGTGGCGGCCGTGCTCACCAGCCGCGCCTGCGGGAACAGCTGCTGCAGCAGCGCGGCGCCGAAGTAGAAGTCGGGATCGGCCTGGCTGATGTAGATGGTCTTGAACTGCTTGCCGCTGTCCAGCACCAGGGCGGCGATGCGCAGCGCGTCGGCGCGGGTGAAGCCGGTGTCCAGCAGCACGGCGTCCTTCTCGCCGCTCACCAGCACCGCATTGGCGTGGAAGCTGCCGGCCGGCGCGTTGTAGACCTGCAGTTGCAGGGGCTGGGCCGTGGCGGCAAGGCTGATGCTGGAGGCGAGCGCGCTGGTGATCAGGGTCTTGGCTTGCATGGCGATGAGGGCATGAGGGGTGTCGATGGGCTGAACTCTAGAAGTTCGAATGGCGCAAATAAACCGCATGCCATGCGATGCTTTGTTGCATCAATTGACGCAATAAAAGGGAAGCGCATGGACCGCCATACCGCCGTGCAGGTCTTCGTCGAGGTGGTGGACCGCGGCAGCCTGAGTGCGGCCGCCGAGGCGCTGGAGATGTCGCGCGCCATGGTCAGCCGCTACCTGGAAAGCCTGGAGCGTGAACTCGGCGTGCGCCTGCTGCAGCGCACCACGCGCCGCCTGAGCCTGACGGATGCCGGCGAACAGGCCCTGCCGCGCTGCCGCCAGCTGCTGCAGCTGCGCGCCGAGCTGCACGAGCAGCTGGGCCAGCAGGCCGCTCGCAGCCAGCCGCGCGGGCGCCTGCGCATCAGCTGCAGCACCTCGTTCGCCATGGCCCAGCTGGGGCCCGCGCTGGCCGACTTCCTGCAGCAGCACCCGCAGGTGCAGGTGGAGCTGCTGGCGGCCGACCGCACCGTGCATCTGGTGGAGGAACGCATCGACCTGGCGCTGCGCATCAGCAACCGCCTGGACGAAGGCCTGGTGGCGCGCCGCCTGGCCACCTGCCGCTCGGTGCTGTGCGCCAGCCCGGCCTATCTGCGGCAGGCCGGCCACCCCGCCGAGCCGGCCGAGCTGCGAGCACACCGCTGCATCAGCCACGCCAACCTGAACCGCGGCGAGTACCGGCTGCTGCACGAGGGCCGGCTGCTGCGCGTGCCCATCACGGGCCCGCTGCAGAGCAACGAGGCCGGCGCCACCCTGCAGGCGGTGCTGGGCGGCCTGGGCATCGCCATGCTGCCCACCTACCTGGTGGGCGAGCTGCTGGCGCAGGGAAGGCTGCAGGCCGTGCTACCGGCCTGGGAGCCCGAGCCCCTGGGCCTGCATGCGGTGATGGTCTCGCGCCAGCACCCGCCGCAGCTGCTGCGCCTGATGGTGGATTTCCTGGCCGAGCGCTTTGCCGGAGAGCCCTGGGACCCCCTCCCCTGAAAGGGCGCGCAAGCGCAGAATCGGCCGGCTCAGCAGGAGGCCCCATGTCCTTCAAGCCCCTGGCGCTTGCCTTCACCCTGTCGCTCAGCCTGACCGGCCCGGCCGGCGCGCATGAAACCGAAGCCGGTGGGGGTCAGCTCGGCAAGGTGCAGTTCGCCAACTCCTGCAGCCCCGCGGTGCAGGCCGAGCTGCAGCGCGGCCTGGCGATGCTGCATTCCTTCTGGTACTCGGCCGGCGAGAAGACCTTCCGCCAGGTGCTGGCCCAGGACCCCGGCTGCACCGTGGCGCGCTTCGGCCTGGCCGCGCTGCTGATGAACAACCCGCTGGCCGGCCAGGGCGCATCGCCCAAGGCCGCCGAGGCCGCGCAGGCCCTGATCGACGAGGGCCGCCGCCTGGGCGCCCGCAGCGAGCGTGAGCTCGGCTACCTGGAGGCCGTGGCCGCCTACTACGCGGACTTCGCCAACCGCCCCGAGCGCGCCCGCCAGCTCACGCGCGCGCAGGCCTTCGAGGCCCTGGCGGCGAAGTACCCCGAGGACGACGAGGCGCAGATCTTTGCCGCGCTCTACATCGCCGGCACACAGTCGCAGGCCGACCAGAGCTATGCCGCCTACCTCAAGGCCGCCGGCCTGCTGGAAAAGCTGTTCGCCAAGTACCCCGAGCACCCCGGCGTGGCGCACTACCTGATCCACAGCTATGACGCCCCGCCGATCGCGCACCTGGGCCTGCCCGCGGCGCGGCGCTACTCCGCCATCGCGCCCGATTCGGCCCATGCCCTGCACATGCCCTCGCACATCTTCACGCGCGTCGGGGCCTGGTCGGATTCGGTGGCGCTGAACCGCCGCTCGGCCGCCGCGGCGCGCAAGGACAGCAGCACCGTGGACGCCTTCCATGCCGCCGACTACCTCGTCTACGCCGAGCTGCAGCTGGGCCGCGACCAGGCCGCGCGCCGGGTGCTGGCCGAGTTCCAGAGTGCCGGCGGTGCGCAGCTGCCGCAGTTCGCCGGCCCCTATGCCGCCGTGGCCATGCCGGCCCGCCTGGCGCTGGAGCGTGGCGACTGGGCCGCCGCCGCCCAGCTGCCCGTGCAGGGCACGGCTTTCGCGCACACCGAGGCCATCACCCACTTCGCGCGCGCCCTGGGTGCGGCGCGCAGCGGCGATGTAGCGGCCGCCGAGGCCGAGGCCCAGCGCCTGCGGGCCCTGCACAAGAGCCTGCAGGAGGCCAAGCAGGGTTACTGGGCCACCGAGGTGGAGGTGCAGCGCATTGCAGTAGCGGCCTGGATCGCCCAGGCGAAGGGGCAGGCCGACGAGGCCCTGCGCCTGATGCGCGCCGCCGCCGACCTGGAAGACCGCAACGAGAAGCACATCGTCACCCCCGGTCGCGTGGTGCCGGCACGCGAACTGCTGGGCGAGCTGCTGTTGGCGCAGCAGTAGCCGGCGGCAGCGCTGCAGGCGTTCGAGCAATCCCAGCGCCGCGAACCCAACCGCCTGCGCGGCTTGGCCGGCGCCGCCGCCGCGGCCGAAGCCGCGGGCCTGCCCGACAAGGCCGCCGAGCACCATGCCCGGCTGATCGAGCTGACCCGGAACGCCGACAGCGCGCTGCCCGAGGTGGCGCGCGCCAAGGCCTTCCTGGCCAAGCGATGAGCCCGCGGCGCCTGGTCTTGCTGGCAGGCTGCGCCCTGCTGGCCCGCCCACTGGCTGCGGCGCCCTCCGAAGAAGGCGCCGAGCAGGCCCTGGCCGCCGACCCCGACTACGCCGCGGCCAGCGCCGCCCTCAAGGCCCAGGACTTCGCCCGCGCCCTGCCCTTGCTGAAGGCGGCGCTTAAGCGCTTCCCCGACTCCGCCCAGCTGCACAACGACCTGGGTTACAGCCACCGCCAGCTCGGCCAACTGCCGCCCGCCTTCGCGCACTACAAGCGCGCCCTGGCCATCGACCCACGCCACCGCGGCGCGCACGAGTACATCGGCGAGGCCTACCTGACGGTGGGCGATGTGGCCAGCGCCGAGAAGCACCTGGAGGCGCTGCGCGCGATCTGCGTGCTGGGCTGCGAGGAATTGCAGGAGCTGCGGGAGGCGATTGCCGCGCACCGCCGGCGCGCGGCAGCGCGGCCCTGAGCTGCGGCCCCTCAGACCACCAGCACCTCGGTCCACTCGGCCACCAGGGCCGTGATCTGCGCGCGGTCCAGGGTCGGTTCCAGCTCCTCGGCCGGCGCGGCCTCGCCGGTGGGCACCGGCGCCAGGCCCTGCGGGCCTTCGTCCCAGCGGATGCGGGCCTCGCACACCGGGCAGCCCTGGTGCGAGCCGGCGCGCGTGTCCCGGTGGCGGATCAGGGTCGGGCCACAGCGCAGGCAGTGCTGCAGGGGGATGCCCACGTCGCTGTGGCCGACGATGGCGTCGAACGCCCCGGCGCGGCCCAGGCGCAAGAACTGGGCACCGAGCTCGGCGTCGAACTGGCGGCCCAGCCCGGCCTCGATGCGGTCCAGCGCCTCGGCCACCGCCATGCCGGCGCGGTAGGGGCGCGTGCTCGTCATGGCGTCAAAGGCGTCACAGAGCCCGACCAGCCGCGCATCGGCAGGGATCTGCGCGCCCGCCAG
>NZ_JAYRMO010000011.1:0-120501 GCF_041912635.1 Inhella sp.
CAGGGCGATGTGCATGTGCTCTCCAGCCCCCGCATCGCCACGCTGAACAACCAGAAGGCCTTGCTGAAGGTGGGTTCGGACGAGCTCTACGTCACCGGCATCACCAACAACAACAGCACCAACAACAACACCAACACCACCACGCAGGCGCCCACGCTTCAGCTCACGCCCTTCTTCTCCGGCATCGTGCTGGACGTGACGCCGCAGATCGACCCCAACGGCCAGGTGATGCTGCATGTGCACCCCTCGATCAGCCTGGTGACTGAGCGCGAAAAGATCCTCGACCTCGGCACCCTGGGCAATTTCCGCCTGCCGCTGGCCGCTTCCACCATCAACGAGACGGATTCCATTGTGCGCGTGGGCGATGGCCAGATCGTCGCCATCGGCGGCCTGATGACGCAGGAGCTGCGCGGCGACCGCACCGGCCTGCCGGTGCTCAGCAACCTTCCGGTGGTGGGCAATCTGTTCGGCCAGAAGAGCAAGATCAACCGCAAGCGCGAGCTGGTCATCCTGATCAAGCCCACCGTCATCCCGGCCGATGGCCGCTGGCCCGCCGAGCTGAGCGCGCCGGCCCTGCCGGTGCCGCCGGAACCGCAGCGCAAGCCGGAATGAACCCGCCGGTATGAACCAACCTGTGCGCATCCGCCTGGGCGACCTGCTGACGCAGGAGGGCCTGATCCAGCCCGCCCAGCTGCAGGAGGCCCTGGCCCTGCAGAAGGCCACCGGGCGCAAGCTGGGCCGCATCTTTGTCGACAACGGCTGGGTCACCGAGGCGCAGATCGCCAAGACGGTGGCGCGCCAGCTGCGCGTGCCGTATCAAGACCTGGGCGATGTGGTGGTGCGCCCCGAGGCCGTGCGCGCCCTGCCGGAGGGCCAGGCCCGCCGCATGCGCGCCATGGTGCTGGAAAGCGATGCGCTGGGCGCACGCGTGGCCATGGCCGACCCGACCGACATCGCCGCCTTCGACGAGATCGCCCGCATCCTGAAGAAGGACGTCCAACTGGTGGCCGTGGCGGAAAGCCAGCTGATGGCGCTGATCGACCGCAGCTACACGCTGGGCGAGGACATCGGTAGCCTGGCCAAGGAGCTGACCACCGAGATGGGCGCGGTGGAGGACGAGCTCGGCGAGCTGCTCGGCCTGAACGCCGCCGCCGCCGAGGACGCACCGGTGGTGCGTCTGCTGCTCTCGGTGTTCGAGGAGGCGCTGCGCAAGCGCGCCTCAGACATCCACATCGAGCCGCAGGAAAAGAGCCTGCGCATCCGCTTCCGCATCGATGGCGTGCTGCAGGTGCAGACCGAGGCCGATGCCAAGATTGCCAGCGCCGTGGCCCTGCGCCTGAAGCTGATGAGCGGCCTGGACATCTCCGAACGCCGCCTGCCGCAGGACGGCCGTTTCCACGTCAAGCTGCGCAACACCAATGTGGACGTGCGCATCTCCACCATGCCGACCCAGCATGGCGAATCGGTGGTGATGCGTCTGCTCAACCAGGGCACCGGCCTGCTCAGCCTGCCCGGCCTGAGCCTGCCCGAGCCGGTGGCGGCGGCCATCCACCGCGCCATCGCGCGGCCCAGCGGCATGTTCCTGGTCACCGGCCCCACCGGCTCGGGCAAGACCACCACGCTCTACGCCACGCTGAACGCGCTGAACAACACCGAGCGCAAGATCATCACGGTCGAGGACCCGGTGGAGTACCGCCTGCCCGGCCTGAACCAGGTGCAGGTGCACGAGAAGATCGAGCTCAGCTTCGAGCGCGTGCTGCGCGCCGCCCTGCGCCAGGACCCGGACGTGGTGCTGGTGGGCGAGATGCGCGACCAGGTGACCGCCGAGGTGGGCCTGCGCGCCGCCATGACCGGCCACTTGGTGCTCTCCACCCTGCACACCAACGACGCGCTCTCCACACCCATCCGCCTGCTCGACATGGGCGTGCCGCGCTACATGGTGGCGCTTTCCCTTCACCTGGTGCTGGCGCAGCGACTGGTGCGCACGATCTGCACCCATTGCAGCGAAACGCATGAGCCCACGCCGCAGGAACGCGCCTGGTTCGAGGCCAATGGCGAGGACCTGGCCGGCGCCACGCTGAAGAAGGGCCGCGGCTGCGTGCATTGCAGCGACACCGGCTACTCCGGCCGTACCGGCGTGTACGAGTTCCTGGAGATGGATCAGGACCTGATCAATGCCCTGAACCGCGGCGACAACGAGGGCTTTGCGCGCGTCGGCCGCGCGCAGATGAAGGGCAACAGCCTGCGCCACGATGCCCTGCGCCTCGTCAAGACCGGCCGCACCACGCTGGACGAGGCCCTGCGCGTCTCCACCGCGGTGGACGACGAAGACCTCTAAGTCACGATGCCCAAGTTCGCCTACACCGGCCGCAGTGCGCAGGGGCGTGTCACCGGTTCGCTGGAGGCCGTCAGTGCAACCGCGGTGGCCGATCAGCTGCGCAGCGAGGGCGTCACGGTGCTGAGCGTGCAGGCCCAGGAAGGCGGCGGCGCTGATACCGGGCCCGGCCTGCAGCAGCGCCTGGACGCGCTACTCAAACCCGCCATCCAGCCGGTGGACATGCTGGTGTTCACGCGCCAGCTGCACACTCTGCTGAAGTCCGGCGTGCCCATCCTGCGCGCGCTGGCCGGCCTGACCGAGTCGGCCACCAACGAGCGCATGAAGGAAACCTTGCAGGCGGTGCGCGCCAGCCTCGAATCGGGCATCGAGCTGAGCCGCTGCTTCGCCCAGCACCCCAAGGTGTTCGACCACTTCTTCGTCGCCATGGTGCGCGTGGGCGAGATGACCGGCCGCCTGGACGAGGTGTTCATGCGCCTGTTCGAGCACCAGGAGTTCGAGCTCTTCATGGGCCAGCAGGTCAAGTCGGCGCTGCGCTACCCGCTGTTCGTCATGGCGGCCATGGTCGCGGCCATCGGCGTCATCAACGTAATGGTGATTCCGGCCTTTGCCGGCGTCTTCAAGAGCCTGGGCGCCGAGCTGCCGCTGGCCACGCGCATCCTGATCGCCACCTCGGAGTTCACCCTCCGCTACGGTTGGCTGCTGGTCGGCCTGGTGGGCGTCGGTACCTTTGCGCTCAAGCGCTGGATCGAGACCGAACCCGGCCGCCTGGCCTGGGACCGTTTCAAGCTGCGCATCCCGGTGGCCGGCAAGATCGTGCTCAAGGCCGAACTGGCGCGCTTTTCGCGCAGCCTGGCGCTGGCGCTGCGCAGTGGCGTGCCGGTTGAGCAGGCGCTCACCGTGGTGGCGCAGACCTGCGAGAACCGCCATGTGTCCGGCAAGATCGAAGGCATGCGCGCCAGCATCGAGCGCGGTGAATCCCTGCTGCGCGCGGCCATTGCCACCGGCGTGTTCACGCCCGTGGTGCTGCAGATGATCGCGGTGGGCGAGGAGACCGGCGCCGTCGACGAGCTGATGCAGGAGGTGGCACAGCTCTACGGCAATGACGTGCAGTACGAGCTCAAGACCCTGGGCCAGCAGATCGAGCCCATCCTCATCGTCTTCCTGGGCGTGCTGGTGCTGATCCTGGCCATGGGCGTGTTCCTGCCGATCTGGGACCTGGGTCGGGTCTCCTTCAAGCGCTGACGCCGTGCAGCTGCGGCGCTATCTGGAGTTTGCGGTGGTGGTGGCGGTCTTGGGCGTGCTGGCTTGGGTGCTGCGCTCCCGCTTTGATGACATCCAGGCCGAAGCCCGTTCGGTGCAGCTGCGCATGGCGGCCGAGGCGGCGCGCAGCAACGCGCAGCTGCTGCAGCTCAAGTGCCCGGATTGGGCGGACCTTGCGTGCATGCAGCGCGTGCTGACGGAGCTGCGCCGTGCAAGCCTGCAGGTGCCCTTGGCCGCTGAAGCACAGCAAATCGACAACTGGCCTGCAGAACCTGGGCAGCAACGCCTGCAGGCGCTTGCCAGCGCGAGCGGACTGAGTGACCTGCGTGCAGGTTGGAGACTGCGGCCGCTGGGAGCAGAACGGCTTGAAGTGACTCTGTCGAATGTGAACGAATGCCGTTTCGTGTTGCACGCCGACATCAAGGCCCGCATCATCCGCGCCGAAGATATCCAATCCCGTTGTTGAGCTACAGATTCCCTAGAACAGGAGATTCACCATGCGTTCCAGCCCCCGTCTGCAAGCCGGCTTCACGATCATCGAACTGATCGTGGTCATCGTGATCCTGGGCATCCTGGCGGCGACGGCGCTGCCGCGTTTCGTCGACATCGGTGACGACGCCAAGATCGCCGCGACCAAGGGCGTGGCCGGTGCCGCAGGCTCGGCGATGACGCTGAACTACAGCGGTTGCTCGGTCGTGAACCACAGCACCACCAATGCGGCCAAATGCAAAACCGTCAATGATTGCGCCACCGCCACGGTGGGTGGCCTGATGCAGGGCGGCATGCCGACTGGGTATACCTCGGCACTCAAGTCGGGTGAAACCGCGTCGTCGGCCAATGGCACGACCTTCGTCTGCGAAATCTCCAACAGCGACAGCACGCCGAAGAAGGCCGAGTTCACGGCCATCGCTGCCGGCAACTGACGGATTCGTCCCATGCTGCGGGGCGGTTGGCTCAAGCTGGGCCTGTGGGCCGCCCTGCTCTGGCTGTGCCTGGGCTCCGCCCAGGCCGCCAGCTACAGCTACCGCAGTGACAGCTTCGCCTGGGAAACGGCCGCCAACACCATCAACACCTGGGATGGTGGCAGCTGTACGGGCTACCCTGGTGATGACGATCGCGTCACCATCAACCTGACCGGCGGCTTTGTGTTCCGCTTTGCCGGGGTGAACTACAGCTCGGTGCGGGTGCTTTCCAACGGCATGCTGCAGTTCGGAGCCGACACCGGCTTCTTCCGCAACTACACCAACACCACGCTGCCCGCGGGTGCGGCCACGGCGCGTTCGGGCTGCACGGCCTCTGCCACGGACCGGGTCATCATGGCCTACTGGACCGACCTTGATCCTTCCCGCGCCGGCAGTGGCAAGGTGAGCTGGGAGCAGAAGGGCACGGCACCCAATCGGCGGCTGGTGGTGTCCTGGAACAGCGTCTACCAGTACAACACCAGCACCCCCTACACCTTTCAGATCATTCTGTACGAGGGGGGCGAATTCAAGTTCCAGTACGGCAACGCCAACGCCACAGGCTCGCAGGCCACCATCGGCGTGCAGGTCAGCAACTCGGACTACACGCTGTATTCCTTCAACAGTGGCTACAACGCGAATGGCTCGGCCATCCGGTGGTTCGTGCCATCGGGTCTGCCGGAGCGGGTGGCGGAGTACCGCTTCGATGAGTTCGTCTACACCGGCCAGGTGGGCGAGGTGCGCGATGCCTCCGCCCAGGAGCAGCATGGTGTGGCGGTGGGCGATGCCGTCACCGACCCCGGCGGCAAGGTGTGTCGGGCCCTGGATGTGGACCGCAACACCGATGCGACCCGGCGTGGCGTTGACAGCCTGCTGAACCTGCCTTCAGGGGTCGGCAATAGCGGCACGCTCTCCTTCTGGTACCGCGCGGCGGTTTCCTGGAACAGCAGCCAGGCGGCCATGCTGATGGACGCCAGCGGACAGACCGACCAGCCCTTTTACCTGCAGCGCGACAGCGGCGGCGTGCTGCGTCTGCGCCTGACGGACAGCGCCGGCGCCACCCTGAGTGCCAGCACGTCCGCGCAGAACTTCCCTGCCAACCAATGGGTCCATGTGGCGGCCACCTGGAAGCTGGCCAGCGGCAGCAATCAGAGCACCCTGCGCCTGTATGTGAATGGCAGTCTGACCGGCACGGGCGTCGGCACCACCAGCGGCAGCCTGGCCTCCAGCCTGGGCAGTCTGTTCGTCGGGGACAACCGCCTGAGTGCCGCGCCGGCGGGTGGCACCGACGACTCGGCCAACGGTCGGATCGACGAGCTGCGGGTCTACAACTTCGACCTCGGCCCGGTGGAAATCGCCGCGGACATGGTGCAGACGCATGACTGCACGCCACCCCTGCACCATCTGGAGATCCGGCACGCCAGCGGCAACGGCATCACCTGCACGCCCAGCAGCTTCGAAGTGCGCGCCTGCACCGATGCCAGTTGCTCCGTGCCGTACACGGCAGGGGTTAGCGGCAGCTTGGGTGCCAGCAACGCCAGCTGGTTGTGGCCTGCGGGCGCCGGCTTCACCATTCCGGCGGGCAGCAGCTTCGTCACGGTGCAGGGCCAACTCCCGGTGGTGGGCAGCGCCACCCTGGGCGTGGCCAGCAGTTCACCCGCGGCCACCAATGCGCTGCGCTGCAACTTCGGCAGCCCGGAGTGCAGCTTCACTGCCGCCGCGGCGGGCTTCCTGGTCAGCCTGTCCAACCACCGCGCCGAAGCCAGCACCACGCTGGGCATTGCCGCCGTGCGCCAGAGCGACAACAGCCTAGCCTGCACGCCCGCCTTTGCCAGCGTCAGCAAGAGCCTGACCTTGGCCTGTGGCTATGTGAACCCGGCCACCGGAACGCTGCCGGTGCGGGTGGCGGGGCAGGCCCTGAACGCCTCGGGCAGCAGCGCGGCGGCCTGTGGCAGCCGCGCCCTCAGCGTGGCCTTCGATGCCACCGGCAGTGCCAGCCTGACGCTGCAGTACGCTGACGTCGGACGCTTCAGCGTCACCGCCACCTACACCGGCAGTGCGGCAAGCGGGGACGCCGGCCTGAGCATGACGGGCAGCGCGCAGGCCGTGGCCGCGCCCAAGGATTTCCTGTTCAGCAATCTGCCCAGCGGCGCGCAGGTGGCGGGCGCCGCCTTCGGTCTGCGCCTGACCGCCCGCAACACCGCGGATGCCGCCACGCCCAACTTCGGGCAGGAGGGCGAAACCGTGGCGCTCACCCACACCAAGCTCACCCCGGTGTTTGCGGGCGCCCAGGCCGGAGCCTTCAGCCATGGGGCGCTGAGCTTCACCGCCGGGGTGGCGAACCCGGCGGACCTGATCTGGACCGAAGTGGGCACCATCAACCTGGCTGCCGCCTTGAGCGACAACGACTACCTGGGCAGCGGACTGGCCGTGACGGGCAGCACCGCAGCGGCCATCGGCCCTTTCCGCCCGGCCCGCTTCAAGGTCAGCGGCAGCCCTGCCTGCGGCAGCTTCAGCTACGCCGGCCTGGCGGGTTCCAGCGATCTGCCGGGCCAGGCCCTGCCGGGTGTGACCGTGGAGGCCGTGAATGCGCTGGGTGCGCGAACCCTGAATTACGACGGCAGCCAGGGCAATGCAAACGACTACGCGCAGGCCGTCGTGTTCAGCGAGGCCGTGGCGTCGGGCAAGGGCAGTTTCGACCCCACGGGCGCGCCGGCCAGCCGCTTCGCCCTGGGCATCACGCCGGAGCTGGCGCTCAGTTACCGGCTCAGCAGCAAGCTCACGGCGCCTTTCAGCACCAGCCTGCGCGTCACCGATGCCCTGGGCGTGAGCAGCAGCGGGGGGGCGGAGCCGAGCTTCGCGCTGCGCAGTGGCCGCCTGCTGCTGCAAAGCGCCATCGGCAGCAGCCGCAACGCGCTGGCGCTGCCCCTGCGACTGGAGTACTGGAGCGGCAAGAGCTGGGTGCTCGGCAGTGACGACAGCTGCACCGGCCCGGCGCTGGCCGGCAAGCTGACGGCGGTGGCGCAGTCCAACCGCGTGGGCCTGAACGGGGCCGCGGCGGGCTGGACGACGGCGGTGCAGTCCCTGAGCCTGGCCAGCGGCATCGGCAGCCTGACCCTGGGTGCGCCAAGCGGTGGCGGCGCGGGCACGCTGGACGTGGCATTGAACCTGGGCAGCACCACCACCGACCGCGCCTGCCTGCCCAACCACCCCGCCACCACCGGCGCCGGCCTGCCCTGGCTGCGTGCCCGCCAAGGCACCCTGAACGGTTGCGCCGACGCCGGTAATCCGCTCGGTCGTTGGGACAGCGACCCGAGTGCGCGGGCCAGCTTCGGCTCGGTGACGGCTGAAAGCCAGAAGAGGTTGCATGAGCGCCAGGTTTACTGATCAGGGGGGCTTCACCCTGGTGGAACTGGTGGCGGTGCTGCTGCTGCTGGGCGTGCTGGCGGCCGTGGCGCTGCCGCGGCTCGCGGGCCTGGGCGAGTTCCGCAGCGATGCCTGGCGCGGCCAGGCCCTGGCCGGCCTGCGCCTGGCGGCGGCCACGGCCGTGGGTCATCGACGCCTGGTGTGCGCCAGTTTTGCGGCCGACGGGCAACTGAGCCTGAGCGTGGCCGGCAGCAATCCGGCCAGCAGCTGCGGCAGCAGCCTGCCTGGGCCGGACGGCGCAAGCAGCTTTGCGGAGGCCGCCGGTACCAGCGTCACCGTCACGCCGGCGGGCACGCTGTACTTCCAGCCCAATGGCCGCGTCAGCCGCGACGGCGCCGGGTTGCAGGTGGCGAACCGCAGCATCACGGCCAGCGGCATGGCGGCGATCACCGTCTACGGCGAGAGCGGCCATGCGGAATAGGCGGCGCGGGTTCACATTGGTCGAGCTGATCTTGGCCATCGTGGTGCTGGGTGTGGGGCTGGCCGGGGTGCTGCTGGCCTTCCAGCAGACCACGCGCAGTTCGGCCGACCCGCTGGTCAACCGCCAGTTGCTGGCCATCGCCGAGGGCATGCTCGAAGAGGTGCAGAGCCGGCCCTACAGCAGCAGCACCCCGCCCGTGGCCGGCGGCTGCGCGCGCAGCGGCTTCTACGACATCGACGACTACGCCGGCTACAGCCAGGGCATCTGCACCGTGGCGGGGGTGCCGGTGACGGGGTTGGCGGCCTATGCGGTCGAAGTGGCGGTCGCCGATGTCAGCCTGGCCGGCGTGCCGGCCAAGCGCATCACGGTGACGGCGCGGCGCGGTGCGGCCGACAGCCTGCAACTGGTGGGCTGGCGCACGGGGTATGCGCCATGACGCGCAGCCGCGGTTTCAGCCTGGTCGAGCTCATCCTCGTCATCGTGGTGCTGGGCGTGCTGGCCGGCGTCGTGACCGTGTTCGTGCGGCCGGCGGTGCAGGGCTTCATTGCGCAGCGCCATCGCAGCGAGTTGCAGTCGGCCGCGCAAGGCGCGCTGCAGGCCATGCAACGCGACATCCGCTCGGCTGTGCCCAATTCCATCCGCACGCCTTCCGACCAATGCTTCGAGCTGGTGCCCACGATCGGGGGTGGGCGCTACCGGATGGCGCCAGACACGGTGAATGACCCGGCCACCTGTGCCACGGCCGCCAGTTGCTCCGCGGCCTTGGACCCCGCCACGCTGACCCAGCGCTTCGACGTGTTGGGCCCCCTGAATGGCGCCGCGGCGGTGGGCGACTTCGTGGTGGTGGGCAACCAGAATGGCAACGAGGTCTACGGCAGCGGCATCAATCGCGCGGTCATCACGGCCACGAACGAGGCCATGGGCAATGCCGCCTTTGGCAGCCAGCGCATCGCGATTGCGCCCACCCAGTTTCCGAATGGCGGCTTCGGCGGGCGCTTCCAGGTGGTGCCCGCCACCGAGCAGGCGGTGTTCTACATCTGCAGCGGTGCTGGCCTGGATGCGGCCGGCAATGGCACCGGCCAACTCGTGCGGCGCCGTGCCTATGGTTTCAACGCCAGCTATCCCTCGACCTGTCCTGCGGTGGGCCTAGGGGATGACGTGCTGGCCACGCGTGTCTCGGCCTGCAGCTTCGAGTACGGCCAGGCGGCGTTGACGGAATACGGCCTAATGAGTTTGCAGCTCGAGCTCAGCCGAGACGGCGAGCGCGTCAGCCTGCAACTGAGCGCCATGGTGAGCAACATCCCATGAAGGCGGCCAGCAGGGGGTTGGGAGCCTTGGCCGCGCTGGTGGTGCTGGTCCTGCTGGCTTTGCTGGCGGCAAGCGTGGTGCGCTTGAGCGTTGGGGCTCAGGCGGGCATGGCGCAGGAGGTGCAGGGCGCGCGTGCCCAGGCCGCGGTGCGCGCCGGACTGGATTGGGGGCTGTACAAGCTGCTCAAGCCAGGTGGCGGGTGGAGTGGCTGCGGGGTCGCCGTGCCGCCCATCAGCCAAACCCTGGATCTGCGCAGTGAGACAGGCTTTCGCGTCACCGTCAGCTGCACAGGCACCGCCTACAAAGAGGGTGAGGCATCACCCGGCACGGCCGCCACCACCACCGTCTACCAGCTGCGCGCGGTAGCCTGCAACGGCCAGGTGGCCAACTGCCCGGACAACGCCGCCGCTCTGGGCGCCCAGTATGTGGAGCGCCAGCGTGAGGTGACGGTCAGCAACTGAGCCGCCGCGGGCCGGAACGCAAAGAGCCCCGCCGGAGCAGGGCTCAAAAAACAAAAGCCCCGCCAGGGCGGGGCTTTGCAGGTGCACAGGGTGCGGGGCTGAATTACTTCTTGCCCTTGGCCTTGCCCTTGGCGGGAGCGGCCGGAGCGGCAGCCACCACGATCTCTTCGACCTTCGGCTCCACCGGGGTGGCGACGACGGGGTTCGGCTTGCCGTGGGTGACGACCTTGACGCCGGCGGGCAGCTTGATGTCGTTGACATGCACGCTGTGGCCCTTGGTCAGACCGCTCAGGTCCACTTCGATGAACTCGGGCAGTTCCACCGCGACGCAGGTGATTTCCAGCTCGGTCACGATGTGGCTGACGGTGCACTTGTCGGTCTTCACGGCAACCGACTCGGCCTCGCCGATGAAGTGCAGCGGCACCTTCTTGGTGATCTTGGTGGTGCTGTCCACGCGCTGGAAGTCCACGTGCAGGACTTGCGGCTTCCAGGGGTGGTACTGCACGTCACGCAGCAGCACCTTGGATTCCTTGCCGTTCAGTTCCATGTCGAGGATGGAGCTGTGGAAGGCTTCCTTCTTCAGGGCGTGGAACAGGGCGTTGTGATCGAGTTCGATCATGGCGGGTTCGCCGGCGCCGAAGACGATGCCGGGGACCTTGCCCGAGATACGCAGGCGGCGGCTCGCACCAGTGCCTTGCAGCTTGCGCTCGAAAGCGACGAATTTCATGGTTTCACTCCAGTGAGTCGGTGGCTCGCGACCAAGCCCCCGTTTGCAAAAAGGGGCCGCCAAGGGCAGCCCCGAGGAAAGACGCCAGGTGGCGTCCGATTCTTAGAAGTTGTTGTTTTGCTCGCTAAAGAGCGAGGTCACCGACTCGCCATCGCTGATGCGGCGGATGGTCTCGGCGAACAGGAAGGCCACCGAGAGCTGACGGATCTTGCCGCAGGCGCGGGCCGCGTCGGTCAGCGGAATGGTGTTGGTGATGACCACCTCGTCCAGGGCCGAGCCGGCAATGCGCTCGATCGCGGGGCCGCTGAGGATGGGGTGGGTGCAATAGGCGTAGACCGACTTGGCGCCGCGGTCCTTCAGGACTTCGGCCGCCTTCACCAGCGTGCCGGCGGTGTCGATCATGTCGTCCATGATCACGCAGTTGCGGCCCTCGATCTCGCCGATGACGTGCATCACCTCGGAGACATTGGCGGCGGGACGGCGCTTGTCGATGATGGCCAGGTCGCAGCCCAGCTGCTTGGCCAGCGCGCGGGCGCGCACCACGCCGCCGACGTCGGGGCTCACCACCACCAGATCCTGGTAGCTCTTGCTCTTCAGGTCGGAGAGCAGCACCGGGCTGGCGTAGATGTTGTCGACCGGGATGTCGAAGAAGCCCTGGATCTGGTCGGCGTGCAGGTCCATCGTGAGCACGCGCTCGATGCCGACAGTTTCCAGCAGGTTGGCGACGACTTTGGCCGAGATCGGCACACGCGTCGAGCGCGGGCGGCGGTCCTGGCGGGCGTAGCCGAAGTAGGGGATGACGGCGGTGATGCGGCGGGCGCTGGCGCGCTTGAGCGCGTCGGCCATCACCAGCAGCTCCATCAGGTTGTCGTTCGTCGGCGCGCAGGTGGGCTGGATGACGAACACGTCGCGGGCGCGGACGTTCTGCTGGATTTCGACGGCCACTTCGCCGTCCGAGAACCGACCGACCGACGCACGGCCCAGTTCAGCGCCCAGATGGGTGGCAATTTCCTGCGACAGCGCCGGGTTGGCGTTGCCGGTGAACAGCACGGTGTTGTTGAGCACGGGGCGTTCCTTTAACGGCAGCTACGGCGCCAGGCACAGCAGAAAAAATTTGGCAGGGGAGGAAGGACTCGAACCCTCGCATGTCGGAATCAAAATCCGATGCCTTGACCAACTTGGCGACTCCCCTACACAGGACCCCGGCTGACGCCGTTGCCCTCAAACTTTCAGTCTTCCAGCCACGCCGCCAGCGGCAAGGCTTCCAGACTGCGACAGATCTTTCCTTCCCACTGCTCTGGAACTTCGATGAAGCTCCCAAGCTCGGTCGCCATGGGCAGGTCGTCTCTGTCAATCTGCGCAAACACTGCGCTGCCTGAACCGGTCATCCGACTGTTGCCGAAGCGGTTCTGCAGCAATTTCAGCGCGTCTGCGATTTCCGGGCACTGCGCTTGCGCTGCCGCCTGTAGATCGTTTCGCTGCTGAAGCCATTTGTCTGCAACAGAGCCCGCGACTATAGACTGTGTTTTTGAGGTCTGCAAGAGGGGGCTCGAAAAAATTGCGGCGGTCGGCAGGCTTTGGAGAGGTTTGAGCACGGCCAGACGCAGGGCGGGCAGCTCCACCGGGGTCAGCTGCTCGCCAATGCCTTGCGCGAAAGCCGGCCCTCGGCCCAGGAAGAAGGGCACATCGGCGCCGAGCGTCAGGCCCAGTTGCATCAGGCGCGTGCGGTTCCAGTCCAGGCCCCAGAGGCGGTTCAGGCCGATCAGCACGGTGGCCGCATCCGATGATCCGCCGCCCATGCCGGCACCCGATGGGAGGCACTTGTCCAGGTGGATGTCCACGCCCAGGCTGCAGCCGCTGGCCTGCTGCAATGCCCGGGCGGCGCGCACGCACAGGTCTTCGGCCGGCAGATCGCCGGGGCGACGGTCCTGGCGCTGGATGCGGCCATCGCTGCGCTTTTCCAAGTGCAGGGTGTCGGCCCAGTCGATGGGCACGAACAGGGATTCAAGCAGGTGGTAGCCATCGGAGCGCTTGCCTACCACGTGTAGAAAGAGGTTCAGCTTGGCCGGGGCCGGCAGCTCGTAGAGGGCCTTCATGCCGGCGGATTCAACAGGATGCGCAGGCGCAGGGCGCCCTGGCCGCCCTGGGCCGGGCGGCTCAGCAGCAATCGCTGGGGGTCTTCACGCTGAACCAGCCAGCCGTCCTGCACAAAGCCCAGCTCGTGCGCCTCATGAGGGGCCAGCGGGCTGGGGCGGCCGTGCAGCCAGTCGAACAGCAGGCGCAGCGGCAGGGCCGGGCCCTGCATGGCCTGGCCCAGGGCCCAGCCCAATTCGTCCATGTCGGCGTAGCGATGGGGTTGTCTGGTGTCGTCCAGCCAGAGGCCGGCTTCATCCCAGCGTGCCTGCGCCAGGGTGGTGCCCAGCGGGCTGTTGAGCAGCAGGCTGCCGCGCTTCAGATCGCCCTGCAGCTCAAAGAGCGCCGAGCCGGCCTGCGCGCGCTGGCCATTGCCCGCTTCCATCTGGTAGCCGAGCTTGCCGCTCCAGCCCTGGCTGGGCGGTGACGGGGGGAGCGGGGCACAGCCCGCCAGCAGCGCGCTCAGCAGCAGGGCGCGGCGTTTCATCGCAGGCCCAGGCGGCGACGCGTGCTGCGCAGCACCTCGTTGCTGCCATCGCGCGCGCTGGTCTCATCCAGCAGCCGGCGTGCCTCCTCTTGATTGCCGCGTGCCCACAGCACTTCGGCCAGGTGGGCGGCAATCTCGGTGTCCAGCCGGGCCCGGTAGGCACGGCGCAGCAGGGTTTCGGCCTCGTCCAGCTTGCCCTCGCGAAAGGCCACCCAGCCCAGGCTGTCAACGATGGCGGGCTCCTGGCCACCGATCTCCAGCGCCGTTTCGATCAGCTCGCGCGCCTCAGCGAGGCGCAGGCCGCGCTCGGCCAACGAGTAACCGAGCGCATTGCGCGCGTGGTGGTGGCGCGGCTCCAGCTCCATCACGCGGCGCAGCTGGCGCTCCATGTCGTCGAACTGCTTGAGGCGCTCCAGGCTCATGGCATGTTCGTAGAGCAGGTCGGTGTTGTCGGGCTCGGCCTTCACGGCCTGGCCGAGCAGCTCGTGGGCATCTTTCCAGCGGTTGGCCTCGCGCAGGATCTGCACCTCGGCCAGGAGGCGGCGGCGCTCGATGTCCGGACCGTCGCCCGGCAGGGCGCGGGCGGCTGCACGTGCCTGCTCAAGTTCGCCCTGCCGGGCCTGCAGCAGGGCGCGGCGGAAGGCCACCTCCAGCGCGCGCTGCGGGTCCTGGGCTTCGTCCAGCACCTGGGCGGCCTCCTTGAGCTGGCCTTGCTGCTCCAGCGCCTGCGAGAGCAGCAGCAGGGCCGAGGCCTGTGCGGCCAGGCGGTTGGCGTGGCTCTCGGGCAGGCGCTTGAGGTAATCGCGCAGCGCGGTCTCGGCCTGCTTGGGCTGGCGCAGGTCGAGGGCGAGCGAGCCGATCGCGTAGGCGTGGCCGATCTCGTCGGGCTGCTCGGCCGCCAGCGTCTGGAAGAGGGCCAGGGACTCGACGCTGCGCTGATCGCGCGCCAGCGCGCGGGCCCAGGCCAGGCGATAAGCCGGATCGCGGCTGCCGCGGTCGATCAGCTCCTCGGCCGCCGGCAGGTGACGCACCAGATCCAGCGCCTGCCAGGCGGGCAGCTGGTTGTCGGCGTCCAGCTGGCGTGCCTCACGCAGCTGGTTCAGCGTGAGCGGGTGGTTGCCCGCCTGCTGGGCCAGCTGGGCAATGACGCAGGCTGCCAACGAGCGGCGCAGGCTGCGTGCGGCGGCGTTGTCGCGCTCGGCCGCCAGGCCGGGCTCCAAGGCATCGAAGGCATTGGGTTGGCGCACCAGGCGCGGCAGCGTGGCCAGATGCTGGGCGCGCGCCTGGCCGTCCGGGCTTTGCTGCAGCCAATCGAGCAACGGGCCGGGCAGCTCGCCCAGTTGGCCCAGGGCCGCCATCAGTTGAAGCTGGGTCTGCAGGGCCTCAGTGGATTCAGGCAGAGCCTGGCGCCAGGCCCGCGTGGCCTGCAGCGCCTCATTGCCGGCGCGCGCCTGCAGGGCGACGTTCACGACGCGGCGGAACAAGGCTTCGTCGCCCGTGCGGCGCGCCGCGTCCAGCAGCACCTGGAAGGCCACGCCGGGCTGGCCGCGCTGCAGCTCCAGTTCGGCAATCAGCAGTTGGTAGAACAGCGGGGCATCAAGCGCCGAGCTTTGCACCGCAGGCGGTGGCGCGCTGGTGGCGGCCGCAACCGGCGGTGCGGTGGGCTGGGCCTGAGCGAGCAGGGGCAGGGCAAGGGCCCAGGGTGCGAGACGGCGGAGAGAGGGTGCAGGCATGGCGGCGCCGATTGTGCCGACTGGGCTCCCTGCCGCCGCTTGGCATGGGTTCCTACACTGGCACGATGCCCGAGCTGCCCGAAGTCGAGATCACCCGCCAGGGATTTGCTGCCGCGCTGGAAGGCGCCACGCTGCGCGAGCTGCGCCTGGGCAAACCGCTGCGCTGGCCACTGGGAATCGAGCCGGCCGCACTGCGCGGCGCGCGCATCGGCGCCGCGAGCCGGCGTGGCAAATACATTTGGCTGCCGCTGGACCGGCCCGCTCCGCAGGGTGGCTTGCTGCTGCACCTGGGCATGTCGGGTTCGCTGGCCTTCACACCCGAACCGCAGGCGCTGGGGCCGCACCAGCACCTGGCCATCGACACCAGCCAGGGCTGCCTGACGCTGACCGACCCGCGCCGCTTCGGCGCCGCCGTCTGGTCCGCCGCGCTGGATCAGGAACCGGCGCGCAACCTGCTGGCCGGCCTGGGCGCCGAGCCCTTTGATCCGGCCTTCGATGCCGCGGCCCTGCATCGGGGCCTGCAGGGCCGGCGTGTGCCCATCAAGCAGGCCTTGCTGGCGGGCGATGTGGTGGTGGGTGCCGGGAACATCTACGCCTGTGAAGCCCTCTGGCAGGCCGGCATCCACCCGGCCACGCCGGCCAGCCGCATCGGCCCCAAGCGCTGCGCGCGCCTGCTGGCGGCGGTGCGCGCCGTGCTGCAGGACGCGCTGGCGGTCGGCGGCAGCACGCTGCGGGATTTCTCCAGCAGCCTGGGCGCGATCGGCCGCTACCAGAGCCTGGTGGCGGTGTACGGCCGCGAGGGCCAGCCCTGCCCGCGCTGCCGCACGGCGGTGCGGCGCATCGTGCAGGGCCAGCGCTCGACCTTCTTTTGTCCGCGCTGTCAGAAGCCATGAAGACCGAGTTCGCCCCGCTGCTGATCGCCTGGCAACGCCGCCACGGCCGCCACGAATTGCCCTGGTCGGGCAGCCGCGACCCTTACCGCGTCTGGCTCTCCGAGGTGATGCTGCAGCAGACCCAGGTGGCCACCGTGCGGGCCTACTACGCGCGCTTTCTGGAGCGCTTTCCCGACGTGCAGGCACTGGCCGCGGCGCCGCTGGATGAGGTGCTGGCGCTCTGGGCTGGCCTGGGCTACTACTCGCGCGCCCGCAATCTGCATGCCTGTGCTCAGGCGGTGGCGGCCCTGGGTGGATTCCCGCGCACCGCGGCAGAGCTGGAGCAATTGCCCGGCATCGGCCGTAGCACGGCGCGCGCCATCGCGGCCTTCTGTTTTGACGAGCGGCTCTCCATCCTGGACGGCAACGTCAAGCGCGTGCTGGCGCGCCTGCTGGCCTTCGAGCAGGACATCGCCCAGGCGCGGGCGCAGCGCGAGCTCTGGGCACTGGCCGACGCGCTGGTGCCGGCGCGCGCGGCCGACATGCCGGCCTATACCCAGGGCCTGATGGACCTGGGCTCGGCGGTGTGCACACCGCGCCAACCGCGCTGCGGCGAATGCCCGGTGGCGGCGCTGTGCCAGGCGCAGGCGCAGGGCCGGCAGGCCGAGCTGCCGGTGAAGAGCCGGCGCCTGACGCGCGGCCGGCGCGAGCATTGGTGGCTATGGCTGGAGCGCGCCGAGGACCAGGCGCTGTGGCTGCAGCAACGCCCGGCCAAGGGCGTGTGGGCGGGGCTGTGGACCCTGCCGCTGTTCGACAGCGAACCCGAGCTGCAGGCCCTGCTGCCGGAGCAGGTGCTGGAGCTGCTGCCGCGCATCGAGCACGCGCTGACGCATTTCGACTGGGTGCTGCACCCACGCCGTGCGCTTTGGCCCCAGGGCGAGCCCGAGTTGCCCGGCCGCTGGGTGGCGCGTGAAGAGCTGCCGCGCTACGGCCTGCCGGCGCCGCTGCGAAAGTTGCTGGGATGAGCGGCGAGCCGAGCTGGGACTGGTTGAGCGAGGACCTGCTCTGCCTGCGCCTGCCCGGCGAGCCGGCCCTCCCTGGCCAGCGCCGCCTGCTTGCCCTGGCCCAGGCCCTGCGGGGCCGGCCCGAGTTCATCGACCTGGTGCCCGGCCTGCACAGCCTGAGCTGCGTGCTCGCCCCGGGCGCCGACTCGGCCGGCGCCGAGGCTCTGGCGCGCCAGGCCTGGGGCAAAGCGCGCGCCAGCGCACGCGCCGGGCGCGAGCGCCTGCTGCCGGTGCAGTACGGCGGCGAGGCCGGGCCGGACCTGCCCGAGGCCGCGGCCCTGCTGGGCCTGAGCGAAGCGCAGCTGATCGAGGCGCATTGCGCGCCGGTCTACGAAGTGGCCTGCCTGGGCTTTCTGCCCGGCTTCCCCTACCTGCTGGGCTTGCCGCCGCGGCTGGTGCTGCCGCGCCGTGCCACGCCACGCCTGCGCGTGCCGGCGGGTTCGGTCGGCATCGGCGGCGCGCAGACGGGGGTCTACCCCTGCGAATCCCCGGGCGGCTGGCAGCTGATCGGCCGCTGCACCCAGGCCCTGTTTGACCCGCTGGCGGAAGAGCCCAGCTGGCTGCTGCCGGGCGATCGCCTGCGGTTCGTACCCGCATGATCGAAATCCTGCGCTGCGGCCCGCTCTCCACCGTGCAGGACGATGGCCGCCACGGCCTGCGCCATCTGGGCGTGCCGGCTGCCGGCGCGCTGGACGACTGGGCGCTGGCGCGGCTCAATGCCCTGCTGGGCAATGCGCCCGAGGCCGCGGCGCTGGAACTGGTGGCCGGGCCGCTGGAATTGCGCATCGAGCGCGAGGGCTGGCTGGCCCTGTGCGGCGCGCCCTTCGAGATGCGCCTGGACGGCCGGCTGCTGCGCCCCGAATGGCGCTGGCCCTGCCGCGCCGGCCAGGTGCTGCGCCTGGATGGGCCGCTGAGCGGCCAGCGCGCCCTGCTGGGCTTTGCCGGCGGCCTGGCGCTGCCACCCGTGCTGGGCGCGCGTGCCACCGACCTGCGCAGCGGCTTCGGCGGCCTGCACGGCCGCGCGCTGCGCAAGGGTGATCGGCTGGCGCTCGGCCTCGCGCCGCGCCTGCATGGCGTGCGCGGCCTGCGCGCGCCCGAGTGGGATGGCCGGCTGCGCGCGCTGCCCGGGCCCGAGCTGGCCGCACTGGACCTGCGCTCGCGCGACGCGCTGTGGGGCGAGGTTTGGAAGGTCGAGCCACAGAGCGACCGCATGGGCCTGCGCCTGAGCGGCCCCCTGCTGAGCCTACGCCGGCCGCTGGAGCTGGCCTCCACCGCCGTGCTGCCCGGCACGCTGCAGCTGCCGCCGGCCGGCCAGCCCATCGCCTTGCTGGCCGATGCCGGTACCACCGGCGGCTATCCGCGCGTGGCTATCGTCATCGCGGCCGATCTGTGGAGGCTGGCGCAGGCGCGGCCCGGTAGCGCGCTGCGCCTGCAGCCCTGCAATCTGGAGGCCGCACGAGCGGCCCGGGCACAGCGTCGGCATGAACTCGCACTGCAACGGAGGGCGCTTGTCGATTGAGTTGAACGCCGATGTCGGCGACGGCGCCGGCGCCGACGCCGAGCTCTTGGCCTTGGTAGAGCGCGCCAACATCGCCTGCGGCTGGCATGCGGGTGACGGGGCGCAGATGCGCGCGGCCCTGCAAGCCTGCCGGCAGCTCGGCGTGGCGGCCGGCGCGCACCCGAGCTTCCCGGACCGTGCCGGCTTTGGCCGCACGCCCATGCAGCGCGCGCCGCAGGACGTCGAGGCCGATCTGATCGCCCAGATTGCCGGCCTGCAGGCGCTGGCGGCGCGCGAGGGCGTGCGCCTCGCGCATGTCAAACCGCATGGTGCGCTCTACAACCAGGCGGCGCGCGATGCCACGCTGGCCGACGCCGTGGCCCGCGCCGTGCGGGCCGTGGACCCCGGCCTGGCGCTCGTCGGCTTGGCAGGCAGCGAACTGCTGGCCGCGGCGCAGCGCCATGGCCTGCGGGCCCTGGCCGAGGCCTTTGCCGACCGCGCCTACGCGCCCGACGGCAGCCTGGTGCCACGCGGCCAGCCCGGCGCGGTGCTGTACGAAACCGCCGCCGTGCTGGAACAGGTGCGCGAGCTGGTGCGGAACCAGCGCGTGCGCGTGACCGGGGGCGCCTGGCTGCCGCTGCGGGCCGACACGCTGTGCCTGCATGGCGACGGCCCGGCCGCACTGGCGCTGGCGCGCGCCCTGCGCTCGGAATGGCCTCTTCAGTGAACTGAGGCTGTACCGCGCAGGCGCGCAATCAGCTCCTGCATCACCGCCAGCTCGGCCGGCGGCAGCAGGCCGGCGCGCAGCAGGGCCTCGCGCTCCAGTTGGCGCAGGCGCCAGCCGAATTCGTCGATCAGCAACTGCAGCTCCTGGTGCAGGCGCGGGTCGGGTTGGCTGGCCAGCTCCAGCAGCGTGGCGGCGGGGTCGCCCACGTCCAGGCCGGTGCTGGAAAACGAAGCCTGGATGCGCAGCAGGCGAAAGCGCTCCAGCGTGCCCACCAGGGTCTCCACCAGCGGCAGGGCGCCGAGCAGGGGCTGTTGCTGCTGCTCCAGCCATTGGTTGAGTTCGTCGCTGTGCCGTACGGCGCTGTTCAGAACGTCCAGGATGGCGGGGCTGAACTCGCCCGGAATCAGCCGGCTGGCCACGCTGGCACGGGCCAGGGCACCCACGCCGCTGTCGATCAGCGCCATCAGCCACTCGGCGGCGGCCAGGATCTGGTGCTCGAGCGGAAAGTTCTCTTCCAGCAGGCCGCGCGGATAGCCGAAGCCGTCCAGGCGCTCGTGGTGGTTCAGCACCGCCGCCGCCACCTTGGGGCCGGCGCCCTTCATCGGCTTGAGCACGCGATGCCCGATCACCGGGTGCGAGGCGATGTGACGCCATTGCGCAATCTGCAATTCGGCATCGCGCTGCAGCAGGCGGGGCTCGATGTAGAGCTCGCCCACATCGTGCAGCAGCGCGGCCACGGCCAGTTCCAGGTGCAGGGCTGCCTGGCCAGGCAGCAGGCGCTGCGCCAGGCCCAGGGTCAGCATCGCCACGCCCACGCTGTGCGCCAGGCGGTCGCCCTGGTGGTCGGCATAGATGGTGAGCAGGCTCTGCACCGGCATGCTCAGGTTCAGGCTGGCCAGGCGCAGCGGCAGCGCCTGCAGACGCGCCGCACCGCACAGCGTGCCCAGCAGCGAGTGGCGTTCCAGCAGCTGCTGGGCCAGCGGGCCAAAGACGGCGGGCACCACGCCGTCGGCCACGCTCATGCAGTCTTCCAGAGGTTTGGCCAACTTGTAGCGCAGCAGGCGGTCGCGGGTGCCGGCATCGATACGCGTGCCCTTGGCCAGCAGCTTGGTGCCATTGCCGGCCATGATGTCTTCACTGGCTTGCACCGTGCGGTGCTCGGCCGTGTGCATCACATGCTCCAGGTAGTGGGGGTTGACGTCGTTGCTGGGCATGGCGTGCGCAAGTTCAAGGCCACCATGATGCGGCAGGCGCCTTGCGCCCACCTGAATCCAGCGCAAATTGGCGTCGCTTTGCGGCCGGCTCAGGCTGCCGCGCGCTGCGCGGGCTCGTTCAGCTGCGCCAGCAGGCGCTGCAGCACGGCGGCTTCCTGCGCCCCCAACCGGCTGCTGTGCAGCAGGGCCTCGCGCTCCAGTTCCTGCAGGCGCCAACAGAACTCGTCGACCAGGGCCTGCAGATCGCGCTTCAGCTCGGCGTCCTGCGCCTCGGCCACGCTGTGCAGCAGGGCGTCGGGCGTCAGGCTGTCCAGCCCCGCACTGCTGAAGCCCGCCAGCAGGCGGCGCAGCCGGGCCAGGTGCAGGTCCAGCAGCTGGCTCAAGGTGGCGCTGGCGCGTTGCTGCTGCTGGCTGGCCCAGGGCAGCAGGGTGCGCGCCTGCTGCAGGGCGCGTGCCAGACGCTCTACCCGCACCTGGCCCAGGGCCAGCGGGGCGGGCTCCCAGTTGCGCGCCTGTGGGGCCTGGGCCGCCTGGTGAACCCAGCCCAGCAGGGCGGGGTGGAACTCACCGGGAATCAGCCGGGCGGCGATGCTGGCGCGCAGGAGCGCGCTGCCGCCGGCCTCCAGCAAGCCGGCCAGCCACTCGGCCGCGGCCAGCACCTGGTGGTCCAGCGGGAAGGCGCCTTGAGCAATGCCGCGCGGAAAGCCGAAGCCGTCCAGCCGTTCGTGGTGGTCCAGCACCGCCGCCGCCACCGCCGGGCCCGCGCCTTCCATGCGCTGCAGCACGCGGTGGGCGATCAGCGGATGGCTGGCAATCGGCCGCCACTGCAGCGCCGCCAGGGTGTCGGCCTGGCCCAGCAGTTCGGGGTCCAGGTAGAGCTCGCCCACATCGTGCAGCAGGGCGGCCAGCGCCAGCTGCTGGTGACGTTCCACCTGGCCGGGCAGCAGGCGTCGGGCTTGGCTCAGGGTGAGCAGGGCGACCCGCAGCGCGTGCGGCAGGCGCTGCTGGTCGGCCAGCAGGGTCAGCAAGGCCTGCGCGGGTGGGGTCAGTTCCAGCCGGCCCAGGGATTCCGGCAGCGGCCGGCCGCGCCCGGCCGGGCAGAGCGGGGCCAGCAGTTCATCGGTTTCCAGCAAGCGCTGCGCCTGTTCTGCCAGCTGCGGGCCGGTGACGGGGTGCTGAAATTGCACGCACTCCTCCAGCGGCCGGGCCAGGCGGTTCAGCAGCAGTACTTCACGTGCCGCGGGGCCGATGCAGCTGCCCTGGCTCAGCAGGCAGGCACCGCCCTCCGCCAAGATGTCCCGGCTGGCCATCAGCTCCTGCCGGGCCCCGCAGGCCAGCAGGTGGTTCAAGTAGTGCGGGTTGACCTCGGCGGCTTCTTGGTGCGTACCCATGGTGGCTCCCTGGTGCCAGTCCTGCTGTTGCTCTGCTCATCTTGTGGGTGGAATGCGCGCTCGCCAAGCGAAAGCCGGGCTATTCCTCCAAGAGAAGGAGCGGCTGGGGCCTGGATCGAGGGAGGCTGAAGTGGCTGGGCGGCGCTTGCCCGGGCCGGGCGATCGGCGTACCTTGGGCGCAGCGGCCCGCCCGCGTGGCCGCCTTTGGAAACCGCCATGCGCAAACGCATCTACTGGCTGCTGCCCAACCACCGCAGTGCCCGCCAGGTCATGGACGACCTGCTGCTGGCCCGGATCGAGGAAGGCCATATCCACTTCGCGGCCCGCGAGGGGGCCGAGATGGAGGGCCTGCACCCGGCCAACATCCTGCAGACCTCGGATCTGGTGGAGGCCGCGCAGGTCGGCCTGGGCATCGGCGCTGCCCTGGGGGGCGCGGCGGGCGTGCTGGCCGCCTACCTGCTGGTGGATGGCAGCTCGCGCGCGGCCGGCGTGGTGATGCTGATGGCCGGTGTGGGCGCGGCCCTGGGAACCTGGAGCGCCAGCATGATCGGCAGCTCCACCCCGAGCCGGCGCCTGAAGCGCTTCGAGCAGGCGATCGAGAGCGGCGAATACCTGCTGATGGTGGATGTGCCGCGCACCCGTGTGGAAGCGGTCGAAGCCCTGCTGCAGGCGCGTCACCCCGAGGGGCATTCGGAGGGCCTGGAGCCCCATATTCCGGCTTTCCCCTGAGAAGCTGAGAGCCGCCTGATCCGGCACGGTGCCCGTTCAGGCGCCGCCCCGTGCAGTGCATCGCAGCAGGGCTGCGCGGGGCGCTGGCGCTCCCTAATCTGACCTCATTCGTGATGTCAGGAGACCGCCATGTCCCGCTCTAAGTTGTTGTTTTTCCTGCTGGCCGGTTCCCTGCTCGGCGGCGCCCAGGCCCAGGAGGGTCAGCTCGGTGGCTTTAAGGCCGGCATCGAGCTGCGCGAGCAGGCCACCCAGAAGGAGTTGGGCCTGCCCCTGTACCCCGGCGCCCAGCCGCAGCGTGACGACGCCAAGGACAAAGGCGCCGTGACCCTGGGTCTGTGGGGCGGTGCCTTCGGCCTGCACCTGGCGGTGGGCAAGTACGCCAGCGCCGACCGCTTCGACGAGGTGGCGCGCTACTACCGCGTGGCCATGGCCGCCTATGGCCCGGTGCTGGAGTGCCGGCCCGAAAACTCAGGCGCCAAGGCGCCCAAACCGGCTGCGAAGGGCGGCGAAGAGGCCCTGAGCTGCCAGGACGCCGAACCCGGTGCTGGCGGCCTGGTGCTCAAGGTGGGCAAGCCCAAGGATCAGCGCGTCGTCGCGCTGCAGACCAAGGGCGCGCAGGTGCACTTTCAGCTGGTGCGCATCGAGGCGCGCGGCACCTGAGCGTGCAGGTGCTCAGCGCCTGCCCCGCTCTGCATCCAGCTCGCGGTGGCGCTTGAGCACCTGGCCGCGGTGGGCGAACTGCAGGGTCAGCTGTTCCACCAAGTAGACCGAGCGGTGCTGGCCGCCGGTGCAGCCGATGGCCACAGTGAGGTAACTGCGCTGGTCGGCCGCGAAGGCCGGCAGCCACTGGTCCATGAAGGCGGCGATCTGGCTGCGCATCAGCGCCACCTCGGGCTGCATGTCCAGGTACTGCGCCACCGGTTCGTCGCGGCCGGTCAGCGCCCGTAGCTCGTGCACGTAATAGGGGTTGGGCAGCACGCGCACGTCGAACACGAAGTCGGCGTCCGAGGGCACGCCATGCTTGAAGGCGAAGCTCTCGAACACCAGGGTCAGCGAGCCGCCGCGCACCGACACCAGGTCGCGCACCCAGGCGCGCAGCTGGGCCGGGCGCAGCAGGCTGGTGTCGATGACGGTGCTTTCCACGCGCAGCGCGGCCAGCAGCTCGCGCTCGATCTCGATCGCATCCAGCAGCAGGCGGGAGTCGTCGGCCGCGCCGTGCTCGCGTTCCTCGCCGGTCACGTCGCGCAGCGGGTGCGGGCGGCGCGTTTCGCTGAAGCGGCGCAGCAGGGCGTCCGTGCTGGCGTCCAGAAAGATCGAGCGCACCGCATGGCCCTCGGCGCGCAGTTGCTTGAGCAGGGGCAGCACATGGGGCAGCGAGCCCTTGGAGCGCACGTCCACCGCAATTGCCACGCGGCGCGCCTCGCGCTGGCGCTCCAGCGCCATGAAGTTCAGCAGCAGCTCGGGCGGCAGGTTGTCGATGCAGAAGAAGCCGGCGTCTTCCAGCGCATGCATGGCGATGGACTTGCCGCCGCCACTCATGCCGGTGACGAGCACCAGCTCGCGCAGCCCTTCCGGGTTTGTGTCCGTCATCGTGCCGCCCCTTCCAAGAGTTCCTGCGCATGGGCCAGGCCGGCCTCGCTGCGTGTGGCGCCGCCCAGCATGCGCGCAATTTCGTGCACGCGCTCTTCGCCGCGCACCGCGCGCACCTGGCTGGCCACACCGGTCTTGCCCGCCGCCTTGGCCACCACCCAGTGCGCGTCGGCACAGGCGGCCACCTGCGGCAGGTGGGTGACGGCCAGCACCTGGCGTTCGGTGCCGAGCTGCTGCATCAGCCGGCCGACGGTTTCGGCCACGGCGCCGCCCACGCCGGCGTCGATCTCGTCAAAGATCAAGGTCGGCGCGCCATGGCGATCGGCCTTGGCGGTGCACCCGGCAAGGGCCAATGCGATGCGCGAAAGCTCGCCGCCCGAGGCCACCTTGGCCAGCGGCCGCGGCGTGGCACCGGCGTGGCCGGCCACCAGCAGCTCGGCCGACTCCATGCCAAAGCTCTGCGGCTGCTCCTGCGCCAGCAGTTCGATCTCCAGCCGGCCACCCGCCATGCCGAGCTGCTGCATGGCTTCGCTCACGGCCTTGGCGAGCTTGGGCGCCTGCGCGCGGCGCTGCTTGCTGGCCTTGGCCGCCGCGGCGTCGAAGGCGCGGCGTGCGGCTTCAAGTGCGGCCTGCAGCGCGGCCAGGTCGGATTGCGCGTCCAGCGCGGCCAGCTCCTGCTGCCATTGCTGCTGCAGGGCCGGCAGTTCGGCCGGCGGGCGGCGGTAGCGGCGCGCCAGCTGCATCCAGCTGGAGAGGCGCTCGTCCAGCTCGCCCAGGCGGCCGGGGTCGGGCTCGGCGGCGTGCAGGTAGGCGCGCAGGGTGTGGGCGGCGTCGTCCAGCTGGGCCTGGGCGCCGGCCAGGGCGTCCAGGGCGGATTGCAGCTGCCCATCGAAGCCCACCACTTCCTGCAACGCATGCGTGGCCTGGTTCAGGCGCGCGTCGGCGCTGTCCTCGGCTTCGCTCAGGGCTTCCAGGGCCAGGCGGCTGGCGTCGATCAGGGCCTGAGCGTGCGAAAGGCGTTGGTGTTCGGCGTTCAGCTCCGGCCACTCGTCGGCCCCGGGGCCGAGCTTGGCGATCTCGTCGAGCTGCCACTGCAGGCGTTCGCGCTCGCGCAGCAGGCTGTCCTGGCGCGTCTGTGCGTCCTGCAGGGACTGCTGGGCGGCGCGCCAGGCGGCGTGGGTCTGGGCCAGGGCGCTGACGTCCACCTCGGCGTAATCGTCCAGCAGGGCGCGCACGCTGCCCGGGCGGGTCAGCTTCTGCCAGGCGTGCTGACCATGGATGTCGATCAGCCATTCGCCCAGCTCGGCCAGCTGGCCCACGGTGGCGGCGCTGCCATTGATCCAGGCGCGGCTCTTGCCTTGGGCGTCGATGACGCGGCGCAGCAGCAGCTCTTCGGTGCCGAAGCCGGCGTCCTCCAGCCAGGCGCGGGCGGGGGCGGGCAGGTCGAACTCGGCGCTCAGCTCGGCACGCGGGCAGCCCTCGCGCACCACCGTGGAGTCGCCGCGGCCGCCCAGCAGCAGCTGCAGGGCATCGAGCAGGATGGACTTGCCGGCACCGGTCTCGCCGGTTAGCGCGGCAAAGCCGGGTTCGAAGTCGAGTTCAAGGCTCGGGACGATGACGAAGTCCCGCAGGGAGAGTCGGCGCAACATGGGTCAGGATCCACCTTCATACCAGCGCAGCTTGCGGCGCAGGGTGGCGTAATAGCTCCAACCGGTCGGGTGCAGGAACAGCGCATGGTGCTGGCTGCGCTGCACGGTGACGCGGTCGCCGTGCTGCACATGGGTCAGCGATTGCATGTCGAAGTTCACCGAGGCATCGCGCCCGGCCACCACTTCCAGGCTGACGACGCCACGGTCCGGCAGCACGATGGGCCGGTTCGAGAGCCCGTGCGAGGCGATGGGCACCATCACCCAGCCGGCGATCGAGGGGTGCAGCAGCGGCCCGCCGGCGCTCAAGGCGTAGGCGGTGGAGCCGGTGGGCGAGGCGACGATGACACCGTCGGCGCGCACATTGGCGACGAACTCCTCGCCCACATGGATGCGCAGCTCCACCATGCCGGCGGCGGCGCCGCGGCTCACCACCACATCGTTCAGGGCCAGGCCGGAGAAGATGTTCTGGCCGTCGCGCCACACCGCGCCTTCCAGCATGCTGCGCTGCTCGGTTTCGTAATCACCCGCCAGGATGGGCGTGAGCGCCTCGCGGAACTGGTCGGCCGGGATGTCGGTGATGAAACCCAGGCGCCCCTGGTTGATGCCCACCAGCGGAATGCCGTAGCGCGCCACCTCGCGGGCAAAGCCCAGCATGGTGCCGTCGCCGCCCACCACCACGGCCAGATCGCATTGCTGGCCGATTTCCTGGGCATCCAGCACCGGGTAGCCGGCCAGATCGGCCGATTCGGCGTTGTGGCGCTCCAGGCTGACCTTCAGGCCCTGCGCACGCAGGAACTGGCGGATCTGCTCGACGATGGGGCCGCTGGTCGGAGCCTGGTGTTTGGCCACGATGGCGACATGCTTGAAACGGGGTCCCGACATGGCGCGGAATTACAGCATGGGGATATTGCGCGCCTGCGGGCGTGGATGGGCTTCCTAGAATCGCGCCCATGCTGGACGAGCGCGCAAGATCCCTGCTGAAAACCCTGGTGGAGCGGTATATCGCCGACGGCCAGCCCGTGGGCTCGCGCACGCTGTCCAAGGCCTCGGGCCTGGAGCTGAGCCCGGCCACCATCCGCAACGTGATGGCCGATCTGGAGGAACTGGGCCTGATTGCCAGCCCGCACACCAGCGCCGGCCGCATCCCCACGGCGCTGGGCTACCGCCTGTTCGTGGACACCATGCTCACCGCCCGCCCCAGCCTGCTGGAGCGCGAGGTGCATGCGCTGGAAGGCCAGTTGCAGCCCGATCAGCCGCAGCGCGTCATCACCCATGCGGCGCAGATGCTGTCCAGCCTGTCGAGCTTCGTCGGCGTCATCACGGCGCCGCGCAAGCCCTCGGTGTTCCGCCACATCGAATTCCTGCGCCTGGGCGAGCGGCGCGTGCTGGTGATCCTCGTCAGCCCCGACGGCGACGTGCAAAACCGCGTGGTGATGACTGCGCAGGACCACAACCAAAGCGAGCTGACCGAGGCGGCCAACCGCCTGAACGCCCAGTACACCGGCCTGGCCCTGGAGGTGGTGCGCGAGCGCATCCGGGTCGAGGTCGAGCAGCTGCGCGGCGAGATCGCCGGCTTGATGAGCGCGGCCGTGCAGGTCTCCGACGACGACGCCGCCCAGCAGGATCAGGTCGTCATCAGCGGCGAGCGCAACCTGCTCTCGGTGCAGGACTTCGGCCAGGATCTGAGCAGCCTGCGTCGCCTCTTCGGCCTGTTCGAAGAAAAGGCGCAGCTGATGCGCCTGCTGGACGTGAGCAGCCGCGCCGAGGGCGTGCGCATCTTCATCGGCGGCGAGAGCCAGGTCGTGCCCTTCGAGGAGCTGAGCATCGTCAGCGCGCCCTACGAGGTGGACGGTCAGGTGGTCGGCACCCTGGGTGTCATCGGCCCCACGCGCATGCCCTACGAGCGCATGATCCAGATCGTCGACATCACCTCGCGCATGGTGGGCCAGGCGCTGAGCCAGGGCCGGCCCTGAGGGGTGGCGCCTGACGAGGGCGCACAACAAATTGCGACAAATCAAGCCCCGCCGGGCGGCCAGCCGCTAGGCTGGTGCCATGAGCGACGGCCAAGAGCACGAAGAGCACGACACCGTTCCCGCGGCCCTGGATGGGCTGGGGCCACCCGCTCCCGCCGCCCCGGCGGTGTTCGGCGGCGATGCCGAGCGGCTTTGGTCCGAGCTGGACCGCGAGCCCGAGCGCCAGGCGCCGCACCTGGGCGATGCGCTGGTGGAAGCCGGCCTGCTGCACCCCCAGCAGCTGCGCCAGGCGCTGCGCTACCAGGGCGCGCTGGCCCAGCATGTGCCCTTTGGCGAGGTGCTGGTGCTGCTGGGCCTGCTGACGCCCGCGCAGTTGCGCACCATGCTGGCTGCCTGGATGGGTGTGCCCACCGTCGATCTGGATCAGTTCCAGCCCGAGCAGGAGGCGCTGGCGCGCGTGCCGGCCAGCCTGGCCGACCGCGAGGCCGTGCTGCCGCTGATGATCCGCGGCGACACCCTGGTCGTGGCTGTCTCCGACCCCTGGGACCACCGCCTGCTGGAGATGCTGCGCTTCACCACCGAGCTGCGCGTGCGCCCGGTGCTGCCGCTGCCCGGCACGTTGGCGCCCGCCCTGGCGCGCGCCTACCGCCTGACGGCCGGCCTGCCGCGCAAGGCGCCAGTGGCCAGCCCGGCACCCACCAGCCTGACCGAGCTGGCACGCGACCTTGCCCATGACGACGAGCCCGAGACCACCGCGGAGGTGGTGTCCGAATCGGACAACACCCTGGTGCGCCTGGTCAACCGGCTGATCCAGGACGCGATGGAGCTGCGCGCCTCGGACATCCACATCGAGACCTTCGAGCCCCCGCACCCGGTGCGCGTGCGCCTGCGCGTGGACGGCGAGCTGCGCCGCCACCTGGACCTGCCGGCACGCGTGCGCTACGCCATCGTGGCGCGGCTGAAGATCATGGCCGAGCTCGACATCTCCGAGCACCGCCGCCCGCAGGACGGCAAGCTGGACTTCGCCCGCTTCGGTGGTGCGCGCATGGAACTGCGCATGGTCACCGTGCCCACCAGCGGGGGCCTGGAAGACGTGGTGCTGCGCCTGCTCGGCGGCATCAAGCCCCTCCCGCTGGACGCCATCGGGCTGGCGCCGGCCAATTTGGCCGGACTGCGTCAGATCATGGCCAAACCCTATGGCCTGCTGCTGATCTGCGGCCCCACCGGCTGCGGCAAGACGACGACCCTGCATTCGGTGATGCGCGAGCTCAACCAGGAGCAACGCAAGATCTGGACCGCCGAGGACCCGATCGAGATCAGCCAGGAGGGCCTGCGCCAGGTGCAGATGAATCCGCGCATCGGCTGGACCTTTGCCGCTGCCATGCGCACCTTCCTGCGCGCCGACCCCGACATCATCATGATCGGCGAGATGCGAGACGAGGAAACCGCGCGCATCGCCGTCGAGGCCTCGCTGACCGGGCATCTGGTGATGTCCACGCTGCACACCAACTCGGCGCCCGAGTCCGTCACCCGCCTGCTGGAGATCGGTCTCGACCCCTTCATGTTCTCGGACTCGCTGCTCGCCGTGCTGGCCCAGCGCCTGGTGCGCCGTTTGTGCACCGACTGCCGCATCGCCGAACCCCTGGACGAGCGCGCCGAGCGTTCCCTGCTGCGCCTGTACCTGCAGGGTCAGGTGGGGGCCGATGAAGCGGCCGTGGCCGCACGCTGGCGGCGTGACTACGGGGTCGAGGGACAGCTGCGCCAGTACCGCCGCCAGGGCTGCCAGAGCTGTGGCGGCAGCGGCTACCACGGGCGCCTGGGCATCCATGAGCTGGTGCTGGCGGATGATGCGCTGCGTGAGCTGATCCGCCGCCGCGCGCCGGCGGTTGAAATGTTTGCGGCCGCCCGCCGCGCCGGCATGACCAGCCTGCGCCAGGACGGCATCGAAAAGGTGCTGGCCGGCCTGACCGACCTGCCCGAGGTGCTGGCGGCCTGCAGCCAGTGATTGACGAGGAGAGCATTCATGCCTGTCCCGACCGCCCACCCCTCGCCGCTGGCCGGCGTTCCCCCCAGTGTGCTGGGAAGCCTGGGCGAACGCCTGACGGCGCTGGCCCTGGAGCTGCAGCAGGAGTCCGCGCTCAGCCCGGCCGGGCGTGAACGGCTGGGCCGCCTGGAGCAGCTGGGCCTGGAACTGCAGGCCCTGGTGCATGCGCTGGGGGCGGCCGGCTGGCAGCCCAAGGAGCAGGTGCCCATTCTGGAAGCCGCGCAGGCGGCGCGCCGCCACTGGCTGCCCGAGCTGCAGCGCCGTGGCCTGGGCCTGCAGGTGGAAGGCGAGCCGGCCCTGGTGGAGCTGGAGCCGGCCCAGCTGCAGCATGCACTGGACCTGCTGATTGCCCACGGCCTGGCCAGCGGCGACAGCCTGCGCCTGCGCGTGCTGCCCGCCGCCTCGCCCCAGCAGGGCGTGGTGATCGAGCTCAGCGGCCCGGGTTCCGGCCCGGGTTTGGGCGAGCTGCACGGCCAACTGCTGCAGTGGCTGGCGCGCGCCGAGGACTGGCGCTGCGAGCGCCCCGCCCCGGCCCACGGCAGCTGGGTGCTGCGCCTGCAACTGGGGCAGCCACAGGGCGACATCGACGTGCAGGGCCTGCCGCGCTTCCACTGGAAGGAGGGCGCGCGCGTGCTGATCATCGAACCCGATGAGCGCTACCGCGTGCAGGCCAGCGGCCTGCTGCGCCGCGCCGGGCTGAACGCCGATGGCCTGGTGAGTCTGGGCGAGCTGGACCGCGCGCTGCGGGACGGCGAGCCCTTCGCCATCATCAGCGGCATCCCGCTCGACGACCCCGAGGCCCGCGCCGTCTTCGAGCCCCTACGCGCGCGCATGCCCGCGCTGCGCTGGATCGAGCTGGTGGATTCGCCGCACCTCTTCGCCGCCGGCAGCCCGGACGGCCAGATCCCGGCACGCATCTCGCGCGCCGACATGGCGCACACGCTGTTGCCCTCGCTGGCACTCTGAAGGGCTTGATAGACAATGCGCGCCCCCCGGGGCCGTTAGCTCAGTCGGTTAGAGCAGAGGACTCATAATCCTTTGGTCGTTGGTTCAAGTCCAACACGGCCTACCAAGGGGCCTTGATTCCCACGCCACAAGGGCCTGCGCTGCAGGCCCTTGTCGTTTGTGCTGAAACCCGCAGCGGGCCTGCGGCCTGGCATCAAGACAGAAAGTTTCCGGATTCCTAACGTTCGCGGCCCGTGCAACGGCCCCCCGAACCTTCAAGGAATCCCGTGAAATCCCCCGCGCTGTCTCCCCTCGTCAAGGCCTGCCTGCTGGCCTGCGCCGCCCTCAGTTCCACCGCCCTGCTGGCCCAGTCCAAACAGCCCGACTCGCTGGAGCGGGTGGTCGTCACCGGCTCGCACATCAAACGCAGCCTGACCGAGACCTCGCAGCCTGTCACCGTGCTGGGTCGCGAGGACATCCAGATGACCGGCTCGATGACCCTGAGCGGCTTCCTGGGCACGCTGACGAACAACGACGGCAGCGCCCTCAGCGAGCTCAGCGGCGCCAATGCCTGGGCCAGCGGCGCCAGCGGCATCTCGCTGCGCCACCTGGGCGCTGGCGGCACCCTGGTGCTGGTGAACGGCCGGCGCATGCCCAGCTATGGCTTTGCCGACGGCCTACAGCTGAACTTCACCAACATCGACGCCATTCCGGCCAACGTGGTCGAGCGCGTCGAGGTCCTCAAGGACGGCGCATCGGCCATCTATGGCTCTGACGCCATCGGCGGTGTGGTCAACATCATCACGCGCCGCAACATCACCGGGCTGGCACTGAACCTGGCCGCCACGCAGAACGCCGACCACAGCTTCCTGAACAAGACCCGCACCGGCTCGCTGACCGGCGGCTATGGCTCGATGGACGCGCAGGGCTTCAATGTCTACGGCCACGTGGAGCTCTACCAGCGCGATGGCTACAAGGACTCCGACATCCGCCCGCTGCTGCCGGAGTGGTACCTGCTGCAGAACCCGACGCGCAAGGACCAATCCACCGGTTCCTTCCCCGGCAACTACGTGGGCCGCTACCCGGCCAATTACAGCGACCCGGCGCTGGCCGGCAAGCGCATCAACCAGGCAGCCCCCGGCTGTGCGCCGGAGCTGCTGCGCGACGGCTTGTGCTGGTACGACTACTGGAAGGACAGTGACGCTCTGCCGCCGAGTGAGCGCATCACCGCCCTGGCCGGTGGCCGCCTGAAGCTCAGTAACGACTGGACCGCCTACGCCGAATTCCAGGGTGCCGACATCAAGACCGACTACCACACCGCCCTGCCGCGTAGCAATGTGAATGGCGTGGCGCTGAACTGGTACGACTCGATCAAGGGCGAGATGCAGAGCTTCGTCGACCCGCAGCTGCCGGTCGGCCATGCCAGCAACCCCTTCAGTTTCCCCATTGGCCTGAACTACCGCTTCACCGACCACCCCGACATGTTCAAGAACGTCGGCGCCTCCACCCAGTACCGGCTGCTGGGCGGGGTGGAGGGCGTGTGGGGTGACTGGGACGTGGACGCCGCGCTGGGCCTGATGCGCTCGCGGGCCTCGCAGCGCCAGCACCTCTACCGCGACCGCTATGCCTACTACGACGCCATCGTCAGCGGTGAGTACAAGTTTGGCCAGCAGAACCCGCGTGCCTTGCTGGAAAAGATGTTCCCCGAGATGGGTTCGGACGGCGAGTACAAGCAGCAGTTCGTGGATTTGCGCGCCTCGCGCGAGCTGCTGCGCCTGGGCGACAAGCCGGTGATGCTGGCCCTGGGCGCCGAGCTGCGCCATGAGGAGTTCTGGCACCGCAGCATGGACAACATCCTGCAGGCCCGCATCGTGCAGTTCTCCGGTGTGTCCATCGACGGCGAGCGCGATCAGGTCTCGGCCTTCGGCGAACTGGCCGTGCCGCTGGGCCAGAGCCTGGAGCTGAGCGCGGCCCTGCGCGGTGACAAGGACCTGGACGGCTTCGGCGCCGTCACGCCCAAGTTCTCGCTGGCGTGGCGGCCGGTGAGCGAACTGCTGGTGCGCGGCACCCTGACCCAGGGCTTCCGCGCCCCCAGCCTGCCCGAGACCGGCAACGGTGGCGCCTCCTGGTTCAACAACGGGTACGTGGACCCCAAGCGCTGCAATACCGCCAAGCAGATGGAGGCCATTCTGAAGACCGGCAACGCCGGCGACAAGGTGCTGGCCAGCACCGCCCGCGCCCTGGGTTGCGAGGTGAGCTTCCCGGCCGCCGTCACACCCAACCCCGACCTCAAGCCCGAGCACAGCAACAACCTCAGCGCCGGCTTCGTGTGGCAGGCCACGCGCGAGCTGAGCCTGGCGGCGGACTATTACCACATCAAGCGCCGCGACGAGATCGGCACCCGCGACGTGGACCGCGTGCTGGCCGACGAAGACCGCCTGAGCGGCCTAGTGCAGCGCGGCGCGCTGACCGCGCTGGACCAGGACATCGCCGCCCGCATCAAGGAACTCTCCGGCCAGACCCTGGGCTTTGCCGTCGGCCCCATCAAGACCATCGGCGCGCAGTACCAGAACCAGAACCGCAGCAAGGTTTCGGGTGTGGATGCGGACCTGCGTGGCAAGTGGCGCACGGTGATCGGCCAGTTCGAGGCCGGCGCCGAGCTGGCCTACCTGATCAGCCAGCACGGCTGGGACCAGGTGGGCAACAAGTACTCGCAGAACTACGCCGGCTGGCGCGGCGTGCCGCGCGTGGCGGCGGCTGTGCGCCTGGGCTTCAAACAAGACCGCTGGAGCGTGGGGGCGCGCATTGCGCACACCAAGGGCACGCGCCTGGCCTGGGGCTATCTGGATTCGCAGAACACCGAGGAAGGCTGCGAGGGGCGCGACGTGCCGGCCGGTGGCTGTGCGGTGCCCAGCACCACCCGCACCACGCTGTGGGCCAAGGTGGACCCGACCAAGAACCTGAGCCTGTCGCTGAACATCTTCAACCTCTGGGGCCAGAAGACCGCCACGCAGCACATGCCTAACACCGCGCTGCCGCTGGATGGCCGTGTGCTCAAACTCGGCATGGAGTGGCGTCTGTGAGCGTCGCGCGCTCTGCTCTGATGAGCGCGCTGCTGGCCCTGGCCACCTCGGCCGGGGCCGCCTCCGCCGAGGTCGACCCCTACCTGTGGCTGGAGGCGGTGACGGGTGCGGACGTGGACCCCTGGGTGGCACGGCAGCGCCAGCAGGCCGAGGCCGCGTTGCAGGCCCTGCCCGTGTACCCGCAACTGCAGCGCGAGATCCAGGAGGTGCTGGATTCGCCCGCCCGCATCCCCGCCCTGCAGCAAATGGGTGACGGCAAGCTCTACAGCTTCTGGCGCGACGCCGCGCACCCGCGCGGCATCTGGCGCCGCACCAGCCTGGCCAGCTTTCAGAGCGGCGATCCGCAGTGGGAGCCGGTGCTGGACCTGGACCAGTTGGCCAAGCAGGAAGGCGAGAGCTGGGTCTGGCAGGGCGTGAGTTGCCTGGCGCCGAAGGACCGGCGCTGCCTGGTCTCCTTGAGCCGCGGCGGCACCGACGCCCGCGTGGTGCGCGAGTTCGACACCGGCACGCGCGCCTTCGTGCCGGGCGGGTTCGTGCTGCCCGAGGCCAAGGGGGGCTTGAGCTGGGTGGACGGCAACCATGTCGCCGTCTACACGGACTTCGGCCCCGGCACGCTGACGGAATCCGGTTACCCGCGCCAGCTCAAGCTCTGGCAGCGTGGCCAGGCGCTGGACCAGGCCAAGCCGCTGCTGGAGATCCCGCCCAGCGATATGAGCCTGTGGACCTGGACGGATTCCGGACCCGAAGGGAGCCGTGTGGTGGTGGAGCGCCGCCGCGGCTTCTTCGACGGCGAGCAGTACCTGCTGGAGAAGGGCAAGCTGCGCGAGATCCCCAAACCCCTGGACGCCACGGCCACACCGTTTGGCGACCAGCTGCTGATCGAGCTGCGCTCCGACTGGCAGGTGGCGGGCCGCAGCTTCAAGGCGGGCGCGCTGCTGGCCACGCCGCTGGCCGCCTTCATGGCCGGCCAGGGCAAGGAGTTCCAGCTGCTGTTCGAGCCCGGCGAACGCAGCGGCCTGCAGTCCGTCACCCGCACCCGCGACGCTCTGCTGCTGGTGCATATGGACGAGGTGCGCCAGCAGCTCACCGAGTGGAAGCGCGAGCGCGGCCGCTGGGTGCAGCGCCGCATTGCCACGCCGGAGTTCGCCTCGCTGTGGGTGAGCGCGCTGGCCGGGCGCAGCGCCAATGCCTACCTGCTCACGCAGTCCAGCTTCCTGCAGCCCAGCACGCTGGAGCTGGGCGAGGCCGGGCGCAGCGCGCGCCAGACGCTGAAGACCCTGCCGGCCTTCTTCGATGCCGCGGGCCTGCAGGTGCAGCAGCTGCACGCCACCTCGAAGGACGGCACGCGCGTGCCCTACTTCGTGGTGGGGGCGAAGAAGGCGAACGGCCCGCGCCCGACCCTGCTGTACGGCTACGGCGGCTTCGAGATCTCGATGCGCCCGAACTACAGCGGCATCACCGGCCGCGCCTGGCTGGCGCGGGACGGGCAGTACGTGCTGGCCAATATCCGCGGCGGCGGCGAGTTCGGGCCGCGCTGGCACCAGTCGGCCCAGAAGGCCGGCCGGCAGCGCAGCTACGACGACTTCATCGCCGTGGCCGAGGACCTGCAGCGCCGCGGCCTGACCACGCCCAAGCAGCTCGGCATCCTGGGCGGCAGCCTGGGCGGCATGCTGGTGCAGGTGGCCATGCAGCAGCGGCCCGAGCTGTTCGGCGCCGTGGTCAGCCAGGTGCCGCTGTCCGACATGAAGCGCTACCACCGTCTGCTGGCCGGGGCTTCGTGGATGGCCGAGTACGGTGATCCCGATCAGCCTTCGGATTGGGAAGTCATCGGCGCCTACTCGCCGTATCACAACAGCAAGCCGGACGCCCAGTACCCGCCCATCCTCTACACCAGCTCCACTCGCGACGACCGCGTGCACCCCGCGCACGCCCGCAAGATGGTGGCGCTGATGCAGAGCCAAGGGCACAAGGTGCTGTACTGGGAGAACGGTGAGGGCGGCCATGCCGGTGCGGCGAACAACGCGCAGGCGACGGCGATGTGGGCACTGAGCTATTCGTTCTTGATTGATCAGCTGATGAAGCAGTGACTGCTTCGAGTGGAGCGTGATCAGGCCGCCGGGGTGCCCTGTTCCGTTCATGTCCTCCGACGCCAGCCTTGCGGCTGGCGTCGGAGGACATGAGCGGAGGCACCCACCCCGTGCCCTCTGCGCGCTCGGTTCACGCCAGAACTACGCAGCCGCGCGCTGCACCACCAAGGCCCGGTACTGGCTCGGCGTCAAGCTGGTCGTGGACCGGAACTGGCGGGTGAAGGCACTGTGGTCGCTGTAGCCGCATTGCGCGGCAATCGCGGCCACGCTCAGGCGGGGCTCGTTTTCCAGCAGCGCACGGGCGGCGTCCAGGCGGGCCTGCAGCAGCATCTCGCGCGGGGTGATCTCGAAGATGCGCTGGAACAGGCGCTCCAGGCGGTCCAGGCTGAGACCGGCGCCGCGCGCCAGCTCGGTCAGCTGCAGGGGTTCGGAGAAGTTGCGGCGCAGCTGCTCGGCCACCTCGGCCACCTGCGGGTAGACGGGGTTGTTGCGGTCCGGCAGGCCCAGGTCGCGCGAGATGCCGGCCACGCCCACCACCGCGCCCTGCGGGTCGTGCAAGGGCAGCTTCTGCGTCAGGCACCAGCCGGGCTCGCGGTTGGCGTAGACATGCAGCTCCAGGTAGCGGTGGATGGGCTTGCCGCTCTTGATGACGTTGCGGTCCTGGGCCAGGAAGTTCTCACCCATCGCGCCAGGGAACAGCTGAGCCGCGGTGCGGCCCAGCAGCGCCTGCTTGCTGCGCTGGCCGCTGCGCCGCACCAGGCTGTGGTTCAGCGCCACGTAGCGGGCCTGCAGGTCCTTGGCGAAGAACACGACATCGGGCAGCTGATCGAACAGCTGCTCCACCAGCTTGAGGTCGCAAGGGCCGAGCAGGGTTTGCGCCGCGTCCGCCTGCGCGCCAAGCGGCGCCGCTGCGGGGAGCAGCGGGCGCAGCAGGGGGAAGGGGGCGAGTCGCGTTTGCACAATTGCATATTGGATCCAAAAACGCGGCGACCGGACCTGAGGTTTTTCCGGGTTGCGGCGGGAATACCCCACGAACCCGGGGGCATGGCGGAAGGCACTCCCTGGATGCCGGAAAGGAAAACGGCCCCGCAGGGCCGTTGGCTGAGGGGCCGCGTTCGTGCTTACGGCGTGGCGGGCTTGGCCGGGGCCGGTGGCACGGCGGGCGTAGCGGGCGCCTTGGCGGGATGCACCTTCTTCGCGGCGGTGGCCTTGGCCGGGGCCGCGGGGGCTGCAGCTGCGGCAGGGGCCGCGGTGGCGGCAGCGCTGGCGGCCGGTGCTGCAGGCGCGGCGGGTGCGGTGGTGGTCGTGGCTGCGGCCGGGCTCGTGGCCGGCGTGGCTGGCGCGGGGCTGGTCTGGGCCAGGGCGACACCGGTCGAAACAGTCATCAGCATCGAAAGCAGCAGGGTCTTGGACATCGAATCACCTTGGTGGACTGGGCTCTGAGGGGCTCCGAGCCGGAGGGAGCGGCCGTGCAGCACGGCATGGGTCCGACAACGGCGGCGGGATCGCCCCGTTGACCCTCACCCGCAGGGGGCAAGCCCTGTCAACCGAGCAGCTGGCTGGCGGGTTGAGCGCACGCGCGTACGCCCAAGGGGCGCAGGCTGTGCGCATCCAGCAGGGTCCAGCCCACGGCGCTGCGTGCCCACAGCTGCGTGCCCACCCGGTGCAGCGCGTCGCTGCCCGGCAGCACTTGTTCGGCCTGCGGCTGCAAGCCCGCGTCCAGGCGCAGCAGGCGCGTGCCGGCTTGCACGAACAGGGCCTCCTCGTTGCCGAGCAGTTGGGTGATGGGCTCGCCGGGCCGGCCGAGCGCTTGCTGCCCCAAGCCCTCGGCGCGGTCGAACGAGACCAGCTGCAGCGTGTGGCCCACGCCCAGCACCAGCACCGGCTGGCCCTGCCATTGCCAGCTGCAGGCAGCCTGTAGGGCGGCCTGCAGCGTCAGGCGTCCGGCCGGGCGGCGGGCGTCCAGGTTGAACATTTGCAGCTGCTGCGGCGCCTGCAGCAGGGCCACATGGAAATGCGCCGGGTGCTGCCAGAGTGCCTGCGCGGGCGCGGCCAGCGCCATGCGGCGTCGACCGAGAAAGCCGCGCGTGGGCACGCCCTCGCCGAAGCGGAAATCGTGCACCAGTCCTTCGTAGAAGTCTTCGGCGCCGGGGTCGAGGTAGAGCTCCCACAGCTCCGCGCGTTCGCGTGGGGCCAGCAGCAGGCTGCGGCGCGCGGGCAGGGCCAGGGCGGGTAGCAGGGCGCTGTGGCTGCTGTGGCGCGCAGCTTCACGCAGCGTGCCGGTGTCGATCAGCTGGAGCACCTGTGCGCTGGCGGCCAGCAGCCAGGCGCCATCGGCGCTGGGCAGCAGCTGCTGCAGGCCGCCCTCCAGCTGCTGCTGGCGTTGCGTGCCGCGGCGCAGGTCCAGGGCCAGCAGCTCGCCGCTGCGCCGCGCCAGCCAGACCGTCTCACCCTGACGCTGTGCGGGCAGCTCCGGCCGCCAGGGCAAGGCGTTGCGCTGCAGCACCTGCAAGCTTTCCGGCTGCAGCTGCAGCAGCTCCTGGCCGCACAGCAGCCAAGGCCCTTCGTCGCCGGCCTGGGCCGCGGGTGCCAGGCCCAGCGCGGGCAGGGCCTGCAGTAAGTGCCGGCGCTTCATGCGGCGTGCCGGTGGCTGCGCGTGTCCAGCGCCCGCAGGCGCTCGGGCGCGCGCGCCGCCTCAAAGCCCAGCACCAGGCCGCCGCGCTGGCGCGCGAAGGCCTGGGCGGCGGTGGCGCTGGCGAAGGGCGGCAGATTGCCGTTGCGCATAGGCCCCAGTGCGCCCGAGCCGGCGACGTAATGCGCGGCCTGGGCGGGCAGCCACTCGCCACTCAGATGGTCCTGCACCCAGAGCGCATGCAGCTCGTCGGCCCGCCGGCCCGGGCTGTAGCGGGGCACGGACTGCAGCCAGAGCATCAGCATCAGCGGCGAATCGAAGAACAGAGCTGCGCCGTCGTCGAAATGGGCCTGCGCGGCCCAGCGCGGCGCGCGGGCCGGGTACATGCCGCAGACGGGGCAGCGAGCCTCCGACGGCACCGGGCGCGGAGCGTCAGCGGCCAGCCCGCTGGCCGGGTCGTAGGGGAAGGGCGGGGCGCTGACGCAAAGCTCGGCGCCCAGATCCGGCAGCGCTGCCGGAGCGCGGCTCGGCCAGGCACGCGCGGCCAGCACGCCCAGCCCCCCCAGGGCCGCTACGGCGAGCAGACGGCGGCGCATCACATGCGCGTGTCGTGCAGCGCGCCGCCGCTCAGGTCCACCATCTCCACCGTGACCTGCGCGAACGCGTGCACCGTGCCGCCCCATTGCTTGACGAAGGCGTCGGCATCGGCGCGCTGGGCGAAGCTGGCCAGCGTGGGGCCCATCGAGCCGCGGCGTTTGCTACCGCGCACGAAGAAGGCCTGCTTGGCATCGATCCAATGGCCCACCGGGTGTTCCCAATCGGCCTTGCCCATGTCCTGCACGTACACGGCGCGCACGGGGCGCAGTTGCTCGGGCTTGAGCAGCAGGCTGAACATCTCCACCGTGTCGCACAGGAACTGCGGCTCGGGGCGGTCCTGGTAGTGGATCTGGGCCTTCGGGCCAGGGTAGTCGGCCAGCAGCATGCCGTCCAGCTCGCAGCTGGTGCCGGCCTGGATTTCCAGCGGGCCGCTGCTGCTGGCGGCCTGCTGGCCGCAGGCGCTGAACAGGGGCAGGCAGGCCAGGCAGCACAGGCCGCGCCGGCGCGTCATCAATGAAGTCATGGCTTGAATCTCCAGATCGCCAGGCCCAGCGGCAGGGTGATCCAGCCGAGCAGCACGCCCCCCATCAGCAGGCTGTTGCCGAAGGCCGGCGGCACCAGTGCGCCCAGGCCGAACAAGCCGCCGACCTGGTCGAGCGAGAACACATTGAAGATGCGGAACACGTCCGCGGGGTTGAGCAGCAGCAGCCAGGCGAACCAGTCACCGGCCCATTGCCCGCCGCTGCCCACCAGCAGGCCGAGCAGCGCCAGGTCGAACACCAGCACGAAGAAGAACCAGAGCACGATGGCCAGGCCCGAGGCGCGCGTGCGTTCGCGCGCCAGCACCGAGACCAGCAGGGCCAGGCTCAGGAAGGCCAGGCCGAGCAGGGTGGCGCTGAGCACGAAGCCGCCGTAATGCATGAAGGTGGCGGCGGCACCGAACTGGCGCGCCAGCAGCAGGCCCACCAGCAGGAAACCTGCGCAGGTGGAAATGGAGAGCGCGGCGGCCAGGCCCAGGTACTTGCCCAGCAGCAGCTCCACGCGGCTCAAGGGGTGGGCCAGCAGCAGCTCCAGCGAGCCGCGCTCGCGCTCGCCGCAGATGGCGTCAAAGCCCAGCAGCAGGGCGATCAACGGCAGCAGGTAGATCACCAAGCTGACCAGCGAGGTGATGGTGTAGCCCAGCGACTGCGCGCCCACCTGCCCCTGCTGCGCCGCGCCGAAGTAGGTGATGAGCAGCGAGAACAGCGTGAACACCGCCGCCACCGCCAGCACCCAGCGGTTGCGCAGGCGTTCCTTCAGTTCCTTGGCGGCCAGGGTGAGGATGGGGGCGTGCATGGGGCGGGGCTCCGGAAGCGCGGGTGCAGCGGCCTGGAGGGCCTCCGCAGCGAGGAGGGCGGCCTTCATGCCGCCACCCCGAAGTACAGGTCTTCCAACGAGGGCTCGGTGATCTCCAGATCCGCCAGACGCCCGGCCAGCGGTGCAAGCCGCGCCAGCAGCTCCATCTTGCGATGGCGCTCGCAGTGCAGCTGCAGGGCCGCATTTGGGGCGTTCTGCAGCAGCAGCGCACGCGCGCAGTCGCCGGCGGCCTCGCGCGCGGCCTGCAGCAGCTCGGGCGTGCCGCGCAGGGTCAGCGTCAGCGGCAGGGCCAGCTGCTCGCGCAGGGCCTGCACGCTGCCCTGCGCCACCACCTTGCCATTGGCCAGGATGGCAAGCCGGTCCACGCGCTGCTGCAGCTCGGCCAGGATGTGCGAGGTGATCAGGATGGTGGTGCCCCGCGCGCTCAAGGCACCGAGCAGCTCGTAGAACTCCTTGATCGCCTGCGGGTCCAGGCCGTTGGTGGGCTCGTCCAGGAACAGCACCTGCGGATCGCCCAGCAAGGCCTGGGCCAGGCCCAGGCGCTGGCGCATGCCCTTGGAGTACGTGCGCACCGCCCGTTCGGCGGCATGGCCCAGGCCCACCAGCTCCAGCAGCTGATCGATCTGCGCGCGCGGCGCGCCCTTGAGCTTGGCAAAGAAGGCCAGGGTCTCGCGGCCGCTGAGGTTGTCGTAAAGCGCCAGCTGCTCGGGCAGGTAGCCGATGCGCCGGCGCGCCTCGCGCCACTGCGGGCCGCCCACGGCCACGCCGGCCACTTCCACGCGCCCGCTGTCGGCGGTGGTCAGGCCCAGCATGATGCGGAACAGCGTGCTCTTGCCCGCGCCGTTGTGGCCGATCAGGCCGAACAGCTCGCCGCGCGGCACGCGCAGGTCCACGCCGGCCACGGCCTGCAGCGGCCCGAAGGCCTTGCGCACGCCGGCCAGAACGATCGGTTCAGCGGGCGGGGGAGTTGATGAAGCGGTGTCCAAACCAGTCTCTCCATTGGGCGTTGCGGGGCTGCATGCGCGGGTGGGCGTCCACCACCGAGGGTGCGCGCAGCACCGGGAATTGCTGCGATACCAGGCGCAGGGCCTGCACCGAGGGGCTGGCCATCAGCAGCTTGAGCGTGGGGTGGCGCCAGCTCAGGCGGTCCACCAGGTCGTTGGCCTCGTAGGGCAGGTCACCCACGCCGTCGGCATTGCGGTCCCAGCCCAGGTAGTTGCTGTAGTGGTTGCCATCGGCCTTGCCGCCGCCCCAGGCTTCGTCGCGGGCGCCCACGTACTTGACCTGCTCGCGGTTGGCTATGAAGTCGTTGCCCTGCACCTTGTTGCGGGTGGAGAGGGCGGCCAGGTGCACACCGACCTGGTTGTCGATCACCAGGTTGTTCTTCAGCGTGGCGTACTCGACGTCGTAGATGAAGAAGCCGCGCGCATTGCCGGCGATCACATTGCCTTCGACGACGGAGTCCTGCAGCGTGCGCAGCATGATTCCGTGGTCGCTGTTGCCCCAGGTCAGGTTGTTGCGCACCACGTTGTCGCGCACCTCCATCAGGGCCAGGCCGCCGCGGTTGCGGTAGCTCTCGTTGCCCTCCCAAAGGTTGCGGTAGCTGTTCATGTAATGCGTGCCGTAGCGGCTGTGGTGCAGCTTGTTGCCACGGAACACGGCGTCGTGCGAGACATCCACGTACAGCGCGTCGCGCACGAAGCTGACCTCGTTGTACAGGATCTGCGCGCCGCGCGTGTTGTAGAGCTGGATGCCGTTGCCACGCTGCGGCGAGTTCAGGTCGCGCTTGCCGGTGATGTTGTTGCGCTCCACGCGCACATCGTTGGCCTTCTCGATCCACAGGCCGAACAGGTTGTAGGAGAGCGCGCAGTGCTGGATGACGGCGCGGTGCGCGCCGGGAGCGACGAGGATGCCGGCGTGCTGGTCCACCAGCGAATCACCCGAGTCGGTGATACGCAGGCCTTCGACGGTGACATCCGGCGCATTGATCTTCAGCGTGTGACCCTTGCCGCCGCCGCTGAGCAGCGGGCGCTCGATGCCGCGCAGGGTCATCGGTTTGGTGATCTCGAAGTTGCCTTGGTAGCTGGCGCGTTCGAGTTCCACCACGTCGCCGGGGGCGGCACGGTCCAGGGTGGCTTGGAGGTCTTCGCCGGGTTTGACGCGCAGGGTGGCGGCGTGGAGGTTGATCGCCAGCAGCAAACCGCTTGCGACGGTGAACAGCTTGTTGTGAGAGCCCGCCGGGATTTCGCCCCGGCAGGCGAGTCCCTTTCTTTGCTGCGCCAAAGAAAGGGACCAAAGAAAGGCGCTGAATGCACGCAGCCGACCTAGGGTCGGCCGCGATTGCACGTCCGGTTCACATGGCTCCCATACCCCTTCTGGGACTGCGAAAACCTGCCCGCTAAGCTGGCCGGAGTACCGGCCGACTAGACCACCGCAAACCATCACGGGCTCTCTGCGATGACGAGACCCCCAATGAGCAAGCGCGCCCGGGGGCTGCATCGAGGCAGAAGCAGCAGTAGGGGGCTTCACGGCACCAGCCTCCCCAGCGCCTGCAGGCTGAGATACAGCGCGGCACCGATCAGCAGGTTCTTGAATCCGACGTAGGCAATCATGTCCATCCAGGTGGCGGCGCGATAGTGCGCCTTCCACCACGGGCCGTCCTTGACGAAGCTCATGCCCTGCTTGCGCAGCAGCACTTCGTACACGCTCCAGCCAATCCACCAGCCCACCACCGCCGCGGCCGACAGCTTGCTTTGCCAAGCGAACACCCAGGCCAGGCTGGCCGCCACGGCCAGGCCGATGCCGGCGATCTGCAGGGCTTTGGCGCTGCGCCAGCCGTCCACGCTCCAGGGCGACAAGTGATGGCGCGCCTCGGCCCACAGCCAGGCCAGGCTGAACTCGCGCGCCAGGTGGGGCGGGGCCACGGGTTCGGTGGCGGCGCGCGGGTCCTTCTCGGCCGGGATGGGCTTGAGCTTTTCCACCGGCACTATTGGCACGATGGGGATGAAGTAACCCTGGCGGTCGATGGCCGTCAGTGGCTGGCCCTCGCGCTCGCGCTGTTTGCGCTCCTTGGCCAACGGCGGGCAGGCGTGCGTGTCGGTGTAGAGCACCATGCAATCCAGGCAGTGCAGGCACTCGCGGTGGTCGATGCGGCCATGCACGTCGATGGCCAGCGAGCCGCAACCCTTGGCGCAGGCCTTGCAGCTGTTGCATTCGGCCTTGCGGCGCAGCCCGAACCAGCGGAAGGTGGAGGGCAGGGCCAGCGAGGCGCCGAGCGGGCAGAGGTACTTGCAGTAGGGCCGCTCGATGAAGAGCGCCACGCCCAGGATCAGGGCCACGAACAGGCCATACGGCCAGCTGCGGTTCATCACGCCCACCAGGAAGGTGGTCTTGAAGGGTTCCACCTCGGCCAGCAGCTCGGCCAGGGTCATCGACACCAGCGAGATGCCAAACAGGCCGAAGAAGATGAAGTACTTCAGGTTCTTCAGCTGGTCGTGCAGGGGTTTGGGCAGCGCGCGCTGCAGTTTCTTGAGGCCCAGCAGACCGGCCACCTTGTACAGCCCTTCCTGCAACGAGCCGAAGGGGCAGAGCCAGCCGCAGAACAGGCCGCGCCCCCACACAAAAGTGGTGACGATGATGAAGACCCAGAACACGAAGATGAAGGGGTCCGAGAGGAACAGCTCCCACTGCCACTGGAACAGCAGCGAGTGGAACCAGGTCAGCACCTGGGTGATCGACGGCTGGGCCAGCAGGCCGAAGCCGACGAAGAAGATGGAGAGCGCCCAGGCCGTGTACTTGAAGGCATTGACCGGCCACTTGTTCTTGTGGGTCGAGAGGCGCGTGAGGCGCTCGCGCTGCGAATAGACCAGGGCCGTGGCCAGCAGCAGGGCGATGAAGCCGATCAACGCGCCGGGCCGTGCGGCCCAGGCCTTCTTCCAGGGCGCCGTTTCTTCCTCGACCTGGGGGCGGCCGCCTTCCAGGCGGGCGTCACTCAGCCAGTAGCGCTGCTCGAAGTTGGCGAAGCTGCGCTGGCCGGTGGCACGGTCCACGCGGTTGCCCAGAAAGTTCAGCTTCCAGGGGTGGGCGGCCGAGAAGGCCTTGGAGCGCAGGATGAAGATCGCCGCCTCGCTGTACTCGGGCGCGCCCGGCGCCTCCAGCGCGTAGAGGTTCAGGTAATCGGTGTCGCGGAAGGTGAAGAGGTCGCGGCCCTGCTTGATCTGGATGCGGTCGTAAATGCCGCCGCGCACGAAGCCCGAGCCCTTGAAGCTTTCGGCCCCGGCGGTGCGCACGATGAAGAGCGCGTGCTCGTGTTCCTTCAAGCGGCTGCGCAGGCTCTCGAAGCCGGCCTTGCCCAGCAACGCGGCGCCAATCTCGGGGTGGTCCAGGCTGCCGAACCACAGTTCGATGAAGGGCTCCCCCGACGGCGGCAGCCCCACCTGCTGGGGTGTGACGACCAGGCGCTGCACCGCGCCCTCGTCTACCAGTTCGGCCCAGCTGGGCGTCTTGCCGCTCTTGGCAAAGCGCGCCGGTTCACGCACGGTGGGCGGCAGGATGCCGACCTGCGCGGCCACGGCCTGGCCGGCGGTGGTGATGACCTGGTTCTGCGCAATCACCGTGACGGTGGCGCCCGAGATCGCGTCCAGATGCGTGGCGCCGCTGCCGCCGCTGCCCACCTCCAGGTTCTCGGCCACGTTGTGGCCTTTGTACTGGTCGTGGAATTTGGTGAGGGCCGATTCGGGGATGCCCAGCAGCAGGATGGGCTCGGAGTGCTTCAGCACCTTGAAGCCGACAAAGCGGCCGGCCTTGTCCATGCCGATCAGGGTCACCACCGGCTTGCCGGAGTAGGCCGGCGTGTCGGTGATGTCGGTGGAGAGCAGCACGTAGCCCAGCAGCTGGTCCTGCGCGTCGTAGGCCTCCACAAAGGGCGGCTGCCCCTTGCGGGCGGAGAAGCGCGTGGCCCCCGGAAACACCTCGGTGCAGGCCACGCGCTCGCACAGCATGGGGTGGCTGCTCAGGTCATCGGGCAGCTTGGCCTCGTAGGCCTGGCCGAAGGCCGCGCCGATCAGAAGAAAAAACGCGGCCACGAGGGCCGCGATGAAGTGCATTACCGGCATCGTTGTACAGCTTGCGTTCCGGGCTCGAGTCGGCACACAAACTCTCCCTGTTCCAGAAAAACCCACGAAGCGCCTCCGGGATCCAGTGCCACGGTGGAACCGGCTTTGCCGGGCCACTCGTGGCGCCCCCTGGGGGGCCGAGGCCGGACACAAAGGGCCCTGTGGGCCGTTTGTGCCTGCCGAGGGGTTGGGCCACTGGCCCAACCTGGCCCGTAGGGCGCCGAAGGCGCTTCGGGGGGGATGGTTAGGCCTCAACAATCATGCGGGTGCGCATTTCGAGGTGCAGGGCGTGACAGAAGTGTGTGCAATAGCACCAGTACACGCCCGGATCACCGGCGGTGAAGGTGACCGAGGCGGTCTCCTGCGGGTTGACGATGAAGTTGACGTTGTGGCCCGGGATGGCGAAGCCGTGCGTCAGGTCTTCCACCTTGTCGAGGTTGGTCAGGATCAGCGTGACCTCGTCGCCCTTCTTCACCTTGAACTCGCGCAGGCTGAAGGCCGGGGCCTGCGAGGTCATCTTCACCGTGACCTTCTTGCCGTTGCGCGTCACGCCCGACTCCTTCGGGTCCTTCACCGCATGCGGGAAGTCGTCCAGGTTGTAGACCTGCTTGGGCTTGAGCAACTCGCGCTTGAAGATGATGAAGTCGTGCGGTTCGCCGCGCACCGGGTGGTCGGCCATCAACACCATCTTCTCGCCGCTGATGTCGATCAGCTGCTCGTTCTCGGCGTGCAGCGGGCCTACGGGCAGGAAGCGGTCCTTCGAGAACTTGCAACCCACGGCCAGGTACTTGCCATCGGCCGCCACGGTCTCGCTCTGCGAGGCATTGATGTGGCCGGGCTGGTAGTGCACGTCGATGCGGTCCACCACGTACTTGGCGTTCTTGTCGCCCTTGTGGAAGGCGATGGCCTTGTCGACGTTCCACTTCACCACCTGGCTGTCCAGGAACAGGGTGGTGTAGGCGTTGCCGCGGCCGTCGAAGGCGGTGTGCAGCGGGCCCAGGCCCAGTTCCACTTCGGCAGCGATGGCGCCGTCCAGCTTCTCCAGCTTGCCGTCGAACCACTCCAGCACCTTGCTCAGCTCGATCACCGTGGCGGTGGGCGAGAGCTTGCCGGCGCAGATGAAGTACTTCTGGTCCGGGCTGGCGTTCACGCCGTGCGGGTTCTTGGGCACGCTCACGTAGGCGGTCAGCGCGCTCTTGGCGTCGGCATTGGCGGCACGGGTGCCGTCCACCACCGGCACCTTGGAGCTGCCGATGGTCTTGAACTTGCCGGCCTTGACGGCCTCTTCGATGCGGGCGATGTTGAAGAACACGCAGGCGTCGCGCTCGGCGGACATCATGTCCTCGTACTTCGCGCCCATCTCGGTGTTGTACTGGTTGGTCGCGGCCAGCTTGCCGTCGTAGCTGGTGGCTACGAGGTCGCAGTTGCCGTCGATCATGACCTGCCAGCGCAGCTCCATCGTCTCGGCGTCCACGCAGCTGAAGAGCGAGTGGTACTGCTTGGCGTCGTCGGTGCCGGCGTTGGGCAGGGGGATGCTGAACTCACCGCCGCAGAACACGCGGGTGGTGTAGTTGATGGCCGGGTCCACCGGGTCGCGCTTGTCCGGGAAGATGCCGTGGAAGCCCTGCACATTGGGCAGCTGGGTGATCTTGTCGCAGACGAAGTAGTCCAGACGGATGCGCGCGATGCGGCTGTTGATCTTGTCGTTGATCCAGGCGTAGCGGCCGTCGTAGTTGCCGTCCTTGTAGGAGGCGTGCGTGTGGTGGGTGTCACCCACCGAGTAGCGCAGGTTGCCGTCGGCCTTCGTGCCCATGATCTTCTTGGACTCGTTGGTGTGGCCCCAGCCCACCAGCGCGTCCGGCACGAAGCAGGGGATGCGCAGCAACTCGCGGCCCGAGGGCAGGCCGAGCACGCGCATGTCGCCGGTGTGGCCACCGCTCCACAGGCCGTAATAGGTGTCCAGCTCGCCCGGCTTGAGGTGGCTGGCATTGGCCGCGCCATGGCTGCCGGCGGCCGGTGCCGAAGCCGCCGACGCACCGCCGCTGGCGGGCTTTTCCGTGCAGGCGGCCAGGCCGGCCAGACCCACCAGCGCGGTGGTGTTGAAGAAGCGGCGACGCCCCAACTCCGGCGTGGCTTCTTGCAGCGATTCAGTCTTCTTGTCAGTCATGGTGTCACCTTGGGGTGGGGGTCAGGAAAGGGTGGGCGGGCCCCGCAGCGGGGGTTGCCAGGCGGGTGTAGCGGGCGCGCACGCAGCCAGAACGGGCTCGGGCCGGGCTTGCGGCGGAGGGTTCGGTGCTGGCGTCGGCTGCCAGGGGGAAGGGGGGGCCAACAGGGGCAGGCAGGCGGCGCAGTGCACGCGGCCGTCCGGTCCGGGGATCTGGTCGTCGGCCGCGGCGGCATGGCAGGTCGGGCCATGCAGCGGTTCCATCAGTGGCGCGGCCACTGCCACGCCCAGGGTCAGCAGCCACAAGCCCAAGGCCCAGGCCGCCAGACCGCGCAGGCGGGTCAGGGTTCGGGGCGGGGGTGTGGGCCGAGAGCTCATCTTGGGGGCGCATCGTTCGCTCAATGCCCCCGGGCTTCCATGACTCAGATCAAGCCTTTGACCGGAGTGCGGGTCTTTGCGGGGGCTTGATCCAGAGCAATGGCGCGGCTTTCCCGCGCCGCCCACAATGCGCGCGTTCACTGAGAACTCTCATCACGGAGACAAACCCATGAAACACCTGAGCGCTGCTCTGGCACTACTGGTCCTGCTGTCCGCTTGCGGCAAGAAGGAAGAAGCCGCGGCCCCGGCCGCACCGGCCGCCACGCCGGCCCCTGCTGCCGCCCCCGCACCGGCCCCGGCGGCGGACAACGAGCTCGGCAAGTCCGTCTTCAACAAGACCTGCGCGCTCTGCCACAGCGCCGGCGTGGCCGGCGCACCGAAGCCGGGTGACAAGGCCGACTGGGGTCCGCGCATCGCGCAGGGCAATGACACCCTCTACAAGCACGCGATTGAGGGCTTCAACGGCGCCAAGGGCGCAATGCCGGCCCGTGGCGGCGGGGCCTCGCTGACCGATGAACAGGTCAAGGCCGCGGTCGACTACATGGTCAACCAATCGAAGTGAAGACTATGCTCTCGCGCCGCGGTTTTGGTGTCTTCGGTGCCGTTGCCCTGAGCCTGCTGGCCCCGGCCACGCAGGCGGCGCTGCGCGCTGGTGAGATGCGGCGCGAGCAGCGCGTGTTGATGGGCACGCGCGTGAGTTTGCTGCTGCCGGGTTCTGCCTCCGAGCTGGCCGATCTGGCCGCGCCGGTGGCAGCGGCCTGGGCCGAGATGGCGCGCCTGGAAGCCCTGCTGAGCCGTTACCGCGGCGACAACCCGGTGGCCGCGCTGGCGGCCCAGGCGGGCCGGCGCCCGCTGGCCGTGCCGGCCGAGCTGCGCGAGTTGCTGCAGCAGGCCAAGCGGCTGTCGGCGCGCAGCGGCGGCGCCTTCGACGTGACGGTGGGCGCCTACAGCGACTGGCGGTTCGATGGCGCCCAGAGCATGCCACCGGCCGAGCGCCTGGCGGCGCAGCGCCGCGCGGTGGATTGGCGCGCCATCGAGATCGACGGCGCGCAGGTGCTGCTGAACCGTCCGGGCATGCGCCTGGATCTGGGCGGCATCGCCAAGTTGCCGATCCTGGCCGCGGGCATGGCGGTGCTGCAACGCGCCGGGGTGCGTCATGCACTCATCGACGGCGGTGGCGACATCTTGGCCATCGGCCAGAACCAGGGCCACGCCTGGCAGGTGGGCCTGCGTGACCCGCTGCAGCCGCAGCAGCTGCTGGGCAGCGTCCCGCTGGCCGATGGCGGTTGGGTGGTCTCCTCGGGCGACTACGAGCGCTGCTTCGAGCAGGGCGGGCGCCGCTACCACCACATCCTGGACCCCCGCAGCGGCTGGCCCAGCGTTGGCGTGCATGGCGTCAGCCTGCTCGGGCGTGACGTGGCGGCCCTGAACGGACTGGGCACCGCGCTGATGCTGCGCGGCCCCGATCCCAGCCTGTTGCCGGCGGGTGTGGAGGCCTTGCTGGTGCGCGCCGATGGGCGGCGCTGGCATGCAGGGGGTGATGCCATGGTGACCTTGGGCTGAACGCACGGGCGCTCTCGCCCGAAGTGCTCCCTGCGGTCCATGGCGCTGAGCCCCAGCGCCTGTTCGCAATACGTCAAAGCTGGCCCGCTGCGCGGGCCGGTTGCGTTGCCAACTTCTGAAGCTTCGATAGCGACGCCTCTTGCGCCGGACCGAGGGTCGCGGTGGCGCTCACGGGTGTGAGTGATGCCGGCCCAGCGGTGGGCATCGGGGCGCGGCGTGCGGGTCTCCAAGGCTCATCTGTATATACTGTGTATGTCGCATATGCACAGTAGTCGATCCGGTGAGCGCCCAGCTGTTTCTTTCCACCGCCTCCGCGACGCCGATGTACCGGCAGATCGTGGACCAGGTCACCGCCAAGGTGTTGGCGGGGGACTGGCCGCCGGGTAGCGCACTGCCTTCGATCCGCGAGCTGGCGGCGGCCAACGGCGTCAGCGTCATCACCGTGAAGCGGGCCTACCTGGAGCTGGAGCACGCCGGGGTGATCGTCACCCGCCATGGCAAGGGCTCCCTAGTGGCTGAAAGCACCGACTCGACCCGCGCCCACCTGCGCAACGAGCTGCTGGGGCAGATCGATGCCCTCTGGGCCACGGCCGGGCGCCTGGGCTGCACGGCGCAGGAGCTGCAGCAATTGATCACCGAGCGCCAACCCGAAGGAGACCCCTCATGACCCTGGCCTTTTCCCTGCAGGGCGTGTGCAAGCGCTACGCGCCCTTTGCCCTCGGCCCGCTGGACCTGGACCTGCCCGAGGGGCAGATCCTGGGTCTGATCGGCGTCAACGGGGCGGGCAAAACCACCTTGCTGCGCCTGCTGGCCGGGCTCACGCTGCCGGATGCCGGGCAGATCGAGGTGCTGGGCCTGCCCATGCCGGCGGAGCAGGTGCGCGTCAAGCAGCAGCTCGGGCTGGCGAGCGAGGACATGCGCCTCTACGGCACGCAAACCCTGGCCTGGCATATGGACTTCATGCGCGGCCTCTACCCGGCTTGGGACGCGGCCTATGCCGCGCACCTGCTGCAACGCTTTGACCTGCGTGCCGAGCAAAAGCTCGCGGGCTGCTCGCATGGCCAGCGCGTCAAGGCCCTGCTGCTGCTCACCCTGGCGCGCCGCCCGCGCCTGCTGCTGTTGGACGAACCCACCACCGGGCTGGACCCGGTGGCGCGCGCCGAGGTGCTGGAGGCCCTGGCCGATGTGCTGCAGGACGAGCGCCGCACCGTGGTGTTCTCCTCGCACCAGACGGCGGAGGTGGAACGCCTGGCCGACGCCATCGGCTTTTTGCATGCCGGCCGCCTGCTGGCCTGCGAGGACCGCGAGAGCTACCTCAGCCGCTGGCGCCGCATCGTGGGCCTGGGGGCTCTGGGCGAGCACGTGGCCGCCTGGCCCGAGGTGGCGCAGCTGCGCCGCAATGGGGCACTGCTGGAGCTGCGTGTGAGCGAGCACAGCGAGGCCCTGCTGCAGCGCCTGATTGGCGAGGGCCTGCAGCCGCAGCAGTGCGAACCCATGAGCCTGGAAGAAATCTTCGTCACCACCGTGCGCCGGCCCACGCCGGCCCAAGGAGTACCCGCATGAAGGCCTCACTCAACCTCCCGGCCATCCGGGCCCTGGTCGTGAAGGACTGGCAGCTGTTCGAAAAGCAGCTGGCGGCCTATGTGGCGGCGGGCCTGCTGGCGCTGGCGCTGATCGGGCACGCCACGCGCTGGAGCTTCTACCTGGGCTCGCTGCTGCTCATCATCGTCATGGTGGCGGTGTCCTGCTTTGCCATCAGCACCTCGGTGCTGAACGAGCGCAAGGAAAAGACCCTGGCCTTCGTGATGAGCCTGCCGGTGGCGCCGCTGGACTTCTACCTCGCCAAGCTGGTGGGCAATCTGGTGACCTTCGGCGTGCCCTTCGGGCTGCTGGCCGCTGGCGCGGTGGCCGTCACGCTCTGGACGCCCGTGCCCGATGGCCTGCTGACCCTGGTGCTGCTGCTGTGCGGTCACATGTTGCTGGCCTACTGCGTGGCGCTGTGCGTGGCCCTGCAGGTGGAGTCGGAGGGCTGGAACATCTTCGCCATGATCAGCAGCTCGGCGCTGATCAACCCCTTCCTGGCGGGCCTGAGCCAGATCCCCGACATCGCCCGCCACTGGCAGGGCGACACGGTGGTGTGGAGCTGGCAGGCCCTGAGCATCCTGGCGCTGCAGGGCCTGGGCAGCCTGGCCCTGCTGGCGTATGCGGGCTGGCGCCATCTGCGCAAGCAGGCCTTTTTCTGACGATGGACCCGCGCAACCTGGCGCTGGACAACCTGCGCGCCCTGGCCATGCTGGCGGGCGTGCTGTTCCACGCCGCGCTGGCGCACAGCCCGCTGGTGCAACCCTTCTTCCCCACGGCCGATGCCGCACAGGTGGCGTGGCTGGACGCTGTGCTGTGGCCGCTGCACCTGGTGCGCGTGCCGGTGTTCTTCGTGCTGGCGGGCTACTTTGCGGCGCACACCCTGGCGCGGCGCGGCATGGGTGGGCTGATGCGCGACCGCGCGCGCCGCCTGCTGGTGCCGCTGGTGCTGGGCGTGCCGCTGCTGCACGGGGTGATGGGCGCGCTGGTGCAGCAGGCGGTGGTCCATGTGCAGCAGCCGTCCCCGCTGCTGCGCTGGCTGCGCGAGGCCCAGGCGGCCGGCCACCCGCTGCCGCCCCCAGGCACCGGGCATCTGTGGTTCCTGTACTACCTGCTGCTGTTCACGCTGCTGATCTGGGTGGCGCGCCAGCTGCTGCCGCCCGCCCTGGGCGCGTGGCTGCAGCGCCTGCCGCTGCGCGCCTGGCTGCTCGGGCTGCCCCTGCTGCTGGCGCCGGCGCTGGCCAGCGTCAGTGCCCCGCATCCCGCGCCGGAAAGCCTGCTGCCCCAGTTCTGGGCCTTGGTGTGTTACGGCGGCTTCTTCGTCTTCGGCTACTGCGCCGGGCCGCACCTGCCGGCGCTGGTGCAGGCGCGCACGCTCGGTCTGCTGGGGGGCGCCGGGGGCCTGGCCTGTGCGGCCTTCCTGCTGCTGCTGTGGCCCGCGCGGGCCCAGGCCGGGCTGTTGATGGGCCTGGTGTCGGCCTGCGCCAGCGTGTGGCTGACCCTGGCACTGCTGGGCCTGGGCCAGCGCCTGCTGAACATCCGCCATGCGCCGCTGCGCCACCTGGCCGACGCCTCGTACTGGATCTACTTGGTGCACCTGCCGGTGCTGTTCGCGCTGCAGTTCGCCTGGATGGATCAGCCCTGGCCCTGGTATCTCAAGCTGCCACTCGCCGTGGTGGCCACGCTGGCCATCGGCCTGCTGAGCTTTGAGATGGGCGTGCGGCGTGGGGCTTTGGGGCGCTGGCTGCTGGGCCGTTCGCCCCGGCCGCAGGCAGTGGCCTGAGGCGCAGCGAAAGCGCGCTCAGGGCTGCAGGCGGCTCAGGCCTTCCAAGGCCCCGCAGGCCAGGCCGATCTGCCCGGGCGGCACCTGCGCCTCGCGCGGATTGATGCGCACCAGCCGCGCCTCGCGCCGATGCACCAGGGTCTCGCTGAAATGCCGCACCGAGGGCACGGCGGTGCCCGCGCCCAGCTCCACCACCACGATGCGCCCCGCCTTGCGCAGCCGCGCCTCCAAGCGGAGCTGCTGCTGGGCGCTGCGCGCATCCAGCCAGGCGCCGTCGCCGAACATCAGGATGTTGGGCCGCGCCAGCGCGCCGCACCCGGGGCAGCGGGGCGGCTCGTTCAGCAGCCGGCAGTCGGTCGCGTCCAGCACCGGCTCGAAGCCCTCGGCGGGCCAGATCGCCTCGCCGCAGGGCGTCGTGCACTGCAGGTGGTGGATCGAGCCGTGGCACTCGTAAACCTCGTCGAAGCCGGCGCGCTGGAACTGCCCGTCCACGTTCGAGGTGAACACCGTCACGCCGAGTGGCAAGCGCTCACCCCACTGCCGCAGCAGGCCAAAGCCCGCGTGCGGCTGCGTGCGCCGGTACAGCGCCAGGCGGTGGCCGTAAAAGCCCCAGGCGCGCGCCGGGTCTTGCGCAAAGCCGCGCGGGTTGGCCATCCCCACAAAGCTGTGGCCGCGCAGCGCGGGGTAGGCCTTCCAGAAGCCCTCGTTGCCGCGGAAGTCCGGCAGGCCGGAATCCACCCCCATGCCGGCACCGGCCGCCACCACCAGCAGTTCCGCATCGGCAATCCAGCCGGCCGCTTGTTCCCATTCGTCCATGGCGTCAGTTTGGCGCAATGCACCCAGGTCAAGAATGGGGCCACCATGCTGACGGCCTACCTGACCCACCCCGACTGCGAACGCCATGTGATGGGCCCCGACCACCCCGAGTGCCCGGAACGCCTGGCGGCGCTGAACGATCACCTGCTCATCAAGGGCCTGCTGGACTGCGTGCAGCCGGTGGATGCCCCCGAGGCCAGCGACACCCAGCTGCTGCGCGTGCACGACGCTGCCTGGCTCTACCGCCTGCAAGACCTGATCCCCGCCGAGGGCTATGCGCGCCTGGACGCCGACACCCTCGTCAACCCCTTCACCCTGCGCGCCGCGCGCCGCGCCGCCGGCGCCGCTGCCCACGCGGTGGACCTGGTGCTGAGTGGTCAGGCTCCCAACGCCTTCTGCGCCGTGCGCCCGCCCGGGCACCACGCCGGCCGGCATGGCGGCAGCGGCTTTTGCTTCTTCAACAACGCCAGCGTGGCCGTGGCCCAGGCGCTCAGCGAGCACGGCCTTCAGCGCGTGGCCCTGGTGGACTTCGACGTGCACCACGGCGACGGCAGCGAGGACATCTGGGCCGGCGACGAGCGCGTGCTGCTGTGCTCCAGCTACCAGGCCGATCTCTTCCCTTTCCGCGACACCAGCCCGCCCGCGGCCAACGTGGTGCTGGCCCCACTGCCCGCGCGCAGCGGCGGGCCGGCCATGCGCGCGGCCATTGAAACGCACTGGCTGCCCGCACTGGCGCGCTTCGCGCCGGAGCTGATCGTCGTCTCGGCCGGCTTTGACGCCCACCGCGAGGACGACATGGGCAACCTGGGCTGGAGCGAGGCCGATTACCTGTGGTTGAGCCAGCAGCTGCTGGCGCAGGCGCGCGCCAGCTGCGGCGGGCGTATCGTCTCCTGCCTGGAGGGCGGCTACTCGCTCTCGGCGCTGGCGCGCAGTGCCGCGGCGCACTTGCGTGTTTTGGTGGAGGCTTGATGAATCCCCATCCGCTGACTCCCCTGATGGCACCGCGTTCGCTGGTGGTGCTGACCAGCCCCGAGGGCCAGCGCAGCGCCGCGGCCGAGCTGCTGCTGGCGCACCTGAAGTCGCAGCGCTTCGAGGGCGAGTTCACCCTGCTGGACGTGCAGCGCAGCGGCACGCTGGCCGAGCTGGCGCAGGCCTGTGCCGATCTGGCCGTGCTGGCCCTGCCGCCGGGCGAGCTGGCCGGTGCGCTGGAGCTGGCCAGCCGCATCGGCTGCCGCAGCGCGCTGATCCTGGGCAGTCATCTGGACGTGGCGCTGGCGCGCCAGCTGCATGAGATTGCCGCCCGCGAGGGCCTGCCGCTGCTGGGCCCGAACTGCAGCGGCCTGCAGAACCCGCGCTTAGGCCTCAACGCCAGCCTGATCGGCCCGCTGGTGCGGCCCGGCGGCCTGGCGGTGCTCTCGCAATCGGGTTCGCTGTGCGCCGCGCTGCTGGAGGGCGCGAACGCCAGCGGTGTGGGCTTTTCCAGCGTCGTCGCCCTGGGGCCGCACCCGGGCGTGGACCTGGCCGACCTGCTGCTCTATCTGGCCGCGGACCCGCACACCCATTCCATCGTGCTGCACCTGGAAGGCCTGAGCGCGGCACGGCCCTTCATGAGTGCCCTGCGCCTGGCCGCCCATGCCAAGCCCGTGCTGGTGCTGAAGACCGGCCGGCGCGATGAAGGCCAGCGCGTGGCCCAAACCCACAGCGGCGCACTGGCCGGGCGCGACGAGGTGTTTGACGCTGCGCTGCGCCGTGCCGGCGCGGTGCGCGTCAACGCATCGGCCGAGCTCTTTGCCGCCGCCAAGGCCCTGGGCGTGCTGGGGCGGCGCGGCCGCACGGTGGAGCATGGCCTGGGCCTGGTCAGCAACGGCGGCGGCGCGGCCGTGCTGGCGGCCGACTGGGCCGAGCGCGTCGGCCTGCAGGTCAGCGCCCTGCACGACCTCAGCCCCGACGGCAACCCAGAGCAGTACCGCGAGGCCGTGCGCGCCCTGCAAAACCGTGCCGACACCGACGCCGTGCTGGCCCTGCACGCCCCGCTCCCCGGCAGCCCCGGCACGGCCTGCGCCGAGGCCCTGCTGCAAGTGCGCCCCGAGCTGGAAAAACCCCTGCTGGCCTGCTGGATGGGGGAGGGCGTGGCGGCCGAGGCCCGCACCCAGCTGGGCGCGGCCGGCATCCCGAGCTTTCGCACCCCCGAGGCGGCCGTGGGCGCGCTGGCGCACCTGGCCAGCTACCACCGCAACCAGCACCTGCTGGAGCAGGTGCCCGCGCCCCTCTCGCCCCTGCCCGCGCCCGATCTGGACGGCGCGCGCCTCTTGATCGATACCGTGCTGGCGCAGCGCCGCAGCCTGCTCACCGAGATGGAGAGCAAGGCCTTGCTGGCGGCCTTCCGCATCCCGGTGACCGGCACGCTCAAGGCGCGCAGCGCGCACGAGGCCATGATGATCGCCACGCAGATCGGCTTCCCGGTGGCGCTGAAGATCGACGACGAAGGCATCACGCACAAGAGCGATGTCGAGGGCGTGCTGCTGGACCTGCGCAATGCCCTGGCCGTGCGCGACGGCTTCGAACTGCTGCTCACGCGCGTGCGCCAGCACGCCCCGCAGCTGAAGGAGCTGGGCGTGACCGTGCAGCCCATGGCGCGCACGCGCCAGGCGCGCGAGCTGCACATCGGCCTGGTGCATGAACCGCCCTTCGGCCCGGTGATCGTGTTCGGCGCCGGTGGCACCCTGGTGGAGCTGATCAACGACCGCGCCATGGAGCTGCCGCCGCTGAACCGCTTCCTGGCGCGGCAGCTGATCGAGCGCGCCCGCGTGGCCAAGCTGCTCGGCCCCTGGCGCGGCGCCAACGCCGTGCAGATGGACGCGCTCGAAGCCCTGCTGATGCGCGTCTCCGAAATGGCCTGCGAGCTGCCGCAGCTGCGCGAGATGGACATCAACCCCGTGCTGGCCGACGAACAAGGCTGCGTGGCGGTGGACGCGCGCATCGTGCTGGCGGCCGAACCCACGGCGCCCGTGGGGGCGGCCTACCGGCACCTGGCCATCAAGCCCTTCCCGGTGCAGCTGGCGCACACCGTGGCGCTGCGCGACGGGCGCCTGTGCCAGGTGCGCGCCATCCAGCCCGACGACGCCGAGCGCCTGCAGGCCCTGGTGGCCGGCCTTTCGCCCGAGAGCCGCTACAACCGCTTCGCCGCCACGCTTACGCAGCTGCCGCCCAAGATGCTGGCGCGCTTCACGCTGATCGACTACGAACGCGAAATGGCCCTGCTGGCGCTGCACCGCGCCGGGCCTGATGCCGACGAGCAGATCGCCGGCGTGGCCCGCTACACCACCCACCCCGACGGCCGCAGTGCCGAGTTCTCGCTCCTGATTGCCGACGCCTTCGCCGGCCAGGGCCTGGGCTCGCGGCTGATGGAGTCGCTCTTCGCCGTGGCCCGCGAGCAGGGCCTGGAGCGGCTGGACGGCCTGGTGCTGAAGGCCAACACGGCGATGTTGAAGCTGGTGAAGGGGCTGGGGTTCAGTGTGGAGGCTTGTGAGGACGAGCCGGATTTCCGCGAGGTGACGAAGCTGCTTTGAGGCGCGCCGGCCGCAAGCCGCCGCGGTGAACCCATCAGCCCGGCGCAAGGGGCAGGTTTGGGCTCCGCCCCCGCCACTGCTGCGGCGTGCACCCAAACCAAGCCCGGAACGCATGGTTGAAGCTGCTCTGCTCCGCATAGCCGAGCAGAAAGGCCGTCTCAGTCAAGCTGATGGAGGGGTTTCGCAGGTACTGCGCGGCCAGCTCCTTGCGGGTGGCGTCCAGCAGGGCCTGGAAGCTGGAGCCGGCCTCGGCCAGGCGGCGCTGCAGGGTGCGCGGTGACACCGCCAGCGCCAGCGCCACTTCGCCAACGCGGGCGCCGTCCTGGGCCAGGCGTTCGGCAATCTGCGCGCGCACGGCCTGCAGCCAGGCGGCTTCGCTGGGGGCCTGCTGGGCCAGGGCCTGCTGGCGGGCGGCCAGCAGTTGGGCGGCGCGTTGCTCCAGCAGCGGAAAGAGGGCGGGGTCGGCGCCGGGGATGGGTTCTTGCAGCAGGGCGGCGTCGAAGCGCGCACGGGTGACCGGCGCGCCGTAGCTGACGCGCAGGCCGAACCAGTCGTCCAGGCGGCGGCGCAGCACCGGGTCGGCCGGTTCTGGGTGGGGGAAGGCGAGTTCGTGCACGGCCAGACGGCGCCCGGCCAACCAGGCGGTGAAGGCCAGGATGCTGGCCATCACCGATTCGGGCAGCTGGCGGCTGGGCAGGCTGTGCAGCCAGGGGCAATGCCAGAGGTAGACGGCCTCTTGCCCCTGCAGCACCAGCTCGCTGCGGCCCAGCTCGTGCGCCAGGCCCTCGAAGCGGCGGGTTTGCTGCACGGCGTCGCCAAAGCTCGCGCAAGAAAGCAGCACATGGCCGTAGGCGACGAAATGGCTGGCCTTCATGCGTGCGCCCACGCGCAGGCCGAAATCCGGCACGGCCGCGCCGCCGCGCTCCAGCAGCTCGATGTAGCTGCGCACCGGCAGGTCTTCGCCGGCCGGCACGCCGGCCTCGATGCCGAGCGCCACGGCCTCGTCCAGCGCCGCCTGCGCATAGGCGGCGGCCACCCGGGCTTGCGCCAGGGGAGGCAGGCCGAGTTCGGCGGCGCTGTGGTCGTGGGCGTGATGCATGCGGCGTGGCGGGCGGTTTGGCGCGATTTCACAAAGCGCCTTGGCGGCGGCGCGCAAGCTTAAAGCGGCGCTTGTTCCTAGCATGCCGCTCCACTCAGGAGGGCATGATGCGGCGTTGGAACGGTTGGGGCGATGACACGGTGGCGGCCACGCTGGCGCCGGAGGCGTTGGCGTTCTTGCAGGAACGCATCGGCGCTGGCTTGACGCCCCAGGACGCTTCGCTGGAGGCGGTATGCGCGCAGATTCCGCCCAGCCGCCTTCCCACACACCCGCTGGTGGACCGCAGCCCCGAGGCGCGCCTGCGCAGCAGCTACGGCCAGAGCCTGGGCGACTGGATTGCGCTGCGCTTTGGCGCCATCGGCCGCGTCAGCGACGGCGTGGCCTTTCCCGAGAGCCGCGAGCAGGTGCGCGAGCTGCTGGATTGGGCGGCCGCGCAGAACCTGCTGGTGATCCCCTGCGGCGGCGCCACCTCGGTGGTGGGGCACCTGAGCCCGGCGGCCGACGAGCCCCGCGCCGTGCTGACCCTGAACCTGACGCGCCTGCGCGCGCTCACCGCCTTGAACCGCGAGGCCCAGCTGGCCGACTTCCAGGCCGGCGTGCTGGGCCCGGACCTGGAGGCGCAACTGCGCGCGCAGGGCTACACGCTCGGCCACTTCCCGCAGAGCTTCGAGTACGCCTCGCTGGGCGGCTGGGTGGTGACGCGCAGCTCGGGTCAGCAGTCGCTGCGCTACGGCCGCGCCGAACAATGGTTTGCCGGCGGCCGCCTGCTGACGCCGGGCGGCGAGCTGCTGATTCCGCCGCTGCCGGCCAGCGCGGCCGGGCCGGACCTGCGCGAATGGGTGCTGGGCAGCGAGGGCCGCATCGGCGTGCTGACCGATGTGACGGTGCGCGTGCAGCGCCTGCCCGAGAGCGAGCGCTTCCTCGGGGTCTTCCTGCCCAGCTGGGACGCCGGCTTGGCCGCGGTGCGCGAGCTGGCGCAGGCGCGCGTGCCGCTTTCCATGCTGCGCCTGGCCAATGCGGTGGAAACCGACACCACGCTGCGCCTGGCCGGGCATGCGGGGCAGATTGCCTGGCTGGAGCGGTTCTTGAGCTGGCGCGGCTGTAGTGACGGCAAGGTGCTGCTGTTCGTGGGCCTCACCGGCTCAGCTACCCAGGTGCGCGTCGCACGGCGCGAGGCCTTGGCGCTGCTGCGCCGGTTTGGCGGCGTGTCCACCGGCCAGCTGCTGGGCAAGAAGTGGGCGGCCAAGCGCTTTGCGGGCGTGTACCTGCGCAATGCGCTGTGGGAGGCCGGCTACATGGTGGACACGATGGAGACCGCCATACCCTGGGGCGGCACCACGGCCATGGTGAACGCCATCGAGACGGCCGGGCGCGAGGCGCTGGCGCGCTTTGGCGAACGCTGCCATGCGTACACGCATCTCTCGCATGTGTATGCCACCGGGTCTTCGGTGTACTCGACCTTTGTGTTCCGGATTGGTGCTTCGGCGGAGGAGAGCCGGGCGCGCTGGGTGGCCTTGAAGGCGGCGGTGTCGGAGGCCATCGTTGCGCAAGGGGGCACGATCAGCCACCAGCACGGGGTGGGGCGCGACCATGCGTCGTATCTCGTGGCCGAGAAGGGTGCGGGTGGGGTGGCGGCGATTGCTTCGATGGTTCGCCATTTCGATCCCGCTCGCTTGTTGGGTAGCGGCAATCTGATTGCTGGCGATGAGTGAGTTGCTGGTCGGTGCAGCCCGCCGGGTCTCGCCCCGGCAGGCGAGTTCCTTTTGGCTTGACCCAAAAGGAACCAAAAGGTCAAGCCCCGATGCGCAGCCCCTTGGCTTCGCCAAGGGGTCCCCTGCGCTGCTCGCTTGCCTGGGCCGGCCCGAAACTCGCTGCGCTCACTGCGTTCGCTCCGCTCAGACAGTCGGGCCGAGCATGAATGGAACGCGCGCTGGCGCGCGCTGCCCAGCCAAGCTGCGCTGCTCGGCAGCGCATAGGGGCAGCAGCCCGAACAGCCAAGCAGCCAGCAGCCGGAAAAGAGCGCGATGGAGTCAGTCGGGGCTGCTCCGCATTCGGCTGTTGGCTGTTTGGAGTTCCCCCTATGCCAAGCCGAGGAGCACAGAAGAGTGGGCCCGCGCGCGCAGCGCGCCTCGTGCTCTGACTTGGCGCAACTGTTTGAGCGGAGTGAGCGCAGCGAACGCAGCGAGTTTTGCGCCAGGGCCCGCTCTTCGCGCACCGCAGGGAACCCCTCGCCGCAGGCGAGGGGCGCAGGCATCGGGGTCGCCTTTCTTTTCCCCCCTTTTCTTTGGCGAAGCAAAGAAAAGGGGGTCGGGTGCAGGGGTGAAGCCCCTGCGGGCTCTGGGCGATACCAAACGAGTCCAGGCATGAAGTTCGACCTTCTCATCCTCGGCGGCGGCATCACCGGCGCCGGCTGCGCCCTCGAAGCCGCCCGCCGCGGCCTGAAGGTGCTCCTCATCGAGCCAAACGACTTCGCCTGGGGTGCCAGCAGCCGCAGCAGCAAGTTGGTGCACGGCGGCCTGCGCTACCTGAAGCAGGGTGCGCTGCATCTGACGAAAGAGTCGCTGCAGGAACGCGAACAGCTGCTGCAGGATGCCCCCGGCCTCGTGGAGCCCCTGCGCTTTCTGATGGCGCACAACCCAGGCAGCAAACCCGGTCCGCGCACCATGCAGGCCGGCCTGTGGCTGTACGACCGCCTGGCCGGCCGCCGCACGCGCGCCCTGGCAACACCCGAGGCCGTGCAATGGCTGGCCCCTGGCCTGCGCGCCCAAGCAGGCGCCAGCCTGTATGAAGACGCCAGCACCGACGATGCAAGGCTGACCCTGCGCGTGCTGCAGGAAGCCCAGGCCCATGGCGCGCAGCTGAGCAACCGCACCGAACTGACCGAGCTGCTGCGCGACGCGCAAGGCCAGGTTCGCGGGGCGCGCTTGCGCGGGGCGAACGGCTTCGAACAGACGATCGACTGCCAGGCCGTGATCGCCGCCACCGGCGCCTACCTCGGCCCGCTGGCCGCGCAGCTGGGCCTGCCCGCGCCCCAGCTGCGGCCGCTGCGCGGCTCGCACCTGCTGCTGCCGCTGTGGCGCCTGCCGCTGGCCTGTGCCGTGGCCTGGGCCCACCCCGACGACGGCCGACCCGTGTTCGCCTACCCCTGGCAGGGCGCGCTGCTGGTGGGCACCACCGATGAAGACCACGCCCACCTGGCGCAGGAGCCCCGGCTCACGCAACCGGAACTCGACTACCTGCTGCGCGGCCTGAACGCGCAGTTCCCGCGCGCTTCCGTGCAAGCGGCCGATGTACGCAGCAGTTGGGCCGGCATCCGCCCAGTCATTGCCAGCGGCGCGGGGCTCAAGCCCTCGGAAGAGAGCCGCGAGCATTTGGTGCTCGCCCACCAAGGCTTGGTGGCCGTGGGTGGGGGCAAGCTCACCACCTTCCGCGTGATGGCGCGCCAGGCCTTGCAGGCGGCGCGCCCCTGGCTGCCGGGGCTGCGCGCGGAAAGCGGCGCGCAGATCCTGATGCCCGCTGGCGGCGCCGCGCTGCCGCTGGAGCCCGCCCAGGCCCGGCGCCTGCGCGGCCGCTTTGGCGCGCTGGCGCCCGCCGTGCTGGCGCAGGGCGGCGCGCCGCTGCCGGGCACGCAAACCCTGATCGGCGAGCTGCGCCACAGCCTGCAGCATGAGCAGGTGCACCATCTCGACGACCTGCTGCTGCGCCGCACCCGCCTGGGGCTGCTGCAGCCCGATTTCGGCGCCGGCCTGCTGCCGGCCCTGCGTCCGCATTGCCAGGAACTGCTGGGCTGGGACGCCGCGCGCTTCGCGCAAGAAGCTGAGCGCTACCTGGCGCTCGCGCGGAGCCAACACGGAGTGTTCGCTTGAAGGATCTGCTGCTCTCCATTGACCTCGGCACCCAGTCCGTGCGCGCCCTGCTGTTCGATCTGCAGGGCCAGCTGCTGGGTCGCCAGCAGCAGGTCTTCACCGATTACCAGCGCGAACACCCGGGCTGGATGACGCATGACGGCGAGGCCTTCTGGCTGGCCGCCGCCAGCTGCTGCCAGCGCCTCTGGGCCGAGCAACCGCCGTGGCGCCAGCGCCTGGCCGGCGTTTCTGTCACCACCCAGCGCGGTTCACTCGTGCCGATGGATGCCGATGGCCGCTGCCTGGCCCCGGCCGTCATCTGGCTGGATCAGCGCCGAGCGGATGCATTGCCGCGCATCGCCCCCTGGTGGCGCGCCGCCTTCGCGCTCGCCGGCGTGGCCGGCACCATCGACGGCTTCCAGCGCGCCGCGCCGGTCAACTGGTGGGCCCAGCACGAACCCGAACTGCACGCCCGCACCCACAAATTCATGCTGCTCAGCGGCCTGCTGAACCAGCGCCTCACCGGCCGCTTTGCCGACAGCATCGGCAGCCAGGTGGCCTACCTGCCCTTCGACTACAAGCGCCACGCCTGGGCCCCGAGCAGCGACTGGAAGTGGCAGGCCCTGGCCGTGCGGCCCGAGCAGCTGCCCGAGCTGCTGCCAGTGGGCAGCGCCATCGGCCAGGTGACGCCAGCCGCCTCCGCCGCCAGCGGCATCCCGGCCGGCACGCCGGTGCTGGCCGCCGCGGCCGACAAAGCCTGCGAGATCCTCGGCTCGGGCGCGCTGGCGCCCGAGGTGGGCGCGCTGAGCTACGGCACCACCGCCACCATCAACCTCACCAGCCCGCGCTACCTGGAGCACACGGCCTTTGTGCCGCCCTATCCGGCTGCGGTGCCAGGCCACTACAGCGTCGAGGTGCAGATCACGCGCGGCTTCTGGCTGGTGAGCTGGTTCAAGGAGCAGTTCGGCCACCCCGAGCGCGCGCTGGCCGAGGGCCTGGGCGTGGCGCCCGAGGCCTTGTTCGACGAGCTGGTGGCCCAGGTACCGCCGGGTTCGCTGGGCCTGACGCTCCAGCCCACCTGGAGCCCCGGCATCCGCGAGCCCGGCCCCGAGGCGCGCGGCGCCATCATCGGCTTCAGCGAGCAGCACACCCGCGCGCATCTGTACCGCGCCATCCTGGAAGGCCTGGCCTACGCGCTGCGCGGCGGGCGCGAGCGGCTGGAGAAGCGCGCCGGCCTCCAGCTCAAAGAGCTGCGCGTCAGCGGCGGCGGCTCGCAAAGCAACGCCGCCATGCAGCTCACCGCCGATGTGTTCCGCCTGCCGGTGGCCCGCCCGCACACGCACGAGACCTCGGGCCTGGGCGCGGCCATGGACGCCGCCGTGGGCTTGGGCCTGCACGCCGACTTCCCCACCGCCGTGCGCGAGATGACCCGCGTGACCCGCTGGTTCCAGCCCAACCCGGCCGCGGCCGATCTGTACGACCAGTACTACGGCTCGGTCTACCGCCCGATGTATGGGCGCCTGAAACCCCTGTACCAGGAGATGCTGCGCATCGGTGGCGGCCGGGCGGGCTGAGAATCGCGCCTGACCGCAAAGAACACCGAGGGAGCGATGGACGAACAGGCGACAGAGGCCCTGCGCGAGGCCGTGCTGGCGCGTGCCCAGGCCGGCGATGTGGCCGGCGCTGCGCAGGACTGGCATGCCGCTGCTTCAGCTCCCTCGCCGCTGAACCAGGCCCTGGGCGTGGCGCTGCAGGCGGTCGTCGCCATCCAGCAGGGCCATGTGCAGGATTCGCTGCAGCGCCTGGTGCCCTGCTTGCACGAGCTGGAGCACAGCGCACTGGCGCCGCGGCTCGACTGGGTCTACACCGGCCTGGCCTATGCGCTGGGCATGCTGGGCGATGCCGAGCGCGGCCTGGGCTGGGCGGCGCGCGCACTCGCGCTCACCGAAGACGCGCCGCGTTCGCCCGGCCGCCGCAAGGCCCTGGGCACGCAGGGCACGCTGCTGGCCATGCTGGAGCAGTTCGAGCCGGCGCGGGTGGCCCTGCAGGCCTGCCTGGAATTGGCCGAGGAGCAGGCCGACCCGCGCGGTGTGGTGGTGGCCCTGGTGAACCTGGCCTACGCCTGCGTGGACGAAAGCTGGCACCGCGACGAGGCCGATCAGGCCGAACGCCGCGGCGTGCTGGCCCGGCTGGCCATGGCGTACGCCGAGCGCGCGCTGCCGCTGGCGCTGCAGGCGGGGCTGCAGGCCCACGCCGGCTTTGCCTGCAGCAGCCTGGGTTTTGGCCTGCTGGAGCTGGGCCGCGTGGAAGAAGCCCTGCCGGTGTTCGAGCGCGCCGAGACCCTCACCGCTGCCCACCCTTCGATGCATGCCGAGGCCCTGTTCGGCACCGCCGTGGCGCTGCGCCGCCTGGGTCGGCTGGATGAGGCGCGCCAGCACTTGCAACAGGCCGAGCAGCTGGCCACGCAATCCCAGCTGCCGCATGTGCGCGGGCGCATCCTGGACGAAGGGGTTCACCTGGAGCAGGCCGCCGGCCAGGCCGAGGCCGCGCTGGACTGGGCGCGCCAGGGCGTGCGCCACTGGAAGCGCCAGCTGGCCCAGCGCGTGCAGCTGCTGACGCGCAGCGCCAGTCTGTTCGAGGAACTGGAGCGCAGCCGCCGCGAAGCCGACGGCCTGCGCGACCGCGCCCGCGCCTGGGAAGACGCCGCCCTGCACGACCCGCTGACCGGCGCCCTGAACCGCCTGGGCCTGCAGCAGGCGTCCGTGCCGCTCTGGGGCCAGCGCGAGGCGCCGCTGGCCCTGCTGCTGGTGGACGTGGACCACTTCAAGCAGGTCAACGACCAGCATGGCCACCCCGTGGGCGATGCGGTGCTGCGCCAGCTCGTGCAGGTGCTGGGCGCGCAGTTGCGCCAGGGCGATCTGCTGGCGCGCCTGGGGGGCGAGGAATTCGTGTTGCTGCTGCCCGGGGCCGAAGGGGCCGCGGCCCTGGCCATTGCCGAGCGCTTGCGTCAGGCCGTGATGGCGCAGGACTGGGCGGCGCTGGCGCCCGGCCTGGCACCGGTGCGCGTCAGCGTGGGCCTGGCCCAGCGCGTGCCGGGCGAGGATTTCAGCGCGCTGAGTTCACGCGCCGATGCGGCGCTCTACCAGGCCAAGCAGCAGGGGCGCAACCGCGTGGTCTGCGCGGCCTGATCAGCCCTTGACGATGCAGAACACATTGAGCTTGTTGCCGTCCAGGTCGCGGAAGTAGCCGGCGTAGAAGCCCTCGCCGCGGAAGCCCACCGCGCCCTCGTCCTTGCCGCCCAGTGCCAGCGCCTTGGCGTGCACGGCGTCCACCTTGTCCTTGCTGTCCACCACCAGGGCCACCATCACGCCGTTGCCGACGCTGGCGGGCTGGCCGTCATAGGGCTTCATGACGCCGAAGCCCGGTTTGTCCATGCCCGTGCCCCAGGCGTAGCCGCGGCCGAAGTCCATGATGCGCTGGATGCCGAGCACGCCAAACAGCTCGTCGTAGAAGGCGGTGGCGCGGGGCAGGTCGTTGGTGCCGAGGGTGGTGTAGCCAATCATGGGGGGCTCCCGGTGAATTGTTGGGGCGGCTACTGTGGCATGGCGGGCATCGGCGCCCGGCCCGGGCCGGGCGGGCGCGGTGCCGCGTGCACGGCGGCACGCGCCTTGGCCGCGGCCTTCTCCACATCGTGCATCAGGCGCGCCACGATCAGGCGCATCACGTGGTAGCCCAGCTTGGGGCTCTGGAAGTAGAGCTGCTGCAGCATCTCGCCGGACATCGTGTAGACCACGCAATCGGTCTTGCAGCGCAGGCTCAGCGTGCGGCGGTTGTCAGGCGCGAACAGACCGATCTCGCCCACCAGGCTGTCCGGCCAGAGCGTCTCGTCATGCTCCACCAGCAGCAGCTCGCCCTGGGCCAGGTAGAGCATCTCGTCGGCGTGGTCGCCCTTGTTCCAGAGCAACTCGCCGGCCTTGTGCTCGCGCCGCTTCATGTGCGGCAGCAGCCAGTCGGCCACCGGGTCGTCGACGCGCGTGGCCTCGATCTCGCGCACCAGGCGCCGCATGTGCAGCACCTTCTTGATGTTGATCGGCACCAGGGCGGCGTAAAGCAGCAGCGTGGGCAGGGCCTTGAACACCGCCCCGTAGGCCAGCAGGCACACGCAGGCCAGCAGGGCGACGATGCGCAGCGGCATCATGCTTTTCATCAGGTAGCTGGCCAGCATCAGCACCGCGCCCAGCCCGCCCAGCACATAGCCCAGGATTTCCATCGAAGTCCTCCGCGCCCAAAAGCCCGACGACTGTAGCCGTGACTTTTCTCAGGGTTCCTGCTGTGCAGGCCGCGCCGGGCCAGGAATAGGCTGCCCGGCTGGCGACCTCGGCGTTGTTTGCGCCCGGGCCGGCCAGCGCAGGGAGCTGAGAATGACTCTGGCCGACCCCGAACCCGCCGCAGCACCGCCGGTCTCGCTCGACGACGCCCTGCAGCAGCTGCACCAGGCCCGTGCCGAGCTGGCGGTGGTCAATACCGTGCAGCAGGCCATGAGCGCCCAGCTGGGCCTTCACGCGCTGTACGAGCGTGTGGGCGAGCAGCTGCGCCAGATCTTCGGCGGCCGCGACCTGAACATTCGCATCCTCGACCCGCAGCTGCGCCAGGTGCACTGGGTCTACCTGGTGGAAGGCGGCCAGCGCCTGCACCTGGCGCCCTCGCCGCTGCTGGATCGGGGCTACTTCGCGCATGTGCTGCGCACCGGCGAGTGCATCGTCGTCAATGAGGACATCGAGGCGGCCGACCGCCGCTACAGCGGCGCCACCCAGCCGGGCACCCAGAGCGAAAAGGCCCTGGTGATGGTGCCGCTGCGCAGCGGCCAGCAGGTCTGCGGCGCGCTCAATCTCGTTGACCTGGAGCGCGAGCACGCCTTCAGCGCGGCCGATGTGCGCCTGCTGCAGACCCTGGCCGGCGCCATGGGCGTGGCGATGGAAAACGCCCGCCTGTTCGACGAGACCCAGCGCCTGCTGAAGGAGACCGAGCAGCGCAATGCCGAGCTGGCGGTCATCAACAGTGTGCAGGCCGCGCTGGCGGCCGAGCTGGACCTGCAGCGCCTCTACGAAGCCGTGGGCGACAAGTTGCGCGAGGTGTTCGGCGGGCGCGACGTGGGCATCCGCATCTTCGACGCCGCCACACGCATGGAGCACTTCCCCTACATCTACGAGCGGGGTGTGCGCCTGCAAGTGGCTTCGGAGCCCTGGGCCGAGCGGGGTGTCAGCGCGCAGGTCCAGGCCACCGGCCAGCCCCTGGTCGTCCAGCGGGACATGGCGACGGCCATGGCGGCGCTGGGCAGCTACATCCTTGCGGGTTCCGAACTGGAGAAGTCGGTCGCCTTCTTCCCGCTCAAGACGGGTGACACCGTGCACGGCCTGATCTCCCTGATCGACATGGAGCACGAGCAGGCCTTCAGCGAGTCCGACCTGCGCCTGCTGCAGACCTTGGCCAACAGCCTCAGCGTGGCCCTGGAAAACGCCCGCCTGTTCGACGAGACCCAGCGCCTCTTGAAGGAGACCGAGCAGCGCAACGCCGAGCTGGCGGTCATCAACAGCATCCAGCAGGGCATGGCCGGTGCGCTGGATTTCCAGGGCATCGTCGAGCTGGTCGGCGCGACCCTGTGCCGCGTGCTGGAGAGCGAGGACATCGCGATCCGCTGGTTCGACCCCGTGCGCGGCGAGATGCATTGCCTGTACGAGGTCGAGCATGGGCAGCGCCTGCAGATCGCGCCGGCGCCGCCGGTGCCCGGCGGCACCTGGGACCAGATCTCGCGCAGCCGCCAACCCTATGTGCGCAACTCGCTGAGCGAGGGCCTGGGCCTGGGCGTGATGCCGGGCACCGACCGCGCCAAGTCCGCCGTCTATGTGCCGCTGATGGCCAGCGACCAGGTGCTTGGCCTGCTCGGCATGGAGAACCACCAGCGCGAGCAGGCCTATGGCGAGGCCGAGGTGCGCCTGCTGCAGACTGTCGCCGCGTCGATGGCCGTGGCCCTGCAGTCGGCCCTGCGCTTCGACGAGACCCAGCGCCTCTTGAAGGAAACCGAGCAGCGCAACGCCGAGCTGGCGGTCATCAACAGCATCCAGCGGGGCATGGCCGGCTCGCTGGATTTCCAGGGCATCGTCGAGCTGGTCGGCGACAAGCTGCGTGAGCTGCTGAAGACCGAGAACCTGGGCATCGTCTGGCACGACCCGCAGACCAATCTGCTGCACAACCTCTACATCGTGGAGCATGACCAGCGCCTGCATGTGCCGCCGAGCGAACCGGCGCCGAACGGCAGCTGGGCGCGCATCCAGGCCAGCCGGCAACCCCTGGTGTTCGGTACCGTGGCGGAAATGGAGGCGATCGGCATCGCCGTGATGCCGGGCACCGATCAGGCCCTGTCGGTGCTCAAGGTGCCGGTGATCGTCGGCGACCGCGTGCTCGGCATCATCGACACCGAGGACCACGAGCGCGAGCACGCCTACGGCGAAGCTGAAGTGCGCCTGCTGCAGACCATTGCCTCCTCGATGGGCGTGGCGCTGGAGAACGCGCGCCTGTTCGACGAGACCCAGCGCCTGCTGCAGGAGACCGATGCGCGCGCTGCCGAGCTGGCGGTCATCAACGGCGTGCAGCAGGGCCTGGCCAACAAGCTCGATGCCCAAGCCATTTACGAGCTGGTGGGCGAACGCCTGCGCGAGCTGTTCGATTCGCAGAGCATCAGCATTGCCGAAGTCAGCCTGGCCGAGAACCGCCGCCACTTTGCCTACCTGCTGGAGCGGGGCCAACGCCACCAGGTGCCCGACGGGCCGCTCAGCACCCTGGCCCTGCACCTGATCCACAGCCGCGCGCCGCTGCTGATCAATGCCGACATGGATGCCGCGATGGCCAAGCTGGGCATCGAACGCCTGACGGTGCCGGGCACCGTCAGCGCGCAAAGCCTGCTGCGCGTGCCGGTGCTGGTGGGCGATGAGGTGGTGGCCCTGATCGGCCTGGACAACGTCGATCGCGAGCACGCCTTCAGCGCGGCCGATGTGCGCCTGCTCACCACCCTGGCCGGCAGCATGAGCGTGGCGCTCGAAAGTGCGCGCCTGTTCCAGCAGACCCAGCAGCGCGCCGACGAACTGGCCACCGTCAACGCCCTCGGCCAGTCGCTGACCTCCAGCATCGACCTCGGCGAACTCATCCAGGGCGTGGGCGAGAAGATGCGCGAGACCTTCAAGGCCGACATCGCCTACATCGCGCTGCTGGACGAGGCGGCGGGCTGCATCCGCTTCCCCTACGCCCACGGCGAGGTGCTGGACGATCAGGCCGCGGGCGAGGGCCTGACGGGCAAGATCATCGAGACCGGCCAGGCCCTGCTGCTGAACGAGGACGTGGATGCTGCCGCCGAACGGCTCGGTGCCGAGCAACTCGGCGCCGAGGCCGCCAGCTACCTGGGCGTGCCGATCCGCGTGGGCGAGCGCGCCATCGGCGTGCTCAGCGTGCAGAGCACGCAGCGCGAGGGTCGCTTCACCCCCGCCGACCAGAACCTGCTCGGCACCCTGGCGGCCGGTGTGGGCGTGGCGATCCGCAATGCCCAGCTGTTTGCCGAGGCGCGCGAGGCCCGGGCAGCGGCCGAGGGCGCCAACGAAGCCAAGTCGGCCTTCCTGGCCACCATGAGCCATGAGATCCGCACGCCGATGAATGCCGTCATCGGCATGACCGGTCTGCTGCTCGACACCCCGCTCAGCCCCGAGCAGCGCGACTTCGCCCACACCATCCGCGACAGCGGCGAGGCCCTGCTGACCATCATCAACGACATCCTGGACTTCTCGAAGATCGAGGCCGGCCGCATGGACATCGAGCGCCAGGCCTTCGATTTGCGCGACTGCGTCGAATCCGCGCTCGATCTCGTCAGCGCGCGCGCGGCCGACAAGCGCCTCGATCTGGCCTACGAATTCGAGGGCGAGCTGCCCGCGGCGGTGCTGGGCGATGTGACGCGCCTGCGCCAGGTGCTGCTGAACCTGCTGGCCAATGCGGTCAAGTTCACCGACGTGGGCGAAGTGGTGCTGAGCGTGCGCGCGCCGCGGCCCGGCGAGCTGGAGTTCGAGGTGCGCGACACCGGCATCGGCATCAGCGCGGCCGGCATGGCGCGCCTGTTCCAGAGCTTCAGCCAGGCCGACAGCTCGACCACGCGCAAGTACGGCGGCACCGGCCTGGGCCTGGCGATCAGCCGCCGCCTGACCGAGCTGATGGGCGGCAGCATGCGCGCCGAAAGCGCCGGCCCCGGCCAGGGCTGCCGCTTCTTCTTCCGCATCCAGGCGCCGGCCAGCGCCCTGCCGGCGCCGGCCGGGCGGCGCGAATTCCTCGGCCCGCAACCCGTGCTGCAGGGCCGCCGCCTGCTGGTGGTGGACGACAACGCCACCAACCGCCGCGTGCTCAGCCTGCAGGCGGCGCGCTGGGGCATGGTGCCGCAGGACTACGCCAGTGCCGCGGCCGCGCTGGCGGCCGTACAGGCCGGCGCGGGCTTTGACCTGGGCGTGCTGGACATGCACATGCCCGACACGGACGGCCTGACGCTGGCACGCCAGTTACGCACGCTGCGCCCGCAGCTGCCGCTGGTGCTGTTCAGCTCGCTGGGGCGCAAGGAGGTCGGTGATGAGGAGGGCGTGTTCGCCGCCTATCTGCACAAGCCGCTGCGCCAGAGCCAGTTGTTCGACACCCTGGTGACCCTGCTGGGCGAGGCGCCTGCCGTGGAAGCCATCCGCACGGCGCCGCGCCTGGACGCCGAACTCGGCCGCCGCCACCCGCTGCGCATCCTGCTGGCCGAAGACAACCTGGTGAACCAGAAGCTGGCGCTGCGCCTGCTCAGCCAACTGGGCTACCGGGCCGATGTCGCCAGCAATGGGCTGGAGGCGGTGGAATCCGTCGCCCGCCAGGGCTATGACGTGGTGCTGATGGACGTGCAGATGCCCGAGATGGATGGGCTGGAAGCGAGCCGCCGTATCACCGAGCGCTGGCCGGCGACGGCGCGGCCGCGCATCGTCGCCATGACCGCCAACGCCATGCAGGGCGACCGCGAGGCCTGCCTGGCCGCGGGCATGGACGACTACGTCACCAAGCCGATCCGCGTCGAGGCCCTGGTCCAGGCCCTGTCGCTCTGCCGCGCTGCGGCCCAACCCGTCCGAGAGGAGGCCTCGCCATGAGCGACATCCGCACCCTGGTCGACCCCGACACCTTTGCCGAGCTGCAGCAGACCGCCGGCGCCGAATTCGTGCACGAGCTGGTTGGCACCTTCCTGGAAGAGGCGCCGCGCATGCTGGCCGGGCTGCGCGGCGCGCTGGCCCAGGCCGATGCCCAGGCCTTCCGGCGCACCGCGCATTCGATCAAGAGCAACAGCCTGTCCTTCGGCGCCCAGCCTCTGGCCGAGGCGGCGCGTGCGCTGGAGCTGGGTGGCTTGCCGGTGGAGCCTGCGGCGCTGGATGCGCTGGATGCGCTCTACCAGCGCAGTGCTGCCGCCCTGCAGGAGCTGCGCCATGGCCGCCGCCCTTGAGGGGCGGCCAGCGCGCCTGTTGCTGGCCGAGGACAACAAGGTCAACCGCCTGCTGCTGACGCGCAATCTGGAGATCCAGGGGCATCAGGTGACCTGCGCCGAGAACGGCCGCGTGGCGCTGGAGCTGCTCCAGCGCGAGGCCTTCGACCTGCTGCTGCTGGACATGGAAATGCCCGAGCTGGACGGCTTCGAGCTGCTGGAGCGCCTGCGCGCCGACCGCCAGCTGCGCGACCTGCCGGTCATCATCACCAGCGCCCTCGAAGGTCTGGCCCATGTGGTGCGCTGCATCGAGCTCGGGGCCGAGGACTACCTGCCCAAGCCGGTCAACCCCACCTTGCTGAAGGCCCGCATCGGCTCCAGCCTGGAAAAGAAGCGCCTGCGTGACCAGCAGAAGGAGCTCATCCGCCGCTTTGCCACCCGCGAGGTGGCCGAGGACCTGCAGGACAGCGGCTTTTCACTCGGCGGCCGCCATGTGCAGGGCACGGTGATGTTTGCCGACATTCGCGGCTTCACCCGCATGGTGGACACGCAGGCGCCCGAGGAAAGCATCGAGCTGCTCAACACCTACTACACGCTGATGTTCGACGCCATCAGCGGCCAGGGCGGGGTGGTGAACCAGATGATCGGCGACGGCCTGATGGCGATCTTCGGCGCGCCCCTGCCGCTGGCCCAGCCGGCGCGCGCCGCCGCGCGCGCCGCGCAGGACATGCTGGAGCTGATCCAGCTCTACAACGCCGAGCGCGCGGCCGAGGGCAAGGCGCCGATCGCCATCGGCATCGGCATCGCCAGCGGCGCCATGATTGCCGGCTACACCGGCACCCAGCAGCGCGCCACCTACACCTGCATCGGCAGCACCGTGAACCTGGCCGCGCGGCTGGAGGCGCATACCAAGCAGACCGACTTCAGCGTGCTGCTTGATGCCCCGACCGCCCAGGCCCTGGTGCCGGAGTTCCGCACCGAGGAGCTGGGCGCGCTGGCCTTCAAGGGCCTGGCCGAGCCGGTGCCAACCTTCGCGTTGCTGCTCTGAGGGCCTTCAGGCGCGCTGGATGACGAACACCGCCACCGGGCAGCGCCAGTTGGCGCCGCGGTCAATGCGCCGCTCGCCCTGCAGGCCGAAGCTGTCCAGCACGCGGATGCCCAGGCGCTCGCACAGCAGTGCGAAGTCGGCATGCGTGCCCACGCGGATATTGGGTGTGTCGTACCACTGGTAGGGCAGGGTGCGGGTGACGGGCATGCGGCCGGCCAGAACCTGCAGGCGATTGGGCCAGTGCGCGAAGTTGGGAAAGCTCACCACGCCGATGCGGCCCACGCGCACGGTCTCGCGCAGCATCGCCTCGGCATGGCGCACCTGCTGCAGGGTCTGCAGCTGCAGCACCACGTCGAAGCTCTGGTCCTTGAACATCGCCAGGCCTTTTTCCAGGTCCAGCTGCAGCACATTGACGCCGCGCTCCGCGCAGGCCAGCAGCTTGGCGTCGTCCAGCTCCACCCCATAGCCGCTGCAGGCCTTCTCATGGATCAGCCGGTCCAGCAGTTCGCCGCTGCCGCAGCCCAGGTCCAGCACGCGGCTGCCCTGGGGCACCAAGTCCAGGATGGCTTTCATGCGCGCACCTCGCGGGCGATCTGGTTGAAGCGGTGACGCAGCAGCTGGTGGTAGCGCGGGTCCTCGAGCAGGAAGGCGTCGTGCCCGTGCGGGGCGTCGATCTCGGCGTAGCTGACGTCCAGGTTGTTGTCGAGCAGGGCCTGCACGATCTCGCGCGAGCGCGCCGGCGAGAAGCGCCAGTCGGTGGTGAAGCTGGCGACGAGAAACTTGCAGCGCGCGCGCGCAAAGGCGCGCGCCAACTCGCCGCCGAACTCGGCCGCGGGGTCGAAGTAGTCCAGCGCGCGCTGGATCAGCAGGTAGCTGTTGGCGTCGAAGTAGCCGGCGAACTTGTCGCCCTGGTGGCGCAGATAGCTCTCGATCTGGAACTCGACTTCCTGGGTGGAGAACAGCGGCGTCTCGGCGCGGCGTTCGCGGCCGAACTTGGCGTCCATCACGTCGTCGCTCAGGTAGGTGATGTGGCCCAGCATGCGCGCCACCTTCAGGCCGCGTGCCGGCAGTACGCCGTGCTCGTAGTAGTGGCCGCCGTGGAAGTCGGGGTCGGTGACGATGGCGCGCCGCGCCACCTCGTTGAAGGCCAGGTTCTGCGCCGACAGGCAGGGCGCGGTGGCAATCGCCAGGCAGTGGCGCAGGCGCTCGGGGTGGCGGATGGCCCAGGAGAGGGCCTGCATGCCACCCAAGCTGCCGCCGAGCACCGCGGCGAGCTGCGTGATGCCGAAGTGATCAACCACGCGGGCCTGGGCGTCGACCCAGTCCTCCACCGTCACCACCGGGAAGTCCGCCCCCCAGGCCTTGCCGGTGGCGGGATTGGCGTGCATCGGCCCGGTGGAGCCGAAGCAGGAACCGAGGTTGTTGACGCCGATGACGAAGAAGCGGTCGGTATCCAGCGGCTTGCCGGGACCGATCAGGTTGTCCCACCAACCGATGGCGCCGTCTTCGGCCACGCCGGCCACATGGTGGCTGGCGTTCAGCGCGTGGCAGACCAGCACTGCGTTGCTCTTGGCGGCATTGAGCTGCCCATAGGTTTCGACCTTCAGCTCGTAGGGGCCGAAGGCGCTGCCGCCGCGCAGCGGCAGCGGCGTGTCAAAGCGCAGGGTTTGCGGCTGCACCTGGCCCAGGGAGGCTGAGGGCATGGGGAACTCCAAAAACAAAACCGGCGCCGCTGGTCGAGTTGCGGACGCCGGTTTCGGAGTCCCTCTTTAGCGGCATTTATTGAGCGCCCGCAATCTGGTTCAAATCGGCGCTGAAGGGCGGCATCTTAACGAGGCCGCCCGGGTTTGGGGCTCAAGGGGCCGTGCACAGGCAGTGCACATGCACGCTGCCGGGCAGTTTGGCCTGGCCGGGCACGGCCTGCTGGGCCTCGGTCAGCCAGCTCAGCTCGGCTGCCGCTTCGCGCATCGGCGCGGGCAGGCGCGGCAGGTCCAGCGCTGTGCGCACCCAGGCGGCGGCGTGGGCGGCCTGGCTGCTGCCGAAGTCCTCCACCACGCGGGCCATGAAGCTGCGCTCCTTCTCCACATACTGCACCGCCGGCTTGCCCTCCAGCTTGGCGCGCTTGGCGGCGGCGGCAATGGCATCGTCCAACAGGCCCAGGCGGTCCACCAGGCCCACCTCCAGCGCCTGCTGGCCCGTCCACACGCGGCCCTGGGCCACGGCGTCGATCTGCTCGGGCGTCTTCTTGCGCGCCGTGGCGGTCTTGGCGATGAAGTCCAGGTAGATGCGGTCGATGCCGGCCTGCACGGCCTGGGCCACGCGCGGGTCCAGCGGGCGGCGCGGGTCGCCGGCGCCCACCAGCCAGGTGGTGGCCACGCCGCCGGTGTGCACCGGCAGCTTTTCGAGCAGCTTGTCGGCCGTGGGCAGCATGCCGAACACGCCGATCGAGCCGGTGACGGTGCTGGGGTGGGCGATGACCTCGTCGGCATCCATGCTGACCCAGTAGCCGCCCGAGGCGGCCACGTCGCCCATCGAGATGACCACGGGCTTGCCGGCCTTGCGCGTCAGCTCCAGCTCGCGGCGGATCAGGTCGCTCGCAAAGGCCGAGCCACCCGGCGAGTTGACGCGCAGCACCACGGCGGCGACGTTCTTGTCTTCGCGCGCCTGGCGCACCAGGGCGGCGGTGCTGTCGCCGCCCACGCGGCCGGGGTTGGCGCTGCCGTCCACGATCTCGCCCTCGGCCACCACCACGGCCACATGCTTGCCGTGCACCGGCTTTTCCTTGGCGTGGGCCAGGTACTGCTTGAAGTCGACGCGACGGAAGCTGTGGCCCTTTTCGTCCTTGGCGCCGCGCCCCATCAGCAGGGCGCGCACCTCGTCGCGGTTCTTGATGCCGTCCACCAGCTTGGCCTCCAGGGCCAGCTTGGCGGTGTCACCCTTGAGCTCGGCCATTCGGGCGGGCAGGGTCTCGATGTAGCTGGTGACGGCACCCTTTTCCAGCTTGCGCGCGGCTTCCACACCGGCCAGGTAGCGCTGCCACAGGTCGCCATAGAGCGCGCCTTCGCTTTCCTTGGTGGCGTCCGAAGGTCCGTTGGTGAAGTAGGGCTCGCCGAAGTTCTTGTACTTGCCGGCGCGCAGCACATTGGCGCTGACGCCGACGCGCTCGAACAGGTCCTTGTAGTAGTTGCGATAGCGGCCAAAGCCCTCCAGCAGCACCATGCCCATGGGGTGCAGATAGATCTCGTCGGCCAGGACCGCGAGCTGGTAGCCGCGCTGGTCGAAGCCGTCGCCATAGGCCACGATCTTCTTGCCGCTCTTCTTGAACTCGGTGAGCGCGCGCTGCAGTTCATGCAGGCCGGCCTGACCCCCGCCGGCAAAGCCGTTCAGGTCCAGCAGCAGCTGGCTGATCTTGGCGTCTTGGGCGGCGTGCTGGAGCACGCGCAGCACGTCGCGCAACTGGGTCTGGTCGGTGTCGTTGCCGCGCAGCTCGGCCTCCAGGCGCTCGCGCGGGCTGCCGGAGTGCTGCTCCACCAGGCGGCCCTGAAGGTTCAGCACCAGCGTGGTCTTGTCCTGCAGCGGCTCGGGGTCGCGCTTGAGCAGGGCCGAGACCAGCGCGATCAGGATCAGCAGCCACAGCAGGTTGAAGAAGAAGCGACGGCTGGTGTCCAGCCAGGCCCAGGCGCGGGCGATAAAGCGCCCGACGGGCGCGAGTACGGACTTGATGGCCATGGCAATCCCTTGGTAGCGGCGCGGGATTCTAGGGAGCGGGCGTCTGCGGCAGGCCGCCTAGCATGGCCCGCATTCCCTGCGGAGCCGCCCATGCAGAAGTTGCTGAAGTCCCTGAACCAGCAGTTCCCGCTGCGCTACCTGGCTTGGCTGGGCTGCGGCTTCGGCCTTGCCTTCACGGCCTTCACCTGGGTGATTGGCGCGCAGGGCAGTTGGCTGGCGCTGACCTTCGCCGCGCTGGTGCTGCTGGGCCTGCGCGACGTGCTGCAGACCAGACGTGCGGTGCTGCGCAACTACCCCGTCATCGGGCATTTGCGCTTCTTCCTGGAATTCATCCGCCCAGAGATCCGCCAGTACTTCATCGAGAGCGACAACGAGGCCGTACCCTTCTCGCGCCAGCAGCGCTCGCTCGTCTACCAGCGCGCCAAGGGCGACCCCGACAAGCGCCCCTTCGGCACCCAGCTGGACGTGAGCGCCGGCGGCTACGAGTGGATCAACCACTCGCTCCTGCCCACCGCGATCGCTTCGCACGACTTCCGCATCACCGTGGGCGAGGGCCGCGCCCAGCCCTATTCGGCCTCGGTGTTCAACATCTCGGCCATGAGCTTCGGCTCGCTCTCCGCCAATGCCATCAAGGCGCTCAACGCCGGCGCCAGGAAGGGCGGTTTTGCGCATGACACCGGCGAGGGCTCGATCAGCGTGCACCACCGCGTCAACGGCGGCGATCTGATCTGGGAGATCGGCTCGGGCTACTTCGGCTGCCGCAACGAAGACGGCACGTTCAACGCCGAGAAGTTCAGTGCCAATGCGCGCGACCCGCAGGTCAAGATGATCGAGATCAAGCTCAGCCAGGGCGCCAAGCCCGGCCATGGCGGCGTGCTGCCGGGGGCGAAGGTGACCCCCGAGATCGCCGCCGCACGCGGTGTGCCGGTGGGGGTGGACTGCAACTCGCCGGCCTCGCACTCCGCCTTCAGCACGCCCACCGAGCTGATGCACTTCATCCAGCGCCTGCGCGATCTCTCCGGCGACAAGCCGGTCGGTTTCAAGCTCTGCATCGGCCACCCCTGGGAATGGTTTGCGCTGTGCAAGGCCATGCTCAGTACCGGCATCACGCCGGATTTCATCGTGGTGGATGGCGGCGAGGGCGGCACCGGCGCAGCGCCGCTGGAATTCACCAACCATGTCGGCACGCCGCTGCAGGAGGGACTGCTGCTGGTGCACAACACCCTGATGGGCCTGAACCTGCGCGACCAGATCGCCATCGGCTGCGCCGGCAAAGTGGTCTCGGCCTTCGACATCGCCCGCCTGATGGCCCTGGGGGCGGATTGGTGCAATGCCGCGCGCGGCTATATGTTCGCGCTCGGCTGCATCCAGGCCCAGGCCTGTCACACCGGCCATTGCCCCACCGGCGTCACCACGCAAGATCCGCTGCGCCAGCGCGCCCTGGTGGTGGGCGACAAGACCGAGCGCGTCTACCGCTTCCACCACAACACCCTGTTCGCACTGAAGGAGCTGGTGCAGGCCGCCGGCTTGCATCACCCCAGCGAGATCACCGCCGCCCACATCGTGCGCCGCGTCAATGGCCAGGACGTGCGCCTGCTGGCCAATCTGCTGCCCTTCCTGGCGCCCGGCTGCCTGCTGAATGGCGATCTGCCCCATGCCGTCTACCAGGCCTACTGGCATCTGGCCAGCCCGGACAGCTTTGCGCCGCAGGGGCCGCTGCCGGCCCAGCTGCACGGCCGTGCGCTGGCCCCAGCGGCCTGACAGGCACCTGACACCCCCATGCCCGGGTGGGCCCCCGGCTTGTGGGATGGGTCAGAGCGGGCTCGACGCCCACAATCGCGCACCCACCCCGCCCACCATGCGATCAGTCTTCCTCCTGCGTCACTCCGACTCGCCTCTGCAGCTCAGCAAGGCCGAGTTGCTGGCTGACATGGATTGGGAACTGGCGGGTCATGCCCAGCGCTGGCGGGAAGCCCGTGAACGCATCCCCCTGCTGCAGCCCGATGTGCTGGTGACCGATCTGCGCGTGCTCGATGGTGCGGTGCCGCGCCTGATCCAGCAGCTGCGCGGTCAGCGCATCCGCACCCTGGTGCTGGTGCCCGGCGCCGACGAGCCCCTGCTGATCGATGCCCTGCTGGCCGGTGCGCGCGGCTACCACGTCGAAGGCCCCAAGGGCGGCGGCCTGCTGAATGCGCTGGAAGACCTGATGGAAGGCCGCATGCGCCTGAGCCCTGCGCTGGCCCGCCAGCTGCTGGAGCGCCTGGGCGCACCGCGCCTGACGCCTTCGGTGGCCTGCCTGCGCTCGCTGGCCCTGGACCCGAAGCCGGCCACCGGCTCCGGCGTCATCAGCCAGGCCCAGCAGGCCCTGCTGAGCCTGCTGGCGCATGGCTGGCTGGCGGTGGAGATTGCCCGCGCTTGGTGGCTGGAAGTGGCCGAGGTGGAGCGCCGCACCGCCCAGGTGCTGCGCCTGGCGCAGCGCTGCACGGCCGACTGGGCCGCGCGCGAGTTGCTCGACGCGGCCTGAGACGGCGCTCAGAGCGCCGGGACGGTGTCCTGGAAGCTCTGGCGCTGCGACAGCTTGTCGAGGTGGCGCGCCAGGTTGGCGTGCTGTTCCTGCCAGCCCAGTTCGGGGAAGCGGAAGCTCAGCCAGCCCAGGCAGCAGCCCACGGCAATGTCGGCCAGCGTGAAGTGGTTGCTGGCGCACCAGCTCTTGTCCGCCAGGGCCTGGTCCATCGCAGCCAGGCCGGCGTGCACCTTGCCCATCTGGCGCTCGATCCAGGCCGCGCTGCGCTGCGGCTCGCTGCGGCCATTCCAAGTCTTTTCCAGGCGCACCAGGATGGCGGCATCCAGCACGCCATCGGCCAGCGCCTCCCAGGTGCGCACCTCGGCGCGCTCGCGGCCCTTGTCGGGGATCAGCTTGCCCACGGGTGAGAGGTTGTCGAGGTACTCGACGATGACGCGCGAGTCGAACATCGAGCCGGTGATCGAGTCCTGTCCGCCCTCCATCACCAGAGCCGGCACCTTGCCCAGCGGGTTGAACTTCTGGATCTCGTCGCTGGCCCAGACGTCCTCCAGCACGAACTGGTAGTCCAACTTCTTCTCGGCCAACACGACGCGCACCTTGCGGGCGAAGGGACTGGTGGTAGAGCCGATCAGTTTCATGGAGGACATAGAGGACAGCGAGGTCGGCACGAGGCCGGTCGCGGCGATTCTATGCAGGGGGTTTTGGGGCCTCGCCCCTAGAGCGCCCACCTGTTTGGGGGCCGCAACGCGCGGTCATCAAAGGGTCTTGGCGAAGCTGTGCTGGTGTTCAGAATGCTCGGCCGCTTCCTCCGGATCGCGCGGCCGGCGCCAGGGTTCTCCCTAAAATCGCGGGCTTTGCCCTCAACGCGGCCTTCAGCGGCCGTGCGCGCCATGGAACTCTCCGCCCTGACTGCCCTGAGCCCCCTGGACGGCCGCTATGCCGGCCGCATGACCGGTCTGCGTGGCCTGCTGTCCGAGTTCGGGCTGATCCACCGCCGCGTGCAGGTGGAGCTGGCCTGGTTCATGGCGCTGAGCGACGCCGGCCTGCCGGAGTTCCCGCCCCTCTCCGCCGCCGCGCGGGCCTGGCTGAACCAGCGCGTGGCGCAATTCAGCGCGGCCGATGCCCAGGCCATCAAGGACATCGAGAAGACCACCAACCACGATGTGAAGGCGGTCGAATACTGGATCAAACAGCAGTTCGCCGCCTCGGGCCTGCCCGAGCTCAGCGCCAAGGGTGAGTTCGTGCACTTCGCCTGCACCAGCGAGGACATCAACAACACCAGCCACGGCCTGATGCTCAAGGCCGCGCGCCAGCAGGTGATGCTGCCGGCGCTGGACGGCATCGTGGCCAAGCTGCAGGCCATGGCGCATGAGCTGGCCGAGCTGCCGATGCTCAGCCGCACCCATGGCCAGACCGCCAGCCCGACCACGGTGGGCAAGGAGATTGCCAATGTGGTGGCGCGCCTGCAGCGCGGCCGAACGGTGATCGATGGGGTGCAGCTGCTGGCCAAGATGAACGGCGCGGTGGGCAACTACAACGCGCACCTGAGCGCCTACCCGGACGTCGATTGGGAAGCCTTTGCCAAGCGCGTGATCGAGCAGGAGCTGGGCCTGGCCTTTAACCCGTACACGATCCAGATCGAGCCGCACGACTACATGGCCGAGCTGTTTGACGCCTTCGCGCGCGTCAACACCATCCTGATCGACCTGAGCCGCGACATCTGGGGCTACATCTCGGTGGGCTATTTCAAGCAGAAGACCAAGGAGGGCGAGGTCGGCAGCTCGACCATGCCGCACAAGGTCAACCCGATCGACTTCGAGAACGCCGAGGGCAATTTCGGCCTGGCCAATGCGCTGCTCACCCACCTGAGCCAAAAGCTGCCGATCAGCCGCTGGCAGCGCGACCTGACCGACTCCACCGTGCTGCGCAATATGGGCGTGGCCCTGGGCTACACCCTGCTGGGCTACGACAGCCTGGCCAAGGGCCTGGGCAAGCTGGAGGCCCACCCGGCCAATCTGGCGGCCGACCTGGACGCCGCCTGGGAAGTGCTGGCCGAGCCGGTGCAGACCGTCATGCGCCGCTTCGGCCTGCCCGAGCCCTATGAGCAGCTGAAGGCCTTCACGCGTGGCAAGGTCATCACCCAGCAGCTGATGCAGGACTTCATCCACAGCCTGGCCCTGCCGGACGCCGAGAAGCAGCGCCTGCTGGCGCTGACGCCGGGCGGCTACACCGGCAAGGCCGCCGCGCTGGCCGCCCGCATTTGAGCGCCTCCCGCCCCGTCTACAGCACCGAGCTCGGGCGCCTGTGCCCGGGCTGCGGCAAGGCCGTGGCCGCCTGCGCCTGCAAGAAGAGCGGCGCGCCGCTGGGCGATGGGCAGGTGCGCGTGCGCCGCGAAACCGGCGGCCGCGGCGGCAAGACGGTGACCACGGTGCGCGGCCTGCCGCTGGCTGAAAGCCCGCTGCAGCAGCTGGCCAAGCAGCTCAAGGCCGCCTGCGGCACGGGCGGCACCTGCAAGGACGGGGTGGTGGAGGTGCAGGGCGACCATGTGGAGCGTGTGCTGGCCTGGCTGACCCAGCATGGCTACAAGCCCAAGAAGGCTGGGGGCTGATCAGTCGTCCTGCCAGCGCAGGCTGGCAATGCGCCAGCGCCCCTCGCCGTCCTGCGCCAGCTCCAGCTGTTTGGTTCCGCAGCCGCCATAGGGCTGGCCATCCAGCAGGCCCTGCTTGGCATAGCGCAGCTCGCGGCGGGCGCTTGTTCCGTCGATCACGGTCTGCTGCTCCAGCTCCCATTCGTGGAACTCGCGCAGGCGGCCACCCTGCACCAGCAGCGCGCGCGGCTCGACGAATTCGCGCACGTCGCAAGGCGCCTGCCCGGGCGCCGTGATGCGGGCTTCAGGCAGGAAGAGGGCGGGCAAGGCGGCCACCGGGGCGATGGCGCCCTGGCGGTTGTCGAAGGCGGCGAAGAAGCGCTGCACCAGGGCGTCGATCTGCGCCTGCGCATCGTTCGCCGGCGGCGGCGTGGCGCGCCAGCGCCAGTTCAGCGTCGGGCCATCGGGGCCGCCCTCGGCCACGCCTTCCTCGGCAAAACCCAGATCGCGCAACAAGCGGTTGCTGGCCTCATTGGTCGGTGAGGTGATGGCCAGCAGCTCGTCGCGCCCCAGCACCCGCTGCGCATAGTCCAGACAGGCGCGCGCCGCCTCGCGGGCATAGCCCTGGCCGGCATGCTGGGCGCGCAGGCCGTAGCCGAGGTCGGGCAGGGGCAGGGTGTCGCGCTTGAAGATGCCGCACATGCCCAGGGGCTCGCCGTCGGCCTTGCGCTCAACCATCCAGAAGCCGTGGCCGTCACGCCAGTAGAGGTCGAGCAAGCGGCCCTGCATCCAATCCCGCGCCGCCCCCTCGGTGCGCACGCCGCTGTCGCGGATGCCGGCAATCCAGGCGGGTTCGTTGATCAAGCCGAGCAAAAAGCCCGCGTCTTCGGGGCGGAACCAGCGCAGGCGCAGGCGGTCGGTTTCAAGGATGAGCATGGGGCCGGACAATACCGAACCTCCACCCCGCCGCCATTCCTCATGAGTTTCTTCGAGCGCCTGCAAGCCGCCACCCGCCACTCCCTGCTCTGCGTGGGCCTGGATCCGGACCCCGCCAAGTTCCCGGGCGCGTGGCAAGGCGATGCCAGCCGCATCGAAGACTTCTGCCGCGCCATCGTCGACGCCACGCACGACCTCGCGGCCGCCTTCAAGCCGCAGATCGCCTACTTCGCCGCGCACGGCGCCGAAGATCAGCTGGAGCGCGTGATCGCCTACATCCGCCAAGTGGCGCCGCAGCTGCCGATCGTGCTGGATGCCAAGCGCGGCGACATCGGCGCCACGGCCGAGATGTACGCCCGTGAGGCCTTCGTGCGCTACGGGGCGGACGCCGTGACGCTCTCGCCCTACATGGGCTACGACACCATCGAGCCCTATCTGGACTACGCCGACCGCGGCGTCTTCGTGCTCTGCCGCACCAGCAACCCCGGTGGGGACGACTGGCAGATGCGGCCGCTCGCCGATGTGGAGGGACAACCGCGCCTGTTCGAGGAGCTGGCGCGGCGCGCGCAGCACGAATGGGCGCGCGTGCCCGGCCAGCTCGGCCTGGTGGTCGGCGCCACCTACCCGGCCGAGATCGCCCGCGTGCGCGAGCTGGCCCCCACCGTGCCGCTGCTGATCCCCGGCGTGGGTGCGCAGGGCGGTGATGCCGAGGCTACGGTGCGCGCAGGCTGGCGCGCCGATGCGCCCATCCTCGTCAACAGCTCGCGCGCCATCCTCTATGCGGGCAAGACGGTCGAGAACCTGGGCGCGGCGGCGCGGGCCGTAGCGCAGCGCACGCAGGCCGAGCTGGCCCAGGCGCGTGGCTGAGCGATGACGCCCAGGCAGCTGAGCCGTCGCACTTGGCTGGGGGCGGCCGCCGCCTGCGGGCCCTGGGTGCACGCGCGCGCTCAGGGGGTGGAGCGGGTGGTGTATCCGGCCATGGAGTCACCCCGCGACCTGCGCTTTGCCGACATGGTGGCGCTGCTGCGCGCCGCTCTGGAGCGCACCGTGCCCACGCACGGCCCGTTTGAGCTGCAGCCCAGCCTGCAGTTCATGACCCAGCCGCGCCAGCTGCTGGAGCTGGAGCGCGGGCACAGCCTGCGCGTGCAATGGTCTGCCACCACGCTGGAGAAGGAGCAGCGCCTGCTGCCCGTGCGTTTCCCCACGCGGCGTGGCCTGCTGGGCTTCCGGCTGGCGCTGATCCGGCGCGACCGCCAGCCGGAATTCAGCAAGGTGCGCAGCCTGGCGGATCTGCAACGCTTCGTCATAGGGCAGGGCAGCACCTGGGTGGACACGGACATCCTGCGCTCCCAGGGCCTGACCGTCAGCGGCGGCCACTACGAGGGCCTGTTCACGATGCTGAGCAACCGACGCATCGACCTGTTCCCGCGCGGGGTGAACGAGGTCTTCACCGAGCTGGAGGCCCGTGTGGCCGACATGCCCGAGCTGGCCATTGAGGACAGCTTCGCGTTGCACTACCCGATGCCCTACTACTTCTTCTTCAACCGCGCCGACGGCAAGCTGGCGGCGCGGGTGGAGAAGGGCCTGCTCGCCATGGCGAAGGACGGCAGCTTCGAGCGCCACTTCTGGCGCCACCATGGCACCGCCGTGCGTGCCGCCCGCCTGCATGAGCGCCGGCTGATCCGCCTGCAAAACCCCTTGCTGCCCCCGGAGACCCCGCTGCAGCACCAGGCCCTGTGGCTCGACCCCGAACGCATGCCTGTTCCTTGAAAGCCGACCCGTGACGACGCCCTTCCCCGACCCCAGCGCTGAACCCCTGCTGCCCGCGAGCGGCTCGGTGGAGCTGCTGTTCCTGCTGTTCCACGGCGCCGGTGCCGATCGCAGCCAGATGCAGGCCCTGGCGCAGACCCTGCACACGGCCTATCCGCAGGCCGCCGTGCTGAGCCTGAATGCGCCGCAGCGCCTGGGCAGTGAGGTGCTGCACGGCTACCAGTGGTTCGACGAACAGCATTTCGGCATGGTGGCCGGCGTGGCCAGCGCGTTGCCCAGCTTCGTGGCTTGCGTACGTGCCTGGGCGCAGCACTTCAACCTGGCCTGGCCGCGCGTGGCGCTGGCCGGCTTCTCACAAGGCGGGCTGATGGCGCTGGAGGCCGTGCAGAGCGAACCCGAGCTGGCTGGCCGGGTGCTCAGCTTCGGCGCCGCCCCGCTGCGCCGCCCCAGCCAGGCCCCCGAGGGCGTTTGCCTGCACCTGCTGCATGGCGTGCTGGACGAAGAGATCAGCTACCGCCACGTGGTGGACGCCGCGCAGGCCTGGGTGGAACTGGGAGCCGACGTGACGGCCGATGTGCTGCCCGGCGTGCACCACGAGATGGACCCACGCCTGGTCGAACGCGCCCTGCACCAGTTGCGCACCTTCATCCCGGCGCGGCTGTGGCGAGAGGCGGTGCAGACGGCGGCGGAGATGGATCAGGCGGACCAGCAGGCGCTCACGCGCCCGCAGCGGCACTGATCACCAGCTGCCCGTGTTCGGCATCGACACCCAGGGTTCGGCCGGCGGCAACGCGGCGCCGTTCTGCAGCAGTTCGATCGAGATCTGATCGGGCGAGCGCACGAAGGCCATGCGGCCGTCGCGCGGCGGCCGCAGGATCGTGACGCCATGCCGCTGCAGGCGCTCGCACAGGGCGTAGATGTCGTCCACCCCGTAGGCGATGTGGCCGAAGTTGCGCGCGCCGCCGTAGTCCTCGACCTGGCCGTTCTCATCCGGCCAGTTGTAGGTCAGCTCCACCTGGGCCTGCTCGTCTCCGGGGGCGGCCAGGTAGACGAGTGTGAAGCGGCCGGCCGCATGCTCGCTGCGCCGCACCTCGTGCAGGCCCAGGGCATCGACATAGAACTTCAGCGAGGCATCCAGGTCGCGCACGCGCACCATGCTGTGTAGGTATTTCATGAAGGCTCCATCAAGGGGATCGCGGAAACTGGCGCGCATTGTCCGAAGGAGTTGAGTGATGCGTGTGGCCGTGGTGGGTTGTGGGGCGATTGGGGGCTGGCTGGCGGGGCGGCTGGCCGATGCGGGCGTGGCCGTTTCCGTGCTGGCGCGTGGGGCCACCCTGCGGGCGCTGCAGCAGCGCGGCCTGCGCATCCAGGAAGCGGGCGTGGAGCGCAACCTGAAGCTGCCGGCCAGCGATCGGCCCGAGGAACTGGGTCTGCACGATCTCGTCATCCTGGCCGTCAAGGGCCAGGCGGCGGCGCAGGCGGTGCCGCTGGCCGCGGCCTTGCGGGCTCCTGAGGGCAAGGTCTGGACCGCCATGAATGGCGTGCCCTGGTGGTTCGCCGATGGTCTGCCGGCGCTGCAGAACGAGGCGCTGCGCAGCCTGGACCCCGAGGGGCGTCTGCTGGCCCAGCTGGGCGCTGCCGAGGTGCTGGGCGGCGTGGTGCACGCCAGTTGCCAGAACCCCGAACCAGCCCTGGTGCGCCATGTCATGGGCCAGGGCCTGCTGGTGGGCGACCCGAATGCGGCCGGCAGCGCGGCCGAGGCCGGGCTGGTCAGCCTGCTGCTGCAGGCCGGCTTCGAGGCCAAGGCCAGCGCCAACATCCGCCAGGACCTTTGGTACAAGCTGTGGGGCAACGCCACCACCAACCCGATCTCGGCCCTGACCGGTGCCACCACCGACCGCATCCTCGACGACCCGCAGGTGCTGGCGTTGACGGACGCGGCGATGCACGAGCTGGCGGCGGTGGGCGCGGCCATCGGCTGCCCGGTGCCGCACACGCCCGAGGAGCGTCACGCCATCACGCGGCGTCTGGGCGCCTTCAAGACCTCGATGCTGCAGGACCGCGAGGCCGGCCGGCGCCTGGAGATCGATGCCCTGCTGGCGGCACCCCGCGAGATCGCGCAGCGCGTGGGCGTGGCCACGCCGATGCTCGATGCCCTGCACGGACTGGCCAGGCTACTGGATGGGAGCCTGGCGGCGGCTTGATCATTTCGCCGGCTGGCACCGAGGTTCGTGGCGGGCCCAGGTCAGCGTGAAGTCGGCCAGCGCGCGCCATTCGGGACGGATGTAGTGCTGGTGATGTCGATCGTGCCAGGCCGAGGCCTCGCTCAAGTCGCCTTGGGCCGCGAGGCTTAGCAAACCGAGTGTGAGCACGAGATCTCTGGCTGACGCCTGGAGGCCACTGTTGGGCCCGCTGACCAGTGACTGTGCGGCGGCATGCGCAGCTGCCCAGTCCGAACGGCTCACAGTGCCGAAGAGGCGGAGCAGGGTCTGCGTGGCTCGGTCGGGTTGCCACTCGGCTCCTCGCCCCCAGAACGCTTCGCTCCACAGCTCCTGCAGGCCGGGCCTATCCAACTGTCCGAACGTGGCGAGAGCCAAGGTGTTCAGCTGCGCCTGCGCCTGTCGGGCATTAAAGCGCACCAAGCCACTGCGTTGCGCCAGCAGGGCATCGATGTCGGTCGCCAAGCTTGGGTTGAGCTCCGGGAGCTGCGCATCGCGTTCACGTGCCAGCAATGCCCGTCGCGCCAGTCTGGCCTGACGGTACGCGATGCCCACACTGTCCGCCCCGCTGACTTGGAGGACGGGCTCCGCTTCTTCGAGCGGTTCCCGGCAATCGAGCACCCGTAATAGGGGTGCGCCACCAAGCGCAGCGCGGCCCATGGTCAAGGCCGTCTTACGCTTGAAGCGCTCAGCGGGAGCCTGCAGCGCCACAGTAGGCCAGAAGTCGCTGTGGATGGGCGCATTGAACTGCCGGACGAAGGTGCGCAGCAGCGTCGGGCCGCCAAGGCGGCGGGCCTCCAGATCGTTTCTGGAACCCAGTCCGACGCGCTGCAACTCGGAGGCCAGCTCCGGTTCTTCCCAGGGGTGCGCATTCAAGCCGTGCCGACGGCCCTTGTGAGCGAGTACTACCAAGTCACCTGCATTCGCCTGATATACCTCGCTATTCGGAAACTGCTGGATCAGGGCGGCCAGCATCTGTGCCAGCAGGGCATCCGACATCTCGTAGGTGTGAATCCACTGCACCAGCACTCCATCGGTGCTGAGCTGACGTCGGACCAAGCGATAGAACTCCTGGGTGAACAGGCTGGAGACGCCGCTGACCCATGGGTTTGAGGGCTCTGAAACGATTACGTCGTAGGCCTCTCCCTGGACCGAAAGGAACTTGCGTGCATCTTCAAGGCGGACGTGGGAACGCGGGTCCTTGTAGGCACGCACGTTGCGCGGATGAAAGCTGCGCGCCCCTTCGATCATGGCCGGCTCGATTTCGATGGTGTCGACCTGTTCTGGCCTGCGTGAGCCCAGCACCGTGTGCGTGCTGAGGCCCGATCCCCAGCCAATCAGTGCGACTCTTCGTGGGGCAGGGTGGGCGGCCAGAGGAAGACTACCCAGCATTAGCATCGTGATCTCGTCTGGACTGGGGACTTTGTCGAACGGGTTCACGCCGGCATCAGGCTTGCCATTGGTGGCGATATTCAGGCTGTCACCATGTGCACGCACCGAAATGGTCGCCGTCGAGCCATCCTTGAAGAACACCAGCTCACCCAGGGCGGCCGGATTGAAACCACTGCGGAACACGCCTGCGGCCTGATGCAGGGGATTGGGCAAGCCGGCGACCATCACCACGGCCAGCACGCCCAGGGAGCCCAGCGCGGCCAAGCCGCTGCCGAAGGTCCACTCCGGTGGGCCGAAGCGGCGCAGCAGCACCAGGCCGATCAGCACGTCCACCGTGGCCGCCACCAGCAGGCTGAGCACCACGCCGATCTGGGGCACCAGCAGGTGCACCGCCAGTGCCACCCCGGCAATGGCACCCAGGGTATTGGCGGCGTAGACCTGGCCCACGGCGCGCTCACTACCGCCCTCGCGCAACAGCGCGGCCGTGAAGAGGGGCAAGGTCATGCCCGCGAAGAAGGCCGCCGGCAACATCACCACCATGGCCGTGAACGCCGTGGCCAGGCTGTAGAGCGTGTAGCCCCCATCGCTGGGCGTGAGGCTGCCGACCAGCCAGCCGGCCCAGGAGTAGCTGCCGGCCAGCACGGGCACCGAGAGCAGTGCGGCGACGCCCATCGCCACCTGGACGTAGCCCGCATAGCGCACCGGATCACCGATGCGCGGACCGCGTCGCTGTACCCAGAGTCCACCGAGCGCCAGACCGGCGATGAAGGAGGCGAGCATCAGCTCGAAGCCATGCAGCGTCGTGCCCAGGGCCTGGTTCAGCAGTCGCACCCAGCCGATCTCATAGCCGAAGGAGGCCGCACTGGAACCGAAAGTGGCCCAGAGCAGCGCGCGACGCAGGCGCGGCAGCTCGGCACTGGGGGCGCTGGCGGGTTCGCTCGCATTGGCGGCGCCCGGCAAGGGACGGTTGCCCTCATGCAGTGCGCCACTCGTCCAGGCCGTGGTGGCTGCCAGCAGCAGGTTCATCACTGCGGCCACCTGCAAGGCGCCCTGCATGCCCACCGCCGGCAGCAGCAGGAAGGTGGCAGTCAGCGCACCGAGCGCGGCGCCGATGCCGTTCGTGAAGTACAGGCCGCCCAATTGGGCACTGGTGCCGGCACCCGGGAAGGCGCGCAGCACACCGGCCGCGATCAGCGGAAAGGTCGCGCCCAGCAGCACGGTTTGCGGGGCAATCAGCGCAGCGGCGCTGGCCCATTGCCAAGTAGCAGCCAGGCCCGGGCTGCCCAGAGCGGGCAGAGCCTGCTCCAGGTTCCAGTTCGCCACGGCATTGAAGAGCGGGTGAAAGATCAGCCCCAGCAGGCCGATCGCGGCCTCCACCGCGGCGTAGCAGCCCACCAGGCGGCGGATCTGCAGGGTGTGCCGGCTGACCCACCAGCTGCCCAGGGCCATGCCGCCCATGAACATGATCAGCACCAGAGTCTGCGCATAGGCGGCGTGGCCGAGCATCAGGCCCAGGTAGTGGGTCCAGATGGATTGGTAGATCAGCGCCGAGAAGCCGGAGAGGACGAAGAGCGTCAGCAAGAGCAGACGCAATGCGTCACTCTGCAGGCGGATCGCGGGCTGGGGCAGTGCTTCAGCCGTGCTGGCATGCATGGTGGGGTTCCTATGACTTGGGCTTGGGTCAGCCCTGCAAGAACGGGGCCACCCCGATCCAGCGCACGTGCAGCACCATGGCGAACACCGCATAGGCCCCGGTGCCCAGCACCAGCACCGCCAGCGTGCCCGGCCAGCTTCCCGGTGCCACGGCAGGGGCCGGACGGCGACGGGCGTTGCGGAACAGCAGCACCGACCAGAGCAGCAGGCCGCCGAACAGCAGCAGGTCCGCCGCGGTGTGGTTGACCAGCAGATGCGCCAGCGCCCAGAGCTTGACGCTCAGCGTCATCGGGTGCTTCAGCGCCGCCTTGAGGTGGTTGCGCGGCACGTAGGCGGCCACCATCAGCCAGAAGGCCGGCAGCACCAGCAGGGCCACCAAGTGGCGCAGGCCGCGCGCGGCGCCCTCTGGCAGCAGGAACAGTGGCGCCAGCTGCGTGTGCAGCTGCCCATAGCCCCAGACCAGCAGGCCGAAGCCGGCGATCGACACCAGGCTGTACAGGCCCTTCCAGGTCTTGTCGCCCAGGCGCTGGAGCTGGCGTTCGCGCCAGGCCGGCGCGCACAGGCGCAGCGAATGGCTGCCCAGAAACAGCAGCAAGCCGGCTACAAAGAGGATCCAGGCCCGTTCCATTGCATCTCCTTCACCAAGCGGTGGCGCAATGTAGGGGCAGCGCGCGTTCGGCCACAGGAGGGAAAACCGTGCAACTCATCCAAGGTCATCGCACCGATCTGGCCGGCGGCCTGCAGGTGCGCCGGCTGCTGCCGGCCGCGCAGGCCCGCGCGGTCGGGCCCTTCGTGTTTCTCGACCATTTCGGTCCGGTCGAGCTGGCGGCCGAGGTCCACAGCGATGTCGGCCCCCATCCGCATATCGGGCTGGCCACCGTCAGCTACCTGTTCGAAGGCCGGTTGACGCACCGCGACAGCTTGGGCACGGTGCAGGACATCGCGCCGGGCGACCTGAACTGGATGCAGGCCGGCCGAGGCATCGTGCACAGCGAGCGCACGCCGTTCGATCTGCGCAGCCAGCCGCGCCGGCTGCACGGGCTGCAGCTCTGGGCCGCCCTGCCGCCCGGGCAGACCGAACTGGAACCGGCCTTCTGGCATCTGCCCGCCGCGGCCCTGCCCGAGTTGCCGCTAGCTGGGGGCCGCCTGCGTGTGCTGGTGGGCAGCGCGATGGGCGCCAGCAGCCCGCTGCCCACGGTCTGGCCCACGCTGTACGTGGATCTGGAGCTGGAGCCCGGCGCGGTGCTGGAGCTGCCGTCGCTGGCGGAGCAATCGGCGCTCTACCTGCCCTGGGGTGGCTTGCAGCTGGACCGCCAGCCGCTGCCGGCCGAGCAGCTGGCGCTGCTGCCACCGCAGCCCCTGCGCCTGCAGGCCGGGCCGGCTGGCGCGCGGGCCGTGATCCTGGGCGGAGCGGCGCTGCCGCAAACACCGCGCATGTGGTGGAACTTCGTGGCTTATGAGCGCGAAACCCTGGGCCGGGCGGCAGCGCGCTGGGCAGCCGGGGAATTTCCGGCCATCCCTGGGGAGACGGGCCGGATCGAGGCGCCCCCTTGGCGCGCTTGAGGGCGGCTCGGCCCTCACGCCACCCGGTCCACTTTCATCGCCAGCAACACCGAGGTCGTGGTGCGTAGCACGCCGTCGATCTCGCCGATCTCGTCGAGCAGGGCATCGAGCCGCTGGGTTGAGGGCGCGCGCAGCACGGCGAGGTAGTCGAACTCGCCGCTGACGGCGGCGAGCTGGCGCAGTTCGGGCATCAAGGACAGGCGCTCGATGACCGCGCGCGCCGCCTTGGCGCTGACGGCCAGGTTGACAAAGGCCTGCACGCCCTGGCCGCCTTCGGTGGCGGCCAGGCGCGCGGTGTAGCCCACGATGACGCCGCTGCTCTCCAGCCGCGCCAGTCGTGCCACCACGGTGGTGCGGGCCACACCGAGCTGGCGCGCCAAGTCGGCCGTGGCGGCGCGTGCATTGGCCTGCAGCAGGGCGATCAGGCGGCGGTCCAGGGCGTCCAGTGTGGTGCTCGCGGCGGAACTCATGGTTTTCCCTATTTGATGCGGTTCGACGGAATTCGATGACGAAACGTCGTTGGCTGCAGATTTTCCGACGAACTCACGCTTTCTTTCGTCGCGCGCCATTTCTACAGTCACGCCCATCGCTGCGGTGCTGCCGCAGCCCCCAACAACCCTCTTGGAGACTCCCCATGATGAAGATTGCCCTGCTCGGCGCCGGTCACATCGGCCAGACCATTGCCCGCCTGCTGCACGCCACCGGCGACTACCAGGTCACCGTGATGGACAAGAGCCCCAAGTACCTGGCCGTGCTGGCTGCCGAGGGCATCGCCACCAAGGAAGTCGACAGCGAGAACAAGGCCGCCCTGATGGCCGGCGTGCGTGGCAATGACGCCGTCGTCAACGCGCTGCCCTACCACCTGGCCATCACCGCCGCCGAAGCCGCGCTCGAGTGCGGCTGCCACTACTTCGACCTGACCGAAGACGTGGCCGCCACCAAGGCCATCATGGAAATGGCCAAGACGGCCAAAACCGCCTTCATGCCCCAGTGCGGCCTGGCTCCGGGCTTCATCGGCATCGTGGCCCACCACCTGGCCAAGCAGTTCGACGAAGTGCGTGATGTGCAGATGCGCGTCGGCGCGCTGCCGGCCTTCCCCACCAACAAGCTCAAGTACAACCTGACCTGGTCGGTCGACGGCCTGATCAACGAGTACTGCCACCCCTGCGAAGCCATCCACGGCGGCGAGTTCATCCAGGCCCTGCCCCTGGAAGGCCTGGAGCACTTCAGCCTGGACGGCACCGAGTACGAAGCCTTCAACACCTCGGGCGGCCTGGGCACCCTGTGCGAGACCTGGGCCGGCAAGGTCAAGAACCTCGACTACAAGACCGTGCGCTACCCCGGCCACCGCGACCTGATGAAGTTCCTGCTGGAAGACCTGGCCCTGGCCGGCGACCAGGAGAAGCTCAAGGACATCATGCGCAAGAGCATGCCCGCCACCATGCAGGACGTGGTGCTGGTGTTCGTGACCGTCAGCGGCATGAAGAACGGCCAGCTGCTGCAAGAAGTGTTCGCCCGCAAGATCTTTGCCGACCGCGATGTGAAGGCCCCGCTGTCGGCCATCCAGATCACCACCGCCGCCGGCATCTGCACGGCCGTGGACCTGTTCCGCGAAGGCAAGCTGCCGCAGAAGGGCTTCGTGCGTCAGGAAGACGTGGCGCTGCCCGACTTCCTGGCCAACCGCTTCGGCAAGGCCTACGAGCAGCAACGCAACGTGCAGTCGATCGCCTAAATTAGCCCCACTGCGCTGACCTCTACGCGCCGCCGCCCTGTTTGATTCAGCGCGGCGGCGCTTCCGCTTCCAGGAGTTACCAATGACCAACATTTCCACCCAAGCCCACGACCTGCTGGCCCGCATGGGCGTGGCCAAGAGCCTGTACACCGAAGGCACCCTGACCGCGCGTTCGCCGGTTGACGGCGCCGTCACCGGCAAGGTCGTCGAGAGCACGGCCGCCGACATGCAGGCTGCCATCGGCAAGGCCCACGCCGCCTTCCTGGAGTGGCGCGTGATCCCCGCGCCGAAGCGTGGCGAGCTGGTGCGCAAGTTCGGCGAGGTGCTGCGCGCCCACAAGACCGATCTGGCCGCGCTGGTGTCGCTTGAGGCCGGCAAGATCGCCTCCGAAGGCCTGGGCGAAGTGCAGGAAATGATCGACATCTGCGACTTCGCAGTCGGCCTGAGCCGCCAGCTGCATGGCCTGACCATCGCCAGCGAGCGCCCCGGCCACCGCATGATGGAACAGTGGCTGCCGCTGGGCGTCGTGGGCATCATCTCGGCCTTCAACTTCCCGGTGGCCGTGTGGGCCTGGAACTCGGCCCTGGCCCTGGTGGCCGGTGACACCTGCATCTGGAAGCCGAGCGAGAAGACCCCGCTGACGGCCCTGGCCACGCAAGCCCTGTTCGAGAAGGCCGTGGCGGCCTACAAGGCCGATGGCCATGTGGCGCCCGAAGGCCTGAGCCTGCTGCTGAACGGCGGTGCCGCCGTCGGTGAGGCGCTGGTGAACGACACCCGCGTGCCGCTGATCAGCGCCACCGGTTCGACCCGCATGGGCCGCATCGTCGGCCCGAAGGTGGCCGCGCGCTTCGGCCGCTGCCTGCTGGAGCTGGGCGGCAACAACGCGCTGATCGTCAGCGACAAGGCCGACCTGGACCTGGCCGTGCGCGCCATCGCCTTCGGTGCCTGGGGCACTGCCGGCCAGCGCTGCACCACCACCCGCCGCGTCATCGCCCACGCCTCGGTGCACGACCAGCTGGTCGAGCGCCTGGAAAAGGTGCGCGTGCAGCTGAAGATCGGCAACCCGCTGGCCGACGGCACCCTGGTCGGCCCGCTGGTGGACAAGCTGGCCTTTGATGCCATGCAGTCCGCCCTGGCGCAGGCCAAGGCCCAGGGCGGCACGGTGCGCGGCGGTGAGCGCGCCCTGGCCGCCGAGCTGCCCGAGGCCTACTACGCCGCCCCGGCCCTGGTGACCATGCCGGCCCAGACCGAGGTCGTCTGCCACGAGACTTTCGCGCCCATCCTCTACGTGCTGAAGTACGAGAAGCTGGATGAGGCCATCGCCCTGCAGAACGGTGTGCCCCAAGGCCTGTCCAGCGCCATCTTCACCACCGACATCCGCGAGGCCGAGGCCTTCATGTCGGCCGCCGGCAGCGACTGCGGCATCGCCAACGTCAACATCGGTACCTCGGGCGCCGAGATCGGTGGCGCCTTCGGTGGCGAGAAGGAAACCGGCGGCGGCCGCGAGTCGGGTTCGGACGCCTGGCGCCAGTACATGCGCCGTGTCACGAACACGGTGAACTACAGCAACAGCCTGCCGCTGGCCCAGGGGGTGAAGTTCGATGTTTGACCTGCGCCCTGCCGAGACCGGCATCTACCGCCTGGTCAAGGGCATGCTCGGCGCCTCGGCGGCCGACGCGCTCTTCACCCAGCTGGAGATCGACCCGCGCATCCTCAAGCCCATCTCGGCGGCCGTCAGCCGCGCCGAGATGGCTCAGGCCCTGAACATGGTGCTGTTCTATGACCTGCACGAGCGCGTGCCCGAGGGCCACGACTATGTGCAGGACGTCATGGCATCGGGCGCCAAGATCACCTTCGACCACGGCGCCCTGCGCACCGTGGCCTGGCCCAGCGGCGCGCTTCCGCCGGGCGAGGCGGCCATCAGCCGCGTGCTGCGCCCGCTGGGTTTCGCCGTGGCCGACACCTACCCGCTGCCGCGCCTGAAGATGACCGGCCGCGCTTGGGCCCACACCGACTTCCCGGAAACCATCGCCCAGTTCTTCGTCTCCGAGCTGCACCCCGAGCAGTTCAGCGTCGAGTTCCAGGCAGCGGTCACCCGTGTGCTGGCCGATTCCGTGGACCCGCTGGGCCCGCAGGACATCGGCCGCCTGGAGCGCCTGGGCCGCGACGGCTCGCTGCCCTGGGCCGATGCCCTGGCCCTGATGCCCAAGGTGGTGGCCTGCTTCGGCCGCCAGCACGGCGGTTTCGCCTTGGCCGACTACGAGACCCTGCTGGCCGAATCCGCCGAGATGGCCTGGATCAGCACCGAGGGCAATGCCTTCAACCATGCCACCGACCGTGTCGAGGATCTTGAGGCTTTGAGTGCGCAGCAGAAGAAGCTCGGCCGCTCGATCAAGGACGCGATCGAGGTCAGCAAGAGCGGCCGCGTGATGCAGACCGCCTTCAAGGCGGCGCAGGTGGAGCGCGAGTTCCTGGACGAGGACGGCGACTGGGTGACCCGCCATGTGCCCGGCAGCTTCTACGAGTTCATCCAGCGCGAGCGCCTGCAATGTGGCCGCCTGGACCTGGCCTTCGACGCCGGCAATGCAACCGCCATCTTCAAGATGACGACGCATGAGGCACTGGAAATTCTGAGTTGAGTATGTCGATCAAGGGTCTTTTCTGGGTGGCGGCGGCCTTCGCCGCCATCAGCACGGTCTTGCTCGTGGTGTGGGTGTGCAATGGCCTCATGGACTGGCTGCAAGTGCTGCCCCGTGAGCAGGCGCGCGCCCTCACGCCGCTGCTGTTGGCCAGTTCCGGGGTCACGGCCGCACTGGCCGCCGCCTGGCGGCGTCGCCGCGAAGCCAAGGGCGCCCCGCGTGACGCTTGAGGCCCTTCTTGCCGGCGCCGGCGCGGCGGCCAGCATCGAGCTCGAGCCGCGCTATCTGAGCGGCGCCCGCTACGGCGCCGGCAGTGCATCGGCGCTTTTGAAGCCCGGCAGCGCCGCGCAGGCAGCCGAGCTGCTGCGTCTCGCTGGCGAGCACGGCGTGGCGCTGGTGCTGCAGGGTGCTCACACCGGCCTGGTCAAGGCCGCCACGCCACAGGGCCAGGTGCTGCTCAGCACCGAGCGCCTGCGCGAGGTCTTCGAGCTGGACCCGCTGGACCGCACCTTGCGGGTCTCCAGTGGCTTCAAGCTCAGCGAGGTCAATCAGCGTCTGGCCGAGCACGGCCTGCAGTTCCCGATTGACCTGTCGGCCGACCCGAGCATCGGCGGCATGCTGGCGCACAACACCGGCGGCACGCGCATGCTGCGTTACGGCGATGTGCGCGCCAACACCCTGGGCCTGGAAGTGGCGCTGGCCGATGGTCGGCTGGTGCGCCTGGGCCATGGCCTGGCCAAGGACAACTCGGCCCTGGCCCTGCAGCAGCTCTTCATCGGCTCCTCGGGCGGCCTGGGGCTGATCACCGAGGCCACGCTGCGGCTGGCACCCCTGCCCAAGCAATCCGCTGTGGCCCTGGTGGCACCGGCCTCACTGGAGGCTGTGTGGCCGCTCTACCAGCGCTGGATGAGCGAGTTCGGCGTGCTGGTTTCGGCCTTCGAGGGCCTGAGCGCGAACGCGCTGGAGGCGGCCATCCATGTGCAGGGCGGGGCTTCGCCGTTTGCGGCCGAGCTGCCGCCTTACAGCCTGTTGGTCGAGCTCTCGTCCGAGCTGCCCGCCTCGCAACTGAACCTGCGCGAGCTGCTGCACACGGCGCTGGAAGCAGCCTTTGAATCAGGCGAGGTGGTGGACGCCGCGCTCGACAACGACGAAGGCCTCTGGGGCCTGCGCCATGCGGTGAGCGAGGGCCTGCGCGAGCAGGGCGCGGTGATCGGTTTCGACATCAGCCTGCCGCGCCGCGCCGTGTGGGCCTTCCGCGAGCAGGCCACCGCCTGGCTGGCCGAACACTTCGCACCGGCCAAGGTGTGCGACTTCGGCCACCTGGGCGATGGTGGCCAGCACTTCAACCTGGTCTGGCCCAAGGCCGCGGCCGCCTTGTCGGCCGAGGAGGGCGCGCGGCTGCGCGCCGGCATCTATGCGCTGGTGATGGCGCATGGGGGCTCGTTCAGCGCCGAGCACGGGCTGGGGCCCTTGCTGCAGTCCACGTATGACGTCCATACCGACGTTGGCGTGAAGCAGCTGTCGGCGGCGGTGGCGGGCCTGATGAACCCGCAGGGCTTGTTGGGGCAGTTCAGGTTCGGGTGACTTGCGCTGATGGGTGAGAGCCCAAATCAAACAGCGCCCGCTCTCTCCAACATCGCGTGCAGCAGCACGTTGCACCCCGCCGTGATGTGCTCCGGCTTGGCGTCCTCGATCTCGTTGTGGCTGATGCCGTCCTTGCAAGGGATGAAGATCATCCCGGCCGGAGCGAGCCTGGCCATGTAGACGGCGTCGTGCCCGGCGCCCGAGACCGCGGGCATGTTGCTGTAGCCGAGTTGGTCGGCCGCACGCTGCACGGCGGCGATGCAGTCCGGGTGGAAGGGTTGGGCGGGGTAGTTGGAAACCTGCTCGATCTGGATGGCCAAGCCGGTCTCCGCCGACAGGCGCGCGGCCACGCTGCGGATGTCGGCGTCCATCGCCTCGCACAGCGCATCGCTGGCATTGCGCAGGTCGATGCTGAACTTCACGCGGCCGGGGATGACGTTGCGGCTGTTCGGGTGCACATGGATCATGCCGACCGTGCCGCGGCCATGCGGTGGGTGGCGGTGCGCGCAGGCCACCACTTCCTGCATCAGCTTCGTGGCCACCTGCAGCGCGTCCTTGCGCAGCGCCATCGGGGTCGGGCCGGCGTGGGCCTCCATGCCAGTGACCACGCAGTCGTACCAGCGGATGCCGAGCACGCCAGTGACGACGCCGATGGTCTTGCCGTGGTCCTCGAGCACCGGGCCTTGCTCGATATGGGTCTCGAAGTAGGCGCCGATCGGGTGCTGGCCGGGCACCTCGGAGCCGATGTAGCCGATGCGCTCCAGCTCGCCCTTGACCGTCTTGCCCTCGGTGTCGGTGGCGGCGTAGGCGTGTTCGAGCGTGAAGGCCTTGGCGAACACGCCCGAGCCCATCATCACGGGCACGAAGCGCGAGCCTTCCTCGTTGGTCCAGAACGCGACCTCGATCGGCGCCTCGGTCTCGATGCCGTGGTCGTTCAGCGTGCGCACCACCTCGATGCCGGCGAGCACGCCATAGTTGCCGTCGAACTTGCCGCCGGTGGGCTGGGTGTCGATATGGCTGCCGGTCATGATGGGCGGCAGGCTGTTGTTGCGGCCGGGGCGGCGCATGAAGGCGTTGCCGATCTGGTCGATGGTGACCGTCATGCCGGCCGCGCGCGCCCAGCCCAGCACCAGGTCGCGGCCCTGCTTGTCGAGATCGGTGAGTGTGAGGCGGCAGACGCCGCCCTTGGGGGTGGCGCCGATCTGGGCCAACTCCATCAGCGAGTCCCACAGGCGCTGGCCGTTGATGCGCAGGGTGTCGACGCGCGGGGTGGTGGCGGTGTCCATGGGGTACTCCTAGTCGGAAAGCAGGGTGCCGAAGCGCAGGCGGTTGCCGTCGGGGTCGTGGATCAGGAACTCGCGCACGCCGTAGTCGGTGTCGCCAATCGGCTTGACGGGCTGCACGCCGCGGGCGGTGAAGGCGGTGTAGCAATGATCCACGTCGGGTACCCAGAAGTACACCGCGCCGCCGACCTCGCAGTCGCCGGCGTGCCCGGTCAGGAACAGGGTCTGGCCGGCGCGGGTGATCTGCAGGAACAGCGGCAGGCCGGGTTCGAACTGGTGCTCCCAGTCGACGCTGAAACCGAGCTGGTCCACGTAGAAGGCGCGGCTGCGCGCCGCGTTCGTCATGCGCAGCTGCGGCACGACGGTTTGCTTGGGCGGGCTCATCGCTGAACGGCGCTGGGCGCCAGCTCTTGGCTGCGCTTGGCCACGGCCTGGAAGTTGGGCCCGAAGGCGGGGCGCTTCAGGTAGCGGCCCTGGCCGGCCTCAGCGCGCAAGTCGCCGTTTGCAAAGACCACCCGGCCCTGGCTGACAGTGTGGCTGGGGATGCCCTTGACGGTGCGGCCCTCGAAGATGTTGAAGTCGCCCTTGCTGTGCTGGGTCTTGGCCGAGATCGTTTTCGTCCCGGCCGGATCCCACAGCACCAGGTCGGCATCGGCACCCTCGGTGATGACGCCCTTCCTCGGGTAGAGGTTGAAGAGCTTGGCGGTGTTGGCGCTGGTGATGGCGACGAATTCGCTCGGCGTCAGGCGGCCGGTGTTGACGCCGGCGTCCCAGATCACCGCCAGGCGCTCCTCGATGCCGCCGCAGCCGTTCGGGATCTTGGCGAAATGGTCGATGCCGGCGGCCTTTTGCTGCGCGCAGAAGGTGCAGTGGTCGGTGGCGGTGGTGTGCAGCTGGCCGGCCTGCAGGCCGCGCCACAGGAAGTCCTGGTGGATCTTGGGCCGGAAAGGCGGGCTCATCACGTGTGCGGCGGCGCGCGCGAAGTCCTTGTCGCGGTACACCGAGTCGTCGATCAGCAGATGTCCGGCCAGCACCTCGCCATAGACACGCTGGCCGCGCGCACGGGCGCGTGCGATGGCCTCGGCGGCTTCGATGCAGGAGACGTGCACGATGTAGATCGGCACGCCCAGCACGTCGGCGATGGCGATGGCGCGGTTGGCGGCTTCGCCCTCCACCATCGGTGGCCGGCTCAAGGGGTGACCCTCAGGCCCGGTGATGCCCATCTTGGCCACCTCCTGCTGCAGCAGGTAGACCAGTTCGCCGTTCTCGGCGTGCACAGTCGGCATGGCGCCCAATTCGAGTGCGCGGCGGAAGCTGTTCACCAGCGTTTCGTCGTCGCACATGATGGCGTTCTTGTAGGCCATGAAGTGCTTGAAGCTGTTCACGCCTTCTTCGGTGACGAGCGTGCCCATGTCGCGGCTCACCGATTCGTCCCACCAGGTCACGGCCACATGGAAGCCATAGTCGGCCGCGCTCTTCTCGGCCCAGCCACGCCAGGTGCGGTAGGCCTCCATCAGCGGCTGCTGCGGGTTGGGGATGACGAAATCGATGATCGACGTGGTGCCCCCCGCCAGCCCCGCTGCCGTGCCGGTGAAGAAGTCGTCCATCGTCACCGTGCCCATGAAGGGCAGCTGCATGTGCGTGTGCGGGTCGATGCCGCCGGGCATCAGGTACTGGCCGCTGCCGTCGAGCGTCTGCGTGCCCGCAGGCGCCTCGCGCGTGGCGCGTTCGCCCACGGCGGCGATCTGGCCGTCGACACAGAGCACATCGGCGGCGAACTCGCGGTCGGCGTTGACGACGGTGGCGCCACGGATCAACAAACTACTCATCTCAGTTCTCCCGCTTCGCGGTCAAGAAATACACCAGGCCGGCGACGGCCAGGCTGAAGAACCAGCCGAAGTCGAACAGGCCGAGCAGCAGGGGCGGAATGCTGTCTTTGGCGATCACGCCCGACACCGCCAGATAGCCCGGCAGGCAGGGCAGCACGCCGAGCGCGAAGGCGATCACGGCTTTCCAGTTCCAGCCGTTCGAATACTCGAACGCGCCACCGCGGCGGTACAGGTCGTCGACCTTCAGCTGCGCCTTGCGCACCAGGTAGTAGTCCACCAGCAAGATGCCGGCGATGGCGCCGAGCAGGGTGCCGTAGCCACCCAGCCAGGTGAACAGATAGCCGCCCGAGGTGGCCAGCAGCTTCCAGGGCATGAAGAGCAGGCCGATGCCGGCGGCGATCAGACCGCCCATGCGGAAGCTGATCTTGTCCGGCGCCAGCTGCGAGAAGTCGTAGCTGGGCGAGACGAGGTTGGCGGCGACGTTCGTTGTCAGGTTCGCCAGCAGGATCACCACCAGGCCGATGCCCGCGGCCAAGGGGCCCATCTGGGTCAGCAGGCCATCGGGGAAGAGCTGGGCCTTGCCGTAGAGGATCTGGCTGACCGAGAAGCCGATGACGCCGACCAGCGAGAACAGTGCCATCGGCAGCGGCAGGCCGATGGCCTGGCCGGTGATCTGCTCGCGCTGGCTCTTGGCGAAGCGCGTGAAGTCGGGGATGTTCAGCGCCAGCGTGGCCCAGAAGCCGACCAGACCGGTGAGAGCTGCCCAGGTCTTGGGCCCGCCCTCCACCACCTTGGCCGGCAGGCTGAAGATCTGTGCGGGCGAGACGTTCATGAAGGCCCAGATGACGAGGCCGATCGAGGCCAGGATCATCAGCGGCGCGGCCACCACCTCCAGCAGGCGCACGGATTCCAGCCCGCGCCAGATGAACACCAGGTGCAGTGCCCAGAAAGCCATGAAGCAGGCGAACTGCGAGGTCGAGATCGTGTCGCCTGCTGCCGGGCCCGCGAGCCCCATTCCCAGGGTGTTGAGCAGCCCTTGCAGGGCCAGGCCGCCGAAGTAGCAATTGATCGAGAACCAGCCGCAGGCCACCAGGCCGCGCAGCACGGCGGGCAGGTTGGCCCCCTTGACGCCGAAGGAGGCTCTGGCCAGGACGGGGAAGGGGATGCCGTACTTGGCACCCGCGTGCCCGATCAGGAGCATGGGTGCCAGCACGATGCAGTTGGCGATGAACACCAGCCAGATCGCCTGCTGCCAGCTGAAGCCCTGGTCCAGCATCGAGCTGGCCATGGTGTAGGTGGGCACGCAGATGACCATGCCGACCCAGAGCGCGGCGTAGTCCTTGGCGGACCAGTGGCGTTGGGCGGGCGTGGTCGGGAGGAGGTCCTCGTTGGCGAGGTCGTTCGTCGCTTTGTTCATCAATGCTGGTCCTGGCGGTTAGAAAGACCCCGCCGGGATTTCGCCCCGGCAGGCGACTCCCTTTCTTGCTCGTGCAAGAAAGGAAGCAAAGAACACGGCCCCGATGCGCAGCCCCTTGGCTGCGCCAAGGGGTTCCCTGCGATGCTCGCTTGCCTGGGCCGGCCCAAAACTCACTGCGTTCGCTTTGCTCACTCCGTTCAGACAGTTGGGCCGAGTCAGAAGGGAACGCGCGCTGGCGCGCGCTGCCCAGCCAAGCTGCGCTTCTCGGCAGCGCATAGGGGCAGCAGCCCGAACAGCCAAACAGCCAACAGCCTGGAAGCTGCGAGCTGGTTGAAGTCCGGGCTGTTCGGTATTCGGCTGTTGGCTGTTTGGAGTTCCCCCTATGCCAAGCCGAGGAGCACAGAAGAGTGGGCCCGCGCGCGCAGCGCGCCTCGTGAACTGACTTGGCGCAACTGTTTGAACGGAGTGAGCAAAGCGAACGCAGTGAGTTTTGCGCCTGGGCCCGCTCTTCGCGCACCGCAGGGAACCCCTCGCCGCAGGCGAGGGGCGCAGGCATCGGGGTCGCCTTTCTTTTCCCCCCTTTTCTTTGGCGAAACAAAGAAAAGGGGGTCGGGTGCAGGGGTGAAGCCCCTGCGGGCTGTACCGATCCATCGACCCCTCCCTGCCTGACCTGGAATGACCTCAGTTCATCACGATCCGCAGCCGCTTCTCATCGGGTTATTCGCGTGGGTCGTCCAGTTCGCGTACTCGGCCGGTACCGGCTGACCCGTGCGCTGATCCACCTCACCCGGCGCCACGCGCCGCATCGTGATGGTGTTGGGCACCGGGCAGATCGAGACGCACAGATTGCAGCCCACGCACTCGGCCTCGTTGACCTCGAAGTGCCGCTTGCCATCCTTCTGCGCAAAGATGGCCTGGTGCGAGGTGTCCTCGCAGACGATGTGGCAGCGCCCGCACTGGATGCAGGAATCCTGGTTGATGACCGCCTTCTCGACGTAGTTCAGATTGAGCTGGTTCCAGTTCTTCACGCTCGGCACCGCACGACCCTTGAAGTCGTCGAGCGTCTTGTAGCCCTGCTCGTCCATGAAGTTGGAAAGCCCGTCGCACAGGTCCTGCACGATCTTGAAGCCGTAGACCATCGCAGCGGTGCAGACCTGCACGGTGCTAGCCCCCATGGCGATGAACTCGGCGGCGTCGCGCCAGGTGGTGATGCCACCGATGCCCGAGATCGGCATCCCCGCAGTGGCGGCGTCGCGGGCAATCTCGGCCACCATGTTCAGCGCAATCGGTTTGACCGCCGGGCCGCAGTAGCCGCCATGGGAGCCCCAGCCATCGGTGGCGGGCGTCATCACCATGCGTTCCAGGTCCACGCCCATCACCGAGTTGATGGTGTTGATGAGGCTCACTGCATCGGCGCCCCCCGCCTTGGCCGCGCGCGCCGGGTAGCGCACGTCGGTGATGTTGGGCGTGAGCTTGACGATCACCGGCAGTTTCGTATGCGTCTTGCACCAGCCGGCAATGCGCTCGATGTACTCGGGCACCTGACCCACGGCCGAGCCCATGCCGCGCTCGCTCATGCCATGCGGGCAGCCGAAGTTCAGCTCCACGCCGTCGGCGCCGGTGTCCTCCACCTGGCGCAGGATGCGCTTCCAGGCGCCTTCGTCGAGCGGCACCATCAGCGAGACCACCATGGCCCGGTCCGGCCAGGCGCGCTTGACGCGGCGGATCTCGTCCAGATTGACCTGCAGCGGGCGGTCGCTGATCAGCTCGATGTTGTTCAGGCCGATGACGCGCCGGTCCGTTCCCAAGAGCGTGGAATAGCGCGGGCCGTTGACGTTGACCACCGGTGGGTCCTCGCCCAGGGTCTTCCACACCACGCCGCCCCAGCCCGCCTCGAAGGCGCGCACCACGTTGACCTCCTTGTCGGTGGGCGGGGCGCTGGCCAGCCAGAAGGGATTGGGGCTCTTGATGCCGAGGAAATTGCTGCTGATGTCCGCCATCTCAGGCTCCCTGGGTCAGTTCGGCGTGGATGGAGAGCGCGGCCTGCTTGCCATGCTCGACCGCTTCCACGGTGAGGTCGCGGCCGCCGAAGCGGCAGTCGCCGCCGGCCCAGACCTTGGCCCGGCTGGTGCGGCCCACCTCATCGGTCTGGATGCGACCGCCCCGCAGGGCAATGCCAGCGGGTGCGCCTTCGAGCGTCTGACCAATTGCGCGCAGCACCATGTCGGCGGCCAACTCGAAGTGCTCGCCGGTCTCCACCAGCTTGCCGCCCTCCAGCGCGGTGTAGGCGAAGCGCATGCCGGTGACGGCGCCGCTCTCGGCCAAGACCGCCTTCGGTGCCGCCCAGTGGCGGATCGTCACGCCGTGCTGCAACGCCCAGCGCTGCTCCACCTCAGACGCCGACATCGATTCCGCGCCGCGGCGGTAAACGATGGTGACTTCCTCGGCGCCCAGCAGCTTGCTCTGCACCGCAGCGTCCACGGCCGTCATGCCGCCGCCGATGACGACCACGCGCCGGCCCACCGCCACGTCCTTGGGGTTCGACTGGCGCAGCTCGGCGATGAAGTCCACCGCGTCGCGCAGGCCGGTCAGTTCGGGCTCGTTCAGACCCAGGGCATTGACGCCGGCCAGGCCCATGCCGAGGAAGACCGCGTCATGCGCTTCAAGCAGTGCGTCGAGTGTGAACTCGCGCCCCAGCTGCTGGCCGCAGCGCAACTCGATGCCGCCGATCGAGAGCAACCAGTCCAGCTCCTGCTGGGCAAAGCCGCCGGCCGTCTTGTAGGTGGCCAGGCCGTATTCGTTCAGGCCGCCGCCCTTGGCGCGCGCCTCGTAGATCACCACATCATGGCCCTGGCGTGCCAGGCCATGCGCGCAGGCCAGACCGGCCGGGCCGGAGCCCACCACGGCGATGGTCTTGCCAGTGGCCGGTGCGCGTGTGAACAGCGGCGCGCCAGGCTTGGCGAACAGGGCATCGGTGGCATGGCGCTGCAGCGCGCCGATCTCCACCGGCTGGTCCTCACTGGTATTGCGCACGCAGGCCTGCTCGCACAGCATCTCGGTGGGGCAAACGCGCGCGCACATCCCGCCCAGCGGGTTGGCCTCCAGAATCGTCTTGGCCGCGCCGCGCAGATTGCCCTGGGCGATGCGGGCGATGAACTGCGGCACGTCGATGCCCGTGGGGCAGGCGGTCTGGCAAGGGGCGTCGTAGCAGTACAGGCAACGCTCGGCTTCGACCTGCGCCTGCATCGGGGTCAGGTCCGGGTGCGCATCGGCGAAGTGGCGCGCGTAGGCGGCCTCGCTCAGACGACCAGCCTGCAGGCCGCAGGCGCGCGAGGCGGGTGCGGCGGGAAGCTCGGGGGCGGACATGACCTCTCCTGGACAACGTGAATGCGCGGATCTTTACCGTTTGGTAAAAATACTGCGACCGTACAAACCCGCTCCGCTCTGGCCCGCATGGCGCGCTGCAGTGGCTGTCACAGCGGGCCACCACAATCGCGCCCCATGTCCGTCCTGATGCCGCACGCCAAGCCTGTGTCCGAAGTCGCTTCGCCCGAGCCCCGCGCCCCGCGCGCCGCACGCCTGGCCAAGCAGGAGCAGATCCTGCACGCGGCCGAACGCCTGTTCGGGCGCTACGGCCTGGAGGGGGTGGCCATCGAGGCTATCGCCAGCGAACTGGGCCTGAGCAAGCAGAACCTGCTTTATTACTACCCCAGCAAGGAGCAGCTCTACCTGGCGGTGCTGGACGATGTGATGGACTCCTGGCTGGCCGGCATGGCGCGCATCGCCCAGCATGACGACCCCGCCACGGCGATCGCCGAGTACGTCGCCGCCAAGCTGCGCTTCTCGCACGAACGGCCCAGCGGCTCGGCCGTGTTCACGCGCGAGGTGATGGCCGGCGCGCCGCTCTATGCCTCGCGCTTGGCTGAGCAGGTGCAGCCGCAACTGCAGGCCGATCTGCGCCAGTTCGAGCGCTGGGCCCAGGCTGGGCTGATCCGGCGCGTGGACTTCACGCACCTGATGTTCCTGATCTGGGCCTGCACCCAGGCCTATGCCGACCTGGCGCCGCAGTTCGCCCTGCTGCTTGGCAAGCCCGCGCTGGAGCCGCGCGATTACGCCACCGCGCAACAACTGATCACCGACATGGTGCTGGGCCAACTCAAGCCCGTGTGACGAAGTTTGTGCCGGCTTGATCCGGCACGCCGCCCGCCTTACCCTGGCCCGCTCCAGGCACTGAACCAAGGCGCGCAGCATGAGCTTTCACCTCTACCGCATCACGGAGATCTACTCCAACCCCAGCGGCACGGTGCAGTTCATCGAACTCAGTGTGGGCAACGCCAACGGCGAATCGCAGTGGTCGGGGGTGCGCCTGCAGAGCCTCGCGGGTGCCGAGAGCCGCAGCTTCACCTTTCCCAGCAATCTGCCCAGCAGCAACACCGCCAACACCACGGTGCTGGTGGCCACTCAGGGTTTTGCGAACCTGGGCCTGGTGGTACCGGATTTCATCGTGCCCGATGGCTTTCTGTTCCTCAGCGGCGGACGGCTGAATTTCGGGGGTGCCGATGAGGTCACTTATGGCCGGTTCCCGGCCAATGGCGAGCAGTCGCTGGACCGCAACGGCGCGGCCGCGACTGCCTCGCCACGCAACTTCGTCGGCAGCACGGCCAGCCTGCCTCTGCCCGTGCTGCAGGGCACGACTGGCAACGACGAGCTGACGGGCACGGCGCTTTCCGAGCGCATTGAAGGCGGCGCCGGCAACGACAGCCTGCGCACCGGCGGCGGCAACGACATCGTCAATGCCGGCGAGGGCGATGACGCCGCCTACAGCGGCCTGGGCAACGACACCCTGGACGGCGGCCCCGGCTACGACTACCTCTACTTCGGCGAGGCCACTGCCGGGGTACAGATCGACATGCGTGCCGGCACGGCCACGGGCGGCGCCGGCAGCGACCGCTTCAGCAACTTCGAGCTGCTGTTCGGCACCCCCTTTGCCGACACCTTCGTGGGCCACGACCAGGGCGTGGCCTTCCTGGGCGGCGAGGGCAACGACCACATCACCGGCGGTGCCGGCAACGACCGCCTGGAAGGCAACGGCGGCGACGACTTCATCGACGGCAAGGACGGCGCCGACAGCGTGGCCTACTACAGCGCCGCCGGCGCTGTGGTCGTCAATCTGAGCGCCGGCACCGCCAGTGGCGGGCTGGGCAACGACACCCTGCTCAACATCGAGGGCGTGGTCGGTTCGGTTTTCGGCGACACCCTGACCGGCAGCAGCGCCAACAACCTGCTCGACGGTGCCGATGGCAATGACCGCTTCTTCTCCACCGCGGGCGACGACGTGCTGCTCGGCGGCCTGGGGCTGGACCGCGTGGACTACCCGCTGGCCCGCAGCGCCTACACCCTGCGCGTCGGCATCGGTGAGTACCCCTTTGCGCTGGAAAAGCCCGATGCCGCCGGCAGCGACAGCCTGCGCCATATCGAACGCCTGCACTTCAGTGGCCGCGCGCTGGCACTCGACCTGGACGCCGGCGCCGGCCAAGTGGCCAAGCTGCTCGGTGCCGTGTTCGGCCGTGCCGCAGTGGGCAATGCGCAGTACGCCGGCATCGGGCTGAAGCTGGTGGACGAGGGCATGGGCTACGAGGCCCTGGGCGCGCTGGCCGTGGCCGCCGCGGGCAAGAGTGCCGCGGCCGAAGTGGTGGCCCTGCTGTGGACGAACGTGGTGGGCAGCGCGCCCACGGCCGAGCAGGCCGCGCCCTATGTGGCGATGCTGAACAGCGGCACCTCCATCGGCGCCCTGGCCGTGCTGGCCGCCGACACCGCACTGAACATCGCCAACATCGATCTGGTGGGGCTGGCCCAGACCGGGCTGGATTTCCTGCCCGCCCCATGACGCGAGCGATGCGCCTGGACCCCTTCGAAGCGGTGGACGGGCTCAGCTTTGCCCTGCTGCCGCCCGAGCTGGTGCAGCAACTCGGCTGGCCCCAGCACGAGCGCCGCAATGCCGTGGGCCTGAACGAGTACGACTACGAGGAACGCATCCTGCGCTTCCAGGACAGCGGCCGGCTCGAAGAAGTGACCGTGCGTGCCTGGGTGCTGCACCTGGGTTCACTGGCGATCCCGTTCGCGCATCTGGAGGCCTTCGTGCGCGCCCACGACACGGAAATTTTCGAGCGCGCCGGCTTCCTCGTCAGCCCCCGCTACGGCTTCGCCTTCGCGCCGGACTGCCCACCCTGGATCACGGCGCTGGCGCCGCACGGGGTGGAGGCGTGGAGGGGCTTGTCCTAGGCGAGCCTACTCTCCCTCCCGTTTCAGAATGAGTCGAAATGTGAACTCACGAGGAAGCTGGATGACCGCATTGACATTCGCTCGTCTGCAAGACAACGCTGAAAACTACCGAACCCTGGTTCAGTGGCTCGCTCGGGACAAGCTGTATGGGGAAGTCCCGTTGAAGCGCGTAGTGTTTGTGAATCAGTGGCTCAAGAGCGGACGTCTGCTTGTTGCGATCGCAGATGGAAAGCTCGTTGGGGCCTGCGGATGGACTACGTTGAGTGCGGATGCGGCGTCCAAGGCGATCAAGAACCGTGCGTTCCCAACTGCGAGTGAGTTGAGTCCGGAGGGCGAGGAGGTGCTGATGAGCATGATTGCCGCTTCGCGTCCGGGTGTGGTCGCTAGGCTCACACGAAAGTTCTTCGAGATGCACAAAGGTCGGCTCATCATTTTTGAGCGTCATGCATCCAGAGGCTCGAGCTGTGACCGCTTTGGCTGGATTGACAGGCAAGGGCGTCTCGCCGGAGCCGCTATTGAATTGACGGACTCAGCGGCACGTGACTCTTTGACTGCCTGAGTTCAAGCAGAAATAAAACCCCGTAATGCGCGCAGCGCGCCTGCCGGGTCATCCCGCCACGCCCCATGCCCCACACCCGGGAAGCGCTCGAAGCGCGTTGAAGCGGACGGCAGCGCCGCGGCAATCTCCTCGCCGTCATCGATCGGCGTCACCGGGTCCTGCTCGCCGGCCATCACCAACACCGGGCATTGCACGTTCTTTAGGCCGGGGCGCAGGTTCATGGTCTGCTGCTCGCCGCTGGCGCTGGTGAACAGGATCTCGGGCCTGAACACCATGCGCCCGGCCCCTTCGGCCGGTTGGCGCGTGGTGTTGTAGTGGGGTCGGCACAGGCGCTCGTAGACCGCCCAGGTCTCGGCGTTCGGCTGGGTCCAGAAGGCGCGCGCGGACTCGGCGGCCGCCGGCCCGCCGAAGCGGCCGAACCAGGCGACCTTGCGCTCCAGCCCGAGGTGGTGCGAGGTGCTGGAAAGTATCACCTTGGCCGGGTGCTGGGGGTGCCGGGCCAGGTAGCGCTGCGCGACGAAACCGCCGAAGCTCTGACCCAGCACGATGGGTTTCTCGATGCCGAGCTTGGCGCACAGGCGCACGATGTCGTCGGCAAAGGTGTCGAGCAGCCACTCTTGCGGCGGGCGTGGGTCCGAGCGGCCGTGGCCGCGCTGGTCGAAGTAGACGATCTGGGCCAGGTCGGCCAGCTGCGAGAAGAAGGGCTTGAAGCCGGTGTGGTCGAAACCTGGCCCGCCATGCACCAGGATCAGCGTGGGCTTCTGGCGCAGGCGCGCGCCGTCGGGCACCCACTCGGGGCCTTCGATGTCGACGAACAGGCGCACGCCCGGTTCGATTTCCAGCAGCATCTCAACTCTCCACAGCTTGGGTAGGGCTCATGCAGGGCATGAATCTGGCGTGATCAAGTGCCACCGCGGAACCGGCTCTGCCGGGCCGCTGGTGGCGCCCCCTTGGGGGGAGGCGCCGAAGGCGCTTCGGGGGGGTCAAGTTCTTGTGCGAACCAGGGTACGGCCGGTGACGCGGCCTTGCAGGTAGTCCGCGAAAACTTCGGGCAGCTCGCGCAGGCCCACTTCGCGGTTCGCAATTTGGTTCAGCGCCTTTGGCTTCAGGTCGTTGCCCAGGCGCGCCCACACCTTCTCGCGCAGCGGCACCGGGCAGTAGGTGCTGTTGATGCCGAGCAGGTTTACGCCGCGCAGGATGAAGGGCATCACCGTGGTGTGCAGCTCGTGGCTGCTGGCCAGGCCGATGCTGGCGATCGAACCGAGCGGCTGCGTGGTGGCGCACAGCCAGGCCAGTGTGGCGCCGCCCAGGTTGTCCAGAGCGCCGGCCCACAGCGCCTTTTCCAGCGGGCGCACTTTTTCGGGCAGATCGCTGGCAAGCATCACCTCGGCGGCGCCGAGCGCGCGCAGCCAGTCGGCGGCGGCGGCCTTGGCCGTCAGCGCGGTGACGCGGTAGCCCGCGCCGGCCAGCATGTTCAGGCCCAGGCTGCCCACGCCACCGGTGGCGCCGTTCACCAGCACCGGGCCGTTGGCGGGCGTGAGGCCGTTGTCTTCCAGGCGTTGGATGCCCATGGCGGCGGTGAAGCCCGCGGTGCCGATGGCCATGGCCTCGCGCAGGCTCAGGCCCGCGGGCGGGCGCACCGCCCAGTCGGCCTGCACCACGGCCTGTTCGGCAAAGCCGCCATCGCTTTCCTCGCCGATGCCGCAGCCCACCACGATGACTTCCGCGCCGACGGCGAAGCGCGGGTCGGCACTCTCGATCACCGTGCCGGCGAGGTCGATCCCCACCACCAGCGGGAAGCGCTTCATGATCTTGCCGGCCCCGGTGGCGGCCAGCGCGTCCTTGTAGTTGATGCCCGACCACTGCACGGCCACGCGCAGCTGGCCGGCGGCCAGCGGGGCCGCTTCAAGGGTTTCGAGGCGGCTGCTGACGCGGCCGTCTTGCTGGTGGGCGCGGTAGGCGAGGTAGGAGTTCATGGCGGGGCCGGTGCTGCGGAGAGCTTGGCAGCCTACCGTGGCCGCACGGACACACGCACGCGCGGCGCGTGATCCAGCGCAAATGCGAATGAATCGCACGGGCCCAGCATTCAGAACCTGGACTTGGCCGGATGGGTGCGATGACTTCTTCCTTCTTGTGTTCCGCCCGCCGGGGGACGTTCGCCTGGGCCATGGCGCTGGCCGCGGCGGCGCCCGCGGCCGCGGCCGATGCGGCGGTCGAATTCGAGGCCAGCCTGAGCAGCCTGCTGCAGCAGGCACCCGCTGCCGTGACGGCCAGCGGCACGGCGCAGTCCCGGCTCAGCAGCCGCGTGGATCTGCAGGCCCGCGCGCCGGCCGGCAGCTGGGGGCCGGTGCAGGTGCAGGCCTTCGGGCATCTGCGCCTGGGCCGGGGCGAGGGCCTGGCCCTGCGACCGGGCTACAGCAGCACGCCCAATAGCCTGGCCTTCCAGGTTGCAGAGGACCCTCGCGATGCCACCCTGGCCCAGGCCGGGCTGGAACTGGCGACGCCGCCGACCGAGGCCAGGCCGGCCTGGAGCCTGAGCCTGGGCAAGCTCGACCCGTTTGCCTAGTTCGACGCCAACCGCCTCGCTGACGACGAGTCGCGTCAGTTCCTGAACAACGCCCTGGTGCACAACCCCCTGCTCGACTCGGGCGGTGACATCGGCGCCGACCGTTACGGCTTTGCGCCGGGCGCGGTGCTGACCTGGCGCGCCGCGGGCGCGGCGGGCGAAGCGGACGGAGCGGACGGAGCGGACGGAGCGGACGGGGCGGAAGGAGCTGTGCAGGGGCGCAGCGCTTCGCTGGGCTGGTTCAGCCGCACGGCGCTGTGCCGGGCCCTGCTGATCGTGCAGCTGGAGCAGCCGCTGAGCCTGTTGCCGCTGCGTGGCCGCCTGCGCGCCTACGCCTGGCAGCAGGGCCGAGGGGAGGGCTTTGATGGCGTGCAGCGCCGCCATCGCGGCCTGGGGTTCTCGCTGGACCAGGCGCTCACGCCGCACCTTGCCCTGTTCGCGCGCTGGGGCTATCAGACCCAGGGCCGTGTGCGCTTCGATCGCGCCTTGGTGGCCGGCCTGGAATGGCAGGGTGGCGCCTGGGGCCGCAGCGCGGATGGCCTCGGCCTGGCGCTGGCGCGGCTGCGCACGTCGGCGGGCTTCGCTGTCGCTTCCGACCCCGCGGCGCGCGGCAGCGAGCAACTGGCCGAGCTGTACTACCGCTGGCAGTGGCTGCCGCAGCTGGAGCTGAGCCCGGATGTGCAGTGGCTGCGCGGCGTCGGGGGGCAGGCCGGATCGCGCGGTCGGGTGATGGGCCTGCGGCTGCGCGTGGCGCTGTAGGAGTCTGTATCAGCGATGCGCCGCCAGCAGCGCCTGGTGAAAGGCCTGGGCCGCGCGCGGTGGCTCGGGGGTGCGGCGCTGCACCGCCGAAAACACACAGTCGTACTTCAGCACGCGCGGGTTGACGGCCCGCAGGCGCCCGGCCGCCACAAAGGGGGCGGCGTAGTGGTCGGGCAGGAAGCCGACGAAGCAGCCCGAGAGCACCAGCGTGGCCACGGCCTCCTGGTCGGACGCGCTGGCGCTGCGGCGCAGCTGCTTGGCGTGCGCCAGCAGCAGATTGGGTGAGTGGTAGCCCAGCGCCGCCAAGTCCTGCTGGCGCAGCTCGGCCCAGCCGGGCGCCTTCCGCAGGGGCTCGAACCAGGGGTGGCCGGGCGCGGCGTAGAGCAGCATGGTCTCGTCGAACAGCTCGTCGTAGGCCAGGCTGTCGCTGCGCTTGTGCTCGGGCACGATGCCGAGCTGGTACTGGCCGTCCATCACGCCGCGTTCGATCGCCACGATCGAGCCCACATGCAGGTGCAGCATCACATCCGGCGCGCTGGCGCGGAAGGCGGCCACCGCCGCGGCGATGCGGGCGGCCGGGTTGCTGGCGGTTTTCTCGAACACCGCCACATGCAGGTCGCCGCCCAGGCGCTGATGGATCTCGTGCAGGCGGCCTCGGAATTCATCGGTGGCGGCCAGCAGCGCTTCAGCGGCCTGCACCAGCTGCTGGCCCTCGGGCGTGAGCGCAAAGCCGCCGCGCCCGCGCCGGCACAGCACCAGGCCCAGGCGCTGCTCCAGGTCCTTCACATGCCGGCTGATGGTGGAGATGGCGATGTTCAGCTCCAGCTCCGCCGCCGCCATGCCGCCGCAGTCGGCCACCGCCTTGAACACGCGCAGCAGGCGCAGGTCCACATCGCCCAGCTGGCCGATCAATGCCTTGCTTTTTGGTTGCATGGTTCTTCAAGTGGGCTGGGATATTTCAACATCCTATTCAAGCAAGTTTCGGCGCAAGATCGCCCGATTCCCGAGGAGGACCGCATGAACCTGGCCGACACCCAATCACTCCAAGCCGCATTTGCCGACCCCGCCTGGCTGGCCGCCCACTGGATGCCCTTCACCGGCAACCGCCAGTTCAAGGCCGCGCCGCGCCTGTTCACCGGGGCTTCCGGTACGTACTACACCACGGCCGATGGCCGCCAGATCTTCGACGGGCTCTCCGGCCTGTGGTGCTGCGGCCTGGGCCATGGCCGCCAGGAACTGGTGGACGCGGTTGCGCGCCAGATGGCCACGCTGGACTACTCGCCGGCCTTCCAGTTCGGCCACCCGCTCTCGTTCGAGTTGGCCAACCAGATCGTGGCGCGCATGCCCGCCAGCTCGGGCCTGAACCGGGTGTTCTTCACCGCCTCGGGTTCGGAAGCCGCCGACACCGCGCTGAAGATCGCCCGCGCCTACTGGCGCGCCAAAGGGCAGGCCAGCAAGACGCGCCTGATCGGCCGCCTGAAGGGCTACCACGGCGTGAACTTCGGTGGCATCTCCGTGGGTGGCATCGTGGGCAACCGCAAGACCTTCGGCCAGGGCGTGGAAGCCGACCACCTGCCCCACACCCAGCCCGCCAACGGCAGCTTCTACAAGGGCATGCCTCCCACCGGAAAAGAGCTGGCCGACGAGCTGCTGAACCTCATCGCCCTGCACGACGCCAGCAACATCGCTGCCGTCATCGTCGAGCCCTTCTCGGGCTCGGCCGGGGTGGTGATCCCGCCGGTGGGCTATCTGCAGCGCCTGCGCGAGATCTGCACGCAGAACAACATCCTGCTGATCTTCGACGAGGTCATCACCGGCTTCGGCCGTGCCGGTGCCTGGACGGGGGCCGAGGCCTTCGGCGTCACGCCCGATCTGCTGAACTTCGCCAAGCAGGTCAGCAACGGCGTGCAGCCCCTGGGCGGCGTGGTGGCCAAGCAGGAGATCTACGACACCTTCTTGCAGACCGGCGGGCCGGACTACATGCTGGAGCTGCCGCACGGCTACACCTACAGCGCCCACCCGGTGGCCTGCGCCGCCGGCCTGGCCACGCTGCAGCTGATGGAGCAGGAGCAGGCGATCGACAAGGTGCGCGCGCTCGCCCCGGTGTTTGAAGAGAAGGTGCACAGCCTCAAGGGCGCGAAGCATGTGGCCGACATCCGCAACTACGGCCTGGCCGCGGGCCTGACCATCAGCCCGGTGCCGGGCGAGCCCGCCAAGCGCCCCTTCGAGATCGCGATGGCGATGTTCAAGAAGGGCTTCTATGTGCGCTACGGCGGCGACACCATTCAGCTCGCCCCGCCCTTCGTTAGCACGCCGGCCCAGCTGGACACCCTGATCAACGCCCTGGGCGAAACCTTGAACGAGACCGCTTGATATGAACCGCATCACCCATCTGATCAACGGCCAGCGTGTCGATGGCGGCAGCCGCTTGGCTGACGTTTTCAACCCCGCTACCGGCCAGGTGAGCAGCCAGCTGCAGCTGGCCGACACGCAGACCGTGAACGAGGCCATCGCCGCCGCGCAGGCCGCTTTCCCGGCCTGGCGCAACACCCCGCCGCTGAAGCGCGCGCGGGTGATGAGCAAGTTCAAGGAGCTGCTCGAAGCCAACGCCGAGAAGATCTGCCAGCTCATCACCGCCGAACATGGCAAGGTGCTGGCCGATGCCCTGGGAGAGCTGCAGCGCGGCATCGAGAACGTCGAGTTCGCCAGCTACGCCCCCGAGCTGCTCAAGGGCGAACACAGCCGCAACGTCGGCCCCGGCATCGACAGTTGGAGCGAGTTCCAGCCCCTGGGCGTGTGCGCCGGCATCACGCCGTTCAACTTCCCGGTCATGGTGCCGCTGTGGATGTGGCCGATGGCCGTGGCCTGCGGCAACACCTTCGTGCTCAAGCCCTCGGAGCGCGACCCCAGCAGCGCGCTCTTCGTGGCCGAACTGGCGCTCGAAGCCGGCCTGCCGCCGGGCGTGCTGAACGTGGTGAACGGCGACAAGGAGGCGGTCGATGCACTGCTCGACTCGCCCCACATCAAGGCCGTCAGCTTCGTCGGCTCCACGCCCATCGCCGAGAGCATCTACGCCCACGGTTGCGCCAAGGGCAAGCGCGTGCAGGCCTTGGGTGGCGCCAAGAACCACGCCGTGCTGATGCCCGATGCCGACCTCGACAACGCCGTGGCCGCCATGATGGGGGCGGCCTTCGGCAGCTGCGGCGAGCGCTGCATGGCGGTGCCCTTGATCGTCGCCGTGGGCAACGAGGTGGCCGATGCGGTGGTGGCCAAGCTCAAGGTCGAGATCGCCAAGATGAAGGTCGGCCCTGGCGACACCGGCAACCCCGACATGGGCCCGCTCGTCACCAAGCCCCACTTCGAGAAGGTGCGCGGCTATGTGGACCAGGGCGTGGCCGAGGGCGCCGAGTTGGTGGTGGACGGTCGCGGCCTGAAGGTGGCGGGCCATGAGAACGGCTACTTCCTTGGCCCCTGCCTGTTCGACCATGTCAAGCGCGGCATGCGCATCTACCAGGAAGAGATCTTCGGCCCGGTGCTCGGCGTGGTGCGCGTGCACAGCCTGGCCGAGGCCATGGAGCTGATCGACAGCCACGAGTACGGCAACGGCACCTGCATCTTCACGCGCGACGGCGAGGCCGCCCGCTTCTTCACGGACCACATCCAGGTCGGCATGGTGGGCGTGAACGTGCCCCTGCCGGTGCCGGTGGCTTACCACTCCTTCGGCGGCTGGAAGCGTTCGCTGTTTGGCGACCTGCACGCTTATGGGCCGGACGCCGTGCGCTTCTATACCAAGCGCAAGACGATCACGCAGCGCTGGCCCAGCGGTGGGGTGCGGGAGACGGCGGTGTTCAGCTTCCCCTCGAACGGATGAAACTCGTCTTTGCCCTGCTGCTGGCCCTGGGGGCGGCCAGTGTCAATTCCGAGTGCCGTGCACCCGATGCCAGCTTCGCCAGTTTCTTGAAGCGTTTCAAGAACGACCGCGCATTTCAGCTTCAGCGCGTCGCCGACCCACTGCCGATTCGGTCCACCGAGCCCAATGCCAAGGGAAGCATGGAAACCACCATTCGGCAGATACCGCTGCGCGAACTGCGCACCTGGTCTCACTCGCTGATCCGTGGCAATGCAGAGGTGGCTGAACTGAGCGATAGCGAGGGAAAAGTCTGCGAGCCCAAGCCGGCTGTGAATGGGAACCGTGCCGAGGTGAGCCAAAGCAGCTGCGAGACCGACATCTACAGTGACCGTTTCGTGTTTGAACGCTTTGAAGGCTGCTGGCGGTTGATGGAGAAGCACACGTCCGGCACGTAGATCTGCAAGCGCTGACCGAGCTGCGGGGCGCGCGAGCGTGCGGTGTTCGGCTCCCCTCCAACCAGTGAAGCCAATGTGGCGGCCCCGGCCTACCAAGGTAGGGGCTCGCCGCTGTAGCTGAAGAAGCCGCCGCTGTCCTGGGGGGTGAGGCGGTCGATCACCCCCAGCAGCTCCGTCGCTGCAGTGGCCGCCGGGCGGCCGATTTCCGCGCCCCGGAACGGGGCCGAGAGGGCCGAAGACACCGTACCCGGGTGCAGCGCCACCAGCAGGGCACCCGGGTGCGTGCGGCGCAGCTCGATCGATGCGGTCTTGATCAGCATGTTCAGCGCCGCCTTGGAGGCGCGGTAGCTGTACCAGCCGCCCAGGCGGTTGTCGCCGATGCTGCCCACCTTGGCGGAAAGCATCGCCATGCGCCCGCAGCGGCGGTCCAGCAGCGGCGTGAAGTGGTGCAGCAGCAGCGCCGGGCCGAAGGTGTTGGCGGCGAACACCGCTTGCAGCGCGGCGAGTCTGAGCTCACCCAGCTTGCGCTCGGGGCTCAGCCCCGGCCCGTGCAGCAGCCCGGCCGCGTTGACGATCAGGTGGAAGGGGCCGTCCCCCGCCAAGCGGGCCGCGGCTGCGGCCACGCTGGCTTCGTCCAGCAGATCCAGCGCCGGCTCCGAGCCGCGGTGCAGGCCGATGGCCCGGCCGCAACGGGGGTCGCTCTGCAGCTGCGCCAGCAGCGCCGCCCCGATGGCCCCGCGCGCGCCGATCACCAGGGCGCGGTAGCCCTCGGGCAAGGACAGCAGGGATTGCAGGCTCGGCCCCATCACACCCAGCCCTGGCGCCATTGGGCGACATCGCGCAGTTCACGCCAGCGGATGCGCCGGCTGCGCCGCGAATGCACGGCCTCGATCTCCACCCATTCCAGTGCCGCGCCGGGCGGCTCGGGCTGCACCAGGGCGCTGACCAGGAAATGCTTTTCGCGGCCTTGCGGCTGCACCGCCGTCCATTTGCTCAGCAGCAGCTTTTTCGGGTGCACGGCATTCATGGCGCGCACCTTAGCGGCGCTGAGTCCGGCCTGCCGCGCCGGCGCGAAAAGCACCCGGCGGCGGGGCGGGCTTCGGCCTGTCGCCTTTTGCTGCAGCCCAGGCCGCAGAAGTGCGCGCCGGTCGCACGCCGGCTGACAGCCTGGGGGGCGCCGGCCAGAGTGCGGGCTTTCCTCCTTAGCTCGTCTACGCCATGAACAAGCCCCGCCTCGCTGCCCTGACCCTCGCTTGCCTGGCCCTGGCGCCCACCGCCTGGGCGACCGACAAGGAGTGGACGCTCAACATCAAGCAGGAATCCAACGGCCTGACCATCCATTTGGGCGGCAACACCACGGTGGGCGACCCGGGGCGCCGCATCAAGGGTTCGGGCCGGGTGGTGGAGCCGCAGCGGGCGCTGGCACCCTTCAGCCGCGTGCAGGTCAAGGGGCCGGTGGACGTGGTCCTGGTGCAGGGCGAGCGCGAGGAAGCGCGCGTGCGTGCCGACGACAACCTGGAAGCCCTGGTGACGACTCAGGTCGAGGGCGACACCCTGACCGTGGCGCTGAAGCCGGGCGCCAGCTTCAGCACCCGCACCGATCTGCGCGTGACCGTGAGCTTCAAGCAGCTGCAGGCCTTGCAGCTGAGCAGCTCGGGCGACGCCAAGCTGGACCGCTTCAAGGGCGAAAAGCTCGCGCTGGAGCTGAACGGTTCGGGCGATCTGCGCATCGGCCAGCTGGAGGTGCGCGAACTCTCCGCCCAGCTCAGCGGCTCGGGCGACCTGCAGCTGGCCGGCAGCGCTGAGCGTCAGGACTGGAGCCTGAGCGGCAGCGGCGATCTGGCCTACGCCGGCCGCCCGGTGGTGAAGAGCCGCGTCAGCGGCTCGGGTGAGCTCATGGGGCGCTGAGCGCCAGGCTCAACGCTTTTTGCCTTTGAGCGGGGCAATGCCCACGGCCACCTGCTGCCAGGCCGAGCTCTCCTGCGCCGGGCTGGGCGCCGGGGCCGTGGCCCGCGGCGGGGTGGGGGCGGCCGGCGTGTTGCTCGGCGTCAGCACCTCGCCCAGCAGGTCCAGCAGGCGGCCGCGCGCCCGCTGGGGGTGGCGGCGGTAGTAGGTCAGCACCAGGCCGACGATGAAGCGCTCGTCATCGTCCTGCGGCGTGCTGGGGCTCAAATCCGCCGCGCTGGGCGCGGCGGGCGGTGCGGGCGTGCCGGCGGGGCCGTGGTCCTGGTCCATCCAGAACGGCGGCTTGTGGCAGAGCTGCTCGAACTGCCGAGCCAGGCGCTCGCCGATCTGGCGCGAGCGGCTCTTGATCTGGCTCCAGTAGCTGGGCTGGATCTGCAAGCGCTCGGCAAAGCGGCGCTCCAGACCTCGGAGTGCAGCGGCATCGGGGTGTTTGAGGGTGGCGGCGACGAACTCGTCGAACAGGCGTAGCGCGTTGTCCAGACGGATCTGCGCCACATCGCGGGGCGCGGTCGGCATAGGGGGCAATGATAAATGGGCCTTGCTCAAGCGCGGTGCGCGCTCCTGGGCAGTCCTGCCCAGTTTGATCAAGGCTTGTGGATCAAACCCGGGTGAACTTGCGCCGGTGTGGCGCAGCCGCACAGGGCCAGCGCGATCTCGAACTCGTCGCGCAGCAGGCGGATGGCATGGGCCACGCCGCGTGCGCCCTCCACCGCCAGCGCCTGCACGGCCGGGCGGCCGACGAAGGCCGCGTTCGCGCCCAGGGCCAGAGCCTTGAGCACATCGGTGCCGCGGCGGATGCCGCCATCCACCAGCAGCGGCCAATCCGGCCCCACCGCGGCGCGGATGGCGGGCAGGGCGGCTGCCGTGGGCAGCACGGTGTCGAGCGTGCGGCCCCCGTGGTTGCTGACCCAGCCGGCCGCAGCGCCCAGGTCGCGCGCCTGCACGGCATCGTCCGGGTGCAGCAGGCCCTTGACGATGACGGGCAGGGGGCTGGCGGCGATCAGGGCTTGCAACTCGGCCCAGGTGGGCGCGTGGACGAGCAAGCCGGCACAGAGCGGCGGCGCTTCAAAGGCCGGCAGCGGCGGGTGGCTGCCGGGCACGGCGTTGGCCTTGGAGAGCTCGGCCGGCAGCACAAAGCCGGCGCGGCGTTCGCGGTCGCGCGCGCCGTGCACGGGCGCATCGACGGTGAAGACGATGGCCTCCATGCCAGCCCTCGCGGCCTGCTCGAACAGCGTCAGCGTGCGGGCCAGCGAGCCCTGCCAGTAGCACTGCGCCCACAGCGGGCCGCGCCCGGGCTCGTCCTTCACCAGCGCCACCAGCTCGGCCCAGGGCGTGCTGCCCTGGCTGCTGAGCGCGCAGGCCGCTCCTTGAGCGGCGGCGGCCAGCACGGTGCCGGCCTCGGCCTCGGGGTGGAAGAGGGCATGCGCCGCCACCGGCGCCAGGCCGATGGGGTGGGCCCAGGCGCGGCCCAGCAACTCGACCTGCGTGTGCCCGGGGTGCAGCGGCCGCAGCACGCGCGGCAGCAGCTTCAGCGCGGCCCAGGCGGCGGTGTTGTCGGCGAGCGTGGCTTCATCGCCCGCGCCGCCAGCCAGATAGGCCCAAGCCGCGGGCGCCAGGCGTTCCTGGGCCAGGGCGGCGTAGTCGTGCAGGTTGACGGGCTTCAATCCGCCAGTTGCAAGACCAGCTTGCCAAAGTTCTCGCCCCTGAAGAGCTTGAGCAGCGTGGCCGGGAAGTCGTCCACCGTGCCGCGCACCACGTCTTCTTTGCTCTTCATGCGGCCGTCCTTCAGGTAGCCGGCCATTTCGACGATCGCCTCCAGGTAGCGCGGCGCGTAATCAAACACCACCATGCCTTCCATGCGCGCGCGGTTGACCAGCAGGCTGAGGTAGTTCTTCGGGCCGACCATGCCGTCGGTGTTGTTGTACTGGCTGATGGCGCCGCAGATGATGATGCGGGCCTTGCGGTTGATGCGGGCCAGCACGGCGTCCAGGATCTCGCCGCCGACGTTGTCGAAG
>NZ_JAYRMO010000012.1:0-119017 GCF_041912635.1 Inhella sp.
GACGTCCATGATCCTGCTCCTGTGGGTGACCGAGGCGGATTGCCTCGATGACCAACATCGCAGAGATGGGCGCTCAGCGAACGTCCTCGGTGGGGCCGGAGCGACTACCGCGCGAGCGGTTTAGTCCTCCGCTGCGAAGCGGCATCCGGATCCCAACCCTCAAGCGCCCCCCCAAGCCTTATGCGTTCCTGACACCCCCACCGCGACGCTTCGCTCCCCACAGCTCGAAGCGCTCGCATGTCCTCCCCCTCGGATTCCACTCACCCCACCCCAGCCCAAGGCCTCGCCGGGCTGACCCTGGCCGCGCTCGGCGTCGTCTACGGCGACATCGGCACCAGCCCGCTCTACACCGTCAAGGAAGTGTTCTCGCCGCATACCGGCGTGGCGCTGACGCAGGCGAACCTGATCGGTGCGGTGTCGGCGATGTTCTGGGCGCTGATGCTGGTGGTGACGCTGAAGTACGTGATCCTGATCCTGCGCGCCGACAACCGCGGTGAGGGTGGCGTGCTGGCGCTCACCGCGCTGGCCAGTCAGGCGGTGGCGGGGCAGCCGCGGCTGCGGGCGGCCTTGTTGCTGCTGGGTGTCGCCGGGGCCACGCTGTTCTATGGCGACAGCGTGATCACGCCGGCCATCTCGGTGCTGGGCGCGATGGAGGGGCTGGAGGTGCTGACGCCGGCGCTCAAGCCCTATGTGGTGCCGGCCGCGCTGGTGATCCTCACCGGGCTCTTCCTGGTGCAGCGCCATGGCACGGCCGCGGTGGGGCGCTTCTTCGGGCCGGTGATCGTGCTGTGGTTCCTGCTGCTGGCCGGCAGCGGCGTGGTGCAGATCGCCCAGCAGCCGGCCATCCTGCAGGCGCTGAACCCGCTGCATGGCCTGGCCTTCCTGAGTGAGCGCGGCTGGGGCGTGCTGGCGGCGCTGGGCGCCATCGTGCTGACGCTCACCGGCGCCGAGGCGCTGTACACCGACATGGGCCACTTCGGGCGCCGCCCGATCCGCCTGGCCTGGATGGGCCTGGTGCTGCCGGCGCTGGCGCTGAACTACATGGGCCAGGGTGCGCTGCTGATGGGCGACCCCGAGGCCCTGGCCAACCCCTTCTTCAAGCTCTTCAGCGCCGCCTGGTTGTTGCCGGCCCTGGTGCTGGCCACCTTTGCCGCCATCATTGCCTCGCAGGCGGTGATCTCCGGGGCGTTCTCGCTCACCAAGCAGGCCATCGCGCTGGGCTTTCTGCCGCGCATGCAGGTGCGCCACACCTCGGCGGCGGCTTCGGGGCAGATCTACCTGCCGGCGGTGAACAGTGCGCTGCTGCTGGGCGTGCTGGCGGCGGTGGTGCTGGCGCGCAGTTCGTCGGCGCTGGCCTCGGCATACGGCATCGCCGTCACGCTGACGATGCTGATCACCACGCTGCTGACTTACGTGGTCATCAGCCGCGCCTGGAAGATGCCGCGCCCGCTGGCCCTGGCTGCCACGGCCTTCTTCGTGACGGTGGACCTGGCCCTGGTGGCTGGCTGCGCGATCAAGTTCTTCGACGGCGGCTGGGCCCCGCTGGCCTTCGGCCTGGGCCTGTTCGTGCTGATGAGCACCTGGGCGCGCGGGCGCGCGCTGGTGATGGAGAGCATCCACGCCGAAGGCCTGGAGCTGGAACCCTTCCTGGCGCAGTTGGAGGGCAGCGAACTGCCGCAGATCGCGCGCACCGCCGTCTACCCGGTGGCCGACCCGAGCCGCGTGCCCCAGGCCCTGCTGCACAACCTCAAGCACAACCAGGTGCTGCACGCGCGCAACCTGATCCTGACGGTGGTGACCGAGTCCCGCCCCTGGGTGGCCGAGGCGGAGCGCGCACAGCGCCAGCCCTTGAGCGAGCGCTTCGAGCGCATCACCCTGCACTACGGCTTCATGGAAACGCCGGATGTGCCGCAGGCGCTGGAGGCGCTGGGCCTGCCGGCCTTCGAGTGCAGCTACTTCCTGAGCCGCGAGACGGTGGTCTCGACCCCCGGCAGCGGCATGGCGCGCTGGCGCGAGCGCCTGTTCGGGCTGATGAGCCACAACGCCGGCTCGATCGCGCGCCACTTCCGCCTGCCGGACAACGCCGTGGTGGAGTTGGGCACGCGGGTGCAGATTTAGCCCGGCATCGGCACGCCGGCGACGGTTTCCAGGCGCAGCCGGCCCTGCTGCACGGCTGCTTCGAGTTGCTCGGCGTCAGCGGCCGCCAGGCCCGCGCCGGCCCAGGCGCACACCACGCGGTTGCGGCCCTCAGCCTTGGCGCGGTAGAGCGCGGCGTCGGCCAGGGCCAGCAGCAGCGGCCAGTCGCTGGCGCCGTCGGCTTCCCAGATGACGCCGCCGGCCGACACGCGCACCTCCAGGCTCTTGCCCTCGCCGATGGCGATGGGCGCGCTGCCGATGGCGGCGAGCACGCGCGGCGCAAGGGCGCGCAGGCCGGCTTCGTCGGCACGCGGCAGGATCAGCAGGAACTCCTCGCCGCCCCAGCGCACCACGGCATCGCCGTCGCGCAGCATGGCCTGCAGGCGGCGCGTCAGCTCGATCAGCACGGCATCGCCCGCGGCGTGGCCGTGGCCGTCGTTGACGCGCTTGAAGTGGTCGGCGTCCAGCAGCAGCAGGGCCACCTTGTGGCGCTGGCCCTCGGGCCGGGCGGCGTTGTCGGTTGCCAGGCGCTGCAGCAGAGCCTCGCCAAAGCGGCGGTTGTGCGCGCCGGTCAGGGCGTCGTGGTTGGATTCGTCGCTGAGCCGGGCCATGTCCTTGCGCAGGCGGCGGTTGATGCGGCGCGAGCGGCTCAGGCGTTGCCAGGTGATGAAGGCCAGCAGGGCCACGATGAGAGCGGCACCAGCCCAGGCGCGTTCGCGCCAGCGGCGCAGCTGCAGCTCGGCTTCGCCGCGCGCCTGCTCCAGCCGCAGGCGCTCGATCTCGCGCAGGCGCTGCTGCGCGGCCACCGATTCCTGCAGCTGGGCAATGGCCTGCTCGCGCTGCGAACGGGTGAGCTCGGCGTCCAGCGTCACCCAGCGGCGCAGGGTCTGCAGCGCGGGCTGCCAGCGGCCGGCGGCTTCCAGGGCATTGACCTGCTGCTCCATCAGATCGGCCAGCTCGCGCTTGTCGCCGCCCGCGGCCACGCTCTGTTCGCCGATGGTGACCGCCTGCTGCACCAGGGCCAGGCCTTCGTCGGCGCGACCCAGATGCACCCAGGCGACACCGCGGTTGACCAGGGAGAATGCGTAACCATTGGGGTCGGCCTTGAGGTCGGACAGCGCCTCGGCACGCTGCGCGTAGTCAACCGCCTGGCGGTACTCGCCCAGATCGTTGCTCAGCGCCGCCAGGTTGATCAGGGTGTTCTGCATCAACCCGGCGTCGATGCGCAGCTCCTCGGCCAGTTGCAGCAGCTCCTGCAGCACGGCCTTGCGCTCGCGGGTTTCCTTCTGCTGCGCCAAGGTGTAGCTGTGGTTGAACAGCAGGCTGGCCAGCTTGTACTTGAAGCCGATGGAGCGGGCCAGGGCAATGGCGCGGCGGGCGTACTCATCAGCCCGCTGGAAGTCGCGCCGGGTGGCGTTGATGCGGCCCAGCAGCTCCAGCGCCACCACCTGGTTGGCCGGCTGCTGCTTCGCGGCCGCCAGCTCGGCGGCGCGCAGCGCGTCGGTAATCGCCGGCTCGGCTTCGCCCAGATTGAACTGCGCACTGGCACGGGCAAGCAGCCAATCGATGAGCAGAAACGGATCGGCCGGCTCGGGCAAGGCCGTCATCCGGGCCAGGCCCTGGCGGATGGGTCCGGGCTCGCGCGGGTTTTCCAGCCGCAAGGCCACCAGCAGCTGGCTGTGGCGGCAGGGCGCACAGGCCTCGCGGTCGGCCATGGCTTGCAGGCGGCTCAGCGCGGCGCGCGCCAAGGCGTCTTCGCCCGCCTCCAGCGCCACGCCGGCCAGGCTGGTTTCATAGCGCCAGCGCGCCTCCAGCGGCGCCGCAGGGCCGGGTGCCTGGGCGGCGCGCAGGCGCTGCAGGGCCGCGGGCGGGGTGGTGTAGCCGTGGGCGGCCAGGTCGTTCAGGACGGCCTCGGCGGTTTCGGCCGCCAGGGCCGGCCCCGCCAGCGGTACGGCCAGCAGCAGGGCCAGCAGCGGGGCCAGCGGGCGAAACGCCAGGCGCATGGGCTCTCCAGTTCGTGGGCTCGGCGGAATGATGCCCCAGCCCCCGCGCGCGCAGGCATTGGGTTCAGGAGCCGGTCAGCTGCCTTGTGATGGCCCGCTGCACCGGCGGCAGCCAGGCCGCCAGATCGAGCACGGCGCGGCGCAGCAGCAGCGCGGGCGGGCGGTCGTCGGTGAACAGGCGCACCACGGCATTGGTGCCTTCGAAGATGAAGCGGGTGGCGCGCTGGTGCGTGCGGGCGTAGCGCTGCAGGGCGGCGGCGTCGCCCGGGTTGCGGCCGCCGGCGCGGCGCAGCGCGCCCAGTTCCTGCGCCAGGGTCTCGATGCCGTACAGACCAAAGTTGTAGCCATGCGCGGTGACGGGGTGCATGCCCACGGCCGCGTCGCCCGCCAGGGCGAAGCGATGCGCGGCAAAGCGCTCGGCGTACACCGCCACCAGCGGGTAGACCTGGCGCGCGCCGGCCACCTGCATGGGCCCCAGGCGCCCCTCGCAGGCCTGCTCCACGCGCGCGGCGAATTCGGCTTCGCTCAGGCTCAGCAGCGCGGGCACGGCGTCGCTGCGTACCGTCCACACGGCCGAGCTCTGACGCCCGGCCATGGGCAGCAGGGCCAGGGTGTGGCCGGCCAGAAAGCATTCCTGCGCCACGCCCTGGTGCTCGGCTTCGTGCGTCAGCGGGCACAGCAGGGCGGAGCGGCCGAAATCCAGGCTGCGCGCCGGGATGCCGGCCAGGCGGCGCAGGCTGGAAAAGCGGCTGTCGGCCGCGACCACCAGCGGGGCGCGCAGCTGGCGCCCATCGGCCAGCTGCAGGGTGGCGGCCTCTTCGTTGCGCTGCAGGCCCTGCACGGCCACGCCGGTTTCGATGGCGATGCCGCGCGCGCGGGCACCGGCCCAGGCCGCGGCGCGCAGGCGCTGGTTGGGCACCAGCCAGCCCAGCGCCTCGTGGGCCTGCGAAGCGAAGGGCAGCACGCGCGAGCTGCCGGCGCTGCGCACGCTGGCGGCGCGCAGGGGTACGGGTTCGCCCTGCGCGCACACCCGCTGCCACAGGCCCAGGCCTTCGAGGATGCGGCGCGCGCGGTGCGTCAGCGCAATCTCGCGGCCGTCGTCGGCCGGCTCGGCCAGCGCGGCCTCGGGCTGCTGTTCGAGCACGCGCGGCTGCCAGCCTTGGTCGTGCAGCGCGCAGGCCAAGGCCAGGCCGGCCGGCCCGGCGCCCACGATGAGGAGGTCGGCAGCGGGGGCGGCGGGCTCGGACATGGTGCAGGCAGCAAGACAAGGGGGCCGCCAGCCTAGAGCGCCGGCCACGCGCCGGCCTTGACCGAAATCACCGCCTGTGCCGATTTCGGGCTCCGCCCCGCCGGGGCGGCGCAAGACAGAAAAGTGGCCGCTGCGCAGACTGCCGGCCGTGCTTTCCCCGGCTTGCGCAGTACCGGGCTGCTCGCGTTCTTGTGACGTTCCCCGGGCCAGCTTGGCCCACCCAACCCGGAGTCCCCGATGCCTTCTCACCCTTCCGTCTGGCGCCTGCCGGCGGCCCTGCTCTGCGCCGGCCTGCTGAGCCAGCCCGCGCTGGCCAGCCTGCCCCGCCCCGAAGACCCCCTGACCCTGCGCCGCGCACAGGCCGAGAGCCTGCAAGTGCAGGCCCCCAGCCAGCCCGGCCAGGCCCGCCAGGGCGAGCACGTGGCGCGCCAGGGCCTGCACCCCTCGCAGCTGCCGCTGCGCCGCGCCGAAGACCTGCTGCAGCGCCGTGAACGCATCGGCGAGCAGCCGCAACCGCTGCCGGCCGAAAGCAATCTGCGCAAGCGCCAGCAGTCCGCCCTGTCCGCCCGCGCCCTGGCCGATGGCGCAACGGCCCAGGCCGCGCAAAGCTGCCAGGCCGCCGACTTCCGCGGCCGCAGCGGCGCGAACCTGATCGCCTTCATCGACCAGGCCGCGCTGAGCGGCTGCATGTACCAGCTCTACACCGGCAGCGCCGCCGACCACCGCACCGTGTTCAGCAACGAGAACATGGTGGCGGTGGCCAACACCCTGCGCCTGCGCGCGATGAACTACACCGGCACCGACAGCGATCAGGTCAAGAACTTGCTCTCCTACCTGCGCACGGCCGGCTACTGGTGGTACCTGAGCGAGACCGGCAACAGCAGCACCGGCGTGCCGGCCGCCTCGCGCAGCGTGATGAACGCGGCCCTGGGCGCAATGAAGCAGCTGGCCGCCGCGCCGCGCTTCTACGACAGCAACGAGACCAATGCCTATGTGGTGGCGGAGGTCTTCAAGACCGTGCCGGCCGGCTTTGCCGCCGCGCTGGCACCGGCCGCAGCGCGCTGGATCGAGCAGTTCCAGCCCCAGCACGCCCAGGCCGGCTACTGGCACAACGACGCCCTGCTGGCCGCCATGAACACCCTGTTCTATGGCGACGGCCAGACCGCCTACATCACCGCGGTACGCAACGACCTGCGCTACGCCCGCGCGCTCGACGGCTTCCTGAGCCGCAACCGCACCCTGCTGGGCACGGACAACGACTACCACCTGCGCAATGCCGTGGGCGAGATGCTGCGCTTCCTGCGCCACCCGGCGCTGAAGGACGGCGTGCGCCTGATGGGCGTGGCGCAGATGGCGCAGTTCCAGCCCAGCAACGATCAGGCCATCGACGTCTGGCTGCGCGCTGCCGACATGGTGGACGCCTATGACGCGCCCTACTGCGCCTCCTACGGCACCTGCAATGCGGCACAGACGCTGGAACAGCAGAAGCTGCCGATCCGTCACGCCTGCAATGCGAACTACGTGATCCGCGCCCAGGCCATGACGCCGGCCCAGCTGCAGGCCAGCTGCGAGTCGGTGATCCAGCAGGCCGGCGAGTTCCACGCCGTCTTCAACACCCTGGGCCGCCCGGTGCCGAACGACAACAACCAGACCCTGGAGCTGGTGGTGTTCGACAGCTCGGAGCAATACAAGCGCTTCTCGGGCCACATCTTCGGCAACAACACCGACAACGGCGGCATCTACCTGGAGGGCAGCCCCTGGGTGGCGGGCAACCAGGCGCGCTTCATCGCCCACCGCGCCGAGTGGCTGAGCGGCTTCGAGATCTGGAACCTCAACCACGAGTTCGTGCACTACCTGGACGGCCGCTTCAACATGGGCGGCGGCTTCAACGACTACCCGCTCAGCAACGGCGTGAACCGCGCCTCGTCGGTGTGGTGGATCGAGGGCCTGGCCGAATACATCTCCTTCGCCCACCTGCGCCGCTTCAATGCCGACGCCACCTCGCGTGCGCAGACGGCCCCGCTGGCGCTCAGCGAAGTCATGCGCAACACCTATGAGAGCGGCAGCGCGCGTGTCTACAACTGGGGCTACCTGGCTGCCCGCTACATGGTGGAGCGCCAGCCGCAGCTGGTGGACGCCTTCCTGCCCCGCACCCGCGTGGCCGACTACGCCGGCTACAGCCAGCAGATCCTGGGGCTGGGCACGCAGCTGGATGCCGACTTCTCGCGCTGGCTGAACGAGTGCGTGGGCGGCGGCCAGCTGCAGTCCAGCGGCTGCCTGTCGCAGCGCCCGGGCACCCTGCCCCTGGTGGACGCGAATGCCGTGGGGCCCTGCCGCGCGGCATCCGAGTCCGAGCTGGGCAACGGCTGCGCCCGCGCGGTGCCCGGCAATGGCGGCGCGCGCTACTACTACCTGCGCGGCACCGGCTGGAACCAGGTGCTGTTCCGTCTGGCCGAAGTGGCCGGCGGCGGTGCCGACGTGTACGCCAAGGCCGGCGGCTGGGCCACCGCCCAGGACCACCAGGTGCACGGTGAAGTCCAGGCCGGCGGCGCCGTGCAGTTGAACGTGCCCACCAACGGCCAGGGCTGGATCTACGTCACCGTGGTGCCGCGCGCCGGCTTTGCCGGCGCCACCCTGCGCGGCATGTACAGCGCCCTGCCCTTCGGCCAGTAAACCCCTCTCGCGCGCCGCCGCGGCGGCGCGCCCTCAGGAGCTCTCTCCCATGAAACTTCGTCTCATCTCCCTGCTCGGTCTGGGCCTGGCCCTGGCCGGTTCCGCCCGTGCCGACCTGACCCTGCTCGACGCCCCCGCCTGGAAGGCCCAGTACGCCCACGCCGGTTACGACAGCCTGGCCGACCTGCCCGCCGACACCGTGCTCAATGGCCCGCTGCAACGCCAGGCCGGCCGCCACGGCTACCAGGTGGACAGCACCCAGCACGCGCTCTACGGCTTTGCCGACGGTCAGGGCGGCCTCACTCTCAGCACCGAGGCCGTGCTGGACCGCCTGGAGCTGAACAGCTTCAGCGCCGGGGTCACCGGCCTGGCCGGCTGGGTCAGCGCGCTGGACCTGTTCGGCGAAAGCCGCGAACACGTGCTGGTGCAGCTGAACCTCACCGACGTGCTGGGCGCCAGCTTCCAGCGCGTGCTGGAGCTCTCCTTCGAGCCCCTGTTCCTGGGCCTGCACAGCACGGCGGCGTTGCAGAGCGTGAGCTTCAGCGTGCTGGACCACGGAGCGCTCGGCCATCTGAGCTATGTCAGCCCGGCCTTCGGCGGCCTGTGGCTCAGCGACGGCCAGGACGGCCCCGGCCAGAACGTGCCCGAGCCCGCACCGCTGGCGCTACTGGGACTGGGCCTGCTGGCGCTGGCCCTTCAGCGCCGCAAGACGCCCGCGGCCTGACGCACCGCCGCCGTGAGCTGCTGCAGCAGCGGCAGCTCCAGGCGTGAGCATTGCCACACCAGCGGCACGTCCTGCGGCAGTTGCGGCTCCAGTTCCAGCAAGCGCCCCGCAGCCAGGGCCTCCTGCACCAGGGGCTCGGGCTGCAGGGCCCAGCCCAGGCCGGCCTCGCAGGCCTGCACGAAGCCCTGGCTGCTGGGAATGGCATGCGCCGGCGGCCGCAGTTCGCGCCTCAGCAGGCGGCGGAGCCAGCGGTATTGCAGATCGTCCTTGGCGTTGAAGCGCAGGCTGGGCGCGGCCGCCAGGCTGCGCGCACTCACTCCCTGCGGGAAATGGCGCGCCACGAAGGCCGGGCTGGCGCAGGCGCGGTAGCGCAGCCGCCCCAGCGCCACGCTGCGGCAGCCCTGCAGGGGGCTGAGCCGGGTCGTCACCGCCGCCAGCACCTCGCCGCGCTGCAGGGCCTCGGCGGTGTGGCCTTCGTCGTCCACGCGCAGATCCAGCAGCGCCCCGCTGGCCTGGTTGAAGGCGGCCGCCGCCGGCATGAACCAGGTGCTGAGCGAATCGGCATTCACCGCCACCGCCAGGCTGGGCGTTTCGCCGCGCGTGCCCGGCAGCAGCCCTTGCAGCAGGCCCTGCTCCAGCAGCTCCACCTGCTGCGCATGGCGCAACAGCGGTTCGCCCAGCGGCGTGATGCGGCAGGGCCGCGCGCGCAGCAACAGCGGGCCACCCAGGCGGTGCTCCAGCGCCTTGATGCGCTGGCTCAGCGCCGACGGCGTCAGGTGCAGGGCACGGGCGGCGGCATCGAAGCTGCCCTCGCGCACCACCGCCACCAGGGCAGCGAGCTGGGCGTAATCGAGTTGCATGGCTTCAGTTTGGCTTCAGCAGCTTTAGAAACTTTGACTGGATTGCAACATGCCCCAAAGCGAGCATGGCGGCCATGCAAAACCTTTTGCCCCATTGGCTTGCCAGCGCCCAGGGTTTCGGCCTCGGCCTGAGCCTGATCGTCGCCATCGGCGCCCAGAACGCCTTCGTGCTGCGCCAGGGCCTGCGGCGCGAGCACCTGCTGCCCGTGCTGGCCTTCTGCGCCACGGCCGACGCCCTGCTGGTGGCCCTGGGCGTGTTCGGCGCGGCCTGGATGGGCGCGCAGCTGCCTTGGCTGAGCACCGGCCTGGCCTGGGGCGGTGCGCTCTTCCTGTGCGCCTACGGCCTGCGCTCGCTCTTGCGCGCCGCCCGCGCCGGCGCCAGCCTGCAGGCCGCGCAGCAGGGTGCGGGCAGTCGCCGCGCGGCGCTGGCCCAGGCCGCTGCGTTCACCCTGCTGAACCCGCATGTCTACCTGGACACCGTGCTGCTGCTCGGCGGTGTGGGCGCGCAGCAGCCCGCTGAACTGCAGCCGGCTTTCGTGGCCGGCGCGGCGCTTTCCAGCCTGCTGTGGTTCAGCGCCCTGGGCTTTGCCGCGCTGCGCCTGGCGCCCTGGCTGGCCCGCCCGGCCACCTGGCGCGCGCTGGATGCGGCCATGGGCCTGCTGCTGCTCGGCCTGGGCATCGGCCTGATCCGACAGGCGTAAAAAAGCCCGGCCGAGGCCGGGCTGGGAGCAAGGGGCGGCGCGCTTAGAAGCGGTGCACCATGTTGACGGACAGGGCGCTGGCGTCGCGGCCGGGTTTGTCGGTGAAGCCGTAGAGAAGACCTTGCGAGTAGGGCAGGATCTGCTGCACTTCCTTGTTGTCCACATAGCTGCCCGACAGCCAGATCGAGGTGCGCTTGCTCTTGATGTGCTCCAGCGCCAGGCCGGCAATCGCGGCATCGGCATTGATGGCGCGCTTGTCGTTGTACATCCCGTAGCTGGCCACCAGCTTGTGCGTCGGGTTGATCTTGTAGTGCACGCCGACGTAGCTGAGCGAGCCATCGAAACCAAGCGCGGTGGCGATCTGCGAGCCATAGGCCAGGAAGGCCGGCTTGAGCACGGCCGGGATGGCCGTGCTGGCATTCAGCGTCGCGCGCAGTTGGGCGCCCAACACCGGGTGCAGATCTTTGGCGCGGATCCACTGGCCCCAGAGCTTGAAGGGGCCGGTCTCGTAGCTGGCGCCGATCATCGTGTTCTCGAGCGAATCCAGGCCTTCCGAGGTCTTGCGGCGCTGGTGCGCAATGCCGAAGTCGAAGCCACCGATTTCGTACCCGGTGCTGATGCCCCAGAAGCGGCCATTGCCCACTTCCTTCTCATCCGGCGAGTACATGACATTGAGGCGGAAGCCATCTTTCTCGGCCACGTACTGGATCGAGTTGTCGATGCGCACTTCCAGGCCGGTAGGCACCGTGAGCGTGGCGAAGGCGTTGCCCACGTTGCCGGCCTGGTGCGGATCGAAGCGACCGAAGGTGGCAAACACCGGGCTGTACTGGCGGCCCAGCGACAGCGCACCGGCCGGGGTGACGGCGGCCACCCAGGCCTGGCGATGCCAGAAACGGTTGTTCAGCGAGGCCTGCAGTGAGGCGCCGAGCTGTGGCACGAGCTGGTCGCGGATGGTGTTGGGGATATCGACCAGCACGCGCGCCGGCAGGGCGGTGCCACTGATGGGCGTTTGCTGGTTCTGCGAGCCGGTGTCCGCGTAGAGCTGATGCTCGATCTGGAACATGGCCTTCCAGCCCGGTGCGATCTCCTCGGTGCCCTTCAGGCCCAGGCGCGAACCCAGCTGGGTGCCGCTGGACACGAACGTGCGCTTGCCGCTGCCATAGCCTTCGATGCTCGTGACGCCGACGTCCAGGATGCCGTAGAGCTGGACCGAACTCTGCGCCTGCACGGCGCCAGCCGCCAAGGCCAGAAGGCTGAGTGCGATGTGCTTCATGGTGGGAACTCCTGCCTTCGAGATCATTGGACCCAGCCCTTGGCCCTCAGGGCCTCGTGCATGGCGACGCCGAACTTCTCATGCGCGGCCACGGAGGGGTGCACGCCATCGGCAAACATCGAGTTGGCCGGCGTTACGCCGGCCGGCAGCACGCGCAGGAAGGGGTTGCCCGCCGAGCCCGCCGGGGCCGCGGTGACGAAGCAGAACGAGCTGCTGCTGCCCAGCGCCGCGGGCACATTGCAGACCGGCGCCTGCACGTTGACGAAGCCATTGGCGGCCGGATTGCCGTACCAGTTGGAGGCCAGCGCGCCGGCATCGAACAGCAGCACGCCCGGATCCATCAGCTCGACTTCCTTCTTGATCTGTGCGTTGTAGGCGCCGCTCAGGGCCGTCAGCAGGGCCTGGGTGGAGGCACCGCCGGCCACGCCGAAGGGGGTCTGCGCGGCATTGGGGATGGTCATGAGCACCACGCGCTGGGCCCCCGCAGCCTTGACGCGCTTGACCTGGGCAATCGCCGCCAGACCGGCCTGCTCCATCTCGATGACGTACTTGGCCACGATGAGCTGGGTCTCGGCCGCGGTGAGCGCGCGCCCGGCGGCCACGCTGGCGGCGGTGATGTCATTGCCGGCCAGGGTGGCGTTGAAGAACACATCGTTGGCGCCACCCCAGATCACGACCAGGTCGGTGGGGTTGAAATTGCCCTTGGCCAGCGCGCGGTCGATCTGCGTCACCAGCGGCACAGCCGCCTGCGCGGTGCAGGCGCCCGCTGCATTGGGGTTGCAGCCCACGCCGGGCACCTTGGCCACGCGCGCACCGCCCTGGGCGTAATTGGTGGCATTGGCGGCGCTGTTGGCGCCGTTGCTGGCGGCCACGGGGCTGGCCGAGCCGACTTCGAAGCGCTCAGGCGCGATGGTGGTGCCCAGGCGCCGTGCCAGCACTTCCACCCACACCTCACCCGGGCTGTTGGTGAACTTGCCGACCAGATCGGCCGCCGCCTTGGGCACGCCGGCCTGGCTTTGCAGGATCAGCGAGTTGCCACGCGAGTAGGCGCCGCCGTCCGTCAGGCTGTCGCCGAAGGCGATCAGGCGGGTGGTCGTGGTGGTGCTGGGGGGCGGTGGGCTGTTTTCTCCGCCGCCGCAGGCGGCCAGGGCCGCCAGGGCTACGGCGCACAGGCCGAGCTTGAACTTCATGCAGGTCTCCAAGGTGCCGGGACCGGCGCCGGCCGGTCTCCTTCGAATGACTGAAGCATGCCTTCCGTCCGGACCGAGCCCCACCCGGCTGTGGCGTGTTCGCCCCTAGGACAATCCCCAGCCATGCCTCTGTTCACCTGGCGCCTGCTGTGCGCCCTGCTCACCCTGCTGGTGAGCTGGCTGGCCCTGAGCCCCGCCCCGCCCGACCTGGCCAGCACCGGCTGGGACAAGGCCAACCATGCCTTCGCCTTCGCCGCACTGAGCTTCGTCAGTAGGCAAGGCTGGCCCAGAACGCCACGCTGGCGCCATGTGGCGGCCTGGCTGGCCTACGGCTTGCTGATCGAGCTGCTGCAGACCCAACTGCCGCCGCGCCAGGGCGAAGCGGCCGATTGGCTGGCCGACGCCATCGGGATCGGCCTGGGGCTGGGTCTTTCCGCCTTGCTGACGAAGCTCAGCGGGCGAGCGCGGGCAGGATGACACCGCTGCAGGCCCCCAGGCCGATGCGGCGCGCACCCGGGCGCTCGGCGTAGGCGCGCAGGCTCAGTTCGTCGCCGTCCTGCAGGAAGGTGCGGGTCTCGCCCTCGCCCAGGTCGACCGGCTGGCGGCCGCCCTGGGTCAGCTCCAACAGCGAGCCGGCCTGCTCGGGCAGCGGGCCGGAAATGGTGCCGGTGCCGAGCAGATCGCCGGGCTGCAGATTGCAGCCATTGCTGGCATGGTGGGTCAGCAGCTGGGCGGCCGTCCAGTACATATGGCGCATGTTGCTGCAGGCCAGGCGCGTGGGGCCGCGGCCGGCGGCGCGCTGCGCGGCGGTGTGGATCCACACCTCCAGCTGCAGGTCCACGCCGCCCGCCACTTCGTTGGCGTTGTGCTGCAGATAGGGCAGCGGCGCCGGGTCTTCGGCCGGGCGCTCCATCGGGCAGCGGAACGGGGCCAGCGCCTCCCAGGTCACGATCCAGGGCGAGACCGTGCTGCCGAAGTTCTTGGCCAGGAAGGGGCCGAGCGGCTGATATTCCCAAGGCTGGATGTCACGGGCCGACCAGTCGTTGAACAGGCTCAAGCCGAACAGATGCTCTTCGGCGCGCTCGATCGGAATCGGTTCGCCGAGCGCATTGCCCTGCGCCACCCACAGGCCCAGCTCCAGTTCATGGTCCAGGCGCTGGCTGGGGGCGTACTGCGGCACCTCATCGTTCGGGCCCTTGCGCTGGCCCCAGGGGCGGCGCAGCGGCGTGCCGCTCACCACGATGCTGGACGCACGGCCGTGGTAGCCGATCGGCACCCATTTGTAGTTAGGGAGCAGCGGGTTGTCCGGACGGAACAGCTTGCCCACCGTGAGGGCGTGGTGGATGCCGGCGTAGAAGTCGGTGTAGTCGCCGATGCGCGCGGGCAGGCTGAACTCCAGCTCGGCCTGGGCGATCAGCGCGCCCTGCAGGCGGGCCTGCTGCGGGCTGCCTTCGCGCAGCGCATCAAAGAGGGCGTGACGCAGCGCGCGCCGGGCCGCGGCCGGCTGCGCCATCAACGCATTCAGGTCGCCGCGCGCCAGCGGCTCCAGCAGCACCTGGATGGCGCTGCTCCAGCGCCCGGCGCTGGCCGCTTTGGCCAGGTCCAGGGCCTGGTCGCCGATGGCGACGACGATGCGCCAATCCTGCTGCGTGCCGGCACGGCGGACGCGGGCATAGGGCAGGTTCTGCAGCGGGAAGTCGGTGTCGGCCGCATTGGCGCTGGCCACCCAGCTCTGGGCGGCGGGGTCATGGGTGTGGTCGAGGGAGTTCATGGCTGCTGTGAGTTGAACTGGTCGGCCAGGCCGGCCCAGCATTGGTCGTAGTTCGATTCGAGCATGGCGCCGCCGCCCAGCGCAAAGGGCGTGGGGCGCAGGCGCAGGCGGGTCTCGAACATGAAGGCAAGGGTGTGGTCGAGCTTGTGCGGCTTGAGTTCAGCGTTGGACGCACCGGCGAAGGCATCGGTGTCTGGCCCATGCGGCACGTAGGCGTTGTGCAGGCTGGCGCCGCCGGGCTTGAAGCCCTCGGGCTTGGCGTCGTACTGGCCGTAGACCAGGCCCATGAACTCGCTCATCACATTGCGGTGGTACCAGGGCGGACGGAAGGTTTTCTCGGCCACCATCCAACGCGGCGGAAAGATCACGAAGTCGGCATTGGCCCAGCCCGGGGTGTCCGAGGGCGAGGTCAGCACCGTGAAGATGCTCGGGTCGCAGTGGTCAAAGCTGACGGTGTTGATCGTGTTGAAGCAGCGCGTGTCGTACTTGTAGGCGTACAGATTGCCGTGCCAGGCCACCACATTGAAGGGGCTGTGCGCCTGCTCGCTGCACCAGAAGCGGTTGTCCTGCTTCTTGACGATCTCGTAGGGGCCGGCGGCGTCTTCGAAGGCAGCCACCGGCACCAGGAAGTCGCGCGGGTTGGCCAGGCCGTTGGAGCCGATCGGGCCCAGCTCGGGCAGGCGGAAGGCGGCGCCGTGGTTCTCGCACACATAGCCGCGCACCGGGCCGTCCACATCCACCTTGAAGGCCACGCCGCGCGGCACCACGGCGATCTCGCCGGGTTCCACCACCAGGCAGCCGAACTCGGTGCGGATCTGCAGCGCGCCCTGCTGCGGCACGATCAGCATCTCGCCGTCCGCGTTCACGAGCGCACGGCGGCCCATGGCGCGGTCCGCCACGTACAGGTGCACGGCGATGCCCACGCCGGCGTCCGGGTCGCCATTCACGGCATAGCTGCGCATGCCATCCACGAAATCGAGCCCCGGCTGCGCCCAGGGCAGCGGGCCCCAGCGCAGCGGCTGCGGTGCGCTGGCTTCCACGTTGGCGGCACCGCTCAGCCACAGGGGCTGGGTGTATGCCTCGTAACGGCCGGCCACCACCGAGGGCTGGCGGCGGTACATCCAGGTGCGCAAATTGGCCGCGCGCGGTGCCGTGAAGGCGGTGCCGGAGAGCAGTTCGGCGTACAGGCCATAGGGGCAGCGCTGCGGGCTGTTCTGGCCGGCCGGCAGGGCGCCGGGCAGGGCCTCGCTGACATGCTGGTTGCCGAAGCCGGCGAGGTAGGACAGTGAGTTCATGGCGCTCCGGAGGGGCTGAGATGCGGCGGAGCGGAATTCTGCCATTCCAAATTTATTCGTCTATCTAGAATCTGCTCATGAACCCTTCGCGCGCCCGTGGCATCCAGAGCATCGAGGTCGGCGGCGCCCTGCTGCGCGCGCTGATGGACGCGGGCGGCAGCATGGCGCTGAAGGACCTGGCGCAGGCCGCAGGCATGCCGGCCGCCAAAGCCCATGCCTATCTGGTGAGCTTCTGCCGGCTCGGCCTGATCGAGCAGCCGGTCGAGGGCGGCCCCTATGCGCTGGGGCCCACCGCGCGCGAGCTCGGTCTCATCAGCCTGCAGCAGCACGACCCGGTGCGCCTGACCAGCGAACAACTGGAACCCTTAGCCCAGCGCTTGGGCATGACGGTGGGCCTGGCCGTCTGGGGCAACCAGGGCCCGACGGTGCTGCGCGTAGCGCACCCGCCCGCCCCGGTGCACATCCATCTGCGCCATGGCAGCGTGCTCAGCGTGGCAGACAGCGCCAGCGGCCGCGTGCTGGCGGCCGATCGAGCCTGGGACGAAGTGGGCCGGCATTGGCGCGGCCAGGCGAGCGCCGGCCGGCTGATCCTGGAGACCGTGCAGCAACAGGGCTGGGCCCTGAGCGACGAGGCCCTGGCGCCGGGCGTGGCGGCCGTGGCCGTGCCGGTGCACAACGCCGCAGGTCGGGTCGAACTGGCGCTGGTGGCGCTGGCGCCGCGCCAGCAGTGGCTGGAAAGCCCCGGCCGCCCGCTGGGCGCCGCCCTGGAGCAGTTGCTGCGCACCGCGCAGGCCTGCTCGGCCCAGCTGGGTTACACGCCCAGGCGCATCTCGCGCAGCAGCGCGGCTTCCTCGGCCGGGCCGTAGAACAGCGGGTACAGGCTGCGCGCCTGGGCGATCAAGTCCGCCCGGCCTCCCATGGTTTCGATGTCGCGCCGCATCTCGTCGAGCGGCTTGCACATCAACACCGCAGGGGCGTTGACGGCCGGATCGAGGCGCTCGCCGGCCAGCAGGCGCGAGCCCAGCATGCGCCGGTAGAAGGGGGAATGACGCGGATGGACCTCAAAGACGATCAATTCGGCCTTTTCGATCCGGTGCGCGTACAGATAGGCCATATGGAACAGGCGCGCCAGCACAGGCTTGGACTCGGTGCCGCCATCGACGGCCAGCCGCGTGAACTCGCACAGCCGCTGCTGCTCGCGCAGCCCGCGCAGCTCTTCCGGGAACACCGCATCGGCCGCCAGGCCCGCCGGGCCGTCCATGCGCACCGTCAGCGTGCCAACCACCTGGTCGCCCTCGCGCACCCGCAGACTGGCCAGGCCATCGGCCGCCATCTCCAGCGGTGTGACGCGCAAGCCGCGCTGACCATAGCGCCGGCCCACCAGGGCCTGGTTGGCCAGCCAGCCCGCGCTGCCCTGCACGCGCTCGGCCGCAAATCGCTCAAGGGGTGGCGCCACAGGAGCCAGCCAAGCCTCCAGCGCCCCCACGGGGCCTGATTCTTCTATGCTGGAATCGCTCATTACTGCCTCGCTCGCCAATCCCTCGGAAGGAAGAGGGAACCGCAATGTAGCCGGCGAGCGTGAATTTATTGACGGAATAAGCCCGGGAATCCCCTGATGCAAGGCCTATTCGCAACAACGGCCCTGCGTGCAGGGCCGTTTCTGCTACGAGCAATTACTTCTGCAGGCGTTTCGCTGCCAGGCGGCGCATATTGCGCATCGAGATGCGGTGATATTCGACCACCTGCAGCAGGCCACGGCGGTGGAAATCCAGCACCTTGGCGTCTTCCAGCTTGGCGAATTTCTCGTCGTTGATGGCCAGGAAACCATCGACTTCGATTTTTTGGCCGCCTTCCATCGAGGCCTCGAAGCGCATCGGCTCCAGGATGCCGGCTTCGTCCAGCGCCTCGCACACCAGGCGGGTGCGCTCGACCTCGGTCTCGTAGCTCTCCAGGAACTTCAGCACCGACTGGGTGAACTCGGTCGGCTCGCCCTTGTCGTCGAACATCGGCTGGCCCTCGGTCTGCGAGAAGCCTTCCCACTGGTCGTCCATGCACACCACCATCTGGTCGCCGTTGTCCAGGCGGGCCATGGCGAAGGGGTAGCGGCGCAGGTAGGCGGGGGCGTACTCGGCGTCCCAGGTGCCGTCTTCCTTGATGAACAGGTTCTCACCGTTTTGCAGGCCCAGCACGGCCAGCGGCATCAGCGGCGCGGGCTTGCCATCCTGGCCCTGACCGGCGCGCACGAACACGATGGGGAAGTTCTGGCAGGCGTCGGCGAACTCGATGACGTTCAGGAACATCGAGTTCAGGCTCTTGGCCGGGTTGAGGTTGATCAGATCCTGGCGCACGCGCAGATTGCGGTGCTGGGCACGGTCCAGAGCGACCAGGCTGCGGTACATCGGGGGGAGTTGCATGGGATTTCTCTCAGATAAAGGCCGAATGTCGGCGCCGTGGCGCCGTGTTGGAGGCTCAGGCGAGTCGGGTGGCCAAGACCTTGTCCACCCGCTTGCCGTCGAGGTCGACGACCTCGAAGCGCCAGTCCTCCCACTCCACCGCGTCGGCCGTGCGCGGCAGGTGCCCCAGCAGCAGCATGATCATGCCGGCCAGGGTGTTGTAGCGCCCGCGGTCTTCCTCGGGCAGTTCCTTCAGCCCGAGCCGGTCCTTCAGTTCCGGCACGGGAATCAAACCATCGATGAGCCAGCTGCCGTCGGCGCGCTGCACCGCCCAGGCTTCGCCATCGCTGGGCGCATTGAATTCGCCGGCAATCGCTTCCAGCAGGTCGCGCAGGCCGATCACGCCCTGCACCTCGCCGTATTCATCGACGACAAACACGAGCGGGGCATCGCTGGCGCGGAAATGCTCCAACAGCTCCATGCCCGACAGGGTTTCGGGCACGAACACCGGCGGATCCAGCGTTTCCGCCAGGTTCAGGGGCAGCCCCGCCAGCGCACGCGCCAGCAGACCCTGGGCGGTGACGACACCCAGCACATCGGAAAGATCGCCCCGGCACACCGGGTAGCGGCTGTAGCCGTGCGCCTGCAGCACCGCCAACACCTGCTCGGGTGTGGCATCGGCGTCCAGCCAGGCGATTTCGGCGCGCGGGATCATCATCGAGCCGATCTGGCGCTCGTCGAGGCGGAACACATTGCGCACCATCTGGTGCTCGCTCTCCTCGATCACGCCGGCATCCAGGCCCTCCTCCAGGCTGGCGGCAATCTCTTCTTCCGTCACGCTGCGCTGGCCCTGATCCTTCAGCCCCAGCAGGCGCAGGGTGGCCTCGGTGCAAAAAGTCAGCAGGCGGACAAAAGGCCGGGTCAGCGTGGAAATCGCCTCCATCGGCTTGGCCACCAGGCGGGCGATCAGCTCCGGATAGAGCTGCCCCAGACGCTTGGGCACCAGCTCGCCGAACACGATGGTCAGGAAGGTGATGATGAGCACCACCAGGCCGGTCGCGGTCAGGTTGGCGCTCTTCTCGGTGAAGAAGGGGAAACCACGCTCGAGCCATTCCGAGAGCGGGCCGGAGAAGGCCGCCTCGCCGACGATGCCGTTCAGCACCCCGATCGAGGTGATGCCGATCTGGATGGTGGAGAGGAACTTGGTCGGGTTGTCGTGCAGGGCCAGCGCGGCGCTGGCGCCATGCTCCCCGGCCTCGACCATCACCTGAAGCCTGGCCTTCCGGCTGGCCGTCAGGGCCATCTCCGACATGGCAAACCAGCCGTTCAGCAGGATCAGGAAAAGAAGTAGCGCGGTATCCATTCAATGCGGCGCCGCGGTGGCGCCAGAAAAAAGCGCCGGCAGGCGGCGCGGGGCGCATTCTCTCAGCCTCGGGCGGGCGGGCCGAACCAGGGTTCCCCCGCCCCCACAATGCGCGGCCATGGATTGGCTCATCGGTGATTTGCAGGGCTGTGACGACGCCCTCGGGCGGCTGCTGACCGCGGTGGATTTCTCGCCCTCGCGCGACCGGCTCTGGCTGCTGGGCGACCTGGTCAGCCGCGGGCCCCAGTCGCTGGCCACGCTGCGGCGCGTCGTCGCCCTGGGCGCCCAGGCCGTGCTGGGCAATCACGACCTGCACCTGCTGGCGGTGGCGGCCGGCGTGCGCAAGGCCAAGAAGAGCGAGCAGCTCGACGCCCTGCTGCTGGCCCCCGACCGCGAGTTGCTGCTGGACTGGTTGCGCGCGCGCCCCCTGGTGGCCCAGGCGCCGGGCTGGCTGCTGGTGCACGCCGGCCTGCTACCCGGCTGGTCGGCCGAGCAGGCGCTGGCCCTGTCGGCCGAAGTCGAGGCGCTGCTGCGCGACCCGCAGGCCCTGTCCGCCTTCTGGCCGCAGATGTACGGCAACCAGCCCGATCTGTGGCGCGACGAACTCCAGGGGCCCGAGCGCCTGCGCACCATCATCAATGCCTGCACCCGGTTGCGCTTTGTGGACCTGGGCGGCCGCATGGACTTCGAGACCAAGGAAGGCGCCGATGCCGCCCCGCCCGGCCTGTTGCCCTGGTTCGAGCACCCCCAGCGTGCCAGCCGCGGCACGCCGATCGCCTTCGGCCACTGGAGCACCCTGGGCCTGATCAACCAGCCGGACCTGCTGGCGCTGGACACCGGCTGCGTCTGGGGCGGCTGCCTGAGTGCCGCCCGCATCGACGGCGGCCGCCGCGAGATCGTTCAAGTGCGCTGCGAGCAGGCGCAGAAGCCGGGCTGAGTGACAATGCGCGCCCTCAGGAAGCGTGGCCGAGTGGTTTAAGGCACTGGTCTTGAAAACCAGCGAGGGTTTGCGCCCTCCGTGAGTTCGAATCTCACCGCTTCCGCCAGTTTCTCTATGAGAAACAAGCAATTAGGGGCGAAATCCACCAACCAGCCCAACAAAAAAGACGCGACGGGATGATGCGGCGCGATGTTGCGACTGTCCAACATTGCGCACCTGCCCGCCGTCTCGAAGTGCTCGGCCGGCATGGCGGCGAGTGCCTCATAGCGACTGGCTTCCTGCTTAGAAATGCCTGCGTCCGCGAGCGTCTCTGCCTTGGTTTGCAACTTCGTCACATCGTTGGACGAGGTTGCAAGATCGGTTCGCCGGCCTTGCGCCTTTTCCATCGATAAGGAGAGTTCACCTGCGCGCCGCTCGGCCCGCACCTTGATTTCGGTCGCGTACTGAATCAGCTCTGAATCCTTGGCCTGGCGGGCATAAGCGGCCTGGGTTGGGGGTCAGACCTTCTTGCCGCCTGCGGTAATCAGCTTTGGCGGCGTGGCTGGCGCAAACCTGTTGTTTGCCTTCTTGGCCGCCTGTTGTGCCGCGTCCTTCTTCCCGCCTTCGCCTTTCCGAGGGTGAACGTAGGGCATGAGTGCCTTCGCCGCGTCAATGCGCAGCTTGGCCTCTGCCGTCGCGTCGTTCATGACGGCGCGGAGGAACTGTTCCGGATCGTCATAGGTCGCGCTCAGGCCAAGGAAGGCCGGCGGCTTTGGTTTCCGGCCAGCACCTGGGCGTGCACCACCCCAGCCGCGTGATTTGCCTGTCATCTTGAATTCCTTTCAAAGGGGGATTTTTTCTGCGCGTGCGGGACCACGTGGTCCGCTGAACCGGTCTCCGGCAACTTTTGACGCCCCCCTACCCCTGGGGCTCGTGCGATTGACCCGCAAAGGCCACCACACGAAGCCCCAGAGATGCGTTTAGATCCCCGCCAGCGCAGGCAGGAACGCCCGCCACGCTCGCGCCTGCTCGGTCAAATGATCCTTGCCCATGCCAACCCAGTAGGGCAACTCCACCTCATTGGCGGCATACCCCTGCTGGATCAGTTCATCGGCCTTGCCCTGCAGCGCAGCCTGAGCCCGCTCAGCCGCCTTCAGGGCCTCGTCCAAAGAGCGCACGAGATCCTGACAGTCGGGCTGCTGCAGCCGGCGCTGAGTGGCACGCCAGCGCGCAGCCTCTGCCTTCTCCTGCAGCGAGCGCAAACCGCGCTGCAACTCGGGGATCAGTGCCCGCACTTCGGCAAGCTCACGGGCAAGAACCTCGCGCTTCTCTCCTGGCTTTTCAATCTGCTTGCCAGCCATCACAGCGCGCAGCCGCTCGAGCGGGTCGCTGGTGTGCCTCATCGCGCCCTGATCAGCAGCCAGCGCCAACAGCAACTCGTTCTCCCGAGCTTGTGCCGCGTCCAGAGCATCTTGGGTTTGGAATGCCTCATGCATGAGGGCGGCATAGGTGGGGCAGAACTCGGCGGCGAGCATTGGTGTCTTCTGGTTGGCTTTCATGTGGTCCTCGTCGTGGTGAGTCAGTTGCGCACTTCAATCAGGGCACCTCGGGTTGCTCGGCTCAGGCGAGCCAACAACACGGCACGGCGCTTGTCTGGCAGCGCGGGCAAGCGCTGAACGGTTCGGCCAGCCTGCGCAATTGCGCGCATGCGCTTGTCCGCAAGAGACAGCAGCAACAGCGGATCGGCTGCCACGCGCTGTTGGGCATAGGCCAGTCGCATGGAAGCGGCCAGCGCTCGGAGTTCGCAGGCGCGCACGGCGGCCCGACCCTCGTCCTTGGTCATCTCAGTTCCTTTCGGGTTCCGGCTCAAAGTGAGCCGCGCCACCAGGCCGGCGCAGGCGGCGCGGTGGTGACTCAGTTCAACCCGGGCTCAAAGCCCGCGCAGCGCTGGTGCATCTCGGCCCACTGACGGCCGATTGACGCGGTGGTGAGGTCAGCGGCGCGGGGGGTGGATGTCGTGTTTCGGCTGTCTCTCTGCAGCTCACGGAGCAGGCGGCTAGAAGGCGCCCACCCTCCGCCGTGCCGGCCTGCTAGGCCAGCGGCGTGCAGCAGATCCAGGGCTCGAGCCACCATGCCGGCGGGCAGGCGTGCCCCGTCAGCCAGCGCGCGGACGCTCAGGGCGCCAGCAATGGGGTGAAGCCACAGCAGCGCGTCCAGCACTTCGCGGGTGCTCTCTGGCATCGCGAGGCCGGTCTGGGTCAGTGGGCCGACTTCCACGCGGGCGGTGTGCTGCGAATCCTGCGAATCCTGCGAAAACCCGCATGAATGCTGGGCTCCCGGGGGTTTTGCAGGTCTGCGAACGCCTGCGAAAACCTGCGAATCTGGCGGCGAAGTCGCTGTCACAGGGGCAGGATTCGCAGAGATTCGCAGACCGTTCGCAGGCTCCGAATCGGCTGCCAGGCCGCATGAATGCTCACGATTCGCAGGATTCGCAGGATTCGCAGGGGCATGCCCACTCACAGGCAAGAGCAGGTCGGCCAGCAGCTCAGAAGCGCGCGCGCTCATGGAGCCACCCGCGCACCGGCATGAAACTGCGCCGCGTTGTGCGCATAGCACCCAGCGTTCTCGGCCTCCCAGCGGGTGGCGAAGCCGGCAGCGGTCCAGTAGGCCGCACCGCAAGGTGCCACCGCCTTGACGCTGCCGCCCTCAATCCGCAGCACCAGGCCATGCGCTTCCAGCAGGTCTAGAGCAGCATCCCGCTTGTCTTTGGTGCGGGTCTGCGCCGGGCCATCCTTGACGATCACGGCCAGTCGTTCGCTGGCGCCGGTTCGCCCAAATAGCCACTCGTACAGGCGCAGGGCGTTCGCGGCGCTCGGGTCGGCTGCGCCGCCTTCGATGATGGCTTGCCAGGAGTCCAGGCTATAGCCCACCAGCGCCAGAGCGTTGCGGGCGCTGGCCTCGCTCACCTCGACCTCGCCCGCGAACGCTGTCAGCACCCCGGCCACTCGGCACGCTTGTTCGACGGCGCGCAGGGCGAACGGCTTGATGCCGCGCAAGTCACCTTTGCGGGCCTGCACCTCGAAGCGCTCGAAGGCGCGACCCAGCAGCAGCCTCGCGGCCGGCGCCAGCACCAGCGTGGGCGAGTCCGTTGCGTCCTCGGGCAGTGGAGCGGCTAGAAGCTCACTGCAGCGCTGCCAGTAGGCGCCCACCGAGGGCAAGGTCTCGGGCCGGAACGGGCGGTGTAGACGCGGCTGTTGCGGCGAAGGCCAGGCCAGCAGGAAGCGCGGCCAGAAGCCCAGCGCGCTCAGCATGGGGTCGGTCATGGTCTCCGCCGCCGCCATCGGCTGCAGCAGCCAATGCAAAGCCATGCGCACCCCGTAGCGCTCAGTCCGGCCCGTGGTCACGCGGCTGGCGCTCAGGTGGCCCGCATCGAACAGCTTGGACAGGAACGCGGCGGTCTTGCTCCGCATGTCGGCGCTCATGCCGTAGCCGGCCAGGATGGCGGCTGCTTCGTCGCTGAACATGCCCTGCGAGACGATGCCGTTATCCAGATCGCGGCGCAGACCTTCAACCGTGGAGTCAGCGCACAGCCGGTAGGCGGGCGGCGACGGTGGCTCGCCCTTGTCCTTGCCCTTCGGCTTGGCCCGCCAGTCTTCCAGTTCGGCGCGGTAGTCTGCGGCGAGTTGACGCTGGGCCTCGATCACCGGGCGCAGTGCAATGCCTTGTGCCGTGGTCTTGCCGTCGCCGCTGTCGCCCAAGGTCTGCAGGTACAGGCTCAAGGGCCGCACGCCGGCCAAGGTCTCGACGTTGTGCAATCCCTGGGTCAGCAGAGATGCAGCACCGAGCAGGCACTGCCCCGCCATTGCCGGCTCCACTTGACCATGCTCAGCGACGGCCGTGCAGACGTCACTCAGCGGGCCAAGCGCAGCCACCGGATAGGCAGGCGCATCACGCTCGGCCAAGCGCGGCGAAAGCAGCTCCCGGGCGCGCTGGATCGCGCTGGCGGGGTCAAGGTGGGCAGTAGGCGCAGCCCGCTGCAGTGCGGTCTGAACCACTGCGCCCCGGGCGGCAATGGCTTCGTCCAATTCAGCGACGCTCATGCTGCCACCTCCGTTCGCATCAAGGCGATGCGGGCTGCACCCAAGCGCAGCCGGTCGCGTGTCTCCTCAGTCAGGGCCTCGCCCTGCGCCAGGTCATGCGCGCAGACCATCACCAACGTGGCCTCGAAGTCCAGCAGTTCCAGCGCCTGGCCAGCGCTCAGCAGGCGGCGGCGTGCGAGCGGCTGTGCACCACTGCCCGGCGCCTCCCGAGGCGGGAACAGGTCTGATATCTCCAGACCCAGCGCGGCCGCAATGGCCTCGACGTTGCAGCCCTGCCAGCAGCGCAGAAGCACGGCGCCATCGTTGCCGACACCGATGCTCAGTGCGGAGCGATTCCGGCCGCCATGTGCTGGGCAGCAGGCCCGCCAGCGGTCGCGCCCGTTTGCGCGCAGCTTGAGGCCCCCCAGGCGGGATAGAACAAGATCAATCGGGCTGCTGCTCATCGCGGTGCTCCGATCAGATCAAGCCATGCCTCCAGGTCGTGCAAGGAGCTGAACGCGCGGGTGAGATGCCACCTGCAGGCGATCCATTCCCGGCGCCCAATCTCGTCCCTGAGTAGGTGCAGGGTGACGCCAGCAAGGGCGGCGCGCGCGGCTAGCGTGGCCGCTTGCTTGTCTTGCGCCAGGGCTTTGGCCTCGGCAGAATTCGGGTTGCTCGCAAAGCTAACCCCCTCGACGCCCTGCGCCGCGCCAACGGTCGCCAGGGCGTTGTCATTTCCGGGTTTCATGCTGCACCTCCCGCCAAGGTGCGGCGCAGCTCGCCCACGTTCCACGCCGTTGTGGCGGGGCCTAGCTTTTTGGGGGTAGGAAGTCGCCCCTCTTTGGACCAGCGCCAGACCGTGGCCGGCCCGATGCTGAACAACTGGGCAACGATGGGAAGGCGAACATGGGCGCTGTCGGGCAGCTTGTCAAAGTTCGCCAAGCCAGGGGGGACCTGGGCGGCTTCGGAGGCCGCAAGAAAAGCGGCGGGGCTGGACTCAGTGGGCGTGATATCTGGTGACATGGGGCACTCCTTGGTGAAGTGCCTCCAGTCTCAAAAGCCACATTTCACGAGCCGGGTTAGCGCGGCTTTTTCTTAGGACGACCCCGCTTTGCTACCTGCCCCTCACGAATCCTGCGCAGCATGGTTTGGACGCCTTTGAAGGTGAAGTGCACCTCATTGCCCTTGGCGTCCCACGCGCAAATCTCGCGCTCCTGCTTTGCCCCGACTTCGTTCGGGCTCATGTGCAGCCTATCCAGCGTTGCCCAAAGGTGCGGCCAAACATCCGAAGTGCCCGCGCCTTCGCCGGCCTGCTTCAAAGCGTCCTGAACTAGGTCACGCTTGCGCACGCCTCCTTCGTCTGTCTTGACAGCGGAACGCTCCTTCTTTGCACGATCACGCTGGGTCTTTCGGTACTTCTTTGCCATTGGTTCAGACGTGGCAAGGCGCACGCTTACCCCGCCGATAAACACCCAACTCGCGATCAGCATTGCAAGTGCAGCCGCCTTCTCCGCGTTGCCGTCTTGCATCGCCCATCTCATCTCTGCCGCACGAGCTAGGACCTCGGCGGCGGAATAGGCTGTCGTAGCTTCGTCAGGGCCCTGCATTGAATTCCGCAGGAAGTAATGGGCCTCCTTCACCCACTGCTCTCGCCAATAGTCCCAGTTCTGTTCTTTCCACTCCAGCTCGCTGGCAGCGAGGGGGCCGACAACGTTGCGGAGGCGAGCGATAGCCTCTTCCTCAAGGTAAGGAAGTACGCCAATCTGCTCCCCAAACCGGCCGACCTCGATTAGCTTGAGGCCATGAGCCTCGATGCCTGAAGCCAAATCGTCAGGCTCGTCGTGGAAGAGGCCTTTGCCATCTCTCAAGGGTCGGATCACGCCACTTCCTCAATAGCTAAGTGCAACGGTCGCCGCGCCAGCCCGCCAGGGTCGCGGGTTTTCGCCCATTAAGGCCAGGTGCGGCGGCAGAGGGTCAGTGAGCGTCAGGCCACTTCGGGGCTCGCCGGCCGAACTCGGTCAAGACTGGCTTGGATCAGCCGCACTTCTGCGTCTTCAAGCACTTCCCACCAGCGGTCGCGGCGCATCTCATCAGCGCTGAAATCGCAGGACGTCCCATCGGCACGCCAGAACCTAAAGGTCGGTTCTGCAATACGGCGTCCCTGTACTTCAAAGCTCTCCCAGTCGGATGAAATGCGGCGGTCGGCCATGTTGGGGTTGATCGTCCAACTTGATTGACAGAGCACATCTAAAGTCTCGTTAGCCATGGTCCAGGTCCTTTCTGGTTCGTGGTCAGGGGTCGCTCGCTGCTCCTACAGCTTGCGACCCCGCTTTGCCGGCAACCGGCCGGCGCGGGTTTACCGGGAAGCCCGGTTCATTGGGATCACCTCGCCTGCGGGAGCATCGATGGCCAGGAAGGCCGCCCAGTCCTCCATCATTCGGCGCCGTTTTTCGAATAGGTCGCCGCGACGGTAGGCGGCTTCCACCTTGTCGCCGATGGTGTGCGCTAAGGCCATCTCGGCCACCTCACGCGGGTAGTTGGTGCGCTCTGCGGCCCAATCCCGGAAGGTGGACCGAAAGCCATGAGGAACCGCCTCAGCGCCCATGCGCCGCATGACGGCGGTCAGGGTCATGTCTGACAGCATGCCGCCCTTGGAGTTGGGGAATACAAGCTCAGCGCCATCAATCCGTGGGACCGAGCGCAGCAGTTCCAAAGCCGCGCTGCTGAGTGGCACGCGGTGTTCGGCACCAGCCTTCATGCGCTCCTTGGGCACCGTCCAGACTGCACCCTGCATGTCCACTTCTGCCCAGGCCATGCCTCGGACTTCGCCACTGCGCGCAGCCGTCAGGATGACGAATTGAAGCGCCAGCGGGCCCATGCCGGACATGCCGCGCAGCCGCTTCATGAAGGCGCCCACTGCGTCGATGGGCAGGGCTGCGTGATGCTCCACCTTGGCGATCTTGCGGGGAGAGGCCAGCAGCTTGTCCAGGTGGCCGCGCCAGCGGGCCGGGTTCTCCCCTGCACGGTACTTGCGCACCGTGGCCCAGTCCAAGATGGTTTCAATGCGGCCCCTTAGCCGGGTGGCCGTCTCCGTCTTGCCGGCCCAAAGACTCGGCCCCTCGGGATCGGCGGGGTTGGCCGGCTGCTCGAAGACAGCCAGCACATGCGGCAGATCCACATCCCGCACGAGCAGTTGGCCGAGCGTGGGATAGGCCCACTGCGCCAGGGTGTTCCCCCACTGCTGACGGTGCTTCGCGTTCTTCCAACTTGCCTTGTGCGCTGCTATGTAAGCCTCGGCGCACTGTTCGAACGTCAGAGCCTTGGCGCGCTCGGCAGCCAGCTCAGCGCGCCGCACGCGCCTCTCGTCCAGCGGGTCGCGGCCTTCACGTATGGCATCTCGGGCTTTAGCTGCTGCCTCACGCGCAGCGGCAAGCGTGACGCCGGGGTAAGCACCCAGCCCAATATCCCGACGCTTGCCAGCGATCAGCACGCGCAGCACCCAATGCTGTGCGCCAGTGGGCGTCACCCTCAGCGCCAAGCCGGCAACGCCACCCACAGGCCAGAAACCAGGGCCGTTTCGCTCCCTTAACCGACTTACAGCCAATGGGCCAAGCGCTTCCGCAACCTTCGGCACTCTTTCGCTCCAACAACCCGCCCAACAAAAGCGGTGCAGCTGGATGGTACGGCGCGATACGGAATGGCGCTAGCGCTTTTCCGTTTCTCCTATGAAAACTGGATTTTTGAGCCGGAGTGATGCGGCAAAAAATGGCTGCTTAGGGGACACCGCTTCCGCCAACTGAGCTCGGTCAAGTCCGCGCAGCGGGCTTGGACGCGCCAGAGGCGCGGCAATCTCACAGCCCCCGCCAAACCCAGCAGAACCTAGCCCATCCCCACCCGCTGCCGCACCCAACCCAGGGCCGCCGCAAAGGGCAGCGCCGAGCGCGGCCGGTAGGGCGTGCACCACAGCCCGCCGTGGCAGGCCTGGTCCATGAACAGCTCGAAGGGGTGGGCCAGCTCCACGCGCGGATCGGCCGCGCCGCGGTCGGTGCGCAAGTCATGCACCCAGAGCGCGGCCATCAAGGCATTGGTGGTCTCGGGCTCGAAGACCTCGATCCCAAAGCTGGAAGCGCCGGCAAAGCCGGCGGCCAGGGCGGGGTTCTTGATGACGGAGGCGGTCACCGTCGACGGCGCGATGTTCAGGCTGACGCGGTGGCCGAGTGAGCGCGCCCACAGCGCGCGCCACTGCTGCAAGCGCTTGGCCAGCGCGTAGTTGGGCCCCTGCTCCAGCACCAGGCTGTCCACCAAGCCGTAGCGGCGCCCCTGCGGCCCCTGCAACAGGCACTCCACATTAGGCTGGAAGAAGCGCTCGCCCGCCGCCAGGTGCAGGGGCTTTTGCAGGCTGCGCGTCAGCAAGGGCCGTGCGGCGTACATGCGCTGCGAGGCCTGGGCCGTCAGCTCGGGAATGGCGAACACATCGGTGGGCGTGGCCAGATAGGCCAGGCTGCTGGCAGGCTGCGCGCGCAGCAGGGCCGAGGCCACCATGTCCATGGCCAGGCTGACGCGCAGATGGCGCTCGCCGTCCTGGTAGGCCAGGCAGGCCACGTCGAGCGGGCGATCGAAGCTGCGCAGCCAGGCGGCAACGCGCGGCGCGTCCTGCAGCAGATCGACGCCGGCCTGGGTGGTCCAGTCAGCCCGCGCCGTGCTGCTGCTGCGGATCGGCAGGTGCAGCTGGGCGTTGCCAACCAACACGCGGTCCGCCACGCGGGCCCAGACCTCGGGGCGGTCCACGTCCACCGCATACAGATTGGCGCGCCAGCGGCAGAGCCAGCGCAGCGGGCCGGCCTCGCTGGCGGCACCCAGCAGGGCGATATGGCGGTCCGACAGGTCGAACCACTCGGGGTGGCGCACGCAGCGTCCCAGGGCCTTGGCGGCGCTGGCTTCGATGATGCCGTTCTCGACCCAATCGAGCAGCTGGCGCAGGAGTGCATCGCCGTGCAGCTGCTGGCCCTTGTAGGGCACGGTCCAGGGTTGCACGGAACTGGCGCCCGCACCCTTCAGGGTCATGGTGCCCAGCGGCCAGCCTTCGGGCTGCTCCAGGGCCTGGGCCAGCGGGCGCGACTGGCCTTGGGAGTCGTCCCAGACCAGGGTCTGCCAGGCCGCCTGCAGGCCGGCGCGCGCGCTGGCCAGGGCGGCCTCGGGCTGCGGCACGGCAGCCTCGATGAGCTGGCGGAAGTAGGCGGGGTAGCGGCGGCGCCAGCGCGTCTCGGCCTCGGCCGCCTGGGCAGCGCGGCCCTGATCGAGCGCGCGCAGAGCCGCCGCCACGATGCGCGCGCCGGCGGCCGTGCTGCTGCGCGAGCCGTCCGCCTGACGAGGAAATTCGATGCCCATGAAGGTGTGCTGGCGCGCCTGAAACGGAAGCGCACGAGCCTAGCGCAAGCCCCCAGAGCGGCCTACGCAGAACCCGACCGGCGGCGTGACAGCCTGCCGGGCCTGCGCTTCTTGGCCCTCAGGCCAGGCGGCCGGCCTGGAAGTCCTGCACCGCCTGCAGCAGCTCGGCCTGGGTGTTCATCACGAAGGGCCCGTATTGCGCAATCGGCTCGCCCAGCGGCCGTCCGGCAATCAGCAGCAGGCGCGCGCCCTGTTCGCCGGCCTGCAGGCGAACGCCGTCGCTGCCCGGCGTGTTGGCCAGGATGGCCATGCGCTGCGCCGGCACGGTGCAGCCGGTGTCGAAGCGCAGGCTGCCACGGTAGACGTAGGTGAAGGCGTTGTGGCTCTCGGGCAGGGCCTGCTCGAAGCGCGCGCCCGGGGCCAGCTCGATGTCCAGGTAGAGCGGCTCGGTGTGCTCGCGCTGCACGGCGCCGGCCACGCCCTGGCTGTGGCCAGCGATGACGCGCACGCGCACGCCCTCGTGCCGCAGCTCGGGGATCTCGGCGGCCGGGATGTCGCGGTACCAGGGGGCGCGCATCTTGTCGCGCGCCGGCAGGTTGAGCCAGAGCTGGAAGCCTTCCATGCGCCCTTCCTCCTGTTCGGGCAGCTCGGAGTGGATGACGCCGCGCCCGGCCGTCATCCACTGCACGCCGCCGCTCTGCAGCAGGCCTTCATGGCCGGCCGAATCGCGGTGGCGCATGCGTCCTTCGAGCATGTAGGTGACGGTCTCGAAGCCGCGGTGCGGGTGGTCGGGGAAGCCGGCGATGTAGTCGTCGGGACGGTCCGAGCCGAAGGCGTCGAGCATCAGAAAGGGGTCGAGGCGGCGCTGCAGGTTCTGCGTCAGCACGCGGGTCAGCTTGACGCCGGCGCCGTCCTGGGTCGGCTGGCCGGCGATCAGGGTCTCGACCGCGCGCGGTCGTTGCAGGGTCGGCGTGCTCATGGGGCGCTCCTTATTGGGTCAAAGCGGGTTGGGTCAGTTGTTCGATCTGCGCACGGGCCTGGGCCAGACCGTTGGCTTGCGCCTCGGGGCCCATGTTCAGGCCTTCGGCGTAGATGAATTCGACATCGGTGATGCCCAGGAAGGCCAGCACGGTACGCAGATAGGGAACCATGGTGTCGGCGGGCTGGTCGCGGTGGATGCCACCGCGCGCCGTCACCACATAGACCTTCTTGCCCTGCAGCAGGCCCACCGGGCCCTGCGCGGTGTAGCGGAAGGTGACGCCGGCCTTGGCGATGGCGTCGATCCAATGCTTCAGCTGGGCCGGGATGCCGAAGTTGATCATCGGCACGGCCAGCACCAGCACATCGGCAGCCTGCACCTGCTCGATCAGGGCCTGATCCAGCGCGGCGCGCGCGGCTTGTGCCGGGCTGCGCTGCTCGGCCGGGGTGAACAGGGCCTGCAGGGCCTCTTCGTCCAGAGCCGGGTGGGGGTTTTGCACCAGGTCGCGCACCTGCAGGGTGCTATCGGCCTCGGCGGCACGCAGGCGCTGCACCAACTCGGTGGCCAGGCGGGTGGAGAAGGAGCCCTCGCCGTTCTGCACGGGGCGGGCGCTGGAGTTGATTTGCAGGATGTTCATGGTGGGGCTCCGGTGGGTTGGCAGGCCTTGTTGGCCATGAATGAACTCTAGGGAGGACCAATCCGCAGAAAAAGCCGGCAAACTGCACAACATCGTTCCACCAACAGAACAATAAAGCCATGAACACGGATGCCGACGACCTGCTGGTGTTCGCCCGCGTGGTGGAGGCCGGCAGCCTGAGCCGCGCCGCCGAGCGCCTGCAATGCCCGAAATCCACCGTCTCGCGCCGGCTTGCGGCGCTTGAGCGGCGCCTGGGTGAAAAGCTGATGCAGCGCACCACGCGCCGGCTCAACCTCACCGAGTTCGGCCAAGGCGTGCTGGAACATGCGCGCAGCCTGAGCGCCGAGGTGGACGCCGCCCTGGCGCTGGCCCTGCACCGCCAGCAGCGCCCCAGCGGGCGCCTGCGCGTGTCGATGCCGGGCGACTTTGCCAGCCAGGCCCTGAGCGGCATGCTGAACGAGTTCGTGCAGACCTACCCCGAGGTGCAGTTGGAACTGGACCTGTCGCCGCGCCGGGTCGACTTGGTGGCCGAGGGCTACGACCTGGCGGTGCGCATGGGCAGCCTGCCGGCCGACTCGCAGCTCGGCGCGCGCCGGCTGGCGCTGATCGACAACGGGCTCTACGCCGCGCCTGACTATCTGGCCCGGCAGGGTGAACCGCAGCGGCCCGAGGGTCTGCTGCAGTTGCATGGGCTGATGATCTTGGGCCGCAATGGCGAACCTTGGCCCTGGACGCTGACGCGCGGTGAAGGCGCCACGGCCGAGACCTGGCAAGGCCTGCCGACCCGCCGCACCCTGATCAACGCCCCCGACACCCTGATGCGCATGGCCTGCGCCGGCCTGGGGGTGACGGCGGTGGGCCACCACTACGCCCGCGCCGACGTGGCCGGCGGCCGCCTGGTGCGGGTGCTGCCCGATTGGTGCCTGCCGCCCACTGCCTGCTGGGCCGTGTTTCCCGAGCGACGCCTGATGCCGCTGCGCACCCGGGTCTTCATCGAGGCCATGGCGGCGGCACTGGCCGGCTGCGGCCAGGGCCCTGTTCAAACCGGCTGAGGTCGGCGCCCCTCCAGCAAGTCCACGCTGGCGCGCGTGCCCTCGTACAGGCGATCGAACAGGCTGCGCACGCGCGGCACCTTGCGCAGTTCGGGGGGCGTCAGCAGCCAGAGCTCGCTGCGCCACTCGCGCGGCGGCTCGAACATGCGGCGCAGGCTCGGGTCGCTATCCCCCAGGTAGCAGGGCAAGGCGCCCAGGCCCACGCCGGCGCAAACCAGGCTGTAGACATTCATCAGGCTGTTGCTGCGCACCGCCACCCGCCCCTCCAGGCCCTGCTGGCGCAGCCAGGTGGCGGAATCCAGGTGGGCGAGATGCTCGTCCACCCCCACCCAGGGCCAGGTCTCCCATTGCCCGGCCACCCCACCCAGGCGCACGCTGCGGTACACGGTGGCGTCCACCCGCGCCAGGCGCCGGCCCACCAGTTGCACCGGCGGCGGGCCGCCGGTGCGCAAGGCCACGTCGGCCTCGCCCTTGAGCAGGTCGAAGCGGCGCGGATCGGTGCTGACATGCACCTGCACCCCTTCCAGGGCCTGGTACTGGGCCAGCAGCGGCGGCAGCAGGGCGTGCATCAGGGTGTCGCCGGTGGTCAGGCGGAGCACGCCGCCGGGCCAGGAATCGCGCGTCAGCAGCCGGTCGGTCAGGCGCGCCACTTCGCGTTCCAGGCCACGCGCCACCGCCACCAGGTCGGCCCCGGCCGGCGTGCACTGGTAGCCGCTGCGGCGGCGCTCGAACAGCGTCAGCCCCAGTTCCTGCTCCAGCGCCGCCAGGCGCCGGAACACCGTGGCGGCGTTCAGGCCCAGGCTCTCGGCCGCGCCGGCCAGGCCACCGGCGCGCTCCACATGCAGCACCAGGCGCAGGGCGTCCCAGTCGGGCGTGGCGGAGCGGATTCGCGGTGGAGCATCCATGGCGGGCCTTTCTTGCACAGGTGTCGAATTTCATTGCAATTTTGCAAGTGCACGAGGCCTGCGGAGTTTCGACACTGGCAACCTTTTCCGCAGCACCCAATCGCCATGAACCCCGTCGCCCACCTCCCTCTTGAGCCCAACGCCCCGACCGATTTCGACTTCTTGGTCGGCCACTGGCGCGTGCAGCACCGGCGCCTGAAGGGGCGCCTGGTCGGCAGCACGAACTGGGAGGAGTTCGAAGGCCGCAGCACGATGCACAAGACCCTGGGAGGCTTCGGCAATGTGGACGACAACCTGCTGGAGCTGCCGGATGGCGCCTACCGCGCCGTCACCCTGCGCGCCTACGACCCCCAGGCCGGCACCTGGTCGATCTGGTGGCTGGACGCCCGCATGCCGGGCGCGCTGGACGTACCGGTGGTGGGGCGGTTTCAAGAGGGCGTCGGCACCTTTCTGGCGCAGGACACGCTGGACGGTCGCCCGATCGTGGTGCGCTTTCTGTGGCTGAGCGAGAACCCCGAGCGCCCGCGCTGGGAGCAGGCCTTCTCCGCCGACGGCGGCGCCAGCTGGGAAACCAACTGGGTGATGGAGTTCACTCGCATGGCTTCGGCCGCATGAGCGCCGTGAACCGCGTGCTGGAGATCCGCAGCTACCGGCTGCAGCCCGGCAGCGGCGCCGAGTTCCACCGCCTGGTAGCGAAGCACAGCGTGCCGCTGCTGCGCGCCTGGGGCATGGACGTGGTGCGCTTCGGCCCTTCGCTGCACGAGCCGGACGCCTACTTCCTGATGCGCGCCTTCGATTCGTTGGCCCATCTGGAGCAGTCGCAGGCGGCCTTCTACGCCACACCGGCCTGGCGCCAGGGGCCGCGCGAGGCCATCGTGTCGCGCATCGTCAGCGACGCCAACACCGTCGTGGCGCTGCCGGAGCGGGCCATCGAAGCGCTGCGCGAGGCCGGACGTGCGGCCGCTGGCCCGACTGTGACAATGCCGACTTGAACCCCGAAGGCCGCCCCTGGTCGCGACACCCGCGCTGACCGCAGCGCCATTGCCGCCGCCTTGAAATCCCAATCCTCACTCACCATCCAGCGCCATTGGCGCTGGCTCTACCTCGGGCTGGGCCTGCTGGCCCTGCCCTTGCTGGCCTGGGTGTTCTCCGGCCCGCACCGGGCCGACGTCACGGTCGTCGCCAAGCCTTGGCGGCGCCTGGTCGAGATCGAGCGGCGCGTGCTGGAGATGCAATCCGACTGGTGCGACCGCCTGCCGGCCGAGGCGCAGGGGGTGGAGCGTCAGATGCGCGAAGACCCGAGCGGCCAGCGGGGCCTGGCCGCGTACTGCCGCTTCCGCGCCCCCGAGTGGCGCCGCCGCCGCTTTGCCGTGGCCGACGGCGAGGCCCCGGTGCCGCCCTTCTGGCCGGCCCTGGATCTGCAGGACCCCGGCAGCCCGGAGGGCGAGCGGGCCGGCCGCCGCCATGCCGAGCAGGAGCTGCTGCTGCGTGCCGAGGATGGCCGCGAGTGGACGTGCCGCCTGTCGGTGGCCGAATGGCAGCGCCTGGGGCTGGGCCAGCAGCTGCGCCTGCAGGTCGATCGGTTTGGCGTGGCCGATTGCGCCAGCTTCCTGACGCGCTGACCCCCGACACGCCCCGGGCAAGCCCGGGGCTGGCCCCACGTGGGCCCGCCGGGCGGGCCACAGACAATGGCGGGTTTGAAGGAGCGTGTGTTGCGTCGACTCGCCTGGGGTTTGTGTCTGGTTCTCGGCCTGAGCCTGGGCTTGGCCGACGCCGCACCGCCCGCCCTGCCCGAGCCCCTGGCCGAACCCCGTTTCGAGAGCCTGAGCGACGCCGGCGCGATCCCGGACGGTGTCGTCTCCGCCATGGCGCTGGACCCCAGCGGCATGGTCTGGGTAGGCACCAGCGTGGGGCTGCTGCGCTTTGACGGCCACCACTTCGTGCCCGTTTCCATGGCCGGCCTGGGCCGCAGCGGCACGGGCACCACCTTCGTGCGCACCCTGATGGCCGCACGCGACGGCCGCATCTGGGTGGGCACCGATGGCCGCCTGCTCGGCGCCTACGACCCGCGCACCGAGCAATGGCAGGTGTTCCGCCACGACCCCAAGGACCCCGAAAGCCTGGGCGGCGTGGTGCGCACCCTGGCCGAAGACGCGCAGGGCCGCATCTGGGTGGGCAGCACCGGCGGCGGCCTGCAGGTGCTGGAACCCGGCCAGCCGCGCCTGCGGCGCTATGGCGCGGCCGAGGGCCTGCCCGATCCGCGCGTGCAGAAGCTGGCCATCGGTGCCGACGGCACGGTCTGGGTCGGTACCTGGAACGGCCTGGTGCGCCTGGTGCCCGGCGCCACACGCCTGACGCCACTGACGCTGCACGACGGCACCGAGCTGCGCCTGCCCGGCCAGGTGGTGCACGCCATCGCCCCCCTGGCAGACGGCAGCCTGTGGCTGGGCACCCAGGAAGGGGAACTCTGGCGTGTGGACCTGGCGCAGGGCCGCAGCCGCCAGCTGGATGAGCGCCCCGGCAATCTCGGCGCGGTGCAGACCCTCACCGCCGTGCGGGCGCAGGAGGTCTGGGTGGGCCGCGCGGCGGGCATCGAGCTGCGCGAGCTGGCCAGCGGCCGCCTGCTGCGCACCCTGCGCCCACGCGCCAGCAAGCCCTGGAGCCTGGCCGGTGCGGACATCCGCGCCATCCTGCATGACCCGGCCGGCCTGCTCTGGGTGGCCGGCTACGGCACCGGGCTGCAGCGCGTGAACAACCTCGACCAGGCGCTGTGGGTGCGCCGCGCCGACGACGACCCCGCCAGCCCCCTGGCCGAACCCGATGTGCGCAGCCTGCTGGCCTTGCGCGATGGCAGCTTCTGGGCCGGCACGAACGACCGCGGCATCGCCATCCTGGACGCGGCGCTGCGCACCGTGGGCGGCATCGCCAGCGGCCAACAGGGCCTGGCGCCCGGCCGCGTCACCGCGCTGGCGCAAGGAAACGACGGCCGCATCTGGGCAGGCGTGGAATCCAAGGTGCTCGAGTTCGCCCACGCCCGGGCGCAGGCGCACGCGCACGAACTCGGCCGCGGCCGGCTGCGCCGCCTGATGGTGGACCGCGAGGGCAACGTCTGGGCCGGCACGCAGGACGGCCTGTTCCGCCGCGCCGCCGCGGGCGGCCGCTTTGAGCGCGTGACGCACCACGACGGCCGCCCCCTGCTTGGCGGCGTGAATGCCATCGTGCAGGCGCCGGACGGCAAGCTCTGGGTGGGCGCCGAGGCGGGGCTCTTCCCCGTCGCAGCGGGCGGCAAGGTGCTGGGGCCGATCGACTACGCCGCCGGCGCCGGGCTGACCAGCCAGAACGTGGTGGGCCTGCTGATCGGCCGCTCCGGTGAGCTCTGGGTGGACACCACCGCCGGCCTGCACCGCCTGCGCGCCTGGGACGGCCGCACCGCCACCCTGCGCTACCTGGGCGAGCAGCCCGGCATGGGCAGCGAGGCCTTCGGCGCCAACCTGCTGCAGGACGCCCGCGGCATGCTGTGGACGCATCGCGGCATCTACGACCCCATGCAGCAGCAGGCGCGCCAGCTGGGCGTGGCCGACGGGGTCGACATCGGCTCGGCCTGGTTCCGTGCCTACACCCAGGCGGCCGACGGGCGCATGCTGTTCGGCGGCAGCCGCGGCATCCTGGTGGTGCAACCGCAGGCCTTCCAGTTCACGCGCTTCGCACCGCCGGTGGTGGCCACCGGCCTGCGCATCGGCTCACGCGAGGTGCCGCTGGCGCGCCTGCAACCCCGCCTGGAGCTCAGCCCCGAGGAGCGCAGCTTCAGCCTGGAGTTCGCCGCCATGGACCTGAGCGACCCGGCACGCAACCGCTACCGCCATCGCCTGCAGGGCGTGGATGCGGACTGGGTCGAATCCCGTTCGCGCCAGCGCCAGGCCAGCTATGGCGGCCTGGCGCCCGGCCGCTACATCCTGGAGGTGCAGGGCAGCAATCGCCATGGTGAATGGAGCCCCAAGCTGCTGCGCGTGGAAGTGCAGGTGCAGCCGGCCTGGTGGCAGGCCTGGTGGGGCCGCGGCTTCATCGTGCTGAGCCTGTTGGGCCTGGGCTGGGGCGTGGCGCAGTGGCGCACGCGCCGGCTGCGCTTGCGCCAGAAGGAATTGCAGGAGCAGGTGGCGATTGCCACCCACGCGCTGGAGGCGCGCTCCAAGGCGCTGGAGCAATCGGCCCTGACCGACGCGCTCACCGGCCTGCACAACCGCCGTTTCGTGCTGCAGCGCCTGGACGACGACCAGCGTCTGGCCCGCCGCATCGCCGAGCAGGCCCTGCTGCAGGGCCGCACGCCACCGGCGGCGGCCGATCTGTCCTTCCTGATGCTGGACATCGACCACTTCAAGCGCATCAACGACGAGCGCGGCCACGCCGCCGGCGACGCCGTGCTGGCGCAGATTCGCCCCCGCCTCGTGAAGGTGTTCAGCGCCTCCGACTACCTGGTGCGCTGGGGCGGCGAGGAATTCCTGGTGGTGGTGCGCGGCACCTCGCGCGAAAGCTTGGCCGAGCTGGCCGAGCAGGCCTGCCGCGTGATGGCCGACGAGCCCTTCGTCATCCCCAACGGTGAACCGCTGAACGTGACCTGCTCGATCGGCTTCGCCTGCTACCCGCTGGACCCGAGCGCCCCGCGCGAGGCCCCCTGGTCCGCCGTGCTCGCGGTGGCCGACGCCGCCCTCTACGCCGCCAAGCGCGAGGGCCGCAACCGCTGGGTCGGCGTGGTGCAGGGCCGCGGCACACCGTTTGCCATCGCGCAGTCGCTCAGCGGGGAGTTGGAATGCGAGGCGCGGGTGCTGCGGGGCAGCCCGCCAGCGGGGGGAACGCCAGCGGCCTGAGAGGGCCAACGACCCTTCCGCTGGGACGCGGCCCTTGCACGTCTGCATGCAGCGGCACCCAGCATCGTGGGAGCGGCACGTCCATGCAACTCCCATACAGCACCTCGGCCGCCACATGGGCCTCGTGCAGCGCCTTGTGGGCCAGCCTGGGAACCCGAACTGACCGCCCGGTCCGGCGGTCCGCCGGGCGCACATGGGCTGACGTTTTGATTCCTCCAGCCACAGGGTCAGAGCTCCCGCCGTGGCAGCGCCAAATCGGCTTGGAACGGCAACAACAACGACGGAATCCGCCGTCCGCCACCTGCAATTCGACCGCTTGAGTGCGGGTGACTTTCGATAATCCCCGGCCGTTTGAGGCGCGCTCCGAAAAGTCGGGCGTGGCCGACCCATGGAGGATGGAGTGCAATTTTCCCAAGCCCTTGTTCGCCGCCCGGCACCGTCCTGTGCGGCGGGCCTGACGAGCGCCACCCTGGGTGCGCCCGACTACCCGCGCACGTTGCTGCAGTTCCAGGCCTATTGCGACGCGCTGCGCAGCCTGGGCGTGGAACTGACCGAGCTGCCCGCACTCGACGCCTTTCCGGACGCCCACTACGTGGAAGACGTCGCGGTGCTGACGCCCGAGTTCGCGCTCATCACCCGCCCCGGTGCGCCGGCGCGGCGCGGTGAAACCGTTCACATCGAAGCCCCACTGGCCAAGCACCGCGAACTGCTACCGATGCAGATCGGGCGGCTGGACGGTGGCGATGTGTTGCTGCTGGGGCGCCGCTTCTTCATCGGCCTGACCGCTCGCACCGACGCGCAGGGCATTGCCGAGTTCGAGCGCCTGGTGAAGCCATTCGGCTACTCGGTGCAGGCCGTGCCAGTGTCAGACGGCCTGCATCTCAAGTCCGTGGTCAATGCGCTGAACGAGGACACCCTGTTGGTGGCACAGGCGCTGGTGGAACGACCCGAGTTTGAGGGCCTTCGCTGCATTCCCGTGGCCCCAGCTGACGAGTACGCCGGCAACACCCTGCATGTGAACGGCACGCTGATCACACCAGCGGGTTTCGAGCGGGTCCATGAACTGCTTGCGCCCCTCGGCCTGCCCTTGTTGGTGCTCGACACCAGCGAGTTCCGCAAGATGGACGGCGGCCTGACCTGCCTGTCCCTGCGCTTCTGAAATGCCGCCGCGCTCGGACTCCATGGCGGAAAGAAAAGCCCAACTGGACCGCATTGATCTGCGCATCCTCGAGGTGCTGCGTAGCGAGGGGCGCATCTCGTACCGCCAGTTGTCGGAACGCGTGAATCTCACACCCCGCCCCTGCCAGGCCCGGGTGGAACGGCTGGAGGCGATGGGCGTGATCGAGGGTTACCGCGCGGTGGTCAAGCTGCCGGCAGCCCGAAAGACCATCGTGATTGCACAGGTCGCCCTGACCGATCACGGACGCTCGCAGGGACCGTTCGAAGAGGAAATGCGCAACAACCCGGCGGTGCTGGACTGCTGGCTGGTCAGCGGCAGTTTCGACTTCCTGGTGCGGCTGGCTTGCGAGGATCTGGACGACTATCGGCGCATTGCCGACCTCTGGCTGAAGAGCCCGCACTTCCGGATCGAGAAGATCGTGACGGCGGCGGAGCTGCAGGCCATCAAGCGCAGCTCGGTCTGATCGACCGTCTCTCATGTCCGCCGTGCCCCCTCAGGACCCCGCCGGTAGCGCCCAAGGGGATCCGTGCGGCACGGCGGCAGGCCTGAGCGAGCAGGATCACGCCTTGCTGCTGGGCGCGGCGCAAACCGCCTTGCTGTTCGACGACAGCCCCGGCTTCCTGTTCGTCGTCAAGGACGCTCAGGGGCGCTACGTATCCTTCAATGCCTCGCTGTCCCGGCGTGTCGGCGCAGACTGCTTGCGCAGTCTGCAGGGACGCCTGGCCACCGAGATCTGGCCCGCGGCACTGGCCCAGCGCTACGAGGACCAGGACGCCTGGGTGCGGCAGCACCAGACTCCCTTGCTGCACCAGCTCGACCCGATCCTGCTGCCCGACCGCAGCCCGGGCTGGTGCATCACCCACAAGTTCCCGCTGCACGCGCGCGACGACCAACTGGTCGGCATCCTCTGCCTGTCGCGCGATGTGACCGGACTGGCGCGGCACGCTAGCGATCAGCGCCTGGTACTCGCGGTCGATCAGATGACCAAGCACTGCGAGGCGCGCCAACCGGTGGCCGAGCTGGCCGAGCTGGCTGGGCTGAGCCCCGAGCGATTCGCCACCCTGATCCGGCGCATCTACGGGGTGAGCCCGATGGCCTTCGTGCTGCGCAACCGTATCCGCCAGGCCTGCCTGCGCCTGCGCGGCGGCAATGAATCCCTGCTGGAGGTGGCCCTGGCCGCCGGCTTCTACGACCAAGCCCAGTTCAGTCGGCAGTTCAAGCGCGTGATGGGCATGGTGCCTTCCAGCTACCGCCAGACGCGCCCCAGCGAGCACCAGGGCCTGTGGCGCTGGGACGGCATGCTCTGACCCCAGCGGAAGAGCCCCAGTCACGCCGGCGGTGCCGGGCAGCTGGGGCCCTGGGGCTCAGACCGCCCTGAAGGGCCGCAACCCTCCAGGGCCTTCAGTCACTTGGGCAACGAATAGCTCAGCGTGAAATTGCCGCTGCCAGAGTAGGCGTACACCTTGATGTAGTAGTAGCCGGCACCACCCGTGTAACTGATCGCCTCGGTCGAGTTGGCGCCTTCGGACTTGGCCACCACCACGAAGCTGCTGCCGTTCCACTTGTACAGGTAGAGGTCAAAGTCCGCCGCGGACGGACCCGTGAGGTTCAGCTTGAAGCTGCCCCCGGCGGCGCTGTAGTGGAAGTCGCCGCTGGGGTAGTTGGCGGAGTAGCCCGTGCTCAGGTAGCCGCTCACCGTGGTGCTGCCGCTGTCCACCGGCCTCACCGTCAAGGTGGCACTGCCGCTGGTGGTGCTGCCGTTGGCATTGCTCACGACGACGCTGAAGCTCGCACCGTTGTCCGCACTGGTGGTGGGCGGTGTGGTGTAGCTTGCGGCGGTGGCGCCAACGATGCTGACCCCGTTCTTTTTCCACTGATAGCCCATTGCAGTGGCGCTGCTGGCCGTGACCGTGAAGGTGGCGGGGGTGCCGGCATTGACGGTGACCGAGGCCGGCTGCCCAGTGATGACCGGCAGGTTGGTATCCACCGGCTTGACCGTCAGCGTGGCGGCGGTGCTGGTGACGCTGCCCTTGCTGTTGGTGACCACCACGCTGTATTGGGCGCCGTTGTCGCTGGCCGTGGTGGCCGGCGTGGTGTAGCTGGCGGCTGTCGCCCCGGGGATGGCGGCACCGTTCTTCTGCCATTGGTAGCTCAGCGCGGTGCTGGAACTGGCCACCACATTGAAGCTGGCGGTCTGGCCGACGTTGACCGTCACGCTGGCCGGCTGCGAAGTGATGCTGGGCACGCTCGCATCGGGCGGGTTCGGGCAGGCAACGCCCACCCCGCTGAAGGCGCTGGCCACGTCGGCCGACGGGTAGCCGCGGTTGAGCGCCGCTTTCATCACACCGCAGGCGCCGTTGTTGAAGGTCTCGTTGGCCGTCCAGTACAGCTTGTTGGCGTCGGCCATCACCTCGAAGGCCTTGCGCGTGTTCCAGCCGGCCTTGGTGGCCAGCAAATAGAACGCCTTGTTGTAGACCCCGCTGGTGTGGTGCACGTCCATGCTGCTGCTGTACTTGCTGGCGTGGTCGATGGAGATGCCGTCGCGCGGCGGGTTGTCCATGTAACGCAGGGACCCGGAGCCCTTGAAGATGTCCCCGCCCACCAGCCAGTCGTTGCTGCCGCGGGCGTAGAACTCGGCCGCCTCCCCGGCCATGTCGGAGTAGGCCTCGTTCATGCCGCCCGATTGGCCCGAGTACACCAGGCCCGAGTTCTGCTCGGTGTAGCCGTGGCTGACCTCGTGCGCCATCACGTCCAGCGACACCAGCGGATGCAGGGTGGCGCCGCCGTCGCCGAAGGTCATCTGCTGACCATCCCAGAAGGCGTTCTCGTAGTTCTGGTCATAGTGGATGCGCACCGTCAGCTTCTGGCTGATGGGCCGGCGCTGCAGCCAGTCCTGGTACATGTTGAAGACCACGTTGCCGAAGTAGTGGCCGTCGTTCAACGGCGAGTAGGCGCCGTTGACCTGCTTGTACTCATTGCGCGAGCAGGTGAACTTGAACGGCGTGTTGGGCGCCGTGGTGGTGCCCTTCATGTCCACCGTGACGACATTGGTGGTCGACATCTGGCAGTCATCGGTTACCGCCAGCGGGCCATACTTGCCGCCCGGCCCGAACTCGTACTTGCCGGTCTTGGCGTTGCCGCCGGGGCCGGTGGCGTCCTTGTGCGCCAGGCCCTCCCACTGCTCGATGACGCGCCCGCTGTTGGCCTCGATCAGGAAGTGCGGGCGCGTCGGCTTGCCGCCCTCTTGCGAGAAGAACGAGACCAGGTAGACCAGCTCCGCCTTGTTCTGGGCGTTCAGTCGCACGTAGAGCTTGGTCTGTTCCTGGCTGACGCTGCTGAGGCGCACGCGGCCCTTGGCTTGGGCCAGCACGGCAGCCGGGCTTAGGCTGGGCGTGGCATGGGCCAGGTCCGCCTGGATGCCTCGCACCAGCGAACCGGTGAATTGCGAGCTGCTGACCAGGCCGCGTGCATTTGGCTCCACGTGCTCCACGATGGCTTCGCCCCAGACCGGCACGCCCATGTAGAACTGCTGGTGCCGCGTGACCACCAGGCCGCTGGCATAGGTGTGGCGGGTCTGGACCTGCAGCTCCTGGGCATTGAGCCCCAGGGCGGCGGCGCCCCGTGTGCCGGGTGCCACGGCGGCACGCGCGGTCGGAACCGCGTCCGGCGCATCCAGGCGCAATCGCTCAGCGGCCAGCGCAGGGAAGGCCGCTTGAAGAGCGGCCAGGCTCAGCGCAGCCTGCAGCACTCGATGGTGTCCTCGTTTCATGTCATCTCTCTCTAGCTGGATTGCATGACCCCTTGTGGGGGCAGTGGGTGGAGCCCTACAGGGGTGCTGCCGGGCCAGTGCTCGCGCCTAGCACTCGGACGGCGGGTAGCAGCCCGGTACCTGCGGCTGCATGCGCCTTCGAGCGCCCGCCCCGGTCACCCGCCGCGCTGGGTCAGAACCCGGTTCGGTGTGCGCTCAAGGCAAGGCAAGCGTCGCGCTCACGGCCCATGGCAAGCCGCCGCTGCGATGGCCTGCCATCGACTGCGGTGCCCCGTGCACGGGCCTTGAATGTGACGGGTGGATGCTGCGCGGCCTCGCGCCGCGCCGCCTTGTACGCAAAGAGGAGTGCGGCCCGCAAAAGCATGCAAGCGCGCGGGTTGCCACGATCAGGACCTACCCGCAGTCCGGCCTAGAGTGCAACAGCGCGTTTCAACGCGAACCCTCTCGCCAGGTGTCAACGCCTCCCGGCGTTGCATGGCTCCATGAAGCAGCGCAAGCGCGCATCGCGTTCGCCCACAGCGGCTGGGAGAACAGTCGCGCCTTGCGAAAAAGCCCCGGATGCTTTCGCGTCCGGGGCTTGCGCGGCTCAGCGCGGCAAGGCCTTACCTGCGGGCCGGCGGCACGTCCGTGCAGCTGCCGTGCGCCACCTCGGCCGCCATGCCGATGCTCTCGCCCAGCGTGGGGTGGGGGTGGATGGTCTTGCCGATATCCACCGCATCCGCCCCCATCTCGATGGCCAGCGCGATCTCGCCAATCATGTCGCCGGCATGGGTGCCGACGATGCCGCCGCCGACGATGCGGTGCGTCTCGGCATCAAACAGCAGCTTGGTGAAACCCTCGTCACGGCCATTGGCAATGGCGCGCCCGCTGGCGGCCCAGGGGAACAGGCCCTTCTCGACCTTGCGGCCCTCGGCCTTGGCCTGGTCTTCGGTCAGGCCCACCCAGGCGACCTCAGGGTCGGTGTAGGCGACGCTGGGGATGACGCGCGCGTTGAAGGCGGCACTGGCGAGCTTGGCGTCGCCCTTCAACTCGCCGGCAATCACTTCAGCCGCCACATGGGCTTCGTGAACGGCCTTGTGGGCCAGCATGGGCTGGCCGACCAGGTCACCGATAGCGAAGATGTGCGCTGCATTGGTGCGCATCTGCACATCCACCGGGATGAAGCCGCGATCCGAAACGGCCACACCAGCCTTCTCGGCACCCACCTTCTTGCCATTGGGCGTGCGGCCCACGGCCTGCAGCACGAGGTCGTAGGTGCCCTCGCTCTTGGTGCCGTCCAGGCCCTCGAACTGCACCTTGATGCCCTCGGGCGTGGCTTGCGCGCCCACGGTCTTGGTTTTCAGCATCACCTTGTCGAAGCGATGCTTGTTCATCTTGTCCCAGACCTTGACGAGGTCGCGGTCGGCGCCCTGCATCAGGCCGTCCATCATCTCGACGACGTCCAGGCGCGCGCCCAGCGTGGAGTACACCGTGCCCATCTCCAGGCCGATGATGCCGCCGCCGATGATGAGCATCTTCTTCGGCACTTCCTTCAGCGCGAGCGCGCCGGTGCTGTCGACGATGCGCGGATCGTCCGGCAGGAAGGGCAGACGCACAGCCTGCGAGCCGGCCGCAATGATGGCGGCCTTGAAGCGGATGGTCTTGTGGCTGCCGGTCTTGTCCTGCGCGCTGCCGGTGGTCTCCTCGACCTGCAGGTGGTGCGGGTCAAGGAAGCTGCCGTAGCCGCGCACCACCGTGACCTTGCGCATCTTGGCCATCTGGGCCAGGCCGCCGGTCAGCTTGCCAATGACCTTTTCCTTGTGGCCGCGCAGCTTGTCGATGTTGAGCTTGGGAGCGCCGAACTCGACGCCCAAATCGGCCATATGGCTGACCTCGTCCATCACCGCGGCCACGTGCAGCAGCGCCTTGGAAGGAATGCAGCCGACGTTCAGGCAGACGCCGCCCAGGCTGGCGTAGCGCTCGACCAGCACGACCTTGAGGCCCAGGTCCGCCGCGCGGAAGGCGGCCGAGTAGCCGCCCGGGCCGCCGCCGAGCACGAGGACCTCGCACTCCAGGTCGGCGCCGCCGGTGTGGACGGCGGTGGCGATCGGGGCCGCGATGGGCGCGACTACGGGAGCAGCGACCGGGGCCGCAGCCACCGGCGCTGGCGCTGCAGGCACTGCCGCGCCCTCAACCAGCGCAATCAGATCGCCCTGGTTGATCTTGTCGCCGAGTTTGACCTTCAGCTCCTTGAGCACGCCCGCACCGGTGGCGGGGATCTCCATCGAGGCCTTGTCGCTCTCGACCGTGATCAGGCTTTGGTCCACCGCGATCGCGTCGCCCGGCTTGACCAGGATCTCGATGATGGCCACGTCCTTGAAGTCACCGATGTCGGGGACGCGCAGTTCGATCTGTGCCATGTCGCCGACCTCAGAGCAGTACGCGGCGGAAGTCCGCCAGGATGGCGCCCAGGTAGGCGTTGAAGCGGGCCGCAGCTGCGCCGTCGATGACGCGGTGGTCCCAGCTCAAGGAGAGCGGCAGCGTCAGGCGTGGCTCGAATTCCTTGCCGTTCCAGACCGGCTTCATGAAGCTCTTGCACACGCCCAGGATGGCCACTTCGGGCGCATTGATGATGGGCGTGAAGTAGGTGCCACCGATGCCGCCGAGCGAGCTGATGCTGAAGCAGCCGCCGCTCATCTCGGCCGGGCTGAGCTTGCCGTCGCGCGCCTTGGCCGCGAGCTCGCTCATCTCTTTGGCGATCTGCGCCACGCCCTTCTGATCGGCGTCCTTGATGACCGGCACCATCAGGCCGTTGGGCGTGTCGGCCGCAAAGCCGATGTGGAAGTACTTCTTCAGCACCAGTTCGTCGCCATCCAGGCTGGCGTTGAACTCGGGGAACTTCTTCAGGGCCGCCACGCAGGCCTTGATCAGGAAGGCCAGCATGGTGAACTTGGTGCCCGACTTCTCGTGCTCCTTGTTCATCTGCACGCGGAAGGCTTCCAGCTCGGTGATGTCGGCCTCGTCGTGGTTCGTCACATGGGGGATGACGACCCAGTTGCGGTGCAGATTGGCGCCGCTGATCTTCTTGATGCGGCCCAGGGGCTTGCGCTCCACCGTGCCGAACTTGGCGAAGTCCACCTGCGGCCACGCCAGCAGGCCGGGGAAGGCACCGCCTCCCGCTGCCGCGGCGGCAGGTGCCTTGGCAGCAATCGCCTTGGTCTGCGTGCTGCCGGCCATGACGGCGCCGACGAAGGACTGCACGTCTTCCTGGGTGATGCGGCCCTTGGGGCCGGAGCCCTTGACCTCATCCAGCGGCACGCCGAGTTCACGCGCGAATTTGCGCACCGAGGGGCTCGCGTGCGGCAGCTTGCCGCTGGCGGCCAGGGGCTCGTGCGGCGCGGCAGCGGGCTGGCTGCGCGCTGGCGCCGGCGCGCTGGCAGCCACGGGGGCGGCGGCCACGGCAGCGGGTGCGGCGCTGGCCTGGGCCGGCGCTGCGGCAGCACCGGCCACGCCGCTGAGCACCAGCACGGCACTGCCGATGTTGACCGTGTCGCCCAGCTTGACCTTGATCTCCTTGACCACGCCGGCGTGGCTGCTCGGAATCTCCATCGAGGCCTTGTCGCTCTCGACCGTGATCAGGCTCTGTTCGACCTTGACCGTGTCGCCCGGCTTGACCAGCAGCTCGATGACGGCCACGTCCTTGAAGTCGCCGATGTCCGGCACCACGACGGTGACATCGCCGCCCGCGGCAACCGGCGCTGCGGCCGGTGCGGGCGCGGCTACCGTGGGGGCAGGTGCCGGCGCGGCCGCCACGGCAGCCGGCGCCGGCGCTGCAGCGCCCGCTGCTTCCAGCTCGAGGATCAGGTCACCGATGTTGACCGTGTCGCCCAGCTTGACCTTGAGCGCCTTGACGACGCCGCCATGGCTGCTCGGGATCTCCATCGAGGCCTTGTCGCTCTCCACGGTGATCAGCGATTGCTCGGGGCGGATGGTGTCACCCACCTTGACCAGCACTTCGATGATCGCGACGTCCTTGAAGTCCCCGATGTCCGGGACCTTGACTTCCACCAATGCCATGTTGGTGCGTCCTTATGCGTAGAGCGGGTTGATCTTGTTGGCGTCGATGCCGTACTTGGCAATCGCTTCGGCCACCTTGGCGGCCGGCAGCTTGCCTTCGTCGGCCAGCGCCTTCAGGGCGGCCACGACGATGTAGTGGCGGTTCACCTCGAAGTGCTGGCGCAGCTTGCTGCGGAAGTCGCTGCGGCCGAAGCCGTCGGTGCCCAGCACCTTGTAGGCACGGCCGGCCGGCACGAAGGCGCGGATCTGGTCGGCATAGGCCTTCATGTAGTCGGTCGAGGCCACCACCGGGCCGGCGGTCTTGCCGAGCTGCTGCGCCACGAAGGAGACGCGCGGCGTCTCGGTGGGGTGCAGCAGGTTCCAGCGCTCGGCGTCCTGGCCGTCGCGGGCCAGTTCGTTGAAGCTCGGGCAGCTCCAGACGTTGGCGCCCACGCCCCAGTCGGCTTCCAGCAGTTCCTTGGCGAAGATCGATTCGCGCAGGATGGTGCCGCTGCCCAGCAGGTTCACCTCCAAGGGCTGCTTAGCCGCCGGCTGCAGCAGGTACATGCCCTTGAGGATCTCGGTCTCGGTGCCGGCCGTCAGGCCCGGCATGGCGTAGTTCTCGTTCAGCAGGGTCAGGTAGAAGAACACGTTCTCCTGCTTGCCCACCATGCGCTCCAGGCCGTTGTGCAGGATCACCGCCACCTCATGCGCGAAGGTCGGGTCGTAGCTGATGCAGTTCGGGATGGTGCCGGCCAGGATGTGGCTGTGGCCGTCCTCGTGCTGCAGGCCCTCGCCGTTCAGCGTGGTGCGGCCGCTGGTGCCGCCGAGCAAGAAGCCGCGCGCCTGCATGTCACCCGCTGCCCAGGCCAAGTCGCCAATGCGCTGGAAGCCGAACATCGAGTAGTAGATGTAGAAGGGGATCATCACGCGGTTGTTCGTCGAGTACGACGTCGCCGCGGCGATCCACGAGGCCATGCCACCGGCCTCGTTGATGCCCTCTTGCAGGATCTGGCCGGCCTTGTCCTCGCGGTAGTACATCACCTGGTCCTTGTCGACCGGGGTGTAGAGCTGACCCTTGGGGTTGTAGATGCCGATTTGGCGGAACAGGCCTTCCATGCCGAAGGTGCGCGCCTCGTCCACCAGGATGGGCACCACGCGCGGGCCCAGTTCCTTGTCGCGCAGCAGCGCGGTCAGGCAACGCACGTACGCCTGGGTGGTGGAGATCTCGCGGCCTTCGGGGGTCGGGTCCAGCACGGCCTGGAAGGCGGAGAGCGGCGGCACGGTGAAGCTCTCGTCGGCCTTCACGCGGCGCTTGGGCAGGTAGCCGCCGAGAAGCTGCCGGCGCTCGTGCAAATAGCGCATCTCCGGCGTGTCGTCGGCCGGCTTGTAGTACGGAATCTTGGGCAACTCGCTGTCGGGAATGGGGATGCCGAAGCGGTCGCGGATGTACTTAATGTCCTCGTCGGTCAGCTTCTTGGTCTGGTGGACGGTGTTCTTGCCCTCACCGGCCTTGCCCATGCCATAGCCCTTGACCGTCTTCACCAGCAGCAGCGTGGGCTGGCCGGTGGTGTTGTGGTGGGCCTGGTGGAAGGCGGCGTAGACCTTCTCGGGCTGGTGGCCACCGCGGCGAAGCTCGAAGATCTCGTCGTCGCTCATGTGCTCGACGAGCTTGGCGGTTTCCGGGTACTTGCCGAAGAAGTGCTTGCGGACATAGGCGCCGTCGTTGGCCTTCATGGCCTGGTAGTCGCCGTCCACGGTTTCCATCATCAGCTGCTTGAGCTTGCCGCTCTTGTCGCGCGCCAGCAGCTCGTCCCAACCCTTGCCCCAGACCAGCTTGATGACGTTCCAGCCGCTGCCGCGGAACTCGCCTTCGAGCTCCTGGATGATCTTGCCGTTGCCGCGCACCGGGCCGTCCAGGCGCTGCAGATTGCAGTTGATGACGAAGACCAGGTTGTCCAAACCTTCGCGTGCGGCCAGACCAATCGCGCCCAGGCTTTCGGGCTCGTCCATCTCGCCGTCGCCCATGAAGGCCCACACCTTGCGCTGTGCCGTGTCGGCAATGCCGCGGGCGTGCAGGTACTTCAGGAAGCGCGCCTGGTAGATCGCCATCAGCGGGCCCAGTCCCATGCTGACGGTGGGGAACTGCCAGAACTCCGGCATCAGCTTGGGGTGCGGGTAGCTGGACAGACCCTTGCCGTCCACCTCCTGGCGGAAGCTGTCGAGCTGCGCCTCGCTCAGGCGACCTTCCAGGAAGGCGCGGGCGTAGATGCCGGGCGCGCTATGGCCCTGGATGTAGAGCAGGTCGCCGCCGTGGTTCTCGTTCTCGGCGTGCCAGAAGTGGTTGAAGCCGGCGCCGAGCATCGAGGCCAGCGAGGCAAACGAGCCAATGTGGCCGCCCAGATCGCCGCCGTCGGCCGGGTTCAGGCGGTTGGCCCGCACCACCATGGCCATGGCGTTCCAGCGCATGTAGGCGCGCAGGCGCTTCTCGATCTCGATATTGCCCGGGCAACGCGCTTCCTGGTCCGCCGGGATGGTGTTCAGGTAGGCGGTGTGGGCGCTGAAGGGCACATCGATGCCGGCCTGGCGGGCCTCGTCAATCAGCGCTTCCAGGATGAAGTGGGCGCGTTCACCGCCCTCCTCGCCAATGACCGCCTTGAGGGCGTCCAGCCACTCCTGGGTTTCGCGGGGATCAGCGTCGTTGGGGCGCGCGGCCAGGATGTCGTTCGGCTGGGCGGACATGGGGGACGTCTCCGTTTTTAGAGTCACAACTCGAATCGAGGGCGGAGTGTGCCATAGGCCGCCCATCTTTCAAATGGCGGATAGCCTTTCCGCATTACGAAACCAAGTTGAGGTCGAGATAATCGGCCGATGCCTCTCCGCCCCGACTGGAGCCAGTCGCTCCAGACCCTCTTTCGCCCCGCCCTGGCCGCCGCCACGCGCTGGTGGCGCCGCCAGTCACCCGCGCGCCAGGACCGCTTTGCCACTCTGGGCCCCCTGCTCTCGGTGCTGCTCTTTCTGGGCACCATCGTGTTGGCCTTCTGGTACCTGCGCAACGAAGAAATCGAGCGCGAGAGCGAGGCTGTCAAGCGCGACACCGAGATCGCCCAGCAACAGCTGCGCTTGCGCCTGATCGAGAACCAGGAGCAGATGGCGCGCATTGCGCGCGAGATCGTCACGCGCGCAATCGACACCTACGAATTCAGCGCCCAGGCCAGCGCATTCGCGCGCGAGCGTCCTGAGGTCATGCACATCACCTGGCTGAGCGCCCGGCGCGAGCGGCGTGCCTCGGTGGCCAGCACCGGCTTCCAGGCCCCCACGCTGATGGCCCCGGGTTCGGCCGACCCTTCGATGCCCCAGGGCAACAACGTGCCCGACCAGACCTTCGTAGCCGTGCGCGAGCGCCGCCAGCCGCTTTACACCGGCGCCTTCAACGACGCGGTGGGCAATCTGGTGTTCCAGCTGCAGGTGCCGCTGATCGACCGCCACGGCTTTGCCGGGGTGCTGATCGCGGAGTACGGTGTCGAGGCCCTGCTGCGCTACTACGTGCCGAGTGAAGTCGCCTCGCGCCACGCCATCGCGGTGCTGGATCCGAACGAGCTGGTGGTGGCCAGCACCGTCACCCCCATGCCCGGCGTGACGCCCGGCAAGGCCGCCATCCTGCACGAGGTGCCGCTGGCGCCGGCCCTCAATGGCCTGGTGTTGCGCGGCCAGGGCTACCGCACCAGCATCGGCCTGATCTCCAACACCCTGTTCTGGATGGTGGTGGCGCTGGCCACGCTCACCGTCTGGATGCTGCTGGGCACCTGGCGCCACATGCGCCGGCGCCTGCACATGCAAAACGCCTTGCTGGCCGAAACGAACTTTCGGCGTGCGATGGAGAACTCCATGCTCACCGGCATGCGCGCCCTCGACATGGAGTCGCGCATCGTCTACGTGAACCCGGCCTTTTGCGCGATGACCGGCTTCACCGAAGCCGAGCTGCTCGGCCACCGCCCGCCTTTTCCCCACTGGCCGCGCGACCGCATCGAAGAAAACCAGCGCCTGCTGGATCAGGAAATGCAGGGCCGCAGCCCCAGCGGCGGCATCGAAGTGAAGGTGATGCGCAAGGACGGCTCGGTGTTCGACGCGCGCATGTACGTCTCGCCCCTGGTGGATGCCAAGGGCAAGCAGACCGGCTGGATGGCCTCGATGACCAACATCACCGAGGCCAAACGGGTGCGCGACCAGCTGAGTGCCAGCCATGAACGCTTCACCACCGTGCTGGAAGGCCTGGACGCCGCCGTCTCCGTGCTCTCCATCCCGCAGCAGGAACTGCTGTTCGCCAACCGCAGCTACCGCCTCTGGTTCGGCGCGGAAAGCCTGGGCCATACCCAGCTGGCCGAGCAGCCTGGCACCCAACTCTCACTGCCCAGCGACGATGTGGACGACTACAGCGGCCTGCCCGCCCAGCCGCTCACCGAAGGGCCCGGCAGCAGCCCGCGCGAGGTCTATGTGGAGCAGCTGGAGCGCTGGTTCGACGTGCGCACCCGCTACCTGCAGTGGACCGACGGCCGCCTGGCCCAGATGCTGATCGCCACCGACATCACCGCCCGCCGCGCTGCCGAGCAGCAGGCCGAGGCCCAGGCCGCCAAGGCCCAGGTGACGAGCCGCCTGATCACCATGGGCGAGATGGCCTCCAGCGTGGCCCACGAACTGAACCAGCCGCTCACCGCCATCACCAATTACTGCAACGGCATGATCAGCCGCGTGCGCGGCGACAACATCGCCAAGGATGACCTGCTGGCCGCGCTGGAAAAGACCAGCAAGCAGGCCCAGCGCGCCGGCCAAGTCATCCACCGCATCCGCGCCTTCGTCAAGCGCAGCGAGCCGCAGCGCCAGACGGCGCAGGCCGCGGACATCGTCGAGGACGCCGTCGAACTGGCCTCGATCGAACTGCGCCGCCGCAACGTGCAGCTGCACACCTATGTGGCGCAGCGCCTGCCCGCGCTGATGGTGGACCCGATCCTGATCGAGCAAGTGCTGCTGAACCTCTTGAAGAACGCGGCCGAGGCGATCGACATCGCCAAGCTGCCGCCCTCGCGCCGCCACATCGAGCTGCGCGTGGTACCGCGCCACATGCCCGACCAGGGCGGCACCATCGAGTTCTCGGTCCAGGACATGGGCCCCGGCCTGCCCGAGGACGCCATCAACCGCATCTACGAGGCCTTCTACTCCACCAAGGCCGACGGCCTGGGCATCGGCCTAGGGTTATGCCGGTCTATCGTCGAGAGCCACCAGGGCCGGCTGCGGGCCGAGAATCTCTACAATGGCGAGCTTGTTTCGGGCTGCCGCTTCTCGTTCACGATCCCCGTCGATCTGCGCCACGCGGACAGCCTCACTCCCTCCCCGACCGCCAGCACCACACCATGAGTTTGATTCCCAAGAAGGGCAATGTCTTTGTCGTCGACGACGACGAGGCCGTGCGTGACTCCCTGCAATGGCTGCTGGAGGGCAAGGACTACCGCGTCAAGTGCTTTGACTCGGCTGAAAGCTTCCTGGCCCGCTTCGACCCGCGCGAAGTGGCCTGCCTGATCTGCGACATCCGCATGGACGGCATGAGCGGCCTGGAGCTGCAGGACAAGCTGATCGAGCGCAAGAGCCCGCTGCCGATGGCCTTCATCACCGGCCATGGCGATGTGCCGATGGCCGTGCAGACGATGAAGAAGGGTGCGATCGACTTCATCGAGAAGCCCTTCAAGGAAGACTCGCTCGTGGCCTTGGTGGAAAAGATGCTGGATCAGGCCCGCACGGCCTTTGCCAGCCACCAGGAAGCCGCCAGCCGCGACGCCCTGCTGAGCCGCCTGACCACGCGCGAGGCCCAGGTGCTGGAGCGCATCGTGGCCGGCCGCCTGAACAAGCAGATTGCCGACGACCTGGGCATTTCCATCAAGACCGTGGAGGCGCACCGCGCCAACATCATGGAAAAGCTCAACGCCAACACCGTGGCCGACCTGCTCAAGATCGCGCTCGGCGCCACCACCGCGAAGGCGTAATTGCCGCAAGCTTCCGAGGCCGCTCACCGAGCGGCCTTTTTCGTTTCTGAAAGGACCCTGCCCATGACCGCCCAACTGATCGACGGCAACGCCCTGGCCGCCAAGCTGCGCTCCCACATGGCCACCGAAGTGGCCGCGCTGACGGCCCGCGGCCACAAGCCCGGCCTGACGGTGCTGCTGGTGGGCGAAGACCCGGCCAGCCAGGTCTATGTGCGCAACAAGGTCAAGGCCTGCGAAGCCATCGGCATGGCCTCCAACCTGGAACGCCACCCCGCCGACATGACGCAGCACCACTTGCTGACGCGCATTCGCGAGCTGAACGCCGACCCGGCCGTGCACGGCATCCTGGTGCAGCTGCCGCTGCCCAAGCATCTGGATGCGGACCTGGTGATCGAGTCCATCGCGCCGGAGAAAGATGTGGACGGCTTCCATGTGGCCAGCGCCGGCGCCCTGATGGTCGGCCAGCCCGGCTTCAAGCCTTGCACACCCTACGGCTGCATGAAGATGCTGGAGGAGATTGGCTGCAACCCGCGCGGCAAGCACGCGGTGGTGATCGGCCGCTCCAACATCGTCGGCAAGCCGATGGCCATGCTGCTGCTGCAGGCCAGCGCCACCGTCACCATCTGCCATTCGGCCACGCCGAACCTGGCGGAGATCACGCGCCAGGCCGACATCCTCGTGGCCGCGGTGGGCCGCCCTCGCTTCGTCACGGCCGACATGGTCAAGCCCGGCGCGGTGGTCCTGGACGTGGGCATCAACCGCCTGCCGGACGGCAAGCTTTGCGGCGACGTGGACTTCGTGCCGGTGAAGGAAGTCGCCAGCTGGATCACGCCGGTGCCGGGTGGCGTCGGCCCCATGACCATCACCATGCTGCTGCAGAACACCCTGGAAGCGGCCCAGCGCAAGGCAGGCGCCTGAGCCATGGCCAGCAATCCCCTGCTCTCCCCCGCCCATCTGCCCGACTTCGGGGCCGTCCGCCCCGAACACATCGAACCCGCCATCACGCAGCTGCTGACGCAGGCACAGGCTGCGCAGGCCAAGGTCACGGCCGCGGACTTCCCGGCCAATCTGCAGGCGATTGAGCGCGAGCTGGACGTGGCCAGCGAGGCCCTGGGCCTGGCCTGGGGTGTGGTCGGGCATCTGAACGCCGTGGCCGACACGCCGGAGCTGCGTGCGGCCTACAACGCCATGCTGCCGGCCGTCAGCAACTTCTACGCCGAACTGGGCGCCGACGAGGCCCTGTACGGCAAGTACAAGCAGGTCGCGGCCGAGCAGCCGCCCAGCGACCCGGCCCAGGCGCGCGCCCTGCACCTGGCCCTGCAGGGCTTCGTGCTTTCCGGCGCCGAGCTCGAAGGCGCGCAGAAAGAGCGCTTCACCGAGCTGCAGAACCGCGGCGCCGAACTGGGCCAGGCCTTCAGCGAGCATGTGATGGACGCCACCGACGGCTTCGCCCTGTTCGTGCCGGCCGAGCGCCTGGACGGCATGCCCGCCGATGTGCGCGCCCATGCCGAAGAACTGGCCCGCGCCGAGGGCCGCCCCGGTGAGGCCAAACTGACCCTGCACGCGCCCTGCCAGGTGCCGCTGATGCAGTACGCGCACGACCGCGCACTGCGCGAGCAGATCTACCGCGCCTACGTGACCCGCGCCAGCGAGTTCGGCCCCGCCGAGCAGGACAACAGCCCGCTGATGCACGAGATCCTGGCCCTGCGCCATGAAGAGGCGCAGCTGCTCGGCCAGCCCGATTTCGCCAGCCTGTCGGTGCTGCCCAAGATGGCCGATTCACCGGAACAGGTGCTGGGCTTCCTGCGCGACCTGGCCAGCCGCGCCCGCCCGCATGCCGAGCGCGATCTGGCCGCCGCCCGCGCCCACGCCCGGACCCTGGGCCTGGACGATCTGCAGGCCTGGGATCTGGCCTATGTCAGCGAAGACCTGAAGACCCGCCAGTACAGCTACAGCGAGCAGGAAGTGCGCGAGTACTTCACCCTGCCGCAGGTACTCGATGGCCTGTTCGCCCTGCTCGGGCAGATGTTTGGCCTGAGCCTGCGGCGCATCGAGGGCTCGGTCTGGCACGACAGCGTGCAGCTGTATGAACTGCAGCGCGAGGGACGCCTCGTCGGCCATGTCTACCTGGACCTGCTCGCCCGCGTGGGCAAGCGCCCGGGCGCCTGGATGGACGATGTGCGCGGCCGCTGGCGTCGGCCCGACAGCGGCCAGCTGCAAACCCCGGTAGCGCATCTGGTGTGCAATTTCGCACCGGGCGCCGACGGCCAGCCCAGCCTGCTGACGCATGACGATGTGCAGACCCTGTTCCACGAGTGGGGGCATGGCCTGCACCACCTGCTCACCGAGGTGGAAGTCGGGGGCGTCTCCGGCATCGACGGCGTGGAATGGGACGCCGTGGAGCTGCCCAGCCAGTTCCTGGAGAACCTGGCCTGGGAATGGCCGGTGGTGCAGCGCCTGAGCCGCCACGTGAAGAGCGGCGCGCCGCTGCCCCGGGCGCTGTTCGACAAGATGCTCGCCGCCAAGAACTTCCAGGCCGGCCTGCAAACCCTTCGCCAGGTCGAATTCGCGCTGTTCGACATGCGCCTGCACCAGGCCGAGAACCCGGCGGTGCTGGAGTTGTTGCGTGAAGTGCGCCAAGAGATCGCCGTCCACCTGCCGCCCGACTTCAACCGCTTCCCGCACGCCTTCAGCCACATCTTTGCCGGCGGCTACGCGGCTGGCTATTACAGCTACAAGTGGGCTGAGGTGCTGAGTGCCGACTGCTGGGCCGCCTTTGAGGAAGAAGGCGTGGACAACCCCGCCACGGGCGCCCGCTTCGTCAACGAGATCCTGGCCCGCGGAGGGTCACGCCCGGCACTGGAAAGCTTCAAGGCTTTCCGGGGACGGGAGCCGCTGGTGGATGCGTTGCTGCGGCAGCAGGGGCTGGGCTGAGCAGGCACCACGAAACCCGTCAACATGCCGAGCCACCAGAAACCCCAGCGCGCCGCCGGTTTCACGCTGGTGGAGTTGCTGCTCGCCATGGTCGTCATCGCGATCTTGGCCGCGCTGGCCTACCCGAACTTCATCAACCAGATCCGCAAGGCGCGGCGCTCGGAAGCAGTGGCGGCCCTGCTGGCCGTGGTGCAGGCACAGGAGCGCTGGCGGTCCAACAACCCCAACTACGCCAGCGACCTCACCAGCACCTGGCCCACCGGCCTGGGTCTGCCGGACAAGTCATCCGGCCAGTACTACGCCATCGCACTTTCCGCCTGCGCCCCGGCCGAACCGGCCACATGCTTTGTGGCCACCGCGACGGCCATGCCGGGCCGTTCACAGGCCGCCGACCAGGGTTGCACCCAGCTGACGGTGATCGTCAAGGCCGGGAGCCCCAGCTACCTACCCAGCGACAGCCACCGCTGCTGGTCCCAGTAGGCGCGCCCGTGGTCCGCGTGCGGCCCAGACTCCTCGTATGGCGCCTGCCGGGCGGGCTCAGACCCGGCCTTCCTTTTGCTGCTTCTCGATCATCTTCAGCGCCTCCTCCACCGGCAGCGCCTTGCCGAATAGCCAGCCCTGGCCGATGTGCACGCCCAGCTCATGCAGCAATTGGGCCTGGCGCTCTTCTTCCACGCCTTCGGCCAAGGCCTGCTTGTCGAGTGCCTTGACCAGGCCAACGATGGTGCGCACGATCTCGACGGCGTCTCGGCCGGCGTGCAGACGCATGACGAAGCTGCGGTCGATCTTCAAGGTGTCGAAGGGGAACTGGTGGAGGTAGGCCAGGCTGGAGTAGCCGGTGCCAAAGTCGTCGATGGAGATCTTGAAGCCCATCTTGGCGAGCTGCTGCAGGGCCTCGGCCGTCTGGTGCGGGTTGGCCATGGCCATGCTCTCGGTCACTTCGAGCTTGATGCGGTGCGGATCGAGACCCTGCAGGCGCGCCAGCACGTCGCGCGCATCGGCCATCAGGTCGCCCTCGGTGAACTGACGGCTGCTGAGGTTGACGGCGATCTCGCCGTCAAAGCCCAGGGCGTCCCAGGCACGCAGTTGGTCGGTCACCGCCATCAGGGTCCAGCGGCCCATGGCGACGATCTGGCCGGATTCCTCGGCGTAGGGGATGAAGTCGCCCGGCATGATGAAGCCGCGCTCGGGATGGATCCAGCGGATCAGGGCCTCGAAGCCGAGCAGCTTGCGGTCCTCCAGCCGCACCAGGGGCTGGTAGTACATACGAAACTCGCCGCGCACCAGGCCAAGATCGATGTTGTCGTGCAACCAGCGGCGGCTGGTTTCGAGCAACTGATCGGCCGGGTCGTAGGCGCGCACCCCACCACGCTGGCGGGTCTTGGCCAGGGCCAGCGCCATTTCTGCGCTGGCCAGTAGCTCGGCGGCATCCTGCGGGCCCTGGCTGCGGTGCGCCCAGCCCACGGTACCGGCCACCTCCAGCCTCCGCCCATTGACCAGCAGCGGCTCCCGCAATTGCTCTCGCACCCAGTCCGGCGTGCGCTGGGCGTCCTGCCCGGCCGGCAGCAACTCGGCACCGAACGCCAGCGCGAACACATCCGCCCCGAGGCGTGCCACCGATTGCCCCTGCCCCTCGCGCTGGCCCAGGCGGCGCGCCACGGCCCGCAATACGCCATCGCCCACCTGGGTACCCTCGGCCTCGTTCAGGGCACGAAAGTCGTCCAGGCCGAGCAGCACCACACCCAGCGGCGCGCCTGTGGCAAAGAGCTGCTCCAGGCGCTCGATGAAGAGGGAGCGATTGGCCAGGCCGGTGAGGCGATCGTGCAGCGCGTCGTGCACGAGCTGGCGCTGCAGGCGCAGGGTGTCGGAGATGTCGGTGAGCGAGCCGGCCATGCGCGTCGGCCGGCCTTGGGCATCGCGCGTGGCCATGCCGCGTACCAGCAGGGCGCGCTCCTGCTCACCCTCGCGGAACTGCAGCACATGGTGCAGCTGCAGGCTGCGGCCTTCCAAATGGTCCTGCAGCGCGGCATCGAAGGCAGAACGGGCGTTCGCATCCAGGGGCACGGTGAAGGCGTCCATGGCGCGGGCCTGGCTTTCCTCCTGCCCCATCAGGCCGAGCCAGCGCTCGCTGAAGTGCACCTCGCCGGCCGCCAGGTCCCAGTCCCACAGCCCGTCATTGGCACCCTGGGCGGCCAGCGCGTAGCGCTCCTCGCTGGCGCGCAGCGCGGCCACCGCGGCTTCCTTGCGCAGGCGCTCGCCATGGCCGCGCAACAGCGTGGCGCCCAGCACGGCGGTGATCATGGCCAGGCCCGGGTAGGCCAGCGACAGGAAGCGGTGATTGGCAACGAAATCCCATTGCGCCCAGCCCAGCAGCAGCAGGCCCAGCGCCCCCAGCACGGCGCCGGCGCGCCGGCCCGACCAGTTGGCCAGCGCCCCGGCCGCGGCCAGGGGCAGCAGCAGCATGGCGGCCAGTTCGATCAGCGGCGCGAACTCGCTGACGCGCAAGTTGCGCCCGGTGATGAGGTTGTCGGTGACGGTGGCCAGACGCTCCATGCCGGGAAGGCCGGAATCGAAGGGGCTGGGCACGGAATCGCTGGTGCCGAAGGCGGTGGCGCCGACGATGAAGATCCGGCCCTTGAGCTGATCCGCCGGCACCTTGCCGTTCAGCACGTCGATGTAGCTGAGGGTGGGGAAATGCTCGGCCTTGCCGTAGTAGTTGACCCATTGGCGCGAGGCGGCGTCCAGCGGCACCTGCAGCGGTCCCCAGCGCACGGCCTGACCGGCCACGAACTCGGCCTGGCTCCAGTCCAGATCCAGCGCCACGCCGGCCAGGCGCAGGGCCATGGTGGGGAACCATTCACCCTGCCAGTGCAGGGCCGGCAGGTCGTAGCGCAGGCTGCCATCCACACCACGCTTGGAACTGACATGGCCGACGATGCCGGCCGCCTCGGCCAGCACGGGCGTGGGCGCGATCAGGCCCTTGGGCACCATGGCCACGGATTCCGCCGCCAGCGCCTCGGCCTTCGCGCGCATGTAGGCGTGAGCCAGCAGCTGCTCCAGCGGCGCGCCGGCCATGGCCGAACTGTCGTCCGGCAGGGCCAGCGCAATGGCTTTGGCCATGCCGGGGGCTTGCAGGGCGGCGGCCAGGGCACGGTCGGCCTCCTCGCCGCCGGGCTCGGGCATCAGGATGTCCAGCGCCACCGCCTTGGCGCCGGCCGCGGCCAGGCGGGTGATGAGCTCGGCGTGGCGAGCGCGGTCGGGCGCGGCACCACCCAGGGCCTGCAGGGTGCGGTCATCGATAGACACCAGGGCCACCGGATGCCGGGTGCCCGGTGCCAGCGGGCCGCGCACCTGCATCTGCAGGTCCAGGGTCAGGCGGTCGATGCGCTCCAGCAAGGTGCCGGCGCGCTGCGACCACAGCACGATGGCCAGGGTGGCGGCCAGCAGGGCCACCAGCAGGTAGCCCCGTTCGGGCCGGTCCCGGCGGCTGGGCCGGGCGGGCCGAACGCCTGGCGAGGCCGCGTCCGCGGCCGGCTCAGACACCGCTCAACCGGTCCAGCGTGGCTTTGATGCGCGTCTCCGACCAGGCCGCCGCGGCGCTGCAGCCCTTGCCGGCCACACAGTCGGTGCCCATCAGCCCGGCCAGCGCAATCAGCGGCAGCGCGGCGGTGATGGAACGGGTCTGCGGCCGCGCGGGTTGCACGTCCACGCTGCCGCTTTGCATCAGCACGGCCGTCTTGTCCTCGGAGGGCACGTCGACCGCGAACTCGGTGCCGCGCACGGCTGTCACCGCACTGGGCGTGCGCAGGGTCCAGGCGCCGCCGGCACTGACCTTCTGCCCCACCAGGCCCAGGCGCAGGAAGAAGCGCGCATCCTTGCGCTCCGAGCCCTCGGCGCTGAAGGACTCGATGCGCAGCTGGCTGTTTTCGGCCAGCACCAGCGAGGAGCCGTCGACGCAGCGCAGGCGCACGCGCGATTTGGCACCCGTCTGCAATTCATCGCCCACGTTCAGTCCGCTGCCGGCCTTGAGCACGGTGCTGCCGCTGCGGGCTTCACCAATCAGGGCGGCCACCTCGCACACCGGCGCGGCCTGGCTGGCGGCAGCCATCAAACCCAGACCCAGGCCCCAAAGGCTTCGGAATGTCATCTCGTTCTCCTTGCGGTTGCCAGGATGCTAGTCCTGGTTTAGATGGTCCTACACCGAGGGGGCATCGAACAAGGTGCCAGTGGCCCGGAAACAGGGGAATGCCCGGTCCCGCAATCCTTCAAGGCACCACGGCGGTGCACTCAATCTCGACCTTGGCGCGGTCCTCGATCAAGGCCACCACCTGGACGGCGCTCATGGCCACCGCGTAGTTGCCGATCAGCTCCTTGTAGGCCTGGCCCACGGCGCGGCCGGCGGCCAGGTATTCGCGCTTGTCGGTCACGTACCAGGTCATGCGCACGATGTGCTCGGGCCCGGCACCGGCGGCGGCCAGCACGGCCAGCACGTTCAAAAGGGCCTGGCGCGCCTGTTCGGCAAAGTCGTCGGAGTGAAACTGCTGCTGCGCGTCCCAGCCGATCATGCCGGCCACAAAGACCTGGCGGCCCTGGGCCGCCACGCCATTGGCATAGCCCCGCGGGCGCGGCCAGCCCTCGGGCAGCAGGGTCTGATGGGGAGAAGGCTTGAAGACATCAGCCATGGGCGGCCTCCGCGTTGAAGCGCTGCAGCGCCGCCAGTACATCGGCGGGCAGCTCCATGGCGCGATGGGTGTCGAGATCGGTGCTGACGAGGGTCTGGCGCGCCGCCACGCGCAGCTCGCCGCCAGCGCCGCGCAGTTCCAGCGCCAGCGTGAACGAGCGCCGGCCAATGCGTTCCAGACCCAGGCTCAAGCGCACCGCATCGGCCTGGCGGCTGACGGCGCGGAACTCGGTGTTCAGCGCCACCGTGGGCAGGCCGACGCGACGCGGGCCGAGCAGATCGGCGTAGTCGATGTGCAAGGCCTCGTTGAACCAGTCCTCCACCAGGCCCTGGAACAACACGAAGACCTGTGGGAAGAAGACGATGCCAGCCGGGTCGCAATGGCTGAAGCGGATGCGTTCAGGCTTCTCAAAGCGGTTCATCCGAGCTCCTTCAGCTTGAAGCGCTGCAGTTTGCCCGTCTGGGTGCGCGGCAGCGCCTCCACGAACACCACTGAGCGCGGGTACTTGTAGGGCGCCACCGTGGCCTTCACATGCTCCTGCAGGGCCTTGGCCAGTTCCGGCCCGGCGGCAAAGCCCGGGCGCAGCACCACGCAGGCCTTGACGATCTGGCCGCGCTCCTCGTCCGGCACGCCGGTGGCGCCGCATTCGGCCACCGCCGGGTGGCTCATCAGCGCCTCCTCCACCTCGGGCGCGGCAATGTTGTAGCCGGCCGAGATGATCATGTCGTCGGTGCGGGCGTGGTAATGAAAGTAGCCCTCGGCGTCCATCGAATAGGCGTCGCCGGTGTAGTTCCAGCCGTCCTTGACGTACACGGCCTGGCGCGCATCGTTCAGGTAGCGGCAGCCGGTCGGGCCCTTGACGCGCAGCTTGCCCACCTCGCCCGGCGGCAGCGGGCGGCCGTCCTCGTCCACCACCTCGGCGCGGTAGCCGGGGATGGCCTTGCCGGTGGCGCCGGGCCGGGCCGCTTTTTCATCGGCCGAGATGAAGATGTGCAGCAGCTCGGTGGCGCCGATGCCGTCGATCAGTTCGATGCCGGTGGCCTGCTTCCAGAGCGCGCGGGTGGCGGCGGGCAGGGCCTCGCCGGCGCTCACGCATTTGCGCAGCCGCGTGGCGCGGATGGCGTCGCCCTGCTGGGCCAGCACGCGGTAGTTCGTGGGCGCAGTGAAGAGCACGGTGCCGCCGTACTGCCGCAGGCCTTCAAGCAGTTGCGGCGGCGCGGCCTTCTCCAGCAGCGCCGTGCTGGCACCAATGCTCATCGGGAACAGCACCAGGCCGCCCAGGCCGAAAGTGAAGCCGAGCGGCGGGCTGCCCATGAAGACGTCGTCGGCCTGGGCCTTCAGCACATGCGGCGGCCAGCAGGCACAGATGGCCATCACGTCGCGATGGAAGTGCATGGTGGCCTTGGGGATGCCGGTGGTGCCGGAGGTGAAGGCCAGGATGCAGGTGTCGTCGGCGGCGGTGGCCACGTTCTGGAAGGGCGCGTCGTGCCGGGCCATCAGCGCCTCCAACCCGCCCTCGCCTTCCTGACGGTAGCAGCGGATCTGGCGCAGCTGCAGGCTGGCGGCCGCGGCTTCGAGCAGGTCGGCCGCCAGCGTCGCATCGCAGAGCGCATGCGAGACCTGGGCGATCTCGATCATGGTCTTGAGCTCCTTGGCGCGCAGCAGCGGCATGGTGGCCACGGCGATGCCACCGGCCTTCATCACCCCGAACCAGCAGGCCACGGCCATGGGGTGGTTGGGCCCGCGCAGCAGCACCCGGTTGCCGGGCACCAGGCCCATGTCCTGCACCAGCACCTGGGCGATGCGGTCGGCCTGCTCGCGCAGCTGGCGGTAGGTCCAGCGGATACCGCTGCCCTGCAGGCACAGGCGCTCGCCCCAGCCCTTCTCATCGATGGCTTTGTCCAGCAGCTCGGTGGCGCAATTCAGTTGGGCGGGGAACTGCAGGTCGGGCAGCTCGAACAGGAACTCGGGCCACTGCTCGCGCGGCGGCAGGTGCTCGGCGGCGAAGCGGTCAACGTGCGCGGTGGACATGCTCAGTTCCCCTTCAGGAGTTCTCGACCAATGATGAGTTGCTGCACTTCGGAAGCACCTTCGTAGATGCGCAGCGAACGGATCTCGCGGTACAGGCGCTCGACCATCTGGCCGCTCACCACGCCCAGGCCGCCATGCAGCTGCAGTGCGGCATCGATGACCTGCTGTGCGCCCTCGGTGGCGGCCAGCTTGGCCATCGCGGCCTCCTTGGTGACGGGCCGGCCCTGGTCGCGCTGCCAGGCGGCGCGGTAGGTCAGCAGGGCCGCGCTGTCGAGCGTGAGCGCCATCTGCGCAAGCTTGGCTTGTGTGAGCTGGAAGTCGGCCAGCAGGCCGCCGAACATGGCGCGGCTCTGGGCGCGCTGCAGACCTTCATGCAGCGCGCGGCGGCCAAAGCCCAGCGCGGCGGCGGCGACCGAGCAGCGGAACACGTCCAGCGTGCGCATGGCCAGCTTGAAGCCCTGGCCGGGCTCGCCCAGGCGCTGGCCGATGGGCACGCGGCAGTTGTCGAAGCGCAGGCGCGCCAGCGGGTGCGGGGCAATGACCTCGATGCGCTCCGCGACCTGCAGGCCTGGGGTGTCGGCATCGACGATGAAGGCGGTGATGCCGCGTGCGCCCGGGGCTTCGCCGGTGCGGGCGAACAGCACATAGAAGTCGGCGATGCCGCCGTTGCTGATCCAGGTCTTTTCGCCGTCCAGCACATAGTGTTCACCGTCCAGCCGGGCGCTGCACTGCATGGCGGCCACGTCGGAGCCGGCCTGCGGTTCGGAGAGCGCGAAGGCGGCAATCGCTTCGCCGGCGGCCACGCGCGGCAGGTAGCGCTGCTGCTGCTCGGGTGTGCCGTCCAGGCTGATGGCACCGGAGCCCAGGCCCTGCATGGCGAAGGCGAAATCGGCCAGGCCGTTGTGGAAGGCCAGGGTTTCGCGGATCAGGCAGATGGCGCGGGTGTCGATGCCACGGCCTTGCTGGGCGACGGCGTGATGGAGCCAGCCGGCTTGGCCGAGTTGGTGGACGAGGTGTTTGCAGGTCTGGTCGACGTCGTTGCCGTGGTCGGCGTGGAGTTGCTCGCTAGCCCACGCTGCAAGCCGCTCCTCTAGGTCGCGATGGTGGGGTTCGAAAAAAGGCCAGTCGGTTTGCTTCATGGCTTAGGTCGCTTTGCGTGAGAGCCCGCCGGGTCTCGCCCCGGCAGGCGAGTTCCTTCTGGCGTGACCCAAAAGGAACCAAAAGGTCAAGCCCCGATGCGCATAGGGGCAGCAGCCCAAACAGCCAACAGCCGAGAACCGGCGCAATGGTTGAAGTCCGGGCTGTTCGGCTGTTGGCTGTATGGAGTTCCCCCTATGCCAAGCCGAGGGGCTGAGGCCGGACACAAACAGCCCATGCGGGCTGTTTGTGCCTGCCGAAGGCCAGCGCCTCTGGCGCTGGCACAGAAGAGCGGGCCCGCGCGCGTGAGCGCGCCTCGTGCTCTGACTTGGCGCAACTGTTTGAGCGGAGTGAGCGAAGCGAACGCAGCGAGTTTTGCGCCGGGCCCGCTCTTCGAGCACCGCAGGGCACCCCAGCCGCAGGCTGGGGCGCAGGCATCGGGGTCGCCTTTCTTTGCCTTCATTCTTTGGCGAAGCAAAGAAAGAAGGTCGCCTGCCGGGGCGAAATCCCGGCGGGCTCTCACGACGACACACCAAAGCCACCTCAATCGCCCTTGAACACCGGCCGCTCCTTCCGCACAAACGCCTCATACGCCCGCTTGAAGTCCTGCGTCAGCATGCAGATCGCCTGCGCCTGCGCCTCCGCCTCTATGGCCTGCTCCACCGTCATCGACCACTCCTGATGCAGCATGGTCTTGGTGATGCCATTCGCAAAGGTGGGCCCTGCCACCAGCTGCGCGGCCAACGAATGCGCCTCGGCCAGTAAGGAATCCGGCGCACAGAGCCGATTGAAGAAGCCCCAGCGCTCACCCTCCTCGCCCCCGAGCGAACGCCCGGTATAGAGCAGCTCCGAAGCCCGCCCCTGCCCGACGATGCGCGGCAGCAAGGCGCAGGCGCCCATGTCGCAGCCGGCCAGGCCGACGCGATTGAACAGGAAGGCGGTCTTGCTGCGTGCGGTGCCCAGGCGCAGGTCCGAGGCCATGGCCAGGATGGCGCCGGCGCCCGCGCACACGCCGTCGATGGCCGCCACGATGGGCTGCGGGCATTGGCGCATCGCCAGCACCAGGTCGCCCGTCATGCGCGTGAACATCAAAAGCTCGGGCGCGGGAAGCTCGATCAGCGGCCCGATGATTTCGTGCACGTCGCCGCCGGAGCAGAAGTTCTCCCCCGCGCCGGCCAGCACCACGGCGTGCACGTCGGTGGCGCACTTCAGGCTGCGGAACAGATCGCGCAGCTCCGCGTAGCTGTCGAAGGTCAGCGGGTTCTTGCGCTCGGGGCGGTTGAGCGTGATGGTGGCCACGCCGCCCTCGCAGTGCCAGCGGAAGTGGCGCGCCTCGTAGGCCGCCAGCTCGCGGCGGTTGCCGGCAGCCAGGGCCGGGTCCAGGGGTTTGCTCATGCCTTGTTCTCCGGTTGGGCCAGGTGCACGCGCAGCTGCCCCAGCAATTCGTACAAACGGTTCGCACCTTCAAAGCCACCCAGCAGCTCGATCAGCCAGGCCTCGTGCTCGGCGGCCATGGCCAGGAAGTGGCTGCGGCCCTGCGCGGTGAGCTTGAGGATCCAGCTGCGCCGGTCCTCGGGGTCGGGCAGGCGCTGCACGAAGCCCTCGGCTTCGAGCTGGTCGGTCAGGCCGGTCACATTGCCGCCGCTGACCATCAGGTAGCTGCCGAGCTGCTTCATGCGCAACCCTTCCGGGTGGCGCTCCAGCTGGGCCAGGTAGTCGAAGCGCGGCAGCGTCGTGGCAAAGCGCTGGCGCAGCCGGGTGCGGATCTCCTGCTCGATCTGCGTGCTGCAACTGAGCAGGCGCAGCCACAGGCGCACGGTGCTGTGGTCTTCCAGCACGCTGCGTGCCTCGCGGCCGATGGCCTCCTCGCCCAGCACCGCGGCGAGCTTGGCGGGCTTCAATTCATCACCTCGCCACCGCTGACCGAGATGGCCTGGCCGGTGATCGAGGCCGCGCCGGCGCTGCACAGCCAGGCCACGGTGTCGGCCACCTCCTCGGGCTGGATCAGGCGGCCCTGCGGGTTGTGGCGCGCAAACTCGGCGCGCGCCGCCTCCACGCTGCGGCCGGTCTTCCCGACCACGTTCTCGATCGAGCGCTGCAGCAGCTCGGTGTCGGTGTAGCCGGGGCAGACGGCATTGACGGTGATGCCCTTGCCGGCCAGCTCCAGCGCGGCCGAGCGCGTCAGGCCCAGCACGCCATGCTTGGCCGCGGCGTAGGCGGCCACATAGGCATAGCCGCGCTGCGCGGCCGTGCTGGCCACATTGACCACGCGGCCCCAGCCGGCCGCCTTCATGCCCGGCAGCGCGGCGCGCAGGCAGAAGAAGCTGCCGCTCAGGTTCACGGCCAGCATCTGCGCCCAGAGCTCGTCGCTGGTGCGCTCCAGCGGACTGCTGAGCGCCTGGCCGGCGTTGTTGACGAGGATGTGCACGGGATCGATGGCTGCAAACGCCGCCTCGACGGCGCGCGGGTTGCTGACATCGCACACCAGCGCATGGGCCTGCAGCTCGTTGGCGAGCTGCTGCAGGGGATCGAGCTGACGCCCCAGCAGCGTGAGCCGCGCGCCTTCCCCGGCCAGACGGCGTGCGATGGCCGCGCCAATGCCCTTGCCCGCGCCCGTCACGACGGCATGCCGTCCTTGCAAGTGGGTGCTCATGATTTGCCCCCGGCGGCGGAGGCGCGCGCGAAGCCGGCTTCGAGCTGCGGCTTGGCGCTGCGGTAGGGTTTGGGCCAGGCCAGGTCCTTGAAGCCGATGCGTGCGGCCTCGGTCAGCGTCCAGGCCGGGTTGGCCAGATGCGGTCGGGCCACGGCGCAAAGGTCGGCACGGCCGGCCGCGATGATGGTGTTGACGTGATCGGCCTCGCTGATCGCGCCGACCGCGATGGTGGGGATGCCGGCTTCCTGGCGGATGCGGTCGGCAAAGGGCGTCTGGAACATGCGCCCGTAGGTGGGCTTCTGCTTCTTGCTGACCTGGCCGGAGGAGCAGTCGATCAGGTCCGCGCCCGCTTCCTTGAAAGCACGCGCGATCTGCACCGCATCAGCCGGCGTGATGCCGCCCTCGACCCAGTCGTGCGCCGAGATGCGCACCGAGATCGGCAAATGCTCCGGCCAGACGGCGCGAAGGGCGGCGAACACCTCCAGCGGGTAGCGCAGGCGGTTTGCAAGCGTGCCGCCGTAGTCGTCCTCGCGCCAGTTCGTCAGCGGTGAAATGAAGCTGGACAGCAGATAGCCATGCGCGCAATGCAGCTCCAGCCAGTCGAAACCCGCGGCGGCGGCGCGGCGCGTGGCGGCCACGAAGTCGGCCGTCACGCGGTCCATGTCGGCGCGCGTCATCGCCTGGGCGAAGGCGCTCACGCCCTCCAGGTACTGCTGGCCCGAAGCGGCCAGCAGCGGCCAATTCGGCTCGGGGCCATCGGCCGGCAGCGGCAGGTCCTCGCCATCCCAGGGCCGGCGCGTCGATCCTTTGGGGCCTGCGTGGCCGAGCTGCATGCCGATCTTGGCGTCGCTCTGCCTGTGCACCCACTCGACGATGCGCGCCCAGGCTTCGCCCTGCGCATCTGTCCACAAGCCCGGGCAACCCGGGGTGATGCGGGCGTCGCGGCTCACGCAGGTCATCTCGGCCATCACCAGGGCCGCGCCGCCCACGGCGCGGGCGCCCAGGTGGACGAGGTGGTAGCCGCCCACCAGGCCGTCTTCGGCCATGTACTGCGCCATCGGCGAGACGATGACGCGGTTTTTCAGCGTCACTCCACGCACCGTGTAGGGCGTGAACATCGGTGGCACGGGCTTGTCGGCCTGCAGCGGCGTGCGCGCCGCCAGCCAGCGCTCGTAGCCCTCCAGCCAGGCCTTGTCGCGCAGGCGCAGGTTTTCGTGGCTGATGCGCTGGCTGCGCGTCAGCATCGAGTACATGAACTGCTCGGGCTCCAGTTGGTCGCAATAGCGCTCGCCGCAGACCTCGAACCATTCCATCGCGTTCCAGGCGGCGTTCTGGATCTTCAGGGTCTCAACGCGGCGCAGCTCCTGGTAGCGCGCCAGCACGGCCGGGATCTGCTCGACCCCATGGCCGGCCAGTTCGAACTGGTTGGCCAGCTCGATCGCGTCCTCGATCGCCAGCTTGGTGCCGGAGCCGATGGCGAAATGCGCGGTGTGCACCGCGTCGCCCATCAGCACCACATGCGCGCCCTGGTCATTGCGCAGCCACCACTGGCCGCACACCACGCGCTGGAAGTTCAGCCAGGCCGAGCCGCGCAGGTGGCGGGCATTGCTGAGCAGCTCGGCGCCCTCCAGCGTCTCAGCGAACAGGCCCTCGCAGAAGCGGATCGACTCCTCGGGCCCGGCGCGGTCCAGCCCATGAGCGAGCCAGACGGACTCCGGGCACTCGACGATGAAGGTGCTGGTCTCCTGGTCGAACTGGTAGATGTGCGCCTGGAACCAGCCATGCGGCGTGCGGCGGAAGTCGAAGGTGAAGGCCTCGAACAGCTTCTTCACGCCCAGCCAGATGTAGCGGTTGGGCCGGGTGATAAGTTCCGGCTGGAAGGTGGCGGCGTAGCGGTTGCGGATACGCGAGTTGATGCCGTCGCTGGCAACGATCAGGTCGGCGTCGGCGAACGCCAGGTCGGACTCGACCTCGCTGTCAAAGCAGAGTTCGACGCCCAGCTCCTCGCAGCGCGCCTGCAGGATGTTGAGCAGCTTCTTGCGCCCGATGCCCACGAACCCATGTCCACCCGAGCGGATACGGCGGCCCTTGAAGCGCAGCTCGATGTCGTCCCAATGCGCGAACGAGGCCTCGATGGCGGCGGCGGTGGCCGCATCGCAGCGCTGCATGTTCTCCATCGTCGCGTCGGAAAACACCACGCCCCAGCCGAAGGTGTCGTAGGGGCGGTTGCGCTCCACCACGCGCACGCGGTGCTCGGGGTGGCGGGCCTTCATCAGCAGGCCGAAGTACAGGCCGGCCGGGCCGCCACCGATGCAGACGATGTTCATGCGGACGCTCCGAGTTGAATCGATTGGCGTTTACTTTATGAATTAATCATTTAGTTCACAAGCATATCGGCAACAGGGAATCCCGCCGGCATGCTCGCAGGTCTGCATGGCTACACTCGGTCGCACCTCCGCAACCGCAGCAAAGCCAACACCGATGAAGGCTGTCATCCTGGCCGGCGGCATGGGCACTCGCATCGCGGAAGAGACCCATCTGCGGCCCAAACCCATGATCGAAATCGGCGGCCAGCCGATCCTCTGGCACATCATGAAGATCTATGCCGCCCATGGGGTGCAGGACTTCGTTGTCTGCTGCGGCTACAAGGGTTATCTGATCAAGGAGTACTTCGCCAACTTCGTGCTCCATCGCTCCGATGTGACCTTTGACTTGTCGAGCGGCACCATGGAGGTCCATGAGCGCCATGTCGAGCCCTGGCGAGTGACTTTGGTGGACACCGGCGAGAACTCGGGCACGGGCGGACGCCTACGAAAGGTGTCACCGTATCTGCGCAATGAAGACGATTTCTGCTTTACCTATGGCGATGGCGTTGCCGACATCAATGTCACTGCGTTGATCGCTAAGCACCGCCATTCGGGCCTGCTGGCGACGGTGACTGCCGCCGTGCCCCCCGGTCGCTTCGGGGCGCTGGATATCGAAGGCGATCGCATCAGAGCTTTCAGGGAAAAACCACGCGGTGACGGGGGGGTGGTCAATGCCGGCTTTTTCGTCCTGCAACCCTCGGTGCTCGATCTGATTGACGATGAAGCCACCGCCTGGGAGCAGGCGCCCGTGGAGCGCCTGGCCACTGCGGGACAACTGGGCGTGTACCAGCATCCCGGCTTCTGGCACCCAATGGACACATTGAGAGATCGCACCCATCTGGAGCAGCTCTGGGCCGAAGGGCGCGCGCCCTGGAAGTGCTGGTGACCTCTGCACCGCGACGTCGACCCTCCCCTCTATTGCCCTCAACAGGCACCCAGCAAGCCGGGCACCCTCCAACAAGCCTCCAATCTCACGACATGAAGAGTGTTTCCCTGAGTGCAGCTCCCTGCCTACTGGCATCCCAGCCAGCGCGCTGTGACAAGCGCGCGGCGCCCACGAGTGCGCGAGCATGAGCCGTCCCCTCAACGCGTCGCAACGTGTGGCCGGCTGGCTCGCCGCACAGGGGCTGGAACAGGTGTTTGCCGTCACCGGCGGTGGCGCCATGTTCCTCAATCATGCATTGGCCACGGAGCCCGGACTGCACATGCAGTTCATGCACCATGAGCAGGCCTGTGCCATGGCCGCCGAAGGCTATGCCCGACTTGCCAACAAGCCAGCGCTGGTCAACGTCACGACCGGACCCGGCGGTCTGAACGCGCTCAACGGGGTGTGGGGTGCGTTCACCGATTCGGTGCCCATGATCGTGGTGTCCGGCCAGGTGAAGCGTGCCACCGCACTCAGCCACACCCCAGTAGCGGGGCTGCGGCAGTTGGGCGACCAGGAGCTGCCCATCGTTGATGTCGTACGCCCGCTGGTGAAGGGCGCTTGGGCAATTGCGTCGCTCGCAGAACTGGGTGAGGTGCTGCCACAGGCCTGGGCGCTGGCTACCCAGGGGCGGCCAGGGCCGGTTTGGCTGGACATCCCGATTGATCTGCAGTCTTCACCGGAACCCTTTGAGTTCATCCCGGTACCGACGGCCCAGCCAAAGGCAGCCGACGCAGAACAGGTGCAGACCGCGCTCCAATGGTTGCAGGAAGCACATCGCCCAGTGCTGCTGGGCGGCAGCGGTGTGCATTGGGCCGGCGCGCGCAGCGAGTTCCTTGAACTGGCCGAGCAGTTGGGGCTGCCCGTCTGCACGGCCTGGACACATGACCTGATCGACAGCTCGCACCCCTTGTTTGCCGGCCGCCCCGGCACGATCGGCACCCGAGCCGGCAATCTGTGTCTGCAGCAGGCTGACCTGGTGCTGGTAGTCGGTTCGCGCCTGAACATCCGGCAGGTCAGCTACAACTGGGCCAGCTTCGCGGCCCATGCTCGCATCGTCATGGTGGATGTGGACCCGGCCGAGCTCAGCAAGCCTCTGGTGAAGCCGCACCTGCCCATTCAGGCCGATGCCCGCTGCTTCCTGCAACAGTTCTTGCAGGCAGCCCGCCGCTCCGAGCTGCCGAACTTCGGGCCTTGGCAGCGGTGGTGCACGGAAATCCAGGACCGCTTCCCTGCCCTTGAGCCGAGCAATGTGAGCGACTCCGATCACATCAATCCGTACGCTGCGGTGCAGGCCTTGTTCGAGGCCCTACCCGAACGGGGAGTGGTGGCCTGCGGAAATGCCAGTGCCTGCATCCTGCCCTTCCAGGTCGGACGTTTGCGCACAGGCCAGCGCCTGTTCAGCAACTCCGGCTCGGCCTCCATGGGCTACGACCTGCCGGCGGCCCTGGGGGCCGCCATCGCAGATCCGACCCGACGTGTGGTCTGCCTGGCCGGCGACGGCAGTCTGCAGATGAATGTGCAGGAGCTGCAAACCCTGCGCGACAGCCAGGCCAATGTCTGCGTCGTGGTGCTGGCCAACGATGGCTATCTGTCCATCCGCCTGAGCCACCAGAACCACTTCGGCACCGTGCTCGGTGCCGATGCCGCTTCGGGCTTGCACTGCCCGGACTATGTGGCCTTGGCGCGCGCGTATGGTTTGCCGGCATTTGACATCCACCACCCCAACGAATTGCAGCGCTTGCGCGAGGCCCTGTACACGATTGGCCCCTTGCTGGTGCAGCTTCATGTTGACCCGCTCCAAGCCTTCTCGCCCAAGTTGCAATCAAGGCTGGACGAGCAAGGACGGTTCCAGACGCCGGAGCTGGATGACGTATTTCCCTTCCTTCCTGCTCGCGAACTAAACGAGTTGCGGCGCAGTGGGCAGGCTATTCGATCGGAGAAGCGCCCTCATGACCGTTGAACCCATCCACATCTTTGGCGCAGGGCTGTTTGCACGGGCGCTGGCGAAGGCGCTGCAGGCACAAGGCCGGCCAGTCGCTGCATTTCTGGTGTCTGGCGCGCCCCCTTCGCCTCAGATCGACGATCTGCCTTGCCGGACCCTTCAGGCGCAAGATCTTGAAGCCGCTCCACTCTGGATTGCGGCCTTCAACCACCGGCATGACTCTGACTACGGCCTGCTGCAGGTTCAACTGTTGGGCTTGAACCCGCACGCCCGGCTGGTCTGGCCCCAGGAGGCTTTCGGCCAAGTCGCCCAAGCCATGGGGTTTCGTTACTGGCTTCACCCTGTCGAGGACTATTCCAAGGCGTCCAGCGAGATTGCCGCTGCACGTGCACGCCTTGAGGATGAGGACAGCCGACGCACGCTGGACGACATCATTCGTTTTCGCTCGGTTCCTGGCTGCTTCGCCATGCCACCCCGCCCCGATCCGGACACGCAGTACCTGCCTTCGTGGCTCCGAGCCGCGCTACAGGCCAGTGGTCGCAGTCAACTCAGAATCGTCGACGGCGGCGCCTACCAAGGCGAAACTTTGCGCGAACTGAACGAGATCGTCCCCATCGCTCACGCTTGGGCTTTTGAGCCCGATCCAGCCAATTTCAAGGTGCTGGCCAAACAGCAATGGGACTACCCGGTGGAATGCATTGCCGCCGGCTTGTCGGATGCGGAGGCCCAGCTTTCGTTCAGCGACGGCGTGGGCGAGGCCAGCAGCATCAGCGAGGCCGGCGCGCTCAAGGTGCGCGTCTGCGCCGTGGATGAGGTGCTGACCAACGCAGAGGTGAACTTCATCAAGCTCGACATCGAGGGCCACGAGCTGCAGGCCCTGCAGGGCGCACGCCGCACCCTGCTGCGCTGCCGACCGGCGCTCGCGATCGCGGCGTATCACCGCTGGGACGATCTTTGGCAACTCAGCAGCTTCATTGCCTCGCTTGGCCTGGGCTACCGCATGCGCCTCAGCGTGCACCAGCACAATAGTTTCGAAACCGTGCTCTTCGCTTACTGATATGGACAAGTGCTTCAGCGATCTCTTCGTACTTGAACTGGCCAACAACCACTGGGGCCGGGTGGAACGTGGCCTGGCCATCATCAAGGCCTTTGCGCAAGTGGTTCGGTTCAACAACGTCAAAGCTGCCATCAAGCTGCAGTTCCGCGATGTTGACCACTTCATCTCCCCGAACTTCAAGGGGCGTGAGGATCTGCGCTACATCAAGAAGACCGAGGCCACAAAGCTCGAACGCCATGAATACGCAACGCTGGTTGATGCAATTCGGGAGCAGGGCTGCATCCCCATGGCGACAGCATTCGACGAGGCCAGCGTGGACCTGTGCGAAGAGTTCGACCTGCCCATCATCAAGGTCGCCAGTTCCGACCTGAACGACTGGTTTCTGCTGGAGCGCATTGCCAAGACGCGCCGCCCAGTCATCGTGTCCACCGGAGGCAGTTCAGAAAAAGACATCGACGACTTGGTGAGCTTTTTCGGCAAGCGGCACATCCCGCTTTCGCTGAACCACTGCGTGTCACTCTATCCTTCCGAGGACGACGAACTGGAACTCAACCAGATCGACTACCTGCGCAAGCGCTATCCCGAGCTGGTGATTGGGTACTCCACGCACGAATACCAGGACTGGCAAAGCTCCATGCTCATCAGTTACGCCAAGGGCGCCAGGACCTGGGAGCGCCATATCGACATCGAGGCCGATGGCATTCCCGTCTCACCTTATTGCTCGCTGCCGCAGCAGGTTGACACTTGGTTCAAGGCGTACCACAAAGCACGCCAGATGTGCGGGGCCAACGGTGGCAGCAAGCGCATACCCAGCCGCCGCGAAGTGGAGTACCTGGATCAGCTGGTGCGTGGCGTGTACCTGAAGCGTGACCTGCCCGCAGGCTACGAGTTTCATCACCAAAGCATTGATCGCGACTTCGTGCTTGCCATCCCCTTGCAGAAGGGCCAGCTGTCGTGTCGCGAGATCATGAACGGCCAAGTGACCGCGCGCGAGCTGAAGGCGGGGCAGGCGCTGATGGTGGATGACCTGTCCGGCCCGTATGCGAACACACCGGCTTTGCGCGAACTGATCTACAACCGCGGCATCTGAGACCTTGCCGACCCTGCCTGACTTTCTCGCCGAAGACTTCGAACGCCTTGGCGAAGCGCTAACCCTGCGCGCGCGCCAGCTCGATGGGCATCGCCTGATCCTCTCAGGTGCAACCGGATTCTTCGGCCAGAACCTGCTGGCGCTTTTCGTGCACCTCTGGCGTGCCGGTGCCCGCTTCGAGGTCACCGCACTAAGCCGCTCCCCTGCCGCATTCGTGGCCGCGCATACGTGGGCCGGCGAGCTACCCTGGCTGCGCTGGGTCCAGGGGAATGCGCGGGAACCCTGGCCAGTGCGGGAGCGTCACGACTTGATGCTGCACGCCGCCACCGACACCCACGCCGCCGCCCATCTCGACCTTCAAGCCGTCTTTGACGAGCAACTCAGCATGGCACGCAATGCAATGGCGTGCGCCGCAGCTTGCGGTGTCCAACGGCTGCTGCTGACCGGCTCCGGAGCGCAGTACGCGGAAGCCACGGCCCCCCTCAAGGAAGACGCAGCTGCCTGTGACCCTGGCAGCCCTTCCAGTGCCTATGGCGAAGGCAAGCGGTGCGCTGAAATGCTCGGCGCGCTGCATGCGCGATTCCACGGAACGGCCATGGTGAACACTCGCTGCTTCGCTTTTGTCGGGCCGGGCCTCGCACTTGACGGGCATTTCGCCATTGGAAATTTCATCAGCAGTGCCCTAGACGGTCGGCCGCTCAAACTGAGCAGCGCCGGCGGCGCCACACGAAGCTATCTGTATGGGGCAGACCTGGCGCTTTGGCTGACTCTGTTGCTGCTCGAAGCGCCTGCCGGCAGCACCTTCAATGTGGGATCCGATCGCGCGCTTACGGTACTGGAACTCGCTCACCGAATCACGTCAGCTTTACACCCCGGATTGGCTATTGAAGTCGGCAGCTCACCGGCCCAGGGTGCCCGCCATTTTTATGTACCCGACACCGGGCGGGCGCGTCGAGCAGGGCTCGATGTCTGGACCTCACTTGACCAAGCCATTGAGCGCACGGCGCGATGGCATCGTGCCGCAATCTGACATGCCTTCGATCGCCAATCGCTGCATAGCCTGCGAGCACAGCCCACCCGAACGTCAACCTGCTGTGTTGATGCCCTTTGTCGCTTGGCGAGCATTTGGCTGGGAGTCGTGCGAGATCACGGCAGACTGGGGGCTTCGCAGTGTTCCTCAGGGGCTGGCGCTGCCACTCTGCAACAGCTTGCATTGCCCGAACTGCGGAATGCTGTTTTTGGATATGCGGTTTGACGATGCGGACATGAGCAGGCTTTACCGCGACTACCGTGGCGACAGCTATGTTCAGGAAAGGGAGCACTTCGAGCCAGGCTATGCCGCACGCAACCAGGCACTGACATCGGATCATCCGCACATCCAAGCTGCCGAGGCTGTGTTGCGTCCATGGCTGCCGGACCAGCCAGCCATCCTCGATTGGGGCGGAGACACTGGCCGCAATACGCCTTTGCGCCAGGTGGCTCGCCTGCACCACATCTACGATATTTCCGGCCGACTGCCTGTAGAAGGCGCGGTGCCGGTGAGCACACCGACTGCGGCGGCCTACGACCTGATTGTGTTGAGCAATGTGCTCGAACATGTTCCCGATCCCAGATCATTGCTCGGTGAGGTGTCGCGAGTCATGTCGCCCTCCAGCAAGTTGTACCTGGAACTCCCGTTCGAAGCACTGATGCGCGAATCCGAAACCCAGCATGGCGCTTGGCGAAGCAAGCGTCACTGGCATGAGCATGTGAATTTCTTCAGTTCGAAGGCCTTGACCTCCCTGATCCAGCGCTCTGGCCTGGAGGTCCTCAGCGCCAACTTCATCAGCCTGCCAGATGGTGCTTTGCAGTTCGCCTGGGTTTGTGGGCCAGCAACAGGGCGGCGCTGAGCCGGCCAGTGGCGCCGCCCAACAAGGGGCACCCCTCAGAGGCGCTAGCTCCTCCAGGGCACACCAAAGTGGCGACGCTGCCCCAAGTAGTAGGCCAGTGAGGCATAGCAAACCAGCGCGTAGAGCAGCACATTCGAAAACAAGATTGCCGGCACGTGGCCCTTGACCGTGAAGATCACGAACGGCAAAAACAACGTTGAGAAACGAAGCAGCAAGGCCAACTCGGCCTTACCGGCGGTGATGCAGGCAAAGCCCATCAGCCAGGTGAGGTACCACTCCTGGTTGGTTGCATTCACCAGAACGAAGTACAGCAGCGTGCTGAGCAGACACAACTCGGCCAGCGCCATTAACCATTCTTCGCGCAGGCGACGCACATAAACGGCCAGGAGAACCGAATAGCCAAGCACATAGGCCAGCTTTAATTCATTGGCGACGCGCGCGTAGGAAAAATAGTTGTCCAGCCAATTAAGCTCAAAGATCACCAGAGAGAAATTGAGGGCCACCATCACGTGGAAGAGGCTGTTGCGGAACACCCCGATCCCTTGGCTGGCCACGCGCATGAACTGGTCGGCGCTTCCTGGGTAGAGCAGGTGAGCCAACGCGGCCATGGCCGCAAAGCCGAGTATCAACAACAGTACAGCGCGTAGGCGCTGCTGCCTTGAGTCCATCGGCCGGATTAGCAGTGCCAGGCAGGCGATGGGCAGATAGATAAGTGCAAAGTATTTGGTGCTGAAGGCCACGCCAAGCGCGACACCGGCCCACATCGCGCGCCCTTGCTTGAGCATCATCAAGGTTGCCAGCACGGCGACGTTCATAAAGTGATCGTTGTGCGCGCAAGTCTGGATGGCAAACAGGATTACCGGGTTGAGCGCGTACAGAAAGAGCGCCGGAACAGCCATGCGCGCTGGCGCCAGCCGATAAACCAGCCAGCTGGCCACGCCATGCAGCAGTCCGTTCACGATCTTGTAGATGACCAGAGCCAACTTGTCGCTGCCGAGCGAAATCGCCGCGACGCCTGCTGCCAGCTTCTGGAAAACCGGGCCATATCCGGTAGTCCCAGCCAGAAATCCCGGGAAGACATTCGCAAACATGGGCTCCGTCAGCGCGCCAGGCACCTTGCTCATGGAGACCAGATACGGATTCAAGCCGTAGTGTGACTCCAACCAGCCCGTGCCAATGTAGAAGAAAACATCCGGGCTCACCCAAGGCATCCCCAGGCTGTAGACCAGGGTCAGCAGCGCGCCATAGGCAGCTACTCGACGCACGGAAACGCTGCCGGGCGCCGCCTCCCAAAGTCGCAGGGCGATACGCGCATAAACGAGTCCGATTGCCAGCATCAGCGCGAAGTGCATCGCGCGCCCAAAGTCCACTGGGTCGCCTATGGACCAACGTTCGCCCTCATAGGCGCCAAGGAAGTAGTCGAACTCGAATCGCGTCAGCACCAATGGGCTTTGCAGCCACAGTGGCACCGAAGGGAGCATTGCGAGCAAGGATAGTGCCGCGTAGACAAGCCACAAGCGCCGGGAGCCGGCCGGGAACGGGTGAAGGTTGTTCATCGTGCCTTGTTGGATCGGCCTGTTTGACGTCGGCCCACGGTCATCCGAGCGACCGGATGCGATTGAGTGGGGGTGGAGTATCTGGCGCAGTCGGGCGACTCCTGCGTATGCACGGTCCACCACGGGTCACTGCCGTGGCTCTTCCTTGCGAACGAACACCAAATGTTGGTTCAACAGCCACCCCGCCATAACGGCCACCACAGTGGCACAAGCCTGAGCCCACCAGGCGCTCCGCTCCAAGACGCCCACCACCAAGCCATGGATCAGCAGACCCAGTACCAATATGCCCAAATAGCCAAACTGGCTTCGCATCCAAGCGTGCAGCAGGCCGGAGCGGGTACGCGGCCAGCCGCGCCGAAAAACGAGTCGACCCTGGCTGAAAAAAGCAAAGCTCACCGCAAGCACGTGGGCAATCACCACAATGAACAAATAAGGCACATGGTCACGCAGACCCAGGTAGCAGACGGCAAAGATGCCGTAGCCGGCTCCGGTGTTCAGCAGACCAACCAGCAAATACCGCGCAAAATCCGGCCACGCCACAGCCTTCACTCGTCGCCCATGCGCATCGCTGGCTGAGCGGAGTGGGAGGGCAAGCTGGAAGCTGCCGGTAGGTTGACCCGTTCCCGCTCAATCACCAAAGGCCGACGAACCACCTGGGTGTGGATCGCGGACACATACTCGCCCAGAATGCCGATAAACAGCAATTGCACCGCCCCAAAGAAGAACAGCCCAATCACCAATGGTGCGGTGCCCAACGCAAACTGATCCCACCACACCAACTTTGCAACCAAATAGCCCAGCGACACCATCAGACTCAGCGTGCTGAGCAAGAAGCCCGCCATCGTCGCCAGACGCAGAGGCATTTTCGAGTGACTGGTCACACCTAGCATGGCCAAGTCATACAGGGTGTAGAAGTTGTTCTTGGTGATCCCACGCTTACGCCGTGCCTGCTCGAATTCGACGGTGGCATAACCGATGCCAAGGTCGGAAATCAGCCCTCGAAAGTACGGGTAAGGATCACCAAGCTCGCGAACGATCTGCACAACCGATCGGTCGTATAGGCCAAACCCCGTGAAGTTCGGAATCAGCTTGATGTCGGACATGCGCCCCAGCACCCGGTAGTACAGCCGACGAAGCACCGCCATGGCCCAGGTTTCCCGGCTCGAAGGCTTGACTCCGACCACGATCAGATGCCCCTCGCGCCACCGCTGCAGAAACTGCCGGATCAGTTCCGGCGGGTCTTGTAGATCGCTCGCCATCGCAATGATGGCGGCCCCCTGGGCCTGATACATGCCATGCAAGGGGGAGCGGATATGTCCAAAGTTGCGAGCATTGACGATCAGTTTGACCCGCGGGTCCGCTGCCGCGAGCCTCTTAACCTCGGCCACCGTCCCATCGGTGGAACCGTTGTCCACATAAATGTGCTCGAAGTCGTACTCGCTTTGCCCGTCGAACTGGGCCTTGATACGCCGATGGAGCTCTTCAACGTTGCCCTCCTCATTGAGGCAACTCGTGACGATGGAGATCAGGAGCATGTGGGGATTCTCACTGGTACAGATTCACGAATCGCCCGGGCGCAGCGCACTCAGTGGGCCGACTTGGCATCGCTAGGCCGGCCTGGGCCGATCAGTCGGCTCAGCCAGGGCACCAGGGCCACCAACACCACCCCCACCACCAAACTGCCCAAACCCAGCTGAGTGAACAAGGTGGCATAGGCCGGGTTGCTGGTGAGCGGCGAGCCGTCGGCCGGCTGGGCCACCAGCCCGGAGAAATCGGCCGCGAACAGCGAGGCCAGGCCGGTCACCATCATCCAGCTGCCCATCATGACGCCCTGGTACTTCTGCGGCGCCAAGCGGCCGATCATGGCGTAGCCGATCGGCGAGATCAGCAGCTCGCCCACCGCCTGCAGCACATAGCTGAGCGCCAGCCACACGAAGGCCACGCGGCCATCCGCCCCGGCCAGTTGGATGCCCAAGGGCAGGACCAGGAAGCCCAGGCCCATCAGCAGCAGGGCGGCGGCGAACTGCTGGGGGATGTCCACCGGCCAGCCGCGTGCGCGCCAGCGCTGGAACAGCACCGCCAGCCAGGGGCCGCCGATGACGATGACGATGGTGTTGATGTTCTGCACCCATTGCGGGGCGATGGCCAGGCCCGCCACCTCCATGCGCACATTGCCCACGGCAAAGAGCTGTAGGCCGCTGGGCGCCATCTGGTAGAGCGACCAGAACACCAGCGAGCCCAGCGTGAGCACCAGGTACACCACCATGCGGCGGCGCTCGGCCACCACCGGGTGGCGCAGCGTCAGCACCAGCAGGGTCAGGCCGATGGCGGCGCTGATGCCCTTGAGCAGCCAGGAGGTCTCGCCCGGGTGGCGCAGCAGCCAGGCCAGCACCGGCACCAGGCCAACGAGGATGGCCAGGCCCACCGCAAAGCGCAGGCGGAACTGCGCCGGCGTGGCCTGCAGCAGAGGGGTGTCGCGGTCAGCCAGCACACGCCAGTACACCAGGGTCAGCGCGATGGCGGCGATATTGCCCACGGTGGCGAAGCTGAACAGGCTGCCATAGGCCTGGCTGAGCTGGTAATGCCCGGCCACCGCAAAGCCGATGAAGAAGCCGACGTTCATGCCGGCGTAGTTCCACAGGAAGGCGCCCTCGCGCCGCGTGTCCTCGGGCGCGAAGCGCTGCGTGAGCATCATGTTCAGGCAGGTGACATTGAGGCCGCTGCCGGTCAGGAACAGGGCCAGGCCCCAGATCAGCGGGGTCTCGCCGCCCAGCGCGATGGCCGCACAGCCGGCCGCCTGCAGCACCATGCCACCCAGAAACAGATTGCGGTTGCTGAGGAAACGCCCGCCCAGGTAGCCACCGAACAGGTGCAGGCCGTAGTTGAAGGCGCCGAACACGCCCATGATGAGCGCGGCCTTTTCGTTGCTATAGCCCAGGGCCTGGCTGGCATAGAGCACCAGGCTGGAATACAGCACGGCATAGCCGAGCGTGGACACCACTTGGATGAAGAAGAGCACGCCCGCCCCTTCAGGGATGCGGGCCAGGGTCTGGCGCAGGGAAGTCATGCGGGCATTGTCGGCAGCGCCCTGGGCCCCACTGCCCCGGGGAAGCGCGCAGCCGCACCCGGGGTCGGGGAAGGCACTCGGCCCATGCGCGGATTAGCATTCGCCCACCACAGGGAGCAGCGCCTGGCAGTGAGGGCCCGCAGAGGCAGAGCCAGCCGACACCGTGGGTGCCCATGACCCTCTCGCAGAGCAAACTGCTCGAAGTGATTGCGCTGCAATCCGACATCGCCCGCTTGGGTCTCGACCTGGGCAGCGTGATGACCCTGGTGGCCGAGCGATTGCTGCCGCTGACGGGCGCCGATGGCGCCGTGGTGGAGTTGGCCGAAGGCGAGCACATGGTCTACCGGGCCGTGGCCGGTTCGGCCGCACAGTCCTTGGGCTTGCGCGTCGCGCGGGCGCAAAGCCTTTCGGGCCTGTGCGTGCAGCAGGGCCAGCTGCTGCGTTGCGATGACGCCGAGACCGATCCGCGCGTGGATCGTCAAGCCTGCCGCCGCGTGGGCCTGCGCTCCATGCTCGTCATGCCCCTGAACCACCAGGGCTCGGTGGTCGGCGTGGTCAAGGCCTTGTCGGGCCAGCCGGCGCACTTCAAGCCAGAGGACGAGTCGCTGCTGGGCTTGCTGGCCGACCTGATCGCCGCCGCCATGTTTCACGCCGGGCAGCACGCAGCCGACGACCTTTACCACCGCGCCACCCACGATGCGCTGACCGGACTGGCCAACCGCGCCCTGTTCATGGACAGGCTGCGCAGCCTGCTGGCCCAGACCGAGCGCGAACCCGAACGCCGCGGGGCCGTGTTGCTGCTGGACATGGACGGCCTCAAGCCCCTGAACGACAGCCTGGGTCATCGAGCCGGCGATGCCGCGCTGGTGGAGCTGGCGCGGCGCCTGAGTCTGATCGGCCGGGTTTCCGACACCGTGGCCCGCCTGGGCGGCGACGAGTTCGCGCTGCTGATCTGGCCCATCGAGGGTGTGGATGCTGCGCAATCGGTGGCGACGCGCATCCGTCAGGCCCTGCTGCCGCCGTGGGGCTTTGCCGGGCGCGAGCTGGCACTGTCGGCCAGCCTGGGATTCGTCGTCTTCCCGGTGGAGGGGGTGGTTGCCGACACCCTCATCGAGCTGGCGGACCAGCGCATGTATGCCGACAAGCGCAGCCGCCAGGTGGCGAGGGAAAGCCTCCGCCCAGCCCGCGCGCCGGGCTGATCCGACGCCGCACCTCAGGCGGCGTGCGCCCACACCGACTTTCGGCACTGCGCGGCCCGCGCCGGAATCAGCATGCTGCCCGGCTTTCACGCCTTGAAGGCTGGCCATGGTGCGCATCCTCGCCCTTGCCCTGACCCTTGCCGCCCTGGCTCCGGCCCACGCCGCCACGGCGTACGAGGACCTGGCCGCCGCCATCCGGGCCGGCGACGGCAAGCGGGTGGGCACCCTGCTGGCAGCGGGCACTTCGGTGGAAGCCACCGACCGCCCCGAACAGGCCGCGCCGCTGCTGATCGCGGTGTCGCGCGGCCACCAGGTCATTGCGGAGCGCCTGCTGGCGCACCGCGGCACGCTGCACACACCCGATGCCGCCACCCAGGCCCTGCTGAGCGCGCTGGACGCCGACGACCCCGCCGCCCTGCGCCGCGCCCTGGCCAACGGCGCCTCGGCGAGCGGCAGCGACGAGACCGGCCGCCCGCTGCTCGCCCGCGCCGCACGCGAAGGCCGGCTGCAGGCCGTGCTGGCCCTGCTGGAGGCCGGTGCGGCGGTGGACGCGCCCGACCCCATCGGCTTCACGCCGCTGATGGAAGCCTGCCGCGAAGGCCATCTGGAGGTGGCGCAGGCCCTGCGGGCACAGGGCGCCCGGGTGGACCGCGCCGCCCTGCCTTCCGGCCTGGCCATGACCCCGCTGCACCTGGCGGTGGCGGGCGAGCGGCCGGCGCTGATCCGCTGGCTGGCGGCCCAGGGCGCGCCCCTGGACGCCCGCGACAGTGAAGGTGCCCCGCCGCTGGCCTGGGCACAGGGGGATCAGCGCAAGGCGCTGGCCGAGCTGCTGCTGGAGCTGGGCGCCCAGCCGCTGCCGCCCAAGACCTGAGCGGGTGGCCCGACCTCAGGCGGCGCAGGCGAGTGAGGGGGCGGCCAGGCTCAGGGTCTCGCCATCCTCCGGCACGCACAGGCGCGCTGCCAGGCCGGCCGCCTGGGCGGCCTGCCGCAGCTCGGCGCGCGTCACGGGGCAGTGGCTCAGGGCTTCCAGGTGGTTGGCCACCACCAGGCCCTGCGTCAGGCGGGTGCAGGTCAGCACCTCGTCCACGCCCATGATGAGCTCGCCACCGAAGTCGAAGTGTGCGCCGCCGGCCGGCAGCACGCAGACATCGGGCTGCTCGCGCTGCAGGAACTCACGGATGTCCGGCGTCAGAACCGTGTCGCCGGCCAGGTAGAGCGTGGGTTCGCCCGGCAGCTCGATGAAGTAGCCCACGCCATGTTCCATCAGCCGGCCCACCAGGCCGCGGCCATGGGTGCAGCGCAGGGTGCGGATGCGCCCCCCCAGGAAGGGCTGGGGTTGATCGTGCCCGGGCGCCAGGGCCTGCACGTTCAGGCCGCGCATGCGCAGGTGCTCGGCGTCGTGCGGGGTGCAGATCACGGGCAGCTGGCGCTCGCGCAGCCAGGCCTTGCCGGCGCGGTCCAGGTGGTCGAAGTGGCCTTTCTGGCAATGGGTGATCAGCACCTGCGTGACCTGCTCCAGCACACCCGCTGCCGCCGCGGGCAGGCCCACGGTGGGGTTGCGCTCGCGCCGGCCGTCGAGCAGACGCAGCGGCGGCAGCGCGTGGCGGGGTGCCAGCATCGGGTCCACCAGGATGTGGTGCGGCCCGCTGTGAATAACCAGGGTGGCGCTGCGAAGTTGCGTGATCTGCATGGCGGAATCTCAGGGTGGATCAGGCCGCCATGCTCGGCGGGTTCAGCCATCTGGCAGCATGGCGACATCGCCATCTTTGGGTTCGATATGGCCACAACGCCCACCACAGCCGCCGAGCCCCTGCGCATCGCGCTGCTGGCCTACCCCGGCTGCCTGGGCACCGAGCTGCTGGGCCTGGCCGACCTGCTGCGGCTGGCGGGGCAGCTGGCGCAGGCAATGGATCAAACGACAGGCACAACGACAGGCCCAGCGCTGCCGCCGCCCCCGGCGCTGGAGCTCGTGGCCCTGCGGCCCGGCCCGGTGCGCCTGGCGGGCGGCTTCGTGCTGAGCCCCGGGCGCCCGCGGGGCCGCTACGGCCTGCTGCTCGTGCCCGGCATGGAGCTGGGCCGGCCCGAGGCCTTGGCGCCGCAGCTGCAGGCCCTGGCCGACGAGCAGCGCTTCATCCGCCGCTGCGCGGCCCGGGGCAGCGTGGTGGCCACGGTCTGCCTGGGCAGCTTTCTGCTGGCCGAGGCCGGACTGCTGGACGGCCGCCGCGCCACCACCTCCTGGCTGTTCGCCCCAGCCTTCGCGGCGCGCTACCCGCAGGTGCAGCTGCAGGCGCAGGAGCTGCTGGTGGAAGACGGCGCGCTCTTGAGCAGCGGCGCCGTCAGCTCGGTGTTCGACCTGGCCCTGCACCTCATCAAGCGCCTGTACGGTGCCCGCGTGGCCAGCCGCACCGCCCGCGTGACCCTCCTGCAGCCCCTGCGCAGCAGCCAGGCGCCCTATGTGGACGAGCGCCTGCTGCCGCCCGCCCCGCCCTCGTTCGCGCAGGCGGTGCGCGGCTGGCTGGAGGCCCGCCTGGCCGAACCCTTCGACCTGGCGCGCCTGGCCGCGGCCTTTCACATCAGCAGCCGCACCCTGCTGCGGCGCATCCGCCAGGAAACCGGCAGCACGCCGCTGGCCCTGCTGCAGCAGGCACGCGTGCAGAAGGCCAAGCAGCTGCTGCTCGGCAGCCGCCAGAGCACGGCCCAGATCGTGGCGGCCGTGGGCTACCAGGACGTGCCCACCTTCGCCCGCCTGTTCCGCCGCCTGGTGGGCGAGAGCCCGGCGCGCTTTCGGCAGCGCGGGCGCTGACGCGCGTCAGCCGCCGCCCTCGGGCGCCCGCCCGCTCAAACCGCGCGCAAGACCTTGGTGGCCGGCCACACCGCCGCCACCATCGCGGCGGTGAGCCACAGCGGCCCGCCCACGCCGGCCAGGCCGGCCAGCAGGCCGAAGCCCATTGGCAGCGTGACGCCCGCCGCGTTGGTGGCCATCATGCGCAGGCCCAGCACCTGGCCGTGGCGCTCGGGCGGGGTGGCGTGCGTCAGCGCCGCCAGCACGGTGGGCTGCACCGAGCCCAAGGCCAGGCCCAGGCAGGCCGAACCCAGCATCAGGCCCAGCGGCCCGGGCAGGAAGGCGTAGACGGCCGACATCGCCATCGTCACGCCCATGGCGCTGCGCAGCATCAGGCGTTCGCTCCAGGCGCCGGCGAAGCGGATGATGAGCAGGCGCACCGCCATGCCGGCGATCGAGAAGCAGGCCAGGATGGCGCCGATGGTGGAGGCCGAATAGCCGCGCGCATGGCCGAGCACGGGCACAACGAAGCTGTGCGCATCCCAGGCCGCGGCAAGCACCAGGTTGATGACGAGCAGCTGGCGCAGGCTCTTGGTCTCCAGCAGGTCCCAGGCGGGGCGGGTGCTGACGCGCTGCGTCAGCACCGGGCGCGGCAGGTGGCGGCGCTCACGCAGCAGCCACAGGCCCACCGGCACCATCAGCACCGCGGCACCGAACGCGGCGCGGTGGCTGACGGTGTCGATCAGGGCACCGGCCAAGAGCGGCGCCAGGGTGTTGGAGAGCGCCGGGCCCAGCGCCACCCAGGAATACATGCGCTGGGAGGCGCTCTGGTCCGTCAGCTCGCGGGCGCGCTGCGCCACCTCGCGCTGCACCGCCACTGCCGCCACACCAATGGCGCCGCCGGTGCCGATGGCGCCGATGACCAGGGTGCTGACATGCGTCCACAGCAGCGGCGCGGCCGTGCCTACCAGGGCCAGGGCGGTGGCCAGCTTCAACGGCCGCCACAGGCCGTAGCGGTCGGCCCAGGCCCCCGCCGCCGGGCCCAGCAGGGCTGGGGCCAGGGCCACCAGGGCGAGCAGCACGCCCACCGTCACCTCGCCATGGCCGGTATGCAGCAGCCAAAGCGTGCTGGCCACGCGGGTGGTGGCCATGCAGGCGTGCACGGCCACGATGGCGGCGATCAACCGCCAGAAGCCCGCGGGCAGTGGGTGGCTCAAGCGGGTTCGTCCTCAGGGTCGGCGATCTCCAGCAGACGCTGCGCCTCGGTCTCGGGCAGGGCCTCCACGGTCTTGAGCTGGCGCGTCATCGCGCGCGTGCGCACCTCGGCAGCATCGATGGTGTTGCTGGCTTCCTGCAGCTTCTTCTTGGTCTTGGCCAGCACCTCGCCGAACTTGCCGAACTCGGTCTTGACGGCGCCCAGCACGCTCCAGACCTCGGCACTGCGCTTTTCCAGCGCCAGGGTGCGAAAGCCCATCTGCAGGCTGCCCAGGGTGGCCAGCAGGGTGGTGGGGCCGGTCAGCATCACTTTGTGTTCACGCTGCAAGGCCTCGAAGAGGCCGGGGCGGCGCAGGGCTTCGGCGTACAGGCCCTCGGTGGGCAGGAAGAGCAGCGCGAAATCGGTGGTGTGCGGTGGGGCCAGGTATTTGTCGGCAATGGTGCGGGCCTCCAGGCGCAGGCGCGCTTCCAGGGCCTTGCCAGCGGCCTCGGCGGCGGCCACGTCGGCGCGCTCCTGGGCATCCAGCAAGCGCTCGTAGTCCTCGCGCGGGAACTTGGCGTCGATCGGCAGCCAGATCGGGCTCTCCCCTTGACCCGGCAGCTTGACGGCGAACTCGACGCGGGCGTTCGAGCCGGGCACGGTGATGACCTCGCGCCCGTACTGCTCGGGCGTGAACACCTGCTCCAGCAGCGCGGCCAGCTGCACCTCGCCGAACACGCCGCGCGTCTTCACGCCGGTGAGCACGCGGCTCAGGCTCCCCACGTCACGCGCCAGGTTCTGCATGTCGCCCAGGCCGCGGTGCACCTGCTCCAGGCGCTCGGCCACCTGGCGGAAGCTCTCGCCCAGGCGCTGCTCCAGCGTGGCATGCAGCTTCTCGTCCACGGTGGCGCGCATCTGCTCCAGCTTGGCGGCGTTGTCCTGCTGGATACCGGCCAGGCGCTGCTCCACCGTGTGGCGAAGATCGGCCATGCGCTGCTCGTTGGCGCTCGTCAGCGCCGCCAGCTGTTCGCGCAGCTGCGTGGCATTGCGCATCAGCGCCGCATCCAGCGCCTCGCGCGCCGCGGCCTGGGCCTGGTTGAGCGCGCTGGTGGTGCTTTGCAGGCCCTGCATCAGGCCCTGCTGCAGCCCGGCCACCTGCACGCGCAGGCCGTCGATCTGCTCGTTCTGGGTGCGCGCCACGTCGCCACCCTGTGCCATCAGGCTGGTCTGGAACTGGCCGAGCTGACCCAGCAATTCCTGCCTCAGGGCCTGAGCCTGGCGCTGGCTGTCGTCGCGCAGGCCGCGCTCACTGTTCAACAAGGCTTGCTGCACCGGTTGCAGGTCCGCCACGGGGGGCGGCCGTTTCAGCAGCAGGAACACCAGCACCAGCGTCACCAGCGCAAGCAGCGCTGTCACAAGCTCTAACCAAGGCATGGCCCGCATTCTCGGGGCAAGCACTCACCCGCTGCCCGCGCGTCCCCACAATGGCCGCCCCCCGCACTCTGCTTTGTTTCGCCATGCGTCGCTGCGCCCTGGTGCTGAGCCTGACCACCCTGCTGGCCTGCGCCGCTCCCGCCGAACCACCGGCGCCGCGCATCACGCGCGGCCTGACCGTCTGCCAGGTGGAAGGCCAGTCCCTACTGGGCGACCTGTACCAGCCCCCGGCCGGCGCGCACCGGCGGCGCGCGCTGCTGTTCGTGCACGGCGGCGGCTGGAGCACGGGCAGCCGCGCGGACTACGAAGCCCTGGCCCGCAACCTGGCCCGCCTGGGCTACACCGGCCTGAGCGTGGACTACCGCCTGGCCCCCGCCGTGCACCACCCGGCCCCGCTGGAAGACCTGAAATGCGCGCTGCGCTGGCTGCGCAGCCAGGCGGCAGCGTGGGAGGTGGACGGCCAGAAGTTGGCGGTGATCGGCGGCTCTGCCGGCGCCCATCTGGCCGCGCTGCTGGCCTACACGCCGGACGACCCGCGCTTCGAGGGCCGGGGCCTGCCGCGCAAGGGCAGCACGCGCGTGGCCGCGGCCGTGCTGCATGGCGGGCCGTACGACCTGAGCGCGCTGGCCGGCGCCAGCGCGCAGGCACGCGGCACGGTGCAGGCCCTGCTCGGCACCCGCAGCCCCACGGCCCTGCAACTGCGGGAGGCCAGCCCCACCCATTACGTTCGTCACGGCGCGGTGCCGAGCCTGATCCTGCACGGCGAACTGGACCCCGTGGTGCCGGTGGAGCAGGCCTACCGCCTGGCTGCCGCCGGGGTGCAGGTCAACGCACCGGGCCGCTTGATCGTGATCCCCGGCGCCGGCCATGCCGACTTTGGCCGCGACCCCGATGCCATCGGCCGTGCGCTGGTGGAATTCCTTGCCCAATCCCTGCCATAGACCATGCGCCTGATTCCCCTTGCTGCCCTGCTGCTGACGGTTCTGCCGGTGCAGGCCGACACCCTCTCCGACCTGAAGGCCGCCCTGCAGCGCCTGCAGGCCGAAACCCCAATCCGCGGCCAGGTGACGCTGAAGAGCGAGAACCGCAACAACGAAGGCAAGGACGACGCCGAGGTGCAGCCCGGCCAGGCCCAGCTGAGCTTCGAGGACGGCCCGCAGGGCCTGCGCCTGGCCTACCCGCAGACGCTGCTGAACAAGGCGCTTTCGGAAGACCAGGCCAAGGACCAGGACCCGAAGGCCGCCACCCCCACGGCCAACGGCCTGCGCGAGCTCGGCTACAAGGAAGTGCGCGAGCTGACCCGCCCGGCCGAGGTGCTGAGCCGCCAGCTGGCGCGCGCCACGCTGAAGGGCGAGAAGGCCGACAGCTGGCAGGGCAAGCCGGCCAAGCTGCTGAGCTTCGAGCTGCAGCAGCGCCGGCCGGACAAGTACGTGAAGAAGTACGAAGGCCAGCTCGATGTGTGGGTGGCCGCCGACGGCACGCCGCTGGCCGCGCGCAGCACGCAGAAGATTTCCGGGCGGGCCTATGTGGTCATCAGCTTCGAGATGAGCTCACAGGACGAGTGGCACTTTGGCGTCAGCGGCGAGCGCCTGGTGGTGACGCGCAAGCTCACCACCGGCAGCGGCAGCGGCGCGGGCGAGAAGGGGCAGCAGCGCCGCGAGTTCGCGCTGCAGCTCAGCTGATCAAGCCGGAATCGGCGTCGGCCCCGGCTCCCCGCGCGCCCAGGCCAGCAGGTTGTCCACCGCGCACTGCACCATTGCCTGCCGGGTGGGCAGGGTGGAGCTGGCGATATGGGGCGTGAGCAGCGCGTTCTCGCAGGCCAGCAGCTCAGGCGCCACCGCCGGCTCGCCCTCGAACACATCCAGGCCCGCCGCGGCCAGGCGGCCGGCGCGCAGCGCGGCAGCGAGCGCGCGGTCGTCCACCACGCCACCGCGGGCGATGTTGATGAGGGTGGCGCTGGGCTTCATCTGCGCCAGCTCGGCCGCGCCGATCAGGTGGTGGGTGGCCGCGCTGTAGGGCACCACCACCATCAGGTGGTCGGCCTCGGCCAGCAGCTCGGGCAAGGGGCGCCACTGGGCGAACTCGCAGTCCGCCACCGGCTGGCGGTTGAAGTAGCGCACCTGCATGTCCAGGCCTAGCGCGGCGCGGCGCGCGATGACGCCACCGATGCGCCCCATGCCCACGATGCCCAGCACCGTGCCGCACACCGGCGCGCCGGCGAACTGGTCGATGGACCAGCCCTGCCAGTGCCCGGCGCGCACATAGCGCTCGCCCTCGCCCACGCGGCGTGCGGTGGCCAGCAGCAGGCTCAGGCCGAACTCGGCCGTGGTCTCGGTCAGCACGCCCGGCGCATGGCTGAGCTGCAGGCCGCGCGCGCGGCAAGCCGGCACGTCGAGGTTGTTGTAGCCCACGGTGATGAGGGCGACGGCACGCAGCGCCGGGCAGGCGGCCAGCAGTTCGGCGTCCACGCGCTCGCTGCCCGAGCCCAGCATCCCCCAGCAGCCTTGCAGGCGCGCGCGCAGCGCGGCCGGCTCCAGCGCGGTGTCGCTGTTGTGCAGGTCGAGCTCGTAGTGGGCGCGCAGCGGCTCCAGCAGCTCGGGGAACAAGCGGCGCGCCACCAGCAGTTTGGGTTTGCTCATCTGAAGAAGATCCAGCTCATCAAGGCCAGCACCGGCAGCAGCAGGCCGCAGCTCCAGGCCATGTAGCCGAAGAAGCTGGGCATGGCGATGCCGCGGTCTTCGGCTATCGCCTTGACCATGAAGTTCGGGGCGTTGCCGATGTAGCTCATCGCCCCCATGAAGACCGAGCCGGCCGAGATGGCGGCCAGCGTGGCCGCACCGCCTGCCATCAGCTGCGCGGCATCCCCACCTGCCAGGTTGAAGAAGACGAGATAGGTGGGCGCGTTGTCCAGGAAGGCCGAGAGCCAGCCGCTGAGCCAGTAGTAGGCCAGCGGGATCGGCTGGCCTTCGGCCGTGGAGACCCACTGCACCAGGCCCGCAAACGGGCCGTTCAGCCCGGCCTGCAGCATCACCAGCACCGGCATCATGGTGAGGAAGATGCCGATGAAGAGCTTGGCCACCTCGGCCATCGGCGCCCAGCTGAACTGGTTGCGCTCGCGCACGCCCTTGGGGGTGAGGGCGAGCGAAAGCAGGGTCACGCCGACGAGGCCCAGGTCGCGCACCAGGGATTGCAGGGCCAGCGGCGTGCCGAACAGGTCGAACACGACGCCTGGCTTCCACAGGCCGCTGAGCAGCACCAGGCCCACCACCAGGCCCAGGGGCAGGAAGTTGATGGCGCCGTCCAGCCCCAGGCGCGGCGTGTCCGGCGTCGGGTCCACCGGCAGCACGCCTTCCTTGGCGTACCAGTGGCGGTCGATGGCATAGAACATCGCCAGCAGCAAGCCGACGACGAAGAGCATCTCCGGCCCCACATGCCGGACCGTCCAGAAGAAGCTCACGCCCTGCAGGAAGCCGAGGAACAGCGGCGGATCGCCCAGCGGCGTCAACGAGCCGCCCGCGTTCGAGACGATGAAGATGAAGAACACGATGACGTGCACGACATGGCGCCGGTTGTCGTTGGCACGGATCAGCGGGCGGATCAGCAGCATCGAAGCGCCGGTCGTGCCCATCACCGAGGCCAGGACCGCGCCCAGCGCCATGAGGCCGGTGTTCAGCGCCGGCGAGCCATGCAGATTGCCGCGCACATAGATGCCGCCCGAGGCAGTGAACAGTGCCACCAGCAGCAGCACGAAGGGCAGGTACTCGGCCAGCAGGGTGTGCCACACCGCCCCGGCCGTCACGCCCAGCCCCTGCGTGGCCGCCAGCGGCAGCACGAAACAGGCGGCCCAGAACAGCGCCACCTTGCCGAAATGGTGGTGCCAGAAGCGCGGTGCCAGCAGCGGGCCCAGGGCGATGGAGAGCAGCATGCCCACGAAGGGCAAGGCCCAGAGCGGGCCGAAGGCGCTGGCATCCAGGCTGGCGGCCTGCGCGAGGCCCGGTGACAGCAACAGCAGCAGGGGCCAGGCACGCATCGCGTTACTCGTGGAAGGTGGTGAAGCGTTCCACCGGCGCCCGCTCGGTCACCAGGCGGTTCTCGGGGGCATCGGGGTTCGCATAACCCAGGGCCATGCCGCACAGCAGCATCTGTTCGGGCGGCAGCGCCAGCCACTCGGCCAGCTGGGCGTGGTAGTGGATCCAGGCGGCCTGCACGCAGGTGTCGAGCCCCTGCGCGCGCGCGGCCAGCATCAGGTTCTGCATGAACATGCCGCAGTCCAGCCAGGAGCCTTGCGTGAGGCTGCGGTCGATGGTGAACAGCAGGCCCACCGGCGCGCCGAAGAAGGCGTAGTTGCGACCGTGCTGCTCGTGCATGCGGGCCTTGTCGCCCTTGCCGATGCCCAGCAGCGCGTACAGGTCCAGGCCGATCTTGCGGCGGCGCGCGGCGTACTCGGGCTTCCACTCGGCCGGGTAGTAGCGGTATTCGGCCTGCAGCTGGGCGGCCTGCTCGGGGTCGTGGTGGATGGCCTGGGCGCGCTGCACCACCTGCTGCAGGCGGGCCCCGGTGAGCACATGCACCTGCCAGGGCTGCAGGTTGGCGCCGGAGGGCGCGCACGCCGCGTCGGCGAGCAGGCGCTCGATCAGCGCGCGCTCCACCGGGCGCGGCAGGAAGGCGCGCACCGAACGGCGTTCGCGCAGCAGCAGGGAAAGGACATCAGCCGCCGGCAGCGGCTCCGAAAGCGTCATCGGGGGTCGGATTCTGGGAAGGCGCGGGATTGTTCCACTCGGCCCACAGCGCCAGCGCCTGCTCCACGGTGGCCTGCTGCACGTCCAGCAATTGCTCCAGCTCGGTGGGGTAGCCGCCAGCCATCAGCAGCACCGTGGGGGCGCGATGGCGGCGCAGCCAGGCGAACACGCGCGCATCACGCGCCGCCATGCCGGCCGTGCTCAGGCCCAGGCGGCCGAGTCGGTCGCCTTCGTGCGGGTCGGCCCCGGCCAGGTAGAAAACCAGCTCGGGCGGACGCGGCAGGCGGCGTTCCACCTCGGCCAGGGCGGCGTCCAGCGCCTGCAGGTAGGCGGTGTCGCCGCAGTGGTCGGGCAGGTCCATGTCCAGGTCGCCCGCCACCTTGCGGAAGGGAAAGTTCTTGGCGCCGTGCAGCGAGAGCGTGAACACCGTGGGGTCACCGGCGAACAGGGCCGCCGTGCCATTGCCCTGGTGCACATCCAGGTCGATCACCAGCACCTGGCCCACGCCGCGCTGGCGCTGCGCCCAGCGCGCGGCCACTGCGGCGTCGTTGAAGACGCAGTAGCCGCCGCCCTGTGCCGCGCTGGCATGGTGGGTGCCACCGCCCAGGTTCATGGCCAGGCCCTCTGCCAGCGCGGCGCGGGTGGCGGCCAGCGTGGCGCCCACGGAATGCAGGGCTCGCACCGGCATGCCGGGGTGCCAAGGGAAGCCGATCTCGCGCTGCTCGGCGGCGCTCAAGCCGCCCTGCAGCACCTTGTCCACATAGGCGTCCGTGTGCACGGCCCGCACGGCCGGCAGCGCCGCCTTGGGCGCGGCCTGCAGGCGCAGGCCCGGCACGCGCGCGGCCAGGCGCTCGCGCAGGGCGCCGTACTTGTGCTGCGGAAAGCGGTGCCCGGGCGGCAGGCTCAGGGGCTGGGCGTCGAAGTGAAAGGCCTGCATGGGCGGCTTCGTGAAGATTTTGTTGCGGCGCACAAAAAGTGCTTGCCAGAGCGTCGAGCTTGCTGAATACTTCGCTCCATGTTGCGGTGCACAAAAAACACCGCTGTCGATCCCGACGCTGTTTTTATAGGAGCCTCATCATGTTCGTGACCCCTGAGCAATTCTTCGCCAACCAAAAGACCGCCGCTGCCGCCCTGTTCGGCTTCCAGGCCAAGGCCTTTGAAGGCGCCGAGAAGCTGGCCGAGCTGCACCTGCAACTGGCCAAGACCGCGCTGACCGAAGCCGCCGAGACCACCTCGGCCCTGCTGTCCGTCAAGGACGTGCAAGAGCTGGTGGCCCTGCAGACCAGCCTGCTGCAGCCCAGCGGCGAGAAGGCCACCGCCTACAGCCGCCACGTGGCCGACATCACCCTGAGCACCGGCGCCGAGCTGGGCAAGCTGGTGGAAGAGCAGATGGGCGAAGCCAAGTCGAAGTTCGACGGTCTGGTGGAGAACCTGGCCAAGAACGCCCCGGCCGGCACCGAGAACGTCGTCGCCCTGGCCAAGTCGGGCCTGGCGGCTGCCAACAACGCGTTTGAGTCGGTGCAGAAGGCGGCCAAGCAGGCGGCTGAAGTGGCTGAGTCGAACTTCAGCACGCTGACCGCGACGGCGGCCAAGGCTTCGCGGGCTTCGAAGAAGGCTGCGGCTTGAGCTTCCTGCTGGCCGGCGCTGTGCGCCGGTAAGCGCTAAGGGATAGCCCCGCCAGGGCCAGAGGCCCTGGCGCGTCGGCAGGCACAAACGGTCCTCAGGACCGTTTGTGTCCAGGCGACGTCTCCTCGGTCCTTTGATAAAGGGGATCGATTGACCCCACCAGGCAACTGGTGGGGTTTTTTTATGTCTGCGCCCCTCAGCGCAGCCGAAACAGCTCCTGGTGGAAGCGAGCCGCCGGCAACCCCAGGGCCAGCAGCTCGCGCTGCAGGCTGGTGCCGAAGGCGGCCGGGCCGCAGAACCAGAACTCGGCCTCGGCCCAGTCGGGCACCAGCTCGCGCAGGCGCTCCAGCGTCAGCAAGCCATCGCGCGCGTCAATCAGCACATGCAGGCGCACGCCGGCGGCCTCCGCGTCTGCGCGCAAGTGCTGCAGGGCGCGCTCGTCCACCTGGGCGGTGCAGTGGATCAAGTCCACCTGCGCGCCCGCGCCGGGCCGGTGTGCCAGGGCCTGGAGCCGGGCCACGAAGGGCGCGATGCCGATGCCCGCACCCACCCAGACCTGGCGCGCACGCCCGCCCTCGAAGTCGAAGCGGCCGTAGGGGCCCTCCACCGTCACCGCATCGCCCGCGCGCAGGCGCTCGGGCAAGGCGCGGGTGTAGTCGCCCAGGCCCTTGATGAGGAAGAGCAGGCGGCCGTCGCCCTGCCAATCGGAGGCAATCGTGAAAGGGTGCGGGCCCTCGCTGGCGTCGAAGCAGACGAAGGCGAACTGGCCCGCCTGGTGGCCGGGCCAAGACGAGTGCAGACGCACGCGCACCGCGCTCACACCCACGCCGTCCAGGCGCTCCAGCGCCTCCACTTCGCCCAGCGCCCGCCGCCCGGCCCGGATGCGCCCGGCCAGGCTCAGCAGCGCGGCCAGCGCGCCGGCGGCCAACAGCCCCGCCAGCAGCAGCCCGAGCACGAGGCCGATCGGCGGCATCCAACTCGCCCAGTTCAGCAGCACCAGGCCATGCCCCAGCAACAGCAGGTAGAGCAGGCTCAGGAGGCGGTGCGTCTTCAGAAACCAGCGGTACGGAAAGCGGCGCAGCAGCGCCAGGCCGCCCAGCGCCAGAAGGGCATAAAGGCCCCACTCGCCCACGGCCTCGGCCAGGCTGCGCTGGCCCTGCAGCCATTCCTGCCAGGCGGTGGTGGTGAGCGCACGCGGGCCGCGGCTCCAGCGCGTGAGCCAACCTGATTGCACAGCCCAGTGCGGCGCCTGCACCAGGGCCCAGTGCAGCAGGGAAAAGCCGAGCGCCGCCCCACCCAGCCAGCGGTGCAGGCGGATCATCTTGTCCAGCCCATCCAGCAGGCGCTCCAGCACGGGCAGTCGCAAGGTCAACACCAGCGCCAGACCCATCGCGCCCAGGGCCAGCAGGCCGCTGGCCTGCAGCAGCTGGCCACGCCAGGCCGCCAGGGTCTGCGCTGCAGCAAACTGCGGCGCGGCCGCCAGCAGCCAGAGCAGGGTGAGGCCGAGCAGCGAGACCAGAAAGGCGATGCGAATGGGGCGCATGGCAGGGGTTTGAAGGGCGTGCAGCAGCCAGTGTGCGGCAGCACGCCGGACAATGGCGCTTCCACCCGCCCTGCCCTGCCGCCCGTGCCCGATTCCCCCGTCCCGCCCTTCGTCTGCCGCACCGAGGACACCAAGTCCCTGCACTTCAGCCTGCACGCGGTGCAGAGCCGCATGCGCGTGGACCGGCCGGACCGCCTGGAGCTGGCCTACACCCGCACCATGATGGGCTTCCTGGCCCTGCAGCCGGCGCCGCGGGCGATTGCCATGATTGGCCTGGGTGGCGGCTCGCTGGCCAAGTTCATCCACCAGCAGCTGCCGCAGGCCTTCCTGAAGGTGGTGGAGATCAACCCGCACGTCATCGCCCTGCGCGAGGAATTCGAGGTGCCGCCCGACAGCGAGCGCTTCCGCGTGCGCCTGGCCGATGGGGCCGACTTCGTGCGCAGCCCGCCGCAGCCCTTTGACGTGCTGCTGGTGGATGGCTTCGACTACGACGGCCAGCCGCCCGCCCTGGCCTCGCAGGCCTTCTACGACGACTGCGCCGCCCTGCTCAGCCCCGAGGGCGTGCTGGTGGCAAACCTCTACGCCGGCGACCCCGACTACGAGTGCCAGCTCGCGCGCATCGAGCGCGCCTTTGCGCACCAGGTGCTGCAGCTGCCCGACCCGGAGTGCAGCAACACCATCGTGTTCGCCGGGCGCCAGCCGCTGCGCGCCCGCCTGGGCGAGGCCCGCAACCCCGGCCTCAGCCCCGCCGCCTGGGCCCAGGTGCGGGGCGGGGTGCGCGCGGTGCAGCAGGCGCTGGCACAGCGCACCGACTGACTTTCGGCCCGGATACGGGTTTGCCCTAGCCTGCGCAGCCCTTGTGCCTGTGCCGGAGTCCTGCCTGTGTCTGCTGCTTCCCCGATGTCGCGCCGCCAGGGCCTGCTGGCCCTGGCCGGGCTGGGTTTGAGTGCCTGTGGCGGGGGTGGCGGCAGCGCCCCACCGCCGGTGGAGCCCCCACCGCCGCCACCGCCACCGCTGCAGCTGGCCGTCAACGGCCGCGCCGTGGTGAAGCTGCGCAGCAGCGCCAGCCGCTGGGTGGGGCTGGTGGAGCGGGCGCGCCCGCTGGAGGAGCGCAGCCGGCCCGAGCGCGAACTTTGGGTTTCGGGCCCGCAAGGCCAGGGCAGCCCGCGCGTGCTGACGGCCGAAGCCGGGCGCTCGCTGCTCGACTTCGCGCTGCATCCCTCGGGCGAGCTGAGCCTGCTGCAGGCCAGCGACCGCGCCCTCTTCCTGCAGCGCCGCAGCGCCAGCGGCGATCTGCTGCACGAGCAGGCCTTTGCCGACCCGCAGGCCGCCAGCGACCCCTTCATGGACGACCCGCTGCAGCTGCGCGACCCCACGGCCCTGCTGCCACACACCACGCGCGATGCCGCCCGCCTGGCCCCGCTGGGCGAAGACCTGGCGCTGGCCTTCCGCTCCGGCCGCCAGGCCGTGGTGCTGCACCGCCTGGGCTGGCGCGCTGCCGCCGGCTTCGAGCCGCAGTGGCGCCGCCTGGTGGAGCCGGGCGTGGCCATCGGCGCGCGCTTCGTCACCTCGGGCAGCTTCGACCCCTTCAAGAGCCTGGACCACCAGTGGCGCCTGTTGCTCGACAGCGGCCCGCAGGGCCAGCTGGCCGTGGCCCTGAGCCTGGACTTCACCGAGCTGGCCGCCGGCCATGGCGCCTACTTTGGCGAGCCCATCGACCCCGAACTGCGCACCGGCGCCCTGCTCACCCAGTACGCCCCCGATGGCCTGCGCCTGGGCAGCACGGTGCTGAACACCCAGCAGCGCAGCGAGCCGCATGCGCTGCGCTGGGTGGGTACCCGATGGGCCCTGGCCGGCCGCGTGCGCAGCCAGCAGACGGCCGAGGGTTGGGATGCTTACCTGGCCCTGCTGCCGGCAGGCGCCGCGGGCGTGGCGCAGTACCGCGTGCTGCAGCTGGACGCCGGCGAACTCATCTTCGACGTGGCCGCCCAGGCCGATGGCCGGCTGCTGGTGGCGGGCGTCAGCGGCTACACGCAGAACCCGGCCGGGGCCAGCATCTCGGAAGCCGCGAACCCCCTGCTGGCCCAGCTGGATGCCGAGGGCCGGCTGCTGCAGCGCCTGGCCCTGCCCGCGGGGCCGCGCCACAACCAGCTGCGCAGCCTGAGCCCCTGGCAGGGGGCCTGGCTGCTGGGCGGGCTGGCGGACGGCCCCGGCACGCATTCGGCCGATGCCGACCCCAGCCTGCTGCGGCACGACGGCTATGTGCGCGAGTGGCGCGCGGCTTCAGCGTGAGCGCACGGCGCCGGTCTGCGGGTCCAGCGCCAGCTTGACGCGGCGGCCCTGCGCGTCTTCGGCACGCACCTCCACCCGGTCGCGCTCGCGCTCGATCTTGCGGATGGCGCGGTAGCCGGCGCCTTCCAGCTGGCTCAGCAGCTGGCCCAGGTCCAGGCCGCTGGCCTGGGCTTCGCGCGGGGCCGAGCCCGGCTTGCTTTGCAGCACCGCGCCGGTGTGGGCATCGAGCTCCAGCTTGACCCAGCGGCCCTCACGGTCCTGGGCCTTGGCCTCGACGCGCTCGCGCTCCTGTTCCAGCTCCTGCACCTGGCGGTAGCCAGCCGCCTGCAGGCGGGCGTGCAGCTGGGCCAGGGTGAGCGGCGCGGCGGCGCTGGCGGCGGACGGCTGCATGGTTTGCGGCGCAGGCGTTTGGGCCCAGGCCAGGCCGGCGAGCAGCGCGGAAGAAATCAATGCCGTGGTGATGAGGCGGGTGGCGTTCATGGTGCTTCTCCTGAGGTGAACAGCCCGGATTCAGACTGCGCCCCCACTGTGCGATTCAGCCCCTGAACCGGGCCTGAACAGGCCGTTCAGACATGCGGTGGCACATGCGCCGGCAGCTCCAGTTCCGCGCACAGGCCGCCCAGTTCGGCCTCGCCCAGGCGCAGGCGGCCGCCGTAGAGCTCGGCCAGCTCGGCCACGATGGCCAGGCCCAAGCCGCTGCCGGGCAGGCTTTCGTCCAGGCGGCCGCCGCGCGCCAGCGCCTGCTCGCGGCGTTCAGGCGGGATGCCGGGGCCATCGTCTTCCACCTTCAGCAGCAGGCGCTCGCCCTGTTGCGCGCCGCTCAGGCGCACCCTCATGCGGGCCCAGTGGCAGGCGTTGTCCAGCAAGTTGCCCAGCATCTCCTGCAGGTCCTGCGCCTCGCCGGCGAAGGCGAGGTCCGGCAGGCCACTGGCGTCGAACTGCAGGCCGCATTCGGCATGCACGCGCGCCAGCACGCGCAGCAGGCCGGCCGCTGCCGGGGCGATGGGCGTGTGCAGGCCCGGCTGCGTCTGGGCCGCCGCAGCACGGGCGCGCGCCAGATGCCAATCCACCTGGCGGCGCGCCTGGCGCACCTGTTCGGTCACCAGCAGGGCCAGCGCGGCCTCGCCGGGGCCGGCCTGTTCGGCGGCCTGCTGCAGCACGGCCAGCGGGGTCTTCAGCGCGTGGGCCAGGTTGCCGGCCTGCGTGCGCGCGCGCGCCAGGCCCTCGGCTTGTTGGCTGAGCACCTGGTTGAAGCCCTGCACCAGGGGCTGCAGCTCGCTGGGGTACTGGCCCTCGATGCGCTGGGCCTGGCCCGCGCGCAGCGCTGCCAGCGCGGCCTGCAGGCGGCGCAGCGGCGCCAGGCCGATGCCCACCTGCGCCCAGGCCGCCAGCGCCAGCAGGCCCAGCAGGGCCGCCAGGGCCAGGGCCAGCGTGGTGTTGAAGCGGCGCAGCGTGGCGTCCATTTCGCGGCGCTCCGCCGCCACCAGCACGCGCCAGGGGCCCGAGCCCTCGAAGCGCACGCTGCGCTCCACCAGCAGCAGGGCCGCGCCGTTCGGGCCGACGATCTCGTGAACATGCACCTCGCCATCGGCCAGGGCATCGGGCGGGGCCTGCAGCTGGGCGTCCCACAGCGAGCGGGCGCGCAGCAGGCCGGGCGCGGCCGGGCCATCGATCTGCCAGTACAGGCCCGAGTAAGGCCGCATCCAGCGCGGGTCGCTCAAGGCCTTGGAGTCCAGCTGCACGCCCGCTGCGCCGCCAGGTTCCAGGCGCGCCGTCACCTGGTCCAGCTGGCTCACCAGGGTGCTGGCGAACTGGCGCGTCACGGTGTCGCGGAACAGCCCGGCCAGCAGCACGCCAGCGCCGGACACGATCAGCACGGCGGCCAGCGCCGTCAGCCCCAGCAGGCGCCAGCGCAGCGAGGCCGCCGCCCTCATGCCGCCAGCCGGTAGCCGAGCCCGCGCACCGTCTCCAGCGCCACGCCGGGCAGTTTGCGGCGCAGGCGGCCCACGAAGACCTCAATGGTGTTGGAGTCGCGCTCGAAGTCCTGCGCGTACAGGTGCTCGGTCAGCTCGGTGCGCGACACCACTTGGCCGGGCCGGTGCATCAGGTAGGCCAGCAGACGGTACTCGTGCGCGGTCAGGTTCACCGTGGCGCCGTCCAGGCTCACGCGCCCGCTGCGCGTGTCCAGGCTCAGCGCCCCGCAGTGCAGCAGCGGCGATGCCAGGCCTTGCGCGCGGCGGATCAGCGCGCGCAGCCGTGCCAGCAGCTCTTCGGTGTGGAAGGGCTTGGCCAGGTAGTCGTCGGCACCGGCGTCAATGCCGGCGACCTTCTCGTGCCAGCTGTCGCGCGCGGTCAGGATCAGCACCGGCAGCGTGCGCCCCGCAGCGCGCCAGCGCTGCAGCACGCTCAGGCCATCCAGCCCGGGCAGGCCCAGGTCCAGCACCACGGCGTCATAGGGTTCGGTCTGACCCAGGTGCAGGGCGTCCGGGCCCGTGGCGGCCTCGTCGACCGCGTAGCCGGCCTCCAGCAGGGTGCGGCGCAGCGGCTCGCGCAACTGGGTGTCGTCTTCAACAAGCAGCACGCGCATGGTCAGTCTGGTGCCGAGGCCGGTGCGCTGCGCACGCGCTGCTTCAGCACCGTGCCGCTCTTGGCATCGACCTCCAGCTTCAGCAGCCGGCCACCCGCCTGCAGCAGCTTGATCTCGTAGATCCAGCGGCCATCGTCGCGTTCCAACTCGATCTCCAGCACCTGGCCCGGGTGGCTGCGCTGCAGGCGCTCCAGCAGCTGCGGCAGCGGCAGCACCTCACCGGCCAGCACCGCGGCGCGCACACGCTCAGCCTCGCCGCGCTCGCCCGCCGCAGCCCAGCCGCCCAGCAGCACCAAGCCGAGGGCGAAGCAGAAGGAGCGGGCGCGGGCTTTCATGCCGCCGATTGTGAGCAGCTTGTCTGAACCGGAGATGAACGCGTGCTTCAGCTTCGCTTCAAGCCCCGCTGCAAAGAATGGCCGCCATGCTTCAAGGAGCCGCCATGAACCCGACCCGCCGCGTCACCGACGCCCCCACCCGCGTCTTCCACGCCCTGCTCGCCCTCGGCTTTGGCCTGGCCTGGCTGACCGGCGATGCCGACGACTGGCGCGCCCTGCACGTGGCACTGGGCTACGGCATCGCCGGACTGCTCACGGCCTGGCTGCTCTACCAGTTCTTCGGCCCGCGCCCGGCCCGCTGGGCGATGCTGCTGCGCCGCGTCAGCGGCGGCCCGGCCTGGCTGCGCGAGGCCCTGCAAGCCGGCGCCAGCCCCCGACCGGGCTTCTGGCGCCAGGGCCAGAACCTGCTGCTCGCCGCCCTGCCCCTGACCCTGCTGCTGGGCCTGCCCCTGCTGCTGCTCAGCGGCCTGTTCACTTACCAGGAATGGTTCGGCCTGGAAGAGGCGATGGAGGAGGTGCACGAGTTCTTCGCCAACAGCCTGGGCCTGATTGCCCTGGCCCACCCGGCCCTGCTGCTGCTGAGCAGCTGGCTGCGCGGCCAGAACCTGCTGCGGCCGATGGGCAGCGGCAAGCTGCCGGGGGCGGGGCCGGACTTGGTGCGTAGCGACCGACGGGCAGTGGCGGCGCTGCTGGCCTTGGGCTTGGTGGCGGGGACGGGGTGGGTGTGGACGCAGGAGCGCGGGGCGGTGGCGGCTGTGGAGCATGGGCACCGTGGAGAGCGGGGGCACCATGACGATGACGACGACTGACTGGGCACGCCCTCGCCATTGAGTCCGCCGGGGCTCCCACGCGAAGCCCCACACGGCGCAGAGTCGCTCAAGCCACCCTGCGCTGCGTCCCCGCATCAAACAGATGCACCGCCTCCGGCACCCAGCGCAGGTGCACCGCATCCCCCACCCGCTCGCGCACCTCGCCGGGCACGCGCGCCGTCAGCCGGCCCACGGGGGTGTCGGCACACAAATAGGTCTCCGGCCCCGTGGGCTCGATCATGTGAACGCGCCCCGGCAGCCCCTCCCCCGCCAGCTGCAGCGCCTCCGGCCGCAGGCCATACAAGCACTCAGCACCGGCCCCTGCAAGCGCTGCACCTTGCTCGGCGTTCAAGGCCAGCTCGAGCCCATGCGCCGCCAGCCCCGCCCCCTGCCGCTGCGCCGCAATCCAATTGATCTGCGGCGAGCCGATGAACTCGGCCACGAAGACGGTGGCCGGCCGCGTGTAGATCTCGTGCGGGGTGCCGAACTGCTGCACCTGGCCGTCCTTCATCACGGCAATGCGGTCCCCCAGGGTCATGGCCTCGACCTGGTCGTGCGTCACGTACACCGTGGTGGTGCGGGTGCGCTGGTGCAGCAGCTTGATCTCGGCGCGCATTTCCACGCGCAGCTTGGCATCGAGGTTGGAGAGCGGCTCGTCGAACAGAAAGAGCTGCGGCGCGCGCGCGAGCGCCCGGCCCATCGCCACGCGCTGGCGCTGGCCGCCGCTCAGCTGCGCGGGGCGGCGTTCCAGCAGGTGCTCGATCTGCAGCATGGCCGCCACCTTCTTCACGGTGGCCTCGCGCTCGGGCTTGGGCACCTTGCGCATCTCCAGGCCGAAGGCGATGTTCTGCGCCACGTTCATGTTGGGGTAGAGCGCATAGCTCTGGAACACCATGGCGATGTCGCGGTCCTTGCTGGGCAGCGCGGTGATGTCGCGCTCGCCCAGCAGGATGCGACCGCTGGTGGGTTGTTCGAGCCCGGCGATCATCGACAACAGGGTGCTCTTGCCGCAGCCCGAGGGGCCGACCAGGATCAGGAACTCGCCGGGCTCGATGGCGATGTCGATGCCCTTGAGGATTTCGGTCTGGTGGAAGGTCTTGCGGATGCCTTCGATCTTGAGTGCTTGCATGTCAGCCTTTCACGGCGCCGGCGGTGAGGCCGCGCACAAAGTACTTGCCGGCCAGGACATACACCGCGAGCGTGGGCAGCGCCGCGATCAGCGCGCCGGCCATGTCCACGTTGTATTCCTTGACGCTGCTGCTGGTGTTGGCCAGGTTGTTCAGGCCCACGGTGATGGGCTTGTTGTCGAAACCGCTGAACACCGCGCCGTAGAGGAAGTCGTTCCAGATGGCGGTGAACTGCCAGATCACCGTCACCACCGCAATCGGGCCCGAGAGCGGCAGCAGCACGCGCCAGAAGAAGGTCCAGAAGCCCGCGCCATCCAGCTGCGCGGCCTTCAGCAGTTCGCCCGGCACGCCCAGGTAGTAGTTGCGGAAGAACAGGGTGGTGCTGGGCAGGCCGGCCAGCACATGCACCAGCACCAGGCCGCCCAGGTGGTCGGCCAGGCCGAACCAGCCCAGCACCTGGCTCATGGGCAGCAGCACCACCTGCATGGGCATGAACACGCCGAACAGCAGCAGCGCGAACAGCAGCTCGCTGCCACGGAAGCGCCACTGCGTCAGCACATAGCCGTTCAGTGCGCCCAGTGCCGTGGAAATGGCCACCGCCGGCACCACCATGGCCACGGAGTTCCAGAAATAGGGCTTCAGGCCGCCGCATTGCATGCCGGTGCAGGCCGTGCCCCAGGCCTTGGCCCAGGCGCCGAAGTCCAGCGTCTGCGGCAGGCTCAAGAGGCCGCCGGCGCGCACCTCGTCCATGCTCTTGAACGCAGTGGCCAGCATCACATAGAGCGGCAGCAGGAAGAACAGGGCCAGCAGCAGCAGCGCGCCCCAGAGGATCAAGCGATGCGGCTTCATGCCTTCTTGCTCCGCAGTTCCGAATACAAATAGGGCACGACGATGGCCGCCAGCGTGGCCAGCATCATGGTGGCGCTGGCCGCACCCAGGCCGATCTGGCCGCGCGTGAAGGCCATCGTGTACATGAAGGTGGCCGGCAGGTCGGTGGCATAGCCGGGGCCGCCCGCGGTGAGCGCCATCACCAGGTCAAAGCTCTTGATGGCCAGGTGCGCCACGATCATCAGCGTGGAGAAGAACACCGGGCGCAGGCTGGGGATGAGGATGCGCCAGTAGATGCGCGGCAGGCTGGCGCCATCGACCTGCGCGGCCTTCAAGATGGAGTCGTCGATGGAGCGCAGGCCGGCCAGGAAGAGCGCCATCACGAAGCCGCTGCTCTGCCAGATCGCCGCGATGACGACGCAGTAGATCGCCATCTCGGGGTCGATCAGCCAGCTGAACTGGGCGGATTCGAAACCCCAGTCGTGCAGCAGCTTCTCCAGGCCCAGGCCGGGGTTGAGGATCCACTTCCAGGCCGTGCCGGTGACGATGAAGCTGAGCGCCATCGGGTACAGGAAGACCGTGCGCAGCGCCCCTTCCGCGCGCACCTTCTGGTCCAGCAGCACCGCCATCAAGAGGCCCAGGGCCATGGCGCCGCCGATGAAGAGCCCGCCGAACACGGCCAGGTTGCGCAGCGCCAGCCACCAGCGCTCGTTGCCCCACAGGGCCTGGTAGTGCACCAGGCCGGCCCACTCGTAATTGGGCAGCAGGCGGCTGGCCGAGAAGCTGAGGTAGCCATTCCAGGCCATCAGGCCGTAGATGAAGGCCAGGCCCAGCGCGAATGAAGGTGCGAGCACCAGCTTGGGCAGCCAGGGTGTGCGCGCGAGGGGTGTGTTCATAGCCGCAACCAAAAAAGGGCCCCGCCCTGCCCTGTGGGCAGGGCGGGAATCCCAAACCGGCGGGAGTGCCACCGGCATGCAGACAGGGGCGGTGGGCGCCCCGAGGGTGAAGAGCTTGCCCGCCAATAAGCGGGGTCGGCGCGGCGGTCGCTTTGGGCGCCGGGCGGCGTTGCAAATCCTCGCAATGCCTCCGGGCATTGCTGCGGTGTTGCGCCTTGCCCGGCATCCCAAATCGGCTCGCCAGCCTCCGCCCGCCTATTGACGGACAAACTCTTGGCCCGGCTTACTGGGTCTTGGCGGCGGCAGCGATGCGCTGCTTGGCCTGCGCCACGGTCATGGTGTCGTTGTTCCAGAACTGGCTGACGACGTCCTTGATCGCACCTTCGGCCGCCGAGGGCACGGCCATGCCGTGGGCGATCGAGGGCACCAGGCTGCCGGCCTTGGCGGTGGCCAGGAAGTCCTGGTTGCTCAGGCGCGCGCAGTCGTCGAACTTGTCCATCTTCAGGTCGGTGCGCACCGGAATGGAGCCCTTGTTCAGGTTGAACAGCTCCTGGAAGGCGGGCGACATGACGGCGGAGGCGAAGTCGCGCTGCGCGGCCTGGGCGTCGGCCTTCTTCAGCTTGAAGAGGGCGAAGCTATCCACATTGAAGGTGAAGGCCTTGGCGGTGCCGGGGGCGGCCACGCAGACGAAGTCCTTGCCCGGCGCCTTGCCGGCGGCGATGAACTCACCCTTGGCCCAGTCGCCCATCAGCTGCATGCCGGCCTCGCCCTTGATGACCATGGCGGTGGCCAGGTTCCAGTCGCGGCCGGGGGCGTTCTTGTCGGTGTAGGCCTTCACGCGGCGGAAGGTCTCCAACACCTTGTCCATGGTGGCGCTGTTGATGGCTGCGGCATCCAGCTGCACCAGGGCCTTCTTGTAGAAGTCCGCGCCGCCCACGCCCAGGGCCACCGATTCGAAGGTGGTGAAGTCCTGCCAGTTCTGGCCGCCATGGGCGAGCGGAATGACGCCGGCCTTCTTCAGCGCCTCGGCGGCGGTGAAGAACTCGTCCCAGCTGCTGGGCGGCTTGACGCCGGCCTTCTTCAGCACCTCGGCATTCGCCCAGAGCCAGTTGACGCGGTGCACGTTCACCGGCGCGGCCACGTACTGGCCCTGGTACTTCATGACGTCGCTGACGACCTTGGGCAGCACACCGTCCCAGTTCTCGGCCTTGGCCACGGCGTCCATGTTCGCCAGCAGGCCCTCGCGCGCCCATTCCTGGATGCTGGGGCCCTTGATCTGGGCCGCCGCCGGGGCATTGCCCGAGACCACGCGGCTCTTCAGCACCGTCATGGCCGAATCGCCACCGCCACCGGCCACGGCGAAGTCCTTCCAGCTGTGGCCCTTCGCCTGCAGGCTGGCCTTGAGCCCTTGGGCGGCCTTGGCTTCGCCGCCGGCGGTCCACCAGTGCAGCACTTCCACTTCGCCGGCTTGCGCGGCGCCGAACATCAGGCCCAGGGCGAGCGCGATCACTTGCTTGTTCATCTTGGTCTCCATGAGCTTGTTCAGAACCACCACTCGACCTGGGCACCAGCGCTGGTGCCGGAGGTCTTGTTGGCGAAGGCGGCGTTGCCGGTCACGTTACCTGCGGCCTTGTTCCAGCGCGCATGCGTCACGTACAGGCGCAGCTCGGGGCGGGACCAGAAGCTGTTGTCGATCGACAGCGCCGGCCCCACGGTCAGCTTGCTCAGGCGTGCGGTGCTGCCGCCCTCGGGCTTGTATTGCGAGACGCCCAGCTCGGTCAGGAACTTGAGGTTGCGGCTCATGCCCACGCTCACGCGCCCGCCCAGCGAGGCCGAGGTGGTGTCCTTGCCCGACTTGTCGCTTTCCTTGGCCAGCAGCAGGTGCAGCTGCCCGCCCACCGCGCCGCTCTGGCCGTTCAGGGCGTTCACCAGGCGCCAGCCCTTGGCCTGGCTGCCGGCCGTCAGGTCGCCGAAGTTGCTGTTCACGGCGGCCGAGCCCTGGGCGTACTGCAGCCACAGGGTGTTGGACAGGCCGGTGCCGAAGAGCTTCTTCTGATCGTGCCGCAGCGACAGGCCGGCCCCGGTGGTGCCGCCCTGGAAGTCGCCCTTGGTGAGGGTGGCGAAGACGTTCAGCGCGGCATCCTGGTTGGCCGGCAGGTTCAGCCACTCAAAGTTGATACGGTGGCCGGGCTTCTGTGGCTGGTCGTCGTTCTTGTAATAGGCCACGCCAAAGCGGCCGCCCAGGTTCTTGACGCCAAAGCCCACGCCTTTCATCTCGACGATCTGGGTGTCGGTGATGTGCACATCGCCGCGGCGGCCGCGCTCCTTGCCGACCCAGAAGGTGGCCTCGGGCGCCAGGTCGATGCCCTTGACCTCGGCCCAGAGTTGCTCGATGGCCAGGCCCTTGCCGTCGGTGTCGGTGTTACCTGTGTAGTGGTTGGTCATCAGGCTGACCTTGTACTCAAGGCCGTCCTTCTTGAAGGCCTGGTCGAGCTGGAACTCGCCGTACAGATCGCATTCATTGCCCAGGCGGTACTTCATGCCGGAGCTGCCGCCGTTCAGGCCGTAACAGGCGCGGTTGGCGTTGTTGCTGGTCAGGCCCGGGCCGGCGCGGAAGTAGCCGGTCCAGTCCAGGGCCTGGGCCGCGCCGCTGGCGAGCAGCAGCAAAGCCAGGGGCGCAAGCTTGCGCGTGGGGTTCATGGGGTCTCCTCGGTCCTTGTTGTGCTGCTGACAACGGGTTCCGGGGCCCGCATTCAGCAATCGTTCAGCTTTGCTAGCGGAGCGGATGTTAAGGAGGCGTTAAAGAAACGCGATGGGTGTTTTCCTTAATGCTTCATGAATGGCGCGGCGTGCTGCCGCGCGCCACCAGCTCGCAGGCCAGCGCCTGCCCCTCGGGTGGGCCGCCGCTCTGCAGGGCGGCCAGCAGGCTGCGCGCGGCGCTGCGGCCGATCTCGGCATTGGGCGTGTGCACGGTGGAGAGCATGGGCCGCACCTGGCGGCTGATGGGGAAGTCGCCAAAGCCCAGCAGGGCCGGGCCGCTGCTGGGGGAACTGCCCAGGGCTTGCAGGTCCACCCAGGCGCCGGCGGCGAGCAGGTCGTTGGCAAAGGCCACGGCGCTGGGCGCGGGCTGGCGCGCCAGCAGCTGCTGCAGCGCCCAGCGGCCGGAGTCGAAGCTGTCGCCAGGCGGGGCCTGCACTTCGTCCAGCCGGGCGCCGGCCTGGGCGGCGGCGGCGGCAAAGCCGGCGTGGCGCTCCCGGGCGCGGTAGTCCTCGGCCACCGGGTTGTCCACATAGCCAAGGTGGCGGTGGCCCAGCTCCAGCAGGTGGCGCGCCATGCGCATGCCGATCTCGCGGTGGTCGAAGCCGATGCGCGCAGGGGCCCCGGGCTCGTTCGGCGCGTCGGGGCGGTCCCAGATCTCCACCACCGGCGTGCCCTGCTCGCGCAGGCCGTTCAGCAGTTGTTCAGCGGCGGCGGAATGGCGGCGGCCGGTGAGCACCAGGGCGCTGGGCGACCAGGCCATCAGCGCGCGCAGCTGGCGCTCCTCGCGCTCCAGCGAGTAGTTGGTTGGCATCAGCATCAGCTCGTAGCCGCTGTCCATCAGGCCCTCGCTCAGGCCCTGGATGGTCTCGGCAAAGATCGAGTAGCCGAGGTTGGGCACCAGCGCCGCCACCACGCGCGAGCGCCCGCTGGCCAGCTGGCCGGCCTGGGCATTGGGCACGTAGCCCACTTCGTCCACCGCGGCGCGCACGCGGGCGGCGGTTTCGGGGGCCAGCTTGTCCGGGCTGTGGAAAAAGCGCGACACGGTAATCCGCGTCACGCCAGCAGCCTGCGCCACGTCGTCCAGCGTGGGGCGGCCATGGCCGCGGCGGGGTCTGCGACTCACGGCCAAAGCGGGCGCCAGCCCGTTACTAAGGGTTTCCTTGAATGGCTCAAAACCTCTCCTGCATCGAATGATGTTAGCGGTAACACAGCACTTTTGAGTGCGAAAGCGCCTGCAGACCATGACAAGCAAAGCCCTCGCCGATTTGCGCAGCCGTCGCTGGTTCGACGCCACCGACATGCGTGGCTTTGCGCACCGCCAGCGTATCCAGCAAATGGGCCTGCGCCGGGAGGACGTGCTGGAGCGCCCGATCGTCGCGATCATCAACACCTGGAGCGACCTCTCGCCCTGCCATGCGCATCTGCGCGAGCGGGCCGAGAGCATCAAGCGCGGCGTGCTGATGGCCGGTGGCATGCCCTTCGAGCTGCCCGCGCTCAGTCTGGGTGAGGTGATGGTCAAGCCCACCACCATGCTGTACCGCAACTTCCTGGCCATGGAGGTGGAGGAGTTGCTGCGCTCTCTGCCGGTGGATGGGGTGGTGCTGCTGGCCGGCTGCGACAAGACCACGCCGGGCACGCTGATGGGCGCCATCAGCACCGATCTGCCCACCCTCTTCTGCCCGGCCGGCGGCATGCTGAGCGACCGCTACCTCAAGCAGGGCGAGCCGGCCCGCGTGGTGGGCGCCGGCACCCACACGCGCATGTTCTGGGACGAATACCAGGCCGGCGCCATCTGCGACAACGAGTGGGTCAATCTGGAAGCCAAGATGACCCGCTCGCCCGGCACCTGCAATGTGATGGGCACGGCCAGCACCATGGTCTCGATGGTCGAGGCCCTGGGCCTGGCCTTGCCCGGCGCCACCGCCATCCCGGCGATGGATTCGGCCCATGTGCGCATGGCCACCGCCTGCGGCGAGCGCATCGTGCAGATGATCTGGGAAGACCTCAAGCCCTCGCGCCTGCTGACCCGCGGCTCCTTCCTGAACGCCGTGGCGGCGCAGATGGCGCTGGGCGGCTCCACCAATGCCGCGGTGCATGTGATGGCGCTGGCGCGCCGCGCCGGGGTCGAGCTGAACCTGGACGACCTGGACGCCATGGCCCGGCGCGTGCCGGTGCTGGCCAACCTCTTCCCCAGTGGAGACCGGCTGATGGAGGACTTCCACTACGCCGGTGGCCTGCCCGCGCTCTTGAACCGCATCCGCGCGCACCTCAGCCTGGATGAGTTGACGGTGACCGGCCAGCGCCTGGGCGAGACGATTGCCGGCCGCGAGAGCCTGGACGACGAAGTGATCCGCCCGCTCGATCGGCCCGTAAGCGAGGCCGGCGCCCTGGCCGTGCTGCGCGGCAACCTGGCCCCCGAAGGCGCGGTGATGAAGACCAGCGCCGCCAGCCCGCGCTACTTCCACCACATTGGCAAGGCCCTGGTGTTCGACAACCCCGCCGAGATGATGGCGCGCTGCGCCGACCCCGAGCTGGACTGCGACGAGAACACCGTGATGGTGCTGCGCAACGCCGGCCCGGTGGGTGCGCCCGGCATGCCCGAGTGGGGCGGCCTGCCCATCCCCAAGAAGCTGCTGGAACGCGGCGTGCGCGACCTGGTGCGGCTTTCCGACGCGCGCATGAGCGGCACCCACTACGGCAGCTGCGTGCTGCACATCTCGCCCGAAAGCGCAGTGGGCGGGCCGCTGGCCCTGGTGCAGACGGGCGACCTGATCGAGCTGAACCTGCCCGAGCGCCGCCTGCAGTTGCGCGTGGACGACGCCGAACTGGCGCGTCGCCGTGCCGCCTGGAAAGCCCCCGTTTCGCCCTACCGGCGCGGCTACATCCGGCTCTACCAAGAGCATGTGACGCAGGCTCACGAGGGCTGCGATTTCGATTTCCTGCACGACGCGCTTCCGACCCCCGAGCCGACCATCTTCTGATGGCTGCGACCCCTCTTCCAAACACCCCGCCGGAGACCACCATGCCCTTCACCCCCCGCACCCCTGCCTTTCGCCTGAGCCTGCTGGCCTTGGCGGCTTCCACCGCATTCAGCGCCCAGGCCCAGAGTGCCGAAGCCGCCAAGGAAGAGGCCAAGGACCCGACCAAGCTGGAGGCCGTGGTCGTCACCGCCACCAAGCGCATCCAGCCGCTGCAGAAGACGCCGCTGGCGGTCTCGGTGATCGGCGGCGGCGTGCTGGAGGAGATGAACCTCAACAACCTCTCCACCATCACCGCCCAGCTGCCCACGGTGAACTACCGCAGCAACGCCTCGAACAAGGATTCAGCGCTGTTCATCCGCGGCGTGGGCACCATCTCCACCTCGCCGGGCGTGGAGCCCACGGTGTCGATGGTGCTGGACGGCGTCGTCACCGCCCGCCCCGGCCAGGCCACGCTGGATTTGGTGGAGGTGGACCGCATCGAGATCCTGCGCGGCCCGCAGGGCACGCTGTTCGGCAAGAACTCCTCGGCCGGTGTGATCAACATCGTCACCCGCCCCGCGGCCAAGGGCAAGGGCGGCTACCTGGACCTGTCGGCCTTCCAGGGCGGTGAGCACCGCATCCGCGCCGGCGTGTTCGGAGGCACGAGCGAGCTGCGCGGCTCGCTGTCGCTGATGTCGGCCAAGTTCGACGGCAACGTCACCAATGTGGCCGATGGCAGCAAGGTCAACGGCTACGACCGCGACGGCGTGCGCGGCCGCGTCGAGTTCCAGCCCATGAGCGAGCTCAAAGTCACGCTGATCGCCGACTACACGCGCTCCAAGGACACCACCCCCACCGGCGTGCCTTACGGCACCAATGTGGCGACTTACCCCACCAATGCGGTGACGGCCAACCCGCTCTACGCCGCGGCCGTGGCGCCGGTGATCCCCTCGCCCACCAACCGCCAGATCAACAGCGAGATGCTGACGCGCGTGACGGACACCAACCAGGGTCTCTCGGCCCAGGTGGACTACACCCTGCCCAGCATCACGCTGACCTCCATCACCGCCCACCGCGGCTGGGAGAACCACCAGTTCCAGGACCAGGACCGCCTGCCCAAGCCCTACCGCTCGCTGCCCCAGCAGGCCGATGAAGGCACGCTGGACTTCAGCCAGTTCACGCAGGAGCTGCGCGTGGCCAGCAATGGCAAGCAGACCTTTGACTACGTCGCCGGCCTGTTCTATTTCGACGGCAAGAACGACGAGGTGTACCGCCGCGACGTGACCGCCTGCAACGCCAGCACCGCCACCCCCCTGCCCTCCGGGCTGGTCCCCTGCACGGCGGCTTCCACCGTCGTCGGCAACGGCGTGGCCACCTACGGCGTGCGCAGCAAGAGCAAGGCCGTGTTCGGCGAGGGCACCTTGAACATCAGCCCCGAGCTGCGCTCGATCTTCGGCCTGCGCTACACGCAGGACGAGCTCTCGTACTACCACGGCCGCGTGGCCAGCGCGGCCGGCCTGCCGGGCGTGGGCGCCACGCGCGCCACCGTGAACGGCTCCACCGATGTCGACGCGGTCTCCGGCCGCATCGGCCCGCAGTACGACATCACGCCGGACATGATGGCCTACGCCACCTACTCGCGCGGCTACAAGGGCCCGGCCTACAACGTGTTCTTCAACATGTCGCCCACGCAGGAAAACGTGCTCGCGCCCGAGAAGAGCAAATCGGTCGAGGTCGGCCTGAAGAGCGAGCTGCTGGACCGCCGCCTGCGCGTCAACCTGGCGGCCTTTGACACCGAATACAACGGCTACCAGGCCAATGTGCCCGACCTCGTCAACGGCACCATCGTCACGCGCCTCATCAATGCCGGTGAAGTCAGCACCAAGGGCATCGAGATGGACCTGACCGCCCGCCCCACCGCCGGACTGAACGTGAGCTTCAACGTCGCCAACATCAAGGCGCGCGTCAAGAACTTCAACTGCCCGCCCGGCGCGGCCTCCAGCTGCAACATCAATGGCAAGCCGCTGCCCTTCTCGCCCGACTGGAAGGCCAGCCTGCGCCTGAAGTACACCCAGTCCATCACCGACAGCCTGAGCCTGGACTACGGCTTTGACGCCACCTGGCAGACCAAGGTGCAGTTCGACCTGCAGCAGCAGCCCAATTCCTTCCAGCCCGAGTACACGATTTACAACGCCCGCGTGGCGCTGCAGAGCACCGATGGCTGGAGTGTGGCGCTGATCGGCCGCAACCTGGGCGACAAGTCCTACGCCACCCTGGTGCAGAACTCCGGCACCAACATCAACCGCTACGTGCCGCGCGACGACAGCCGCTACTTCGGCGTCAACCTGCGCTACGACTTCTGATGCGCAACGCCTTTCGCGAGCTGCTGGCGGCCCGCGCCACCCACTGCCCGCTGGGCAGTTGGGTGATGTCGGCCAGCCCCATCGTGGCCGAGGCCATGGGCCGCGCCGGTTTCGACTGGGGCGTGCTGGACATGGAGCACAGCCCGCTGGACCTGCTGGGCCTTGCGCAGCTGCTGCAGGCCGTGGGCTGCACGCCCATGGCCCCGCTGGTGCGGGTGCCCTGGAACGAGACCGTGCTGATGAAGCGCGTGCTCGATGCCGGGGCCACCAGCCTGCTGGTGCCCTTTGTGCAGAACGCCGACGAGGCCCGCGCCGCCGTGGCCGCCACCCGCTACCCGCCCGAGGGCGTGCGCGGCATGGCGGGCATGAGCCGCGCTTCGGCCTTCGGCACCACACCGAACTACCTGAAGCAGGCCAACCAGGGCATCTGCGTGGTGCTGCAGCTCGAAACCCCGCAGGCCGTGGCGCAGCTGGATGCGATTGCTGCGGTGCCGGGCGTGGATGCGCTGTTCCTCGGCCCGGCGGATCTTTCGGCCGCCATGGGCCATGTGGGCGAGCTGACGCACCCAGAGGTGTTTGCGCTGATGCAGCAGGCTGCCCAGCGCTGCCGGCAGCTGGGCAAGCCGGTGGGCACCGTGGGCGGCAACCCCGCGGCGGTGCAGCGCTACCGCGAAGCCGGCTTTGATTTCGTGGCTCTGGCCTCGGACCTGGGGCTGCTGATGCAGTCCGCCCAGGCCGGCCTGGCCGCCTTGCGCCAGAACGGCGCGGCCCCTGCCGCTTCCAGCGGTTATTGAGAGACCCATGGCCGCCATCGAACTGCGCCAGGTGCGCAAGAGCTACGACGGGCGCGTGCCCATCATTCACGGCATTGACTTGGAAGTCCGCCAGGGCGAGTTCGTCGTCTTCGTCGGCCCCTCGGGCTGCGGCAAGAGCACCCTGCTGCGCATGATCGCGGGGCTCGAAACCATCAGCGGCGGCGAGATCCTGATCGACGGCGAGGTGGTGAACGAGCGCCCGCCGCGCGCCCGCGACATCGCCATGGTGTTCCAGGACTACGCGCTCTACCCGCACAAGACCCTGTTCGAGAACATGGCCTTCGGCCTGCGCCTGCGCAAGACGCCCGAGGCCGAGGTGCAGCGCCGCGTGGGCGAGGTGGCCGCGCTGCTGCGCATCGAGCACATGCTGCAGAGGAAGCCGCGCGAACTCTCCGGCGGCCAGCGCCAACGCGTGGCCATCGGCCGCGCCATCGTGCGCCAGCCCAAGGTGTTTTTGTTTGACGAGCCGCTCTCCAACCTTGACGCCCAGCTGCGCAACGAGATGCGCGCCGAGATCAAGCGCCTGCACCAGCGCCTGGGGGCCACCATCGTCTATGTGACGCACGACCAGACCGAGGCCATGACCCTGGCCGACCGCATCTGCGTGCTGCAGGGCGGGCACAAGATGCAGTTCGACACGCCCGAGGCCGTCTACAACCGCCCCGCGGCGCAGTTCGTGGCCGGCTTCACCGGCGCCCCGCCCATGAACCTGCTGCGCTGCACGCTGCAGGACGGCCAGGCCGAGCTGGGCCATGGCGTGCGCCTGGCGCTGCCCGCGCACTTGAAGGGCCATAGCGGCACCCAGGTGCTGGGCGTGCGGCCTGAGAACCTGACCCTGCAACCGCGCCCCGATGCCGACCTGCAGCTGCAGGGCACGCTCTCGCTCGTCGAACCCCTGGGCGCCGAGACCTTGCTCACCGTGCAGGTGGGCGAGCACGAGCTGGTGGCGCGCGTGGGCGCGGACTTCCACGGCCAGAGCGGCCAGGCGCTGACCCTGCACCTGGCCGGCGCCCAGCTGCACCTGTTCGACGCCAACGACGGCCGCGCGCTGCGTTCCGCATGAAACGCCTGCTCGCCTTCCTGCTGGCCCTGAGCCTGAGCCTGGGCGCGCTGGCCGAAGTGCGCCTGCGCGTCTTCGTGGGCGGAAGCAACCAGCGGCCGGACCTGATGCGCGCGCTGTTCGACCAGTACCTGGCCGACAAGCCCGGGCTGAAGATCGACATCGAAACCGGCGGCGCCACTTCGGATCTGCAGCGCCAGTACCTCAGCACCGTGCTGAACGCACGCGACGACGCGCTCGACGCCTTCCTGATCGACATCGTCAACCCCGCGCAGTACTTCCAGGCCGGCTGGCTGGAGCCGCTGGACGCGCACCTCGGCCCCGCCGAACAACTGTTGGCGCCCTACCTGGCCGTGTACCGCGAGGCCAATGTGGTGCAAGGCCGGGTGGCCGCGCTGCCGGCCTTTGCCGATGCGCTCTTCATGTACTACCGCCGCGACCTGCTGGAGAAGTACGGCCTGCAGCAGCCGCGCACCTGGGACGAACTGGGCCGTGTGGCCCGGCAGATCCAGCAGGCCGAAGCCAACCCCAAGTTGCAGGGCCTGAGCCTGCAGGGCGCACCGGTGGAAGGCGCGGTCTGCACCTTCCTGCTGCCCTACTGGAGCCAGGGCAAGGCGGTGCAGGACGCCCAAGGCCGCTCGGTGTTCGACGCCACGGCCGCCGCGCGCGGCCTGCAGCAGTGGGTGACGCTGATGGACCAGGGCGTCATCAAGCGCAACGTCGCTGAGGTCAAGACCCCCGACACCGTCAATGAATTCAAGGCCGGCAAGGTGCTGTTCGCGCTGAACTGGAGCTGGGCCTGGGACCGCTTCGAGCAGGACGCCGACAGCCAGGTGCGCGGCAAGGTGGGCGTGATGCCCCTGCCGGCGATGACCGGGGGCCAGAGCGCCACCTGCACCGGTGGCTGGCAGTGGGCGGTGAGCGCCTTCAGCCGCCACAAGGCCGAGGCCGCGCGCCTGGTGCAGTTCCTCAGCACGCCCGAGGCCAGCCGCTTCCTGGCCGTGCGCGGCGCGCTGCTGCCCACCTACGCCGAGCTCTACACCCACCCCGAGGTGGTGGCCCAGGTGCCCTGGTTTGCCGATGCCGCGGCCGTGGTGCGCCACGCCCGCAGCCGCCCGGTGACGGCCCGCTACGGCGAGGTCAGCGATGCGCTGCGCAGCGCCACCAATGCGGTGCTGGCGCGTTCGCGCAAGCCGGCGGACGCGGCGGCCGATGTCGAATCCCGCCTCAAACGGGTGATGCGATGAAGGGCGAGGCGATGAAGGACGCCCCGAACAAGTGGCAACCCAGCTGGCGCGAGCGCCTGCTGGACCCGAGCGACCGCACCCTGGCCGTGCTGCTGCTGGCGCCCGCGTTCGCGCTGCTGGCGCTGATCGTGGCCTACCCCATCCTGCGGCTGATCTGGAACAGCGGCTTCGAGCTGCGGCTCTCGGGCGGCAGCGTGGCGCGCTTCGTGGGCCTGCAGAACTACGCCGACCTGCTGCAGGACCGCGAGTTCTGGAGCGCGCTGGGCAACACCCTGCTCATCACCGCCATCACCGTGCCCGGCGCGCTGGTGGTGGGCATGGGTCTGGCGCTGCTGGCCAACCTGCCCTTCAAGCGCCGCTGGCCGGTGCGCCTGGCGCTGCTGCTGCCCTGGGCGCTGCCGCTGTCCTTCGTGGGCCTGATCTTTGCCTGGTTCTTCCACACCGATTACGGCATCGTCAACGACCTGCTGGTGCGGCTGGGCATGCAGGAGCCGCCGATGTGGCTGCTGGACCGCGGCCTCGGGCTGGCGGCCATCTGCATCGCCATCATCTGGAAGACCAGCAGCTTCATGGCGCTGATCCTGCTGGCCGGGCTGCAGATGATTCCGCGCTCGCTCTATGAAGCGGCCGAGGTGGACGGCGCCAGCCGCTGGCAGCAGTTCTGGCAGATCACCGTGCCCATGCTGATGCCCTCCATCGTGGTGGCGCTGATCTTCCGCACCATCACCGCGCTGCAGACCTTCGACATCCCCTTCACGATGACGCGCGGCGGCCCCGGCCACACCACCGAGACCCTGGCCATGCTGATCCACAAGACCACCATCGACTACCTGGACGTGGGCTACGGCTCCACCCAGGCGGTGGCGATGTTCCTGATCTCGCTGTGCGTCACCGCGGTGTACCTGCGCCGCATCGGAAAAGAGTGACCATGACTGGGAACGCCCTCGACCGCTGGTTCGAATCCCCCGCGCTGCGCCGGCTGGCGGCCGCCATCGTCGTCATCAATGGCTTCTTCCCGGCACTGTGGGTGCTGCTGACCTCGCTCAAGTCTGAGGCCGAGCTGGTGCAGCAGCCCATCAGCTACCTGCCGCAAGCGCCCTCGCTGGCCAATTACGCCCGCGCGTTTGCCGACCAGCCGCTGCTCAGCTACCTGGGCAACAGCTTCATCGTGGCCGGCCTGGCCACGCTGGGTTCGCTGCTGGTGGCCACCGGCGCGGCCTACGCCATTGCGCGCCTGAACCTGCGCCACCGCCAGCTGGTGCTTACCGCCATCGTGGCCAGCAGCATGTTTCCGCTGGTCACGCTGCTGGTGCCGATCTTCGAAACCATGCGTGTGCTGGGCCTGTTGAATACCTACACCGCGCTGGTGCTGCCCTATGTGGTGCTGAACCTGCCGGTGTGCACCCTGGTGCTGGTGAGCTTTTTCCAGAGCATTCCGCGCGACCTGGAAAACGCCGCGCTGATCGACGGCTGTACCCGCATCGGTGCGCTGGTCAAGGTGGTGCTGCCGCTGGCGGCACCGGGCCTCTTCACGGCCGGCATCCTGGCCTTCGTGAACGCCTGGGACGAGTTCTTGCTCGCGCTGTCGCTGAATGCCAGCGCGAGCATGCGCACGGTGCCGGTGGGCATCACGCTGTACCAGGGGGAGTTCGCCTTCCCCTGGCCCATCATCTCGGCGGCCTTGGTGGTCGCCATCGTGCCGGTGGCCGTGTTGATCGCGCTGTTCCAGGAACGCGTGGTCGGCGGGCTGACCCAAGGAGGTTTGAAAGGATGAGCCAGCAACTGATTCGCTACGGCATCGTGGGCTGCGGCAGCATGGGCCGCGAGCACATCGAGAACATCTGCGCACTGGGCAACGCCCGCGTCACCGCGCTGGCCGACCCGCATGCCCCCAGCCTGCAGGCCGCACTGGCCCAGCTGGATGCACCCGTGCCGACGTTCGAGACCGCGCAGGCCCTGGTCGAGGCCGATCTGTGTGACGCCGTGGTCATCGCCACGCCCAACTTCACCCACATCGACATGATGCGCGCCGTGCTGGCTAAAGCGGACCTGCACATCCTGATCGAGAAGCCCCTCGTCACCCGCGTGGAAGACGGCCTGGAGATGCTGCGCTTGGCGCAAGGGCGCTCTGGGCTCGTCTGGGTGGCGCAGGAGTACCGCTACATGCCGCCGGTGGCGGAGATGATCCGCATGACCCATGCCGGCGAGGTGGGCACGGTGCACCAGGTGGCCATCCGCGAGCACCGCGAACCGTTCTACCCCAAGGTGGGCGACTGGAACCGCTTCACCGCCAACACCGGCGGCACCCTGGTGGAGAAGTGCTGCCACTACTTCAACCTGATGGACCTGATCCTGAAGGAACAACCGCTGCGCGTGTTCGCCTCCGGCGCCCAGCGCGTCAACCACCTGGACGAAGACTACGGCGGCCGCCGCCCGGACATCCTGGACAGCGCCTACGTCGTCGTCGAGTACCCGAGTGGCGCGCGCGCGCTCTTGGACCTGTGCATGTTTGCCGAGGGCTCGATGGACAACGAGCACATCGTGGTGGTGGGCGACGAGGGCAAGCTCGAATCCCTGCTGCCTTCGCTGCAGCTGCGCCACAGCCGCCGCGCCGACTGGGGCCGCCGCGCCGCCTGGGGCCAGCCCTCGGGCACCGGCCGCGGCGTGGCCGTGCGGCGCGTGTGGGACACGAATATCCGCTACCCCGGCCAGCACTTTGGCGCCTCCTTCATCGAGCACCAGCAGTTCGCCCGTGCCGTGCGCGAAGGTCTGCCGCCCGAGATCCCGCTGGAAGAGGGCCTGCGCAGCGTCATCACCGGCCTGGCCGCGCACCGCTCGATCGAAACCGGCCTGCCCGTGCAGCTCAGCGAGCTGCTGCCGCCCGGATGGTGATCACCGAAACGACGCCCGCCCTGGCGCTGCAATGCGGCGCCCTGCGCGCCGAATTGCGGCCGGACCTGGGAGCCAGCCTGGCCGGCCTGTGGTGGAACGACGAACCCCTGCTGCGCAGCACCGCGGCTGAAGCGCTCCAAGGGCCGCGCCAATCCGCCGGCTTTGCGATGCTGCCCTACTCGAACCGCATCGGTCACTGCCAGTTCGACTGGCAGGGCCGGCGCCACCGCACGCGGCCGAACTTTGGCGAGCACCCGCATTCCCTGCACGGCGTGGGCTGGCAGCGCGCCTGGGAGGTCGTCGGCCGCCACCCCCAGCGCGCCGAGCTGCGCCTGCGCCACGCGCCGGATGCCGACTGGCCCTTCGCCTTCGAGGCCATCCAGCGCTTCACCCTGCTGGGCGATGCGCTGCGCTGGGAGATCAGCCTGCGCAACACCGACACGCGCGTGCAGCCCGCCGGCCTGGGCTGGCACCCCTACTTCCTGCACCGCCCCGGCAGCCGGCTGCGCACGCAGGTGGCGGGCCGCTGGGAGGCCGGCGCCGATGCGCTGCCGCGCAGCCGCGTGGCGCAGGGGCCGCTGGATGCCGCGGTGGCCGACCTGGCGCTCGATCACTGCTTCGATGGCTGGTCTGGGGAGGCCTGGGTGGAGGACGCCAGCCACCGCCTGCACCTCACCGCCAGCACCTGGCAGCTGGTGGTCTTCACCCCGACCGGCGCGCCGCAT
>NZ_JAYRMO010000013.1:0-115184 GCF_041912635.1 Inhella sp.
GCCGCTTGACGTCAGCGGCTTCCATGGTGCCGAAGTGCTTGCGCCAGGCATAGATCGTGGGCTCGCTGACTTTGTGCTTTTTGGCGGCCTCGGCCACGCCGGTGCGCTCGGCTTCGCGCAGGATCGTGACCATCTGCTCTTCGGTGAATCGACTCTTCCTCATGGGCTCCTCGGACAGTGGGAGCCATCTTTCCAGGAACTATTGGTACGAAGAAGTCGAGCAGGTCACCGCGGCGAGCCGGATCGGAGCTCCCCTTCGTAAGTTCAGGATTGCGAGCGCGGCGAGCAGGCGGTCCCTGGCTGTGGTGTTCCTCTCGACGGACACCATGTCTCTCTCTTATTGGCCTGCGTCGCTTGATGACGGATGCAAAAACATCAATCTGGTGAAGGGAGATGCGCCTGCTTCGTTGTCCTTTGACACTAGCGGCTGGCAGCGCGTTGATCTCCTGAGCAGCCCAGGCGCGCTGTGAAGCGCCCCGGGTTCACTCGACGGATCCGGTCAGACGGAATGCGTGCGCAGTTCATGCGACATGAATCGGCTCACGAGAGTCTGCAAAAGCCTGCAATCTCTCGCATCAGTTCAGCTTTCAGGCGCCCACATGATCAACGACATGGAGGATTTCATGTCGACGAGCATTCCCAACCAGCAGCCAACTCAATACCGACTCGATGGTGATGCGCCCTGGCCACCGAGCACTGGCAACGCTGTGGTGCTGTTTCAGGCGCTCATTTCCCCTTCGGTCGGCGCGAGGGAGGTCATCGAAGCCGATGGGGTTGCTTGGGCCGACAGGGAACTCAGCGCCCGAACGCTTCAAGTGCTGCGGCGCGTCCGCCCTCAGATGAGGCGATTCATCAGGCGGGCTTCTGGCGTGAAGAAGAACTCCCTGCAGGCGGTCATAGCAACGCGCCCAAGGGGTTGCTCCCTGGCGTTCATCCTCCGAGACGCGAGTTTGGTCTCTGAGGAGAAACTGAAGTTAGCGCAATCGTGCGGCGCACAACTGGGTGAAAACCTTCTGCGCCAACTTGAACTGCGCGCTGGTGCGGCTGAGCTGCCAGCGGCAGAACCGGAAGGAGCGCTAAGTGAAGCCAAAAAAAGGGAGCAGGAAGAACGCGCCGTCGTCATCACATCCTTGATCGACGCGGTTGCAGCCGCCGGTGCGCGGGCTGTCGGCGGCCACCTCAGCGTTGGCGTCGTTCGGCAAGATTGCGAATCGCCCGCGCTATGGCCTGTCCAGCCCCAACAGTCTGTCGAAAACCCGGTGGCGAGCGAGGCGAGATGGCATCTCACTGCGGTGTTGTTGGATAGGGAGCGCAAGTCGGTGATGCGAGTGCGGGACTTCAAGAGCGGACGTGTACTGTTCGTTTCGTTTGCCGGTACACCTGCGATGCAGCTTGACCTGCGCCTACTGGCCGAGGGCGGCCCGGTGGTGCTGGAGGTCGCCGGAGACGAGTCCGGTGGCATTCATGCGCCCCTGCAACTGATCACTTTTCATGGGCTGGACGCCGGCAGCTGGACCGCCGAAGCTAATTTCCTTCAGCACCTTCTTCATCGCCTAGAAAAGCACTGGAACCAGCTCGCCGAAGTCAACCTGCTGCCGCCTTTGGAGTCCGCGATCAAGGGGACTAAAGAAGATCGCTGAACCTTCTCAAAAACCCAGCCGCTCTCGCGCCAGGGCGGCACAGACGGTCACCATGCCAAGCACGGCCATGTCTGTTGCCGATCCGACGGCAGCTTTTCCGTCGCGGCGCACTCGAATCGCCAATCGCCTGGTAGCACGTCCGCGCATGTGCCAGTCGCTCTGCTCCAGCGGCAGCCTTGCGTGCAGGCAGACCGGCAAGCCCAAATTCCTCGCCTCACAGAGCAGGTGCGCCAGGCTTGAGTTGGGGTGCTTGTAAATGCGACGCGCCCGCGCTTTGGCTTGCTCTCTGTCGGCAGCGAGTGGACCCTTGGGTACGACCCGCTCAGCCGAGACAGTGTCAGCCGGCAGCAGCACCTCAACTTGACCTGCACCGGCCCAGTCTCTGAGCAATTGGGTGATCTTCACTGCGTCCTGCAAGTCTCTGACGACCAGCATCCGAGCCCCCAGATGAAGGTGCTCTGCCATTGCCTGTTGCAGGGCGGCCAACCGATCTGCAGGCCAAGACTCGAGCGCCTTGAGCGCACTCCAGTTTGCTTCCCCGCCGACCAATGCCTGCTCCAGCGGCGGGTCCACCCAGAGCCCCCCGGCGCGCGCTCGACGCTCTCCAACAAGCGTGTCGGTCCACTGGCGTGTCGACTCAATGATGGCCTCGACCCAGGCCTCCTCTTCCATCAAAACGTCGGCAGCGCCGCGCGCCAGCGGGTCATGCATTCGAACGGCAAACTGGAGCACACGCAGCACGGAGGCCAGCCGGTCTGCATCTGGGATCAGCCTCAGAGGCGCCAGTTCGTTCGGACGCTCGACGCGTTGCCCGCCGATGTTCCATTCGGGAGCAATGGACCGGATCAGCACGTCATTCGAAACCTCTCCCCGGGCCGCCAGGCGCTGCCGCTGCTTCTGCAACGACTTGACGATCCTGTTGCCGCACCAAGCAAGCAAGAGGTCATCAGTCGCGCTCCAGTACTCCCAACGGTGCCGTCTGCACCACTCCTGCAGCCAGTGGTGTCCTGCATGCGCGTACACGTTGAGGGTGGTGGCGGGCGAAGCGTGCCCCAGCAAGGCGGCAATACCCCAGACAAGCCGGCGGGACGGGTCCCGCTCGTTTACCAACTCCAGCGAGAGCCGTTGAAGTGAACCACCCCAAGCCCGCAGCGACTGCCCGCAGGTCTGGCTGTTCGCCCGCTCCAGCACCTGGTCAAGCTGAACGCTCCCCGCTGAGTCGAATGACACAACTTGGGCCAGCATCCGAGTCGCCCAACTGTGCCGAAGGTGGTGGACCCGGACCTGGGGATCAGCTGTCGCGCAGCGCAGTGCCTCGGCCACGCGGCGGGTGATCGACTGGCGAGGCACGAAGGTGCGCGCGTTGGGGCCCGATGCGGCCTGGGCAAACAGTGGCGGCCGTACGGCTTGACTGGCACCGCCCACAACGTGGCGATCCCAGTGGCGCAGGATCTCCTGCTCTTGCTCATCGATCCGTTCAAGGCATGGCACCACCCGACGCGCGGCACTGGTCTTGAGCCGGCGGTAGCCATTGCCGCGTACCCGAACGCACCAAGTGCCAAGGAACTCGCTGAAGTGGAGGTCGCCGTTCTGCAAGCCCAGCGCCTCTCCGACGCGCAACCCGAATCGGTACAGGATCACCAGCACGGCGGCTTGCATGATGCGCCGCCGCTTGTCCACCCAGCGGTCGTTCAAGAGCAGCCCGAGCGCAGTCCTGTACTCGTCGGGTTCAATCAGGTTGGCGTTGATGTACTTGTGATCGACGCCGGCCAGCGCTCGGAACTCCGACCAGTCAATTTCTGCCACACCTTCGCTATGCATCAGCCAGCGATGGAAACTTCGCGCCGGCGCATACAGGTGTGTTTTGTCATCGAGGACTGCCTCCTCCACGGTGGTGCTGTACAGCTCTTCCAACTCGGTCGACAACATCAGGCGCGGGTCGAGGTCTGAGGCTTCCTCAATCATGCGCAGCCCCCAAGAGAACCAGTAGTTCCGGATCGTTTTGGGTGAGTAGCGCTGATTGACCTTGAACTCGACACTCGCCAGGTATCGAATCCATTCGAAAGTCAGGCGACAGATGGCGGGCAGCTCGGGCTTGGCAATAAGGCCCTCGGCTATCGCATCGAGCTGCGCCAAGCAGCGCTCAAGTGGACTCTTTGCGCGAGACCCCGTGGCAGCAGGCTGACCGGCCTGGGCGTCGTCCGTATCGCGGGACTCGCCACTCGCGTTGTCCGTCGCGTGCGGCGCATTTCCCTGTCCGGGGCCTGGCTTGGACTTTGACGGAGTGATGCGTGCCAAGGTGGCCATCGCCTTGCGCATGGCAGCTCGGTAGTCCTTCACCAGGTTCAGATCGACTTCAGTGCTGTCGAATGCGCATCGCACGCTGCTTTCGCGCAGTGCCGCCGCTCTTTCCTCCTTCTGCTGGGTGTGCTCCGCGAGGCTGGTCAGCGTTGGGGTTCCCCCGCCCAGGCGTTCGACGTACATCCAAGTGGGCGAAACGCTCTTGTGCGAACCATCTGCTTGGCCCAAAACGAGCCCGGGGCAGTCCACCGCCAGCGCGCTCTGCAGACGACTCAGGAATTTCCAGAATCCGCCGGGGTCCGGAAGCCGCACGGAGCGGCAGATGGCCGCGAGTGAAGCGTCGAGCGTGGCAATCGATACCCCGCCCCAGGCCGAATCGGGGACGCGATCCATCAAGGCGGCCAGGGTTGGCGGGACCGCGTATTGCCGCAAGTTGCCAGAGGGCAGGGTCAGGTGCAACCAGTGCACGCCCTCTGGATCCTGGCTCTTTCTGAAAGCTGCGGGCGCCTTGAGCCATGTCAGCCAGAGCTCTGGATCGATGACCAGGGCGGTCGTGCACAGGCTCAGGAGAAGTGCGTTTGCATCCACTCCTTGTGCGGCCTCGACGCCCCGCTTCCAATCGGCCCGCTGCCCATCCCAGAACCCGTTCAACGCCGCATCAAAACCATCCAGCCAGCGTGCCGCACTGAGGCCATCCATAGGGCAAACATGCGCGTGATCACGCAAGCTCAGCCCCACTGCCGGCAGCTCCAGATCGACCAACTCGTATTGAGCGATCCAGTCGACCAGAAGGGAGCGCATGAGCTCAAACCGGAGCGACGCGGCACCGGATGTGGCATTCGCTGTCGCGCGCCTAACGCGTTCGAAGAGTGCGTTGATGTCGGACTGCGTGAGCTTGCTCGGTGGGCGCCCCTTCAGCTCTTCCTTGGTCCACTCCTCGACTTCCTCGCGAAGTCGCAATTGCTTGGCAGCGCGCTGATCGGCCCGACGCTCATGACCGAAGCGCATGGGGCTCGGCCGCGGAATCAGCGCCGGCATCCGTACCTGTGACAACGGCGGAGCAAGGAAGCTGGGCATGACCATCAGGTCAAGGTCCTGCGCCCAGTCGTCCAGGGCCGCTCGCAACGTTGCATACAGCTGCTCGTCACTCAGTGGCGACCAGGTACTGCGGTTCTGGTGACCGAGCATCGTGTGGCCGAAAAAGCTCTGCAGTGCCCGGTCCTCGACGCCGCGGCCCAGCATCTCGATCGACCCCGCATGACGCCCAACATTGAACGGCCATGGCCAGCGCTCGCCAAGATGCTGCGCCATGGCGCGACGCGTGATGGGGACGATGCCGAAGTTCTCATCTAGAAGAAACCGAAAGGGAGCTGCGCGCCACTCTGGCTTTTCCAGCATGCATCGCAGCCTTTGGGCGGTTTGCGGAGCCTTCGGCATGAGCTCTGCGATCAAACGGCGGACATGCTCGATGTGTGCTTCGACACAAGCGCAGCCGAAGCTGCTCTGCGGAATCAGCCGATGCGCACGGGCTTCCGACTGAAACTTGTCATCGACCAGCAGCAGGCGTCGCTTCGTGTCAAGGAGCTCCAGCGATTCGAAGGGGTCCGAAACGGGACGCAAGCCATGCAAAAGCAACAGAGACAGAACCTCGGCCACCTCTCGCGCGTTGTGCCGCTCATGCAGCGGCAAAGCGGCGTTTGAAGCGACGCCTTGCGCCCACGAACGAAGCGCCCGCAGGTCATTGCGGAGTTCGCCTGCTTTCGGATTGAGCGCCGTGCCGATCCAGGCATCCTGGTTCATTGGTGCCGGGGTCTCGACAGGCCAGCCATGGAGCTGCATGACCTCGTGGTGATGTTTAGCCAGCTGGTCAAGCGGATAAGCCCGGTAATAGGCAGCTGGGCAATGCTGCGCGTCCATTACTGCGCACAGCAAGTAGGCAGGTACATGGTCTGGCGCCCGCCCTTCATGCCCCTGGCTCAACGCGACCGGCAGCCAAGTTTCGACCCTTGAGAGGGTCTGCTGCCCTCCTGAACTTGCCCTCAACTGGGCCAGCAACTCCCTGACAGTGCGCAGAATGTCCTGCACGTCGAGATTCAGTGCGCCGCATAGTTGGCGCTCATCACCGACTGGCAGCACTTCATTGAGCCAACCGACCACGCTGGCCGGCAGGGCCAGGGGTACATGACGCGCTGAGGTTCGGAGCCGACCGCGCAGCGCTTCTGTGGGTTGCCAAGATGATCGTTGGGGCGCCACGTACCGCCAAACGCACCGTTCGCCCAACCAGGTTTGATCCGATTGAGGAAGACGTGACAGCGCAGCGACGTCTTCCGTGAGCGACCCTGTGGACATGGCGAGGGCCAGAAGCCCTGCTTGATTGCGCTGCCCAGCGCTCGGGTCGCGAAGGAGACCTTCCAGGTGGGTGATCAGGGCCCTTGCGTCTTCAGGTGATAAGCGCGAGTTGTCCCAAACGAGCTGTTGGTTCTCCCGGGCAGAGAAAAACCCGGTCCTGGCGCGCCGGGCTTCCCCGCCTTGGCTTGTCTCGAGGTCGCCGGGCTTCTTGGGACGTGCAAGAGGACGGCTTCTTGGAGCCTCAGGGTCCGGCGGGCCGCCGCCCGACAGTTCGGCACCGTCTGTCTCGTCGCCAGTGTCATCTTCATGCTTACCTTCATCGGCATCCTCATCTTCAAAAAAGAAGACCAAGGACGGCTCGGACTCATCGTCCGGCTGAATGTCCGGAGGCATTGGCCGGGCCGGTTGAGGGCGCGGGGACGAAGGACGAGTCGCTTGAACCGCCTGTTCAATCAAAGCGCACAGGCGCTTGAGGTCCGAAAGCCAGGCTCGCTGCGGATTGTTCAGATCTCCGCGGGTTTCATCCAACCGGCCGACATGCTCAGTGATGTGGGCCAGCAGCGGAACCAACTCCGCCTTACCGACCTGCCGATGGATCAGCTTGGCCCAGCCTGCGGCGGTGGCAATCTTTCGTGCGCCGTCTGATACCCGGGCTATCAGGGCAGACTGGTCCAAGTTGAGGGCCATGCCGGCGATGCAAACCGCGCGCAACTCTTGATGCGCGGTCATGGTGACATCCGGCGCTTGGGTTCCGAGCAGGTCTGCCAGCGGGTAGTCCGCCAGCCGGCTCGGTGCCACTGCGATCGCAGGAGGTCCGCGATCAAGAAGAAGAGCCAACTCAAGCCCGAGCCACCGATCCACAAGGCGGAGCGCCTCACGGCTCTCTCGAGCGGCGCGCCACGCGTCGGCCCTGGACGGCATGAGTGCTGCCAGCACTTTGTGTGACTGCGCACCCCCTGCCGGTGGGGCACTGATCTCAGGTGCGACGGTCATCGGGTCGGCGACATCATTTTCTGCGTCCTGAACGAACCAGGCTAACGGTAGGCTTGGCGCCAGCATTGTGTCGCCACCATCAAGGTGGATTCTCGTCAGATAGAGTCATTGATGCCACTTTTCTATTTTTTAATATGCATTAATGCTAGGGATCGGCTATGTTTTCGCAATGCCGATCCTCCTCCTCTCCACCACAAGATCCTGCAAAGGGCCTGGTCATCGACCAGGCCCTTTGTCTTTTCAAGCCGGCTGCCGAACGCAGTAGCGGGCCTCAGCGCCGTAAGCGGCCAGCAGGCTCAGGTGCTCGGGTTCACGCAGCTCCAAAACTTCGTAACCCAGCCGCTGCCAGAACGGCAGCGAGCCCTGCACCGCCACCAGGGCCGACCGGCGCAGACCCCAGAGCTGCGTCGCCTGGCCCCAGGCGTGCTGCACCAGCCGCAGGCCCAGGGCCTGGCCTTGGCAAGTCGGTGACACCGCCAGATCGTGCAGGTAGAGGCAGTCGGGCTGAGCCACCGGCTCGAAGCTTCCGTGCAGAGCTGTGATCTGACCGATGCGGCTCGGGTAGCCCAGCAGGTAGGCCGCCAGTTCGCCGGGTCGCGCCGCATCGTCCACGCACCAGGCGCTCTGCGGGCTTTGCTGCAGGCGCTGGGCGAACACGGCCTCGGGCTCGTTGAAGCCCGCTCCGTAGCAGGCGGCCTGGGTGCGCAGCAGGGCCGGCAGATCGGCCGCCGTGAGCTGCCGGATGGTGCTCAAGCGGCGGCGCGGCGCGCCTTCACGGCTGCAGCGAGTTCGCGCAGCAGGGGTTCGGTCTGGGCCCAACCCAGGCAGGCGTCGGTGATGGAGACGCCGGGCTTGAGGCTGGTCTTGGGCTGGCCTTCCACATGATCCTGGCGGCCGGGCTGCAGATGGCTCTCGATCATCACGCCGCAGATGCGCCGCTCGCCCGCACCGATCTGGCGGGCCACGTCGCGGCCCACCTCGATCTGGCGTTCGTACTGCTTGCTGCTGTTGCCGTGGCTGCAGTCCACCATCACGCTCTGGCGCACCCCGGAAGCGGCCAGCACCTGGCAGGCGGCCTCGATGCTGGCAGCGTCGTAGTTCGGCGTCTTGCCGCCGCGCAGGATCAGGTGGCAGTCGTCGTTGCCACGGGTTTCGAAGATGGCCGCGGCCCCCATCTTGGTCATGCCCATGAAGGCGTGACCGCTCTTGGCGGCCAGCACGGCGTCGGCGGCGATCTTGACGCTGCCATCGGTGCCGTTCTTGAAGCCGACCGGGCAGCTCAGGCCGCTGGCCAGCTGGCGGTGGCTCTGGCTCTCCGTGGTGCGCGCCCCAATCGCCCCCCAGGCGATCAGGTCGGCGATGTACTGCGGCGAGAGCAGGTCCAGGAACTCGGTGCCGGCAGGCAGGCCCAGCGCCGTCACATCCAGCAGCAGACGGCGCGCCAGGCGCAGGCCTTCGTTCATGCGGAAGCTGCCATCCAGCAGCGGGTCATTGATGTAGCCCTTCCAGCCCACGGTGGTGCGGGGCTTTTCGAAGTAGACCCGCATCACCACCACCAGTTCGCCCGCCATCTCGTCGGCGCAGCGCTTGAGCAGGCGGGCGTAATCCAGCGCCTGGTCGTGGTCATGGATGCTGCAGGGGCCGACGATGGCGATCAGGCGATCGTCCTCGCCGCGCAGCACGCGGCCGATGTCGGCGCGGGTGCGCTCCACCAGATTCAGCTCGCCTTCGCGCACCGGCAGTTCGTCCAGCAACAGGGCCGGGCTGATGAGGGGGCGCACGGCGCGGATGCGCGTGTCGTCGGTGCGGGTGGCGTCGACGGTGGCATCAATCGAGCCGGCTTCGAGGTCGCGCACGGGGTTGTCGAGGTTCTTCATGGAGGCTGCAAGAGAGAATCCGGCCGATTGTTGCCCAGGCCTTCCCTCTGATGTCGCTGATCCCCTACGCCCTCGCCCGTCCCGCCCTGTTTGCCCTGGACCCGGAACACGCCCACGAGCTGACGCTGGCCAATCTGGAGCGCTTCCAGCACACGCCGCTGGAATGTGCCTGGGCGCAGACCCGGGTGGATGACCCGGTGACCCTGGCCGGCCTGCGCTTCCCCAACCGCGTGGGCCTGGCCGCCGGCCTGGACAAGAATGGCCGCGCCATAGACGGCCTGGGCGCGATGGGCTTCGGCTTTATCGAGGTAGGCACCGTCACCCCCAAGGGGCAGAGCGGCAACCCCAAGCCGCGCATGTTCCGCCTGCCCGAGCACAACGCCCTGATCAATCGCCTGGGCTTCAACAACGAAGGCCTGGAGTCCTTCCTGGCCAATGTGCAGCGCAGCACGCGCTTTCGGGCGCAGGGCGGCATCCTGGGTCTGAACATCGGCAAGAACGCCGCCACGGCCATCGAAGACGCCGCCAGCGACTACCTCAAGGGCCTGGAGGGCGTGTACCCCCATGCCGATTACGTCACGGTCAACATCTCCAGCCCCAACACCGCCAATCTGCGCAGCCTGCAGAGCGACGAAGCCCTGAAGGCCCTGCTGGACCAGCTGATGGCCCGGCGCGAGGGACTGGCGCGCCGCCTGGGCCGCAAGGTGCCGCTGTTCGTCAAGATCGCCCCCGATCTGGAAGACAGCCAGGTGCAGGTGATCGCCCAGACCCTGAAGGACTGCGGCGTGGATGGCGTCATCGCCACCAACACCACCCTGGCGCGCGATGCGGTGCAGGGCCACCTCCATGCGGCCGAGGCCGGCGGGCTTTCCGGCGCGCCGGTGCTGGCAGCCAGCAACCGCGTCATCGCCCAGCTGCGCGCCGCGCTGGGGGCCGGCTACCCCATCATCGGCGTGGGCGGGGTGCTGAGCGGGGCGGATGCCCAGTCCAAGCGCGCCGCGGGCGCCGACTTGGTGCAGATCTACACCGGGCTGATCTACAAGGGCTCCGCCCTGGTGCGCGAGGCGGCGCTGGCCCTGCGCAACTGAGGGTGCGCCCCGGGGCGCGGCAGGACCAATCTGTGTCACCGTAGCGGCAATCCGCTGCCACGATGAGCCCCACCGCCCCGCTTTCCGATCAAGTGCACTCGGTGCTGCTGGCCAGCAAGCTGTTCGGCGCGCTGGCGCCTGCACATCTGGAGCTGCTGGTGGGCCAGTTGCGGGTCGAGGCCGTGGAGGCCGGCAGCCATGTGTTCCGCGAGGGCGAGGCCTCGGACAGCCTGGTGATCGTGCTGACCGGCCGGCTGCGCGTCACCCGTGTCGATGCGCGCGGCAATCTGCTGCTCTACAACGAGCTCTGCCCCGGGGAAAGCCAGGGTGAGGCCGGGCTGATGCTGGGCCAGCCGCGCCCGGCCAACCTGATCGCGCTGCGCGATTCGCACATCGCCCGGCTGGACCGCGCCGGCTTCGAGGCCCTGCTGCGCGCCGAGCCGATCGCCTTCAACCACCTGTTCTCGCAGGCCCTGTTCCATTACCTGCGCCACATCCAGCAGCTGCAGGAACGCCGCCGCGCGCAATGCGTGGCCGTGGTGCCCTTGCACTTGGGTGACGAGGCCCAGGCGCTGGCGCAGGAGCTGTTGGCGGTGCTGGGCGGCAGCGGCCGCCTGCTTGAACCTGGCGACACCAGCTTCGACCTGCTGCATGCCCAGCAGCGCATCGAGCAGCTGGAAACCGAGGCCGAGGTGCTGCTGATCCGCGCCGAGCCCCAGCCCAGCGCCTGGACACGCTTTGCGCTGCGCCAGGCCGACCAGGTGGTGTTCGTCTCCAGCCCCACCCAAAGCCCGCTGCCCAGCGCCTTCGAGCGCCGGCTGCGCGAAGAACCGGGCTTCGAGTTCAAGCGCCAGCACCTGGTGCTGCTGCATGGGCCCGATACGGTGCGCCCCAGCCCGCCCGCCCCTTGGCGCAAGGAGCGCAGCGCCATCGAGCGCGTGCTGCTGATGCGCCGCGGCCAGCGCGGCGACGCCGAGCGCCTGGCGCGCTTCCTGACCGGCCGCGCCGTCGGGGTGGTGCTGGGCGGCGGCGGCGCGCGCGGCTTTGCGCATCTGGGCGTCATCCAGGCGCTCGGCGAGGCCGGCATCCCGATCGACCTGGTGGGCGGCAACAGCATGGGCGCGCTGATCGGCTCGCAATACGTGCTCGGCCATTCGCTGAGCGAGATCCGCGAGCGCATCGTCGAGTTCGCCGCCGGTGGCGAGCGGCCCACGCTGCCGGTGGTCTCGCTGCTCAGCGGCCGGCGCATGGAGCGCGACCTGAAGCACATGTGCCAGCTGGGCAATGCCGAGGCGCAGGTGGACGCCCTCTGGCTGCCCTTCTTCACCGCCGCCTGCAACCTCAGCCGCGCCTGCACCACGGTGCTGGAGCAGGGCCCGCTGTGGCGCGCCGTGCTGGCCAGCAACAGCCCGGCCGGCCTGCTGCCGCCGGTGCTCTACAACGGCGATCTGCTGGTGGATGGCGCCATCCTCGACAACGTGCCGGTGGAGGCGATGCGCCAGCGCCTGGGCACGCCGCTGGAGCGCCGGCGCGGCAATGGCACGGTGATCGCCATTGACGTGGACGTGCGCGAACCCCTGAGCGTGGCCGAGGATGTCGACCGGCTCTCGCCCTGGGCCAAGCTGCGCGGGCTCAAGTGCAATGGCCAGCCCCTGCCCGGCATCGGCGAGATCCTCTACCGCGCCGGCCATATGGGCGGGTTGACGCAGCGCGGCAAGACCATCGGTCTGTCCGATTTCTACCTGGAGCCGCCGGTCTCGGACTTTTCGCTGATGGCCTACAAGCGCGCCGAAGAAGTGGTGCAGCGCGGCTACGAGTACGCCCGCGCCGAGATCGCCCGCTGGGACCTGAGCCGCATCTTCGAGTGAGCCGCAGCGAACCCCAGACCCTGCCCCTCAGCCAGGCCCAGCAGGAAGTCTGGTTGGACCAGCGCGCCTGGCCGGCCAGCCCGCATCTGTGGGTGGGTGGCACGACCATGCTGCGCGGCCGCATCGAACTGCCGCGCCTGCAGCAGGCGCTGCAGCAGCTGGCGGCCGAACAACTGGCGCTGCGCCTGGTACCGCACCCCAGCCGCGAGGAGCAACTGCTGCTGCCGGTCTTCGAGCCGGTGCTGCGCGAGCTGCCAGCCCCACCCGGTCTGCCGCCCGAAGAGGCCTTGCACCAGGCCTGGATCGCCGCCACCGCGCAGCCCTGCCCGCTGGGCAGCGCCCCGCCCTGGCGGGTGGACCTGATGCGCTTCCCGGCGCACCCGGAGCTGCTCGGCATCCTGCTGCTTTCGCACCACCTGATCATGGATGGCGCGGCCACCGCGCAATTCCTGCGCCGCTGGGGCGAGCTGTACACCGCGCTGGTGCATGAGGAAGCCGCGCCGCCGGCCGATGGCGAGGTCTACCGCGAGCAGATCGAGGGCAGCGCCAGCTACCGCCAGGGGCCGGACTGGGCGGCCGATGCCGCCTTCTGGCGCAGCGAATTGCCCGAAGCCCCGCCGGTGCTGCTGCCGCGCCGCCAGCACGACGCCAGCAGCCCCCTGCCCCCGGCCGCCCTGCTGCACCATGCGCTGCTGCCGCGCAGCCAGTACACGGCTTGGGGGGCGGCGGCGGCACCGGTGGCGCAGACCGAGTTCGCCCTGGTGGCCGCCGCCCTGGCGCTGTACTTCGCGCGGGTACAGGGCCTCAGCGAGGTGGTGATCGGTGTGCCCGCCCTGAACCGCAGCGGCCGCGCGCACCGCGCCGCCATCGGCATGTACGTGGGCGTGCTGCCGCTGCGCATCCCGGTGGACCCGACGCAGAACGGCTTGGAGTTGATGGCCACCGTGGGCCGGCAACTGCGCCGGGCCATGCGCCACACCCGCTACCCCTTGAGCGCGCTGGCGCGCGATCTGCAGCTGATGCGCGCCGGCCGCGACGCCCCCTTCGACCTGCTGCTCAGCTTCGAGCGCCAGGACTACGACCTGCGCTACGGCGCAGCCCTGCTGGTGGCGGCGCGCCAGCGCTTTGCCGGCTTCGCGCGCTACCCGCTCTCGCTCACGGTGTGCGATTTCGGCGCCTCGCGCGACATCGAACTGGTGTTCGAAGGCAGCCGCGCCCACCTGGAACCGCGCGAGCTGGACCTGCTGGCGCGGCGCCTGCGCGGCCTGTTCGAGCGCCTGGCCGCGGAGCCGCAGCGCCCAGTGGGTGAACTGCCGCTGCTGGACGCCGCCGAGCGGCGTGCCCTGATCGAAGGCCCGCACCGCGACCTCGCCAGCCTGGACCCCGCCCCCAGCTTCATCCAGCGCTTTTGTGAGCAGGCCGCCCTGCACCCCCTCAGCCTGGCCCTGGTGTGGGACGGCGGTGCGCGCAGCTATGGCGAACTGGCCGCCCAAGTGCGCAAGCTCGCCGGCAGGCTGGTGCAGCAGGGCGTGCAGCCGGGCGACCGGGTGGCGCTGGCGCTGCCCCGCTCGCCCGAGCTGGTGCTGGCCCTGCTGGCCGTGGCGCGTGCCGGCGCGGCCTTCCTGCCGCTGGACCCGGACTGCCCGGACGCACGCCTGCAGCAGATCCTGGACGACGCGGAGGTGCGCCTGCTGATGGCGCCGCCCGAGCCGCGCTGGAGCGGCTTCGGCCTGCCCATGCTGCAGCTGCCCGCGCAGGGCGACGAAGGCACGCTGCCGCCCTTGCCGCAGGAAGCGCAACTGGCCTACGTGCTCTTCACCAGCGGCAGCAGCGGCTGGCCCAAGGGCGTGGCGGTGAGCCATGGCGCGCTGGCAAGGCGCCTGGCCTGGCTTTCGCGCGTGTGGGACATCACCCCGGCCGACCGCAGCCTGCAGGGCACGCAGCCCGGCTTTGACCCGGCGCTGATCGAGCTGCTGCTGCCGCTGATCCACGGCGGCTCGGTGGCGCTGCCGCCGCCGGGCCGGCAGGCGCCCGAGACCTGGGCCGCCTTCGCCGCCCGCCACGGCTGCACCCTCTCGGCCCTGGTGCCCACCACGCTGCAGCGCCTGCTCGATGGCCTGGAGGCCCTGCCCGAGGCCGAGCGCGCGCGCATCCGGCTGCGCGTGGCCTGTTGCGGTGGTGAGGTGCTGGCGCCCACGCTGGCCGAGCGCTGGCTGCGACTCACGCGCGCCCAGCTCTGGAACGTCTACGGGCCCACCGAGGCCTGCATCTTTGCCAGCGCCTGGGCCTGCCGGCCCGACGACCCCGCCACCGTGCTGCCCATCGGCGCGCCGGTGGACGACACCCGGCTCTACGTGCTGGACGCGCAGCGCCAGCCCCTGCCCTTCGGCGCCGTGGGTGATCTATGGATTGGCGGCCGCACCCTGGCCGATGGCTATCTGCACCGCCCCGAACTGGACGCCGCCGCCTTCGCGTCCGACCCCTTCGTGCCCGGCGGGCGCATGTACCGCAGCGGCGACCGCGCCTGGTGGGACGGCGAGGGCCGGCTGCAGTTCGCCGGTCGCGCGGATCGCCAGGTCAAGCTGCGCGGCTACCGCATCGAGCTGGCCGAGGTTGAGACCGCGCTGCTGAGCCTGCCCGGCGTGCGCGAGGCCTGCGTGCAGCCCGTCGAAGTGGGCGGCCGGCGCGCCCTGCAGGCCTGGCTGAGCCCGGCCGAGCTGGACCTGCACGCCCTGCAGCTGGGCCTGCGCACCGCGCTGCCCGACTACATGCAGCCCACCCACTGGAGCCTGCTGCCCGCCCTGCCCCTGCTGCCCGGCAGCGCCAAGGTGGACCTGAAGGCCCTGCCCCAGGCCGAGGCGCCACGCGCCCACCACCACCGCGCGCCCGCCAGCCCGCTGGAGCAGGCCCTGCTGGAGCTGATGCGCCAGGCCCTGCAGGACCCCGAGCTCGGCCTGGACGACGACTTCTTCGAGTACGGCGGCGATTCGCTCGCCGCGCTGGACCTGCTGTTGGCCATCGAGAAGCGCACCGGCCTGCACCCCACGCTGCAGATGCTGGCCCAGGCCCCCAGCGTCGCCGCCCTGGCGCAGGCGCTGATGCTGGCCGGCGACCCCGCGCTGCGCGCCGCCGCCGCACCCAGCGAGACCCAGCTGGCGCTGGCGCTTTCGCACGCCGATGAGCCCGAGGCCGACACGCTCTACCTGGCCGCCAGCGGTCATGGTGACCTGCTGCGCTTCCAAACCCTGGCCCGGGCCCTGGCGCCCCAGCTGAACGTGCAGATGCTGCAGCCGCCGCGCCAGCTGCCGCTGCACAGCATGGCCGATCTGGCCGAGGCCTATGCCCAGCACATCGCCGCCCAGGCCGGCGGCCGGCCGGTGCGCCTGGCCGGCTTCTCGGTGGGCGGCGTGGCGGCGCTGGAGACCGCGCGGCGGCTGCGCGAGCTGGGCGTGGCCGTGCAGTCGGTGGTGCTGATCGACTCCGTCTTCCCGCGCTGGCTGTTCCGCCAGGGCTGGTTGTGGAAGGCCATGGGCTGGGCCACGCGCCGACTGTGGCTGCAGGAACTGACGATGAACGGCCGCCGCCTGGGCGCCATGTTCAACGACGCTGGTCTGGTGGGCCAGGTGCTGGCCCTGAAGGACTACCGGCTCGCGCCCTACCCCGGCGAGGTGCTGCTGATCCGCACCAGCGGCCTGGCGCGCTGGCAGCGCTGGCTGTTCGGGCCCTGGCAGCGCAGCCTCAGCGGCAGCCTGCGCGTGCAGGAGGTGGAAGGCCTGCACGGCTCGATCTTCGAGCCGGGCCGGGTGGGGGGGCTTGCACAATGCCTGCTCCGCGCCCTGCCCCCGCCCGCTGCTTGAGCCCGTCCCCTTCCCACCACCGCCGTCTTGTTGCCCTCGCCACCCTGCTGATCGCCCTGCTGGCGCTGGCGCTGGCCTGGCAGTTCAGCCCGGCGCGCGCATGGCTCGATCCGCTGCGTCTGGTGGCCCAGGCCCAGGCCCTGGCGGCCGACATGGGACACGGCGTGCTGCTGGCCCTGTTCGTGCTGGCCGGCTGCCTGGCAGTGCCGCTCTCGCTGCTGGTGCTGCTGGCCGTGCTGGCGCTGGGGCCGCTGCCCGGCCTGCTGTTCAGCCTGGCGGGCGGCAGCCTGATCGCCGCACCCAGCTTCGCGCTCGGCCGCTGGCTGGGCCAGCGCGCGGTGGAACAACTGGCCGGCCCGCGCGTGCAGGCGCTCAACGCCCTGGTGGCGCGGCGCGGCCTGCTGGCCGTGGTGGCTGTGCGCCTGGTGCCGGCGGCGCCGTTTGCGGTGGTCAATCTGGTGCTGGGCGCCACGCGGGTGGCCTGGGCGCCCTTCCTGCTCGGCAATGTGCTGGGCATGCTGCCCATGGCAGGCATGACGGCCTGGCTGGCGCCGCAGATCCTGGCGCAGCTCCAGCACCCCAGCGGTGCCGGCTGGGCCTTTGTGGTGGGTGTGCTGGTGTTGGTGGCGGCGGCCACCTGGGGATTGAAGCGATGGGCGAGAAGCCTTTGAGACTGTGCCTGGTGCGCCATGGCGAGACCGACTGGAACCGCGCGCAGCGCTTGCAGGGCTGGACCGATGTGCCCCTGAACGCCGAGGGCCGGGTGCAGGCCCTGGCAGCCGCGCAGGAGCTCGCTGGTGAGCGCTTTGATGCGATCTACAGCTCGCCCCTGCAACGCGCCCGCGCCACTGCCGAAGCGCTGGCGCAGCCCCACGGACACGCCCTGCAGTTGGACGAACGCCTGCGCGAGCGCCATCTGGGTGAGTTGCAGGGCCTGCTGAAGCCGGAGATTGAACAGCGGCATCCCGAGCTCGCGCGGCTGATGCAGCAGCGCCGCCCCAGCTACGCGCCGCCCGGCGGCGAAACCCTGGCGCAGTTCCGCGCTCGCGTCGAGGCCTGGCTGGCCGATCTGGTGCAGGCCCATGGCGGGCAGACCGTGCTGGCCGTCAGCCATGGCGGCGTGCTGGACCTAGTGCACCGCCTGGCCAGCGACGGCGACTTCGACGCCCCGCGCCGCGTCACACTCGGCAATGCGGCGCTGAACTGGTTTGTCTGGCGCCAGCAGCGTTGGTGGGTCGAGGCCATGGGCCTGACGGAGCACCTGGATCAGAGCCTGGACGAAAGGACGGTCTGAATGTCATACGCCTACCAGATCACCGCTCCCGGCGGCCCCGAGGCCCTGCAGCGCGTGGAACGCGGCCTGGGCGCGCCGGGGCCGGGTGAAGTGCGCATCCGCCACCGCGCCATCGGACTGAACTTCATCGACGTCTACCACCGCACCGGCCTCTACCCCTTGCCCCTGCCGCATGCGCTGGGCATGGAGGCGGCCGGCCTCGTCGAGGCGGTGGGCGAAGGGGTCACCCATCTGCAGCCGGGCGACCGCGCGGCCTATGCCAGCAACCCGCCCGGCGCTTATGCCGATGTACGCCTGATGCCGGCCCAGAACGTCTGCCGCCTGCCCGAGGCGATCACCTTCGAGGAGGCCGCCGCCAGCATGCTCAAGGGCCTGACGGTGCAGTACCTGCTGCGCAAGACCCTGCCCGTGCAGGGCCTGCAGGCGGGCGACTTCCTGCTCTGGCATGCCGCCGCCGGGGGCGTAGGCCTGATCGCCTGCCAATGGGCGAAGCACCTGGGCCTGAAGCTGATCGCCACCGCGGGCTCGGACGAGAAATGCCAGCTCGCGCTGGACCACGGCGCCGCGCACGCCATCAACTACCGGCGCGAGGACTTCGTCGCCCGCGTCAAGGTCATCACCGAGGGCCGCGGCGTCAAGGTGGTGTACGACTCGGTCGGCCAGGACACCTTCGAGCGCTCGCTCGACTGCCTGCGCCCCTTCGGTCTGATGGCCTGCTTCGGCAACGCCAGCGGGCCGGTGGCGCCCATTGCGCCCGGCATGCTGGCCGCCAAGGGCTCGCTCTACCTGACGCGCGCCACCCTGTTCACGCACCTGAGCTCGCGCGAATCCACCCAGGCGATGGCGGACGAACTCTTCGAGGTGCTGGCCAACGGCGCGGTGCGCGCGCCGGTGGGCCGGGTGCGGCCGCTGAATGAGGTGGCGGATGCGCATCGAGAGCTGGAGGCACGCGCCACCACCGGTTCGACGGTGTTGATTCCCTGAGCCAAACCGCCGCAGCAAACAGCGGGCCGAAAGCCCAGCCAGGCGCTTGATCAGACCGTGGAGCCCGGTGTTCCAAGGCTGCGACGCAGACGCTGCAGCTGTTCGCCCACCTCGGCGAAATCGCCGCTCAGTGCCTTGAGCTCGGGGCTGTCCGTGCGTTCACCTGCGGCCAGCGTGGCCACGGCATCGGCCACCACGCGCAGGGGCTGCAGCACGCGCTGGCGCAGCTGCTGCAGCGCGTAGGCGCACAGCAGCAGGCCCAGCAGGCTCAGCCCCAGGCCCAGGGCCTTGGCCGTGGCGCCCAGTTGCCGGCCCTGCTGCAGCTCCTGCTCGGCCACCTGCACCTGCAGATGCATCAGTGCCGCCAGGGTCTGGTTCAGAGGCTGCAGGGCGCGCGCATAGCGCTCGGCGGCGGCGGGCGCGGCGTCCAGCAGGCGCTGCAGCTCGGTCAGGCGGCGCTGGGCGTCGCGCATCAGCTCGGTTTCCTCGGGCGTCAGCCAGGTGGCCTGGTAGGCCGCCCAGGGACGCTGCAGGCGCTCGAAGGCCTGCGCCACCGCCGCGGCGCGCCCTTCCGAGGGGCGCTCCGGGTCGATCACGCGCGGCAGCTCCACATTCAGCACCTGGCTGACGGCATGCAGGTCACTGAGCGGCCGCACGCGGTCCGCCACCAGGGTCTGCAGGCTGTTGCCGAGCCGGTGCGTACTGAACACCAGCGTCGCGCAACTCAGCACCAGTGCGCCGGCCAGCAGCAGCAGGACCCTGCACAGCGTGCGCTGCACGGAGCGATCCAGATCGCGTTGCATCACCACCATCTTTTGGCCTCCCTGCCCGCGCGGAAGGCGCCGGCGCGTGCAAAGGTAGCAGAGCCGGCGCCGCCAGCGGCTACGCTCTGCCCATGCCCACGCGTTGCGCCCCCCTCGTGCTGCTGGCCCTGGCCGCTCCGGCCGCGGCGCTCGATCTGCAGGAAGTGCTGGCCTGCGACGACGGCGCCGAATGGCCGCCCTTCACGCATTACCTGCGCGATGCCCAAGGCAAACCCAGCAGCGAGCTGGGCGGCTTCTCGGTGGAGGTGCTGCAGCAGATCCTCGGCCAGGCCGGCATCCGGCTGCGCCTGGAGCTGTTGCCCTGGGCACGCTGCCAGCGCGAGGTGGAGAGCGGCCGCTATCTGATGGCGCTGAACGCCAGCTACAGCCAGGAACGCGACGCCCGCTTCTGGCTCACGCAGCCCTACTACCGCACCACGCACAGCTACTTCTTTTCCCGCCGGCACTTCCCGCAGGGCCTGCCGATCGCGCATCTGGCCGATCTGGCGAACCAGCGGGTGTGCGGCGTGCGCGGCTACAACTACGAGGCCTACAAGGTGCCGGCCGAGAAGATCGACTTCGGCGCGCGCGACTTCGCCGCCGTGGTGGCCAAGCTGCACCTGGGCCGCTGCACCATCGGGCTGGAAAAGCTGGAGATCGTGGCCGGCTACCGCATCACCGGCAAGGACCTGCTGGCCGACCCCGAGCTGGGCCATGCGCAGGTGCCCGAGCTGCCGCCGGGCGAGTTCCACATGATGGTTTCGCGCCAGCACCCGCAGGGCGAGGCGCTGCGCGACCTGCTCAACCGCGGCCTGAGCACCCTGCGTTCAAGCGGGCAGTTGCAGGCGCTGCAACGCCGCCACCTGCCAGGCGGGTGATGATCCGCGGCCCGGGGCGGCGCGGAACATGCGTTCCGGCAGGCCCGCCCCCAGCACCCAGAATGCGCGGTTTCGCGCGTCGCACCCCCTCCAACCCCGCCCACTGGAAACCCGCATGAACCTCATCCAACGCGTCCAGGATCTGCTGCTCAAGCCCAAGGACACTTGGCCCGCCATTGCCGCCGAGCCCGCCAGCGTGGCTTCGATCTACAAGAACTGGGTGCTGATCCTGGCGGCCATTCCGGCGCTGGCCAGCTTCATCGGCCTTTCGGTGCTGGGCGTAGGGGCGCTGGGCTTCAGCTACCGCGTGCCGCTGCTCACCGGCCTGCTGCAGGGCGTCATCGGCTATGGCCTGAGCCTGGCCATGGTGTACCTGGTGGCCCTGCTGGTGGATGCGCTGGCGCCCACCTTCGGCGGCACGCGCAATTTCCTGGCCGCGCTGAAGCTCGTGGCCTATGGCTGCACCGCCGCCTTCCTGGGCGGCATCTTCAGCTTGCTGCCTTCGCTGTCCGTCCTGGGCCTGCTGGCGGCGCTGTACTCGATCTACCTCTTCTACACCGGCCTGCCGGTGCTGATGCGCAACCCGGCCGAGAAGTCGATCGCCTACACCGCCGTGGTGGCCATTGCCAGCCTGGTGGCCGGCATCGTGCTGGGCGCCATCAGCGCCGCCGTGCTGCCCTCGCCGCACTGGGGTGGCCGCGGCGTCACGTTGAAGACGCCCGAAGGTTCGGTCAGCGTGGACACGGCCAAGCTGGAGGAAATGGCCGAGAAGATGGAAAAGGCCGGCAAGCAGATGGAAGCGGCCGAGAAGGTCGGTGACGCCGACGCCGCGGCCAAGGCCCTGGGCGCCATGATGGGCGCGGCCGGCGGCGGCAAGCCGGTGGATCCGGCCAGCCTCAAGGCCCTGCTGCCCGAAAGCCTGAACAGCCTGCCGCGCGTGGCCGTGGAAGCGCAGAGCGGTGCGGCGGTGGGCATCGGCATGGCCAGCGCCGAAGCCACCTATCGGGCCGAGGATCGCGAGATCGAGCTGCGCATCGTCGACTCCGGCGGGATGGCCGGCCTGGCCGCAGTGGCCGGTTGGGCCCAGATGACGGTGGACCGCGAGACCGAGACCGAGATCGAGAAGGTCTTCAAGCGCGGCAAGCACACCGTGCGCGAGCAGTTCCACAAGGACGGTTCGAGCGGCGAAATCAGCATGGTGCTGGCCAACGGCATCGTCGTCGAGGCCCAGGGTCGCCACGTGGATGCCGCCGCCCTGCGCAAGGCCTTCGATGCGGTGAACCTCGGCCAGCTCGAAAGCCTGCAGCGCCCTCAGTAATTCGGCAAATCAGCCGGCCCAGGGGTTGGCGCCCAGCTCCAGGCGGCCGAACAGCCAGCCGGTCTTCAGCCCCGCCAGCGTGGCCACGTTCTGGCCATGCACCCAGCCCAGGCGCCCGAGCGGGCCGAACAGGCGGTCGCGCAGCCAGGGCAGCACCGGCTCGGCCGACTGGAACAGCGGCGTGAGCGCGCGGCTGGCCTGGCTGTAGTAGGTCCAGTGCGCGCGGCGCCGCCGCGCATAGTGCGCGAAGCGTTGCGCCCAGTCCTGGCGTGGCTGCTCGCGCCACTGCTGGCACAGCACCAGCGCATCCACCAGCGCCAGGTTGGCGCCCTGCCCCAGCTGCGGGCTCATGCCGTGGGCGCAGTCCCCCAAGGCCAGCACGCAGCCATGGTGCGGCCGCTCCAGGCGGACATGGGCATAGCGCGCCGGGCGCAGCTGACGCGGGTCCTTCAGGCCCTTGAGCAGGGGTTCGCATTCGGGCAGCAGCTCCACCAGCGGCCGCTTCCAGGCGGCCAGGTCCAGCGTGGCCATGTCCTGCGGCAGCTCGCTCAGCGGCAGGCTCCAGAAGAGATTGACGGCCGGCCAGACGTCGGCCAAGCCCTGGGTTGACTGCCAGGCCCGGCCCACCGGCATCAGGCCGAGCATCTGGCGCGCGGCACGAAAGCGCTGGCGCAGCTCGATGTCGGGGAACTCGGCCGGCAGGGGCAGCAGCGTCCACAGCGCGCCCCAGGAGAAGGGTTCGACGCGCTGGCGCACCGGCAGCAGGCGGCGCAGCGGCGAGAAGCTGCCGTCGGCCAGGATCAGCGCGTCAAAGCGGCCCAGGCTGGCGCCGCCCTCGCCCTTGAGCTCGACGCCGCGGGCGTCCTGCTTGAAGGCGCGCACCGTCACGCCGGTCTGCCAGTCCACCCCGCGTTCACGCAGGCGCTGCCACAGCAGGCCCATCAGCACGCCGCGCTGCAGGCCCAGGCCGAAGGCCTCGGGGTGGAAGCGGTGGTAGCTCATGTCCAGCACCACCTCGCCATCGGCGGTGTCGCCCAGCAGGCCATCCAGGCGCGCGCCATGCTCCAGCGCGGGCGCCAGCAGGCCCAGGTACTCCAGCACGCGCTGGCCGCTGGGCTGCAGCAGCAGGCCAGCCCCCACGCGCGGATCCTGCGGGCTCGGGTCCGGCAGGGTCTCGAACAGCGTGACCTGCACGCCCAGCTGGGCTAGGCCGATGGCGGTGGCGCTGCCAGCCACGCCGGCGCCCACGATGGCGACGCGGCTCATGGCAATCAGCCCAGGGCGGCAATCACCTCGGGCGGCGCCTGCACCAGCTCGATCAGCACGCCTTCACCGCTGACAGGGAACTGCTCATTGCCCTTGGGGTGCACGAAGCAGATGTCATGCCCCGCCGCGCCCTTGCGGATGCCGCCCGGCGCAAAGCGCAGGCCCTGCGCCTCCAGCCACTGCACGGCCACGGGCAGGTCGTCCACCCACAGGCCGATGTGATTCAGCGGCGTGGCGTGCACGGCGGGCTTCTTCTCGGGGTCCAGCGGCTGCATCAGGTCCACCTCCACGGCATGGGCACCCTGGCCCAGGGTGCAGATGTCCTCGTCGACGTTCTCGCGTTCGCTGCGGAAGGTGCCGGTGACCGGCACGCCGAGCAGGTCGACCCAGAGTTGCTTGAGCCGACCCTTGTCCAGACCGCCGATGGCGATCTGCTGCAGGCCGAGGATCTTGAAGGGGCGCGTGCTCATGCGGTTTTCTCGAAGCGCAGGATGGGTTGATCGACGCTCAGGCTCTCCCCGGGCTTGGCCAGCACCTCGGCGATGGTGACGTCCTGGGCGGCGAAGAGGATGTTCTCCATCTTCATGGCCTCGATAACCGCGAGGCGCTCCCCCGCCTGCACCTTCTGGCCCACGCCCGCACCCAGCTGCACCAGCAGGCCGGGCATGGGCGAGAGCAGGAAAGCCGAGGTGTCCGGCGGCGCCTTGTAGGGCATCAGAGCCTGCAGCTCGGCGTGGCGCTCGCGCAGTACGGTGATCTCGACCTGGCGGCCGTCGTGCTGGATGCGGTAGGCCAGCGGGTTCTTGGCGGTGCCGCGCTCCACCTGGGCGGTGAAGGGCTGGCCGTTGCAGCTGCCGGTCAGGCGCACGTCGATCAGGCGCGAGTGGCACTCGATGTCGTAGACCCGGCCGTCCACCTCGCAGCGCGCGCAGCCCGGGCGGCCGGCGATCTCGGTGACGCGCACCTTCTGGCGCAGTTGGTTGCCCTCGCCCAGGTGGGTGATGGCGACGACCTTGTTGTCCAGCCCCACCTCATGGCCGAGCATCTGGCCGCTGATGCCCACTGCACGCTCGCGCGTCTTGCGGCGCACGAAGGCGGCCAGCGCGACGAGGAAGTCGGCATCGTCGTGCTGCACCGAATCGGCCGTGAAGCCCTTGGGCCAGTGGCGGGCGATGAAGCCGGTATCGAAGTTGCCGCTGCGGAAGTCCGGGTGCGCCAGCAGCGCGGCCTGGAAGGGGATGTTGCTGGCGATGCCGCGGATGACGAAGCCATTCAGCGCCTCGCGCATGCGCTCGATGGCGTCGTTGCGGTCGGTGCCGTGCACGATGAGCTTGGCGATCATCGAGTCGTAGTGCATCGGGATCTCGCCACCCTCGAACACGCCGGTGTCCACGCGCACGCCGAAGTCCAGCGTCGGTTCGCCCTGCGTCAGGTCGGCGGCCGGCGGCTGGTAGCGCACCAGGCGGCCGGTGCTGGGCAGGAAGTTGCGGAACGGATCCTCGGCATTGATGCGGCACTCCATCGCCCAGCCGTCGCGCTTCAGTTCCTCCTGCTTGAGCGTCAGCGACTCGCCGGCGGCGATGCGCAGCATCCACTCCACCAGGTCCAGACCGGTGATGCACTCAGTGACCGGGTGCTCCACCTGCAGGCGGGTGTTCATCTCCAGGAAATAGAAGCCCTGGTCCTTGCCGACCACGAACTCCACCGTGCCGGCGCTCTGGTAGCCCACCGCCTTGGCCAGGGCCACAGCCTGCTCGCCCATGGCCTTGCGGGTGGCCTCGCTGATGAAGGGCGACGGCGCTTCTTCAATGACCTTCTGGTGGCGGCGCTGGATCGAGCACTCGCGCTCCCACAGGTAGAGCGTGTGGCCCTGCGCATCGGCCAGCACCTGGATCTCGATGTGGCGCGGCTGTTCGATGAATTTCTCCATGAACACGCGGTCGTCGCCAAAGCTGTTCTTGGCCTCGTTGCGGCAGCTGACGAAGCCCTCGGCGCATTCCTTGTCGTTCTGGGCTACCCGCAGGCCCTTGCCGCCACCACCGGCGCTGGCCTTGATCATCACGGGGTAGCCAATGCGCTGCGCGATGGCCACCGCCTCCTCGGCCGTGAGGATCGGCTCGTTATGGCCCGGGATGGTGCTGACACCCGCCTGCATGGCCAGGCGCTTGGAGGCGATCTTGTCGCCCATGGCGGCGATGGCGCCGTGCTTGGGGCCAATGAAGACCAGGCCCTCTTCCTCGACGCGGCGGGCGAAGTCTTCGTTCTCGCTGAGGAAGCCATAGCCTGGGTGGATGGCATGGGCGCCCGTCTGCTTGGCGGCAGCAATGATGGCGTCGGCCTGCAGGTAGGAGGCGCGGCTGCGTGCGGGGCCGATGCAGACGGCCTCGTCGGCCAGTTCGACATGGCGAGCGCGGGCGTCGGCTTCGGAATAGACGGCCACCGTCTTGACGCCGAGGCGCTGGGCGGTCTTGATCACCCGGCAAGCGATCTCGCCCCGATTCGCAATCAGGATCTTCTGAAACATGGGCACCTCGCTTACAGGGGAATGTTCCCGTGCTTTCGCCACGGGTTCTCGAGCTTCTTGTCTTTCAGCATCTTGAGCGAACGGCAGATGCGCTGGCGCGTCTCGTGCGGCTGGATCACGTCGTCGATGTAGCCGCGCTCGGCCGCCACGAAGGGGTTGGCGAAGCGGCGCTTGTATTCGGCCTCGCGCGCCGCCAGCTTTTCGGGGTCACCCTTGTCCTCGCGGAAGATGATCTCCACCGCGCCCTTCGCGCCCATCACCGCGATCTCCGCATTCGGCCACGCGAAGTTGACGTCGCCGCGCAAATGCTTGGAGGCCATCACGTCGTAGGCGCCGCCATAGGCCTTGCGGGTGATGACGGTGATCTTCGGCACCGTGGCCTCGGCATAGGCGTACAGCAGCTTGGCGCCGTGCTTGATGATGCCGCCGTACTCCTGACTGGTGCCGGGCATGAAGCCGGGCACGTCCACGAAGGTGACGACCGGGATGTGAAAGGCGTCGCAGAAGCGCACGAAGCGCGCGGCCTTGATGCTGCTCTTGATGTCCAGGCAACCGGCCAGAACCAGGGGCTGGTTGGCCACGATGCCGACGGTGGCGCCGTCCATGCGCGCAAAGCCGGTGACGATGTTCTTGGCGTACTCGGGCTGCAGCTCGAAGAAGTCGCCGTCGTCCACCACCTTGGTGATCAGCTCCTTGATGTCATAGGGCTGGTTCGGATTGGCCGGCACCAGGGTGTCGAGCGAGTCGTCACGGCGTGTGGCCGGGTCACCGCTGGGCCGTACCGGCGGCTTCTCGCGGTTCGAGAGTGGCAGGTAGTTGAAGAAGCGGCGCAGCATCAAGAGCGCCTCGACGTCGTTTTCGAAGGCCAGATCGGCCACGCCGCTGCGGCCGGTGTGGGTGGAGGCACCGCCCAGTTCCTCGGCCGTCACTTCCTCATGCGTCACCGTCTTCACCACCTCGGGGCCGGTGACGAACATGTAGCTGCTGTCCTTCACCATGAAGATGAAGTCGGTCATCGCCGGGCTGTAGACGGCGCCGCCGGCGCAGGGCCCCATGATCAGGCTGATCTGCGGAATGACGCCGCTGGCCAGCACGTTCTTCTGGAATACGTCGGCATAGCCGCCCAGCGAGGCCACGCCCTCCTGGATGCGCGCGCCGCCGCTGTCGTTCAGGCCGATGACCGGGGCACCCACCTTCATCGCCTGGTCCATGACCTTGCAGATCTTCTCGGCATGGGCCTCGGAGAGCGCCCCGCCGAAGACCGTGAAGTCCTGGCTGAAGGCAAAGGCCAGGCGGCCATTGATGGTGCCGTAGCCAGTCACCACGCCGTCGCCGGGGATGTGGTTCGCGTCCATGCCGAAGTCCACGCAGCGGTGCTGCACGAACATGTCCCACTCCTCGAACGAGCCCTCGTCGAACAGCAGCTCCAGACGTTCGCGGGCCGTCAGCTTGCCCTTCTTGTGCTGGGCCTCGATGCGCTTGACGCCGCCGCCCAGACGCGCCGCGGCACGCTTGGACTCCAGCAGTTTCTGGATGTCATCCATGGGGGTTCACTCCTGACAAGAATTCGTTCAGCAATTGGCGCGCAGCGGTGGAGGCGGCCACCTTTCCCGCGCGTACATCCTCTTTGAGCCCGGGCCAGTGCGCGGCCACGCCGGGGTGGGCGGCAAAGGCCAGCCGCAAGCCTTCGTCAATGCGCTCCTGCAGCCACGCCAGATCCTGCGCATGGCGGCGCGCCTCGAACTGCCCGGCCTCGCGCTGGTGCACGCGGTGGCGCTGCACGGCGGCCCAGAACTCGGCCACGCCCTCGTGGCTCAGGGCGCTGCCCTGCAGCACCTCGGGCAGCCATTGCGCCCCATGGGCCTGGTTGTGCAAGCGCAAACTGGAGACGATCTGCGCCCGGGCGCGCATCGCGGCATTCGGGTCCAGATCGGCCTTGTTGATGAAGATCAGGTCGGCCAGTTCCATCACGCCCTTCTTGAGGGCCTGCAGGTCGTCGCCGGCGTTGGGCAGTTGCAGCAGCGCGAAGCAGTCGGTCATGCCCGCCACGGCGACCTCGCTCTGGCCCACGCCCACGGTTTCGACAAGCACCACGTCGAAGCCCGCGGCCTCGCACAGGCGCATCACCTCGCGGGTGTGCGAGGCCACGCCCCCAAGCGTGCCGCGGCTGGGGCTGGGGCGGATGAAGGCGTTCGGCTCGATGGCGAGCTTTTCCATGCGCGTCTTGTCGCCCAGGATGGAACCGCCCGAAACCGAGGAACTCGGGTCCACCGCCAGAACCGCCACCGTCAAACCCTGACCGACCAGGTGCAGGCCGAGGGATTCGATGAAGCTGCTCTTGCCCACCCCGGGCACGCCCGAGAGGCCCACGCGGATGGCGCCGCCGCTGTGCGGCAGGGCCTCGGTCAGCAACGCGTCGGCCTGGACGCGGTGCGCCGGCAGCGTCGATTCGAGCAAGGTGATGGCCTTGGCCAGGGCTCGACGCCGCGCTGGCGCCGGCCCTTCGCGCAGGGCTTGGACGTGCAAGGTCACGCGGTGACGGCAGCGCGAATGTGCTTCAGCACATCCCGGGCGGCATCGGGGATGGCAGTACCGGGCCCGTAGATGCCCTTGACGCCCTGGGCGTACAGGAACTCGTAGTCCTGCGCCGGGATCACGCCGCCGACGAACACGATGATGTCCTCGCCACCCTGCTCCTTGAGCGCTTGCACGATCGCCGGCACCAGGGTCTTGTGGCCGGCGGCCAGCGTCGAGACGCCGACCGCGTGCACGTCGTTCTCAATCGCCTGGCGGGCGCATTCCTCGGGGGTCTGGAACAGCGCGCCGATGTCGACGTCAAAGCCCAGGTCGGCAAAGGCCGAGGCCACCACCTTGGCGCCGCGGTCGTGGCCATCCTGGCCGAGCTTGGCGATCATCACGCGCGGGCGGCGGCCATGCTCGGTCTCGAAGCCAGCCACCTCGGCCGTCAGCTTCGTCCACTCGTCGGGTTCGGTATAGGCGCCGGCATAGACGCCGCTGACCTTGTGGGTGTCGGCGCGGTGGCGGCCCCAGACGGATTCGAGCGCGTCGCTGACCTCGCCCACTGTGCAGCGCACCCGCATGGCCTGGATGCTCAGGGCCAGCAGATTGCCGTCGCCAGTCTTGGCGCATTCGGTCAGCGCACTCAGCGCAGCTTGCACGGCCGCGCCGTCGCGGTGGGCCTTGATGGCCGCCAGACGCGCCACCTGGGCCTCGCGCACGCGCACGTTGTCGATCTCGAGGATCTCGACCGGATCCTCCTTGGCCAGCTTGTACTTGTTGACGCCGACGATGACATCGGCGCCGGAATCAATGCGTGCCTGCTTCTGCGCGGCACTGGCCTCGATCTGCAGCTTGGCCCAGCCGCTGTTGACTGCCTGCGTCATGCCACCTTGGCGCTCCACTTCCTCGATCAGCTCCCAGGCTTTGTCGGCCAGGTCCTGGGTCAGCTTCTCCATCATGTAGCTGCCGGCCCAGGGGTCGACGACCTTGGTGATCTGCGTCTCTTCCTGCAGGATCAGCTGGGTGTTGCGAGCGATGCGCGCCGAAAACTCGGTGGGCAGCGCGATGGCTTCGTCAAAACTGTTGGTGTGCAGGGATTGCGTGCCGCCAAACACTGCGGCCATGGCCTCGATGGCAGTGCGCACGACGTTGTTGTAGGGGTCTTGCGCGGTCAGGCTCCAGCCGCTGGTCTGGCAGTGGGTGCGCAGCATCAGGCTCTTGGGGTCCTGGGCGCCGAAGCTTTTCATGATCCGGCACCACAGCAGGCGCGCCGCACGCAGCTTGGCCACTTCCAGATAGAAGTTCATGCCGATGGCGAAGAAGAAGCTCAGGCGCGGCGCAAAGGCGTCCACCGGCAGGCCACGCTTCACCGCCGTGCGCACGTATTCCATGCCATCGGCCAGGGTGAAGGCCAGCTCGATCGCCTGGTTGGCGCCGGCTTCCTGCATGTGATAGCCGCTGATGGAGATGCTGTTGAACTTCGGCATCTCGGCGGCCGTGTGGGCCATGATGTCCGCAATGATCCGCATCGAAGGCTCGGGCGGATAGATGTAGGTATTGCGGACCATGAACTCCTTGAGGATGTCGTTCTGGATCGTGCCGCTGAGCTGGTTGGGCGAGACGCCCTGCTCTTCCGCCGCCACCACGTAGGAGGCCAGCACCGGCAAGACCGCGCCGTTCATGGTCATGCTGACCGAGACCTTGTCGAGCGGGATGCCGTCGAACAGGATCTTCATGTCCTCGACCGAGTCGATCGCCACGCCGGCCTTGCCGACGTCGCCCACCACGCGGGGGTGGTCGCTGTCATAGCCGCGGTGGGTGGCGAGGTCGAACGCCACCGACACGCCTTGCCCTCCGGCAGCGAGCGCCTTCCTATAGAAGGCATTGCTTTCCTCGGCGGTGGAAAAGCCGGCGTACTGGCGGATCGTCCAGGGCCGCACCGCGTACATCGTGGCCTGCGGGCCGCGCAGGAACGGCTCAAAGCCCGGGAGGGTGTCGGTATGCGGCAGGCCCTGCAGGTCCGCCGCCGTGTACAGGGGCTTGACCGTGATGCCCTCGGGCGTAACCCAGTTGAGCTTGTCCACCTCGCCGCCGGGCGCCGATTTGGCCGCCGCCTTCTGCCATTGCGTCAGCGTGGCGGGGTTGAACGAGGGCGAGGTCTTGTTTTCGGACATGGCGGGCCTATCGAACTCCAAATCGGCCGGCATCATAGCCGGGACGTCATTCATAATTATGAATTCAAACCTGAATCCGGCCTGACGTCCCGCCATGTCCACCCCCGCCGCGCAACTCGCTCCCCGCGCCTTGTATGAGGAGGTGGCAGAGCACCTGCGCCAGCGCATCTTCAACCGCCAGCTCGAGCCTGGCGCCTGGGTGGACGAGCTCAAACTCTGCCAGGAACTGGGCATCAGCCGCACCCCGCTGCGCGAGGCGCTGAAGGTGCTGGCCACCGAAGGCCTCGTCACCATGAAGGTGCGGCGCGGCGCGTACGTGACCGAGATGAGCGAACGCGATGTGCGCGAGGCCTATCAGCTGCTCGCCCTGCTGGAGAGCGACGGCGCGGCCAGCCTGGCCGCCAAGGCCAGCGCGGAGCAAATCGCCGAACTGGACGCCCTGCACGCCGACCTGGAACGCGAGTACCCGCAGCGCGACGGCTTCTTCGCGGCCAACGAGCGCTTCCACCTGCGCCTGCTGGAGATGGAAGACAACCGCTGGCGCCAGCAGATCGTGACCGATCTGCGCCGGCTGATGAAGCTGAACCGCCACCACTCCCTCTTCCAGCAGGGTCGCTTGGCGGAATCCCTGGCGGAGCATCGCCAGCTGATGGAAGCGCTGCGGCAGCGCAATGCGGACGCCGTGCGCAGCACCATGCTCACCCATTTCCGGAACGGACTCCGCGCCGCCGAGGGCCCGGTGGCGGGCACTGCGGCACTGCCTCCTTCTTAAGAACGAGACCGCCCCACCCCAACCCGAAATAGGGCGGCGAATGCGCCGCACTGCGTGGAAGACTGGGCAAACCAGCATCCTTTTCCTGGTGCTGGCGGCCGAAAGCCCTACTAGGATCCCCCTCAAATGAGGGTCCGATGGGCTTGATGCCGGCCTGGAATGAGGGGTTCGCTGTACCGATCTACTGGTTTGTACGGAGGCGAGCCAGAAACCTTTAGAAACCGCTAAAGGTCCGACCAGGGCGTCCGATAAGCCGAGAACGACCACTGCCATTCGGTAGCCGCAGGCCTGTATTTGCAATCAGGCTGTCGCGGCCTCATGAGAAAAGAACGATGCCAACTGCGAGATCCAAAGCGAATGCCGGCTGGCCATCCAGGGGATGGACATGACCGACCGCCCGTCGCATCTTTCTTTCTGCACACCCCTGCCCTGGGCAGCGGTGTGCGTTGGCATTTCTGAACCGCTGGTTTTCTGCCGCCAGCCCATGCGGGACGCCGCTTGGGCCTCTGAACTTTTGAGCAAGTGAGCGCACCATGGCATCTCTGATCACCGGCCTGACCACCGAGCAAATTGCCGGCCTGACGACCACCATCCTGTCGCGCCTCACCACCGAGGACTGGGCGGCCTTCAACACCGAGCAGGTCCAGGCGCTCACCACGGAGCAAGTGGGTTCGCTCACCAGCTTCGCGTTTCGCTACCTCAATACCGAGCAGTTCGCAGCCTTCCAGACGGAAGACTTGCAGAAGATCAGCACCACTTCGGTCGCTTCGCTGCGCACGGACATGCTGAACGCGCTGGGCACCGAGCAATTCGGCGCCTTCACGTCCACGCAACTGCGCTCCCTGACGACCACGCAGATCCGCAACCTCGAAACCGAGGACGTGGCGGCGCTGAGTTCGGACCAGCTGACAGCACTGCTGACCGGCCAGACCCGTGCGCTGACCACCGAACAGCTGGTCTCGCTGAGCACCGAGTCGCTGAACGCCTTCAGCAGCACGCAGTTCGGCGCCTTCACGTCGACTCAGATCAAGTCCTTCACCACCGAGCAGGTCTCGGCCCTGGAGTCTGGCGACCTGCGCGCGTTGGGTTCGGGCGGCTTCCGGGCCTTGAGCAGCGAACAGGTCGGCGCACTGAGCACCGACAGCATCGTGGCCCTGACGACCCAGCAGATGGGGGCGCTGACCACCTCGCAGGCCGTCGGACTGACCACCGACCAGATTGCGGCCATCGCGACCGATGACCTGCGGGCCATCACCACCAGCACGCTGCGCGGGCTCGATACAGCTCAGATCGGCGCGCTGGATACCGCCCAGATGGGCGCCCTGCTGACCACCCAGGTACGGGCCCTGACGACCGAACAAGTCAACAGCCTGACCACCGAGGACTTCACCGGCCTGACCTCGGTGCAGTTCGCCGCCCTGTCCACCACCCAGGTCTCCGCCTTCAGCACCGAGCAGGTCGCGGCCATCGAGACCGATGACCTGCGGGCGCTGGGCACCTCGGGCTTCCGGGTGTTGAGCAGCGAGCAGATCTCCGCGCTGTCCACCGAGAGCATCGTCGCCATCAGCACCTCCCAAGCTGGCGTGCTGACCTCGCAGCAGGCCACCGGCCTGCGTACGGACCAGGTGGCCGCACTGGCCACGGACGACCTGCGTGCCCTCAGCACCTCGACGATCCGCAACCTCAGCACCGACCAAGTCAGCGGCCTGGACAGCGCTCAGGTGGGTTCACTGACCACCACCCAGGTGCGCACGCTCACCACCGAGCAGCTGACCACGCTGGCCACGGATGAGCTGAACGCCCTCAATACCTCGCAGTTCTCCGTGCTGAGCACGGTGCAGGTCAAGGCGCTGAGCACCGAACAGATCAATAACCTGGAGTCGGCCGATATTGCCGCTCTGGGCACCACGGGCATCCGCGCGCTGGCCAGCGACCAGATCGCCGCACTGAGCACCGAGGGCATTCAGTCCATCAGCACCCAGCAGGCTGCTTCGCTGACTTCCACCCAGGCCGCAGGCCTGAGCACCGAACAGATTTCGGTGATCGCAACCGATGACCTTCGTGCCCTGTCCAGCGCCGCCCTGCGATCCCTGACGAGCGAACAGTTCACCGGCTTTGACAGCGCCCAGCTCAGTGTGCTGACCAGTGCCCAGGTGCGTAGCCTCACCACCGATCAGTTGTCGACCCTCACCAGCGACAGCCTGAATGCATTCGGTACGGCGCAATTCGCCGCCCTCAGCTCCGCTCAGCTGCGCGCCCTGTCCACCGACCAGCTCAGTACGCTGGAGTCGGCCGACCTGGTCGCAATCGGCACCGCCGGCATCCGCGTCTTCACCAGCGACCAAATCGGCGCCCTGTCGACCGAGAGCATCGTCGCCCTCACTTCGATGCAGGCCGCATCGCTCACCTCGGCGCAGGTGGCCGGCCTGAGCACCGATCAGATGGCCGCCATGGCCACCGATGACCTGCGCGCCCTCAACAGCAGCGCGCTGCGCCAGCTCAGCACCGAGCAGGTGGCCGCGCTGGACAGCGCCCAGGTGGGTGCCCTCACCACGGCCCAGGTGCGATCCCTGACGACCGAGCAGGTTGCCAGCCTGAGCACCGAGGACCTGAACGCCTTCAGCTCGCAGCAGTTCGCGGCACTGAGCACCGGCCAGGTGCGCGGCTTCAGCACCGAGCAGGTTGCCAATCTGGAGAGCGAGGACCTGCGTGCCCTGGGCACCGCCGGCCTGCGCGTCTTCACCAGTGAACAAATCGGCGCCCTCAGCACCGACAGCATCGTCGCCCTGACCTCGATGCAGGCGGGCTCGCTGACCTCCGCCCAGGTCGTGGGCCTGAGCACCGACCAGATCGCCGCCATCGCGACCGATGACCTCCGCGCCCTCAGCAGCTCGGCACTGCGCAACTTCAGCACCGAGCAGATCGGTGCCCTGGACACCGCGCAGATCGGCGCCCTGGCCACGGCACAGGTCCGCAACCTGACGACCGAACAGCTCGTCAGCCTGAGCACCGAGGACCTGAATGCCCTGAGCTCGGCCCAGTTCGCCTCGCTGAGCACCACCCAAATCGCCAAGCTGAGCACCGAACAGGTGGCCGGCCTGGAGACCGAAGACCTGCGCGCCTTGGGCACCGCCGGCTTCCGCGTGCTGAGCAGTGAGCAGATTGCCGCGCTCTCGACCGAGAACATCGTCGCCATCAGCACCAGCCAGGCGGCCGCGCTGAGCTCGAGCCAGGCCACCGGCCTGAGCACCGAGCAGGTCTCGGTGATCGCGACCGATGACCTGCGCGCCATCACCACGACGCCGCTGCGCAACCTGAGCACCGAGCAGATCGGCGGCTTGGACACCGCCCAGATCGGCTCCCTCACGACCCTGCAGGTCCGCTCGCTGACCACGGCGCAGTTGGCCAGCCTGGGCACCGAGGAGCTCAACGCGCTGACCTCGGCCCAGTTCGCCGCGCTCAGCACCACGCAGATCAAGGCGCTCAGCACTGAGCAGGTGGCCGGCCTGGAGTCCGATGACCTGCGGGCCATCGGCACCGCGGGCATCCGCGTGTTTGCCAGCGATCAGATTGCCGCCCTGTCCACCGACAGCATCGTCGCCCTGAGCTCGCAGCAGGCTGCGGCCTTGACGACCGCGCAAGTCACCGGCCTGAGCACCGACCAGATGGCGGCCTTCGCCACCGACGATCTGCGTGCCCTGGGCAGTGCCGCCCTGCGCCAGCTCAGCACCGATCAGATCTCGGCCCTGGACAGCGCCCAGATCGGCTCGCTGACCACGGCCCAGGTGCGCAGTCTGGGTACCGAACAGATCGCGGCGCTGAGCACCGAGGATCTGAACGCCTTCAGCACCTCGCAGTTCGCCGCCATGACGACGACGCAGGTGCGTGGCTTCAGCACCGAGCAGGTGGCCAACCTGGAAAGCGAAGACCTGCGTGCCCTCGGCACGGCCGGTTTGCGCGTCTTCAGCAGCGAGCAGATCGGTGCGCTGAGCACCGACAGCATCGTCGCCCTGACCTCGATGCAGGCGGCTTCGCTGACCTCCAGCCAGGTGGCTGGCCTGAGCACGGAACAGATTGCGGCCATCGCCACGGATGACCTGCGTGCGCTGAACAGCTCGGCCCTGCGCAACTTCGACACTGAGCAGATCGGCGCCCTGGACACCGCACAGATCGGCGCCCTGAGCACGGTTCAAGTGCGCAACCTGACGACCGAGCAGGTCACCAGCCTGAGCACCGAAGACCTCAATGCCCTCGACTCGGCCCAGTTCGGCGCACTCAATACCGCGCAGATCAAGAGCCTGACAACCGAGCAGGTGGCCGGTCTGCAGACCGAAGACCTGCGCGCCCTGGGCACCGCCGGCTTCCGCGTACTGAGCAGCGAACAAATCGCCGCGCTCTCGACCGAGAACATCGTCGCCATCAGCACCAGCCAAGCGGCCGCGCTGAGCTCGACCCAGGCCACCGGCCTGAGCACCGAGCAGGTGTCGGTGATCGCGACCGATGACTTGCGCGCCATCACCACCACGCCGCTTCGTAACTTCAGCACCGACCAGGTGGGCGGGCTGGATACCGCGCAGATCGGTTCTCTGACCACCCTGCAGGTCCGCGCGCTCAGCACCGAGCAGCTGGCCAGCCTCAGCACCGACCGTCTGAATGCGCTGACCTCGGCCCAGTTCGCTGCGCTCAGCACCACGCAGATCAAAGCGCTGAGCACCGAGCAGGTCTCCGCCCTCGAGTCCGATGACCTGCGGGCCATCGGCACCGCCGGCATCCGGGTGTTCGGCAGCGAGCAGATCGCGGCCCTGTCGACCGACAGCATCGTGGCCATCACGACGATGCAGGCGGCGACGCTGACCTCTGCGCAAATCACCGGCTTGGGCACTGACAAGATTGCGGCACTGGCCACCGATGACCTGCGCGCCCTCAGCAGCACGGCTCTGCGTGCCCTCAGTACCGAGCAGGTGGCGGCGCTGGACAGCGCCCAGATCGGCGCACTGACCACGGTTCAGGTGCGGGCACTGTCGACCGAGCAGGTCGCCAGCTTGAGCACTGAAGACCTGAATGCCTTCAGCACCACCCAGTTCGCGGCCCTGACCAGTGCCCAGGTGCGCGGCTTCAGCACCGAGCAGGTGGCCAACCTGGAAAGCGAAGACCTGCGTGCCCTGGGCACGGCTGGACTGCGAGTGTTCAGCAGCGAGCAGATCGGCGCCCTGAGCACCGAGGGCATCGTGGCACTGACCTCGATGCAAGCGTCCACGCTCACCTCCAGCCAGATCGAAGGCCTGACGACCGAGCAAGTCGCCGCGCTGGCCACCGATGACCTGCGCGCGCTCACCAGCTCGGCCCTGCGCAACTTCGACACCGAGCAGATTGGTGCGCTGGACACCGCGCAGATCGGCGCTCTGACCACGGCGCAAGTGCGCAGCCTGACGACGGAACAGGTCGCCAGCCTCAGCACCGAAGATTTGAACGCCCTGAGCACGCTGCAGTTCGCGGCCCTGAGCACCAGTCAGATCAGCGGACTCAGCACCGAGCAGGTGGCCGGTCTGGAGACCGCGGACTTGCGTGCCCTGGGCTCGGCCGGCGTGCGTGTGTTCAGCAGCGAGCAAATCGCGGCCCTGAGCACCGAAAACATCGTGGCCTTGAGCAGTCAGCAGGCCGCGGCGCTCACCTCGGCCCAGGTGGCTGGCTTGAGCACGGAGCAAGTCGCGGCCATCGCGACCGATGACCTGCGCGCCCTCTCGACCCTGGCCTTCAAGTCGCTCAGCACCGAACAGGTGGCAGCGCTCGACTCGGCCCAGGTGGCCAGCCTGAGCACGACGCAGCTCACCACCATGAGCTCCGAGCAGCTGGGCGCGTTCAGCACCGAAGACATCGTGGCGCTGAGCACCACGCAGTTCGCGTCGCTGACCAGCAAGCAGATGCTGGGCCTGAGTACCGAGCAGGTGGCGGCGATTGCCACCGATGACCTGCGGGCCATCGGCTCGACCGCCCTGCGCGGCCTGAGCAGCGAGCAGATCGCGGCCCTGGGCACCGATCAGGTCACCGGCTTCACGACCAGCCAGCTCGGGGCGCTCACCAGCACCCAGGTGGTGGGCTTCAGCACCGATGCCTTGCAGGCCTTGAGCACCGACCAGTGGCGCTCGATCAGCAGCAGTTTCATTGGCGCCCTGAGCTCGGATCAGATCGGCGGCCTGGCCACCGATGACCTGCGAGCACTGAGCACCAGCGGCCTGCGTGCGCTGAGCTCCGAAGACTGGGGCGCCTTCAACAGCGACCAGATGGCGGCCTTCACCAGCAGCCAGCTGAACACGCTGACCAGCGCCCAGATCATCGGCATCAGCAGCGAGGACATCGGCGGCATCAGCACCGATGCGCTGATCGGGATCAGCACCGCGGCCTTCCGCGCCCTGACGACCGAGCAGATGGAAGGCCTGACCAGCGACCAGTTCGCCGCCTTCAGCACCACGCAGATCAGCGTGATGACGACGGCGCAGATCGTGGGGCTGGATTCCGGTGACGTCTCCGCCCTGACGACCGACCAGGTGCGTGCCTTCACGACGAGCCAGCTGAGCAGCATGACGACCGAGGACTTTGCCGGCTTCGGCAGCGAAGACATCGCGGCCTTCGTGACGGCACAGATCCGCGGCATCACCAGCGACCAGATCGCCAGCATGTCCACCGACCAGGTGGTCGGCTTCGAGACGGCGGACCTGGCGGCGATGAACATGTCGCAGGTGCTCGCCTTCACGACGGATCAGACCGCCGCGATGACCACGGAACAGACCAACGCCCTGTTCCTGGCCACGCCGATCATGCTCGACCTGGACGGCGACGGCATCAAGACCACGGCTGCCGCGGGCGGGGTGAACTTTGACCTGTTCGGTGATGGCAAGTCGGCCCAGTGGGGTTGGGCGGCCGGCGGTGATGGCTTCCTGGTGATGGACCGCAATGCGGACGGCCTGATCAACAACGGCCGCGAACTGTTCGGCTCCGGCACGCGTCTGGAAGACGGCAGCCGCGCGTCGGATGGCTATGCCGCCCTGCGCGAGCTCGACACGGATCGTGACGGTGACGTCGACGGCAAGGATGCCGCCTTCGGCCAGCTCAAGGTCTGGGTGGACGCCAACCACGACGGCCAGACCGATGCGGGCGAGCTGAAGTCACTGGCGGAGCTGGGGATTGCCAGCCTCGATCTGCACGCTGCCAAGGGCACGGAGGTCGACAACGGCAACCTGATCGGGCTGGTGTCCAGTTACACCAAGACCGACGGCAGCCAGTCCACCATGGCCGACGTCTGGTTCGCGAAGGACCGCGAGGCACCGCCGGCAGTTGAGCTGCTGGCACCGGCGGCCGATGCGGTTCCGCTGCCGGGGGCTGGTGCGGGCGGAGGCGCTGCGCCGGATCCGACCGGATCCGCGGCCACGCCAAGGCCGCCAGAGGATCTGCCCCCGATCGTCCCGCCGCTGCACAAGCAGTTGGACGACGACGAGCTGAACCGACCGCCCACGCCGCTGTTCTAAGCGCACCCCAGCGCACCCTTTGCGCGACGCCGGGCCCATTGCCTGGGCCCGGCCCCGAACCCCCGCCTCGGCGGGGTTTCTTTTTTTCAGCGCCCGCGCAGGAATGCCGGGTCAACCCGGGGCGCTTCGGGGCCTTGAGGCCATCGGGGCGTCTGCACAATGCGCCCGATGAACGGCAGCGCGGCAAGCAAGACCTTGTGCATCGAGGGGTGGCGGGGCATCAACCACTCGATCGGCATGGTGAACCAGAACCAGATCCTGGAGTGGCTGAAGCTGCCGGGCTGGCAGCTCTACCACCGCGACGCGCCCTACTTCCTGCCGCACTGGAGCCGCAGCAGCCTGAGCGCCGGCTTCAGCGCCGAGGAGCAGGCCCTGATCGACGCCGTGCCGCCGCCGCCCGAAGGGCAGCTGCTCGATGGCTGCTACCGCATCGCCTCACCAATCCGCCTGGGCCAGCCCGGCAGCGCGCGGCGCACGGGCACCTTCGTCGTCACCGAGGTGGGCGACCTCGCCTTCGAACCCGAGCCGCTGGACACCGACCTGCTGACCCAGGGCGACGATTTCGTCGTCACCCCCAGCCACTGGGCGCGCGAACGCCTGGTGGAGCGCGGCTTCAAGGCCGAGGCCATCCGGGTGGTGCCGCATGGCTACAAAACCGATGTGTTCCAGCCGCTCAGCCCGGCCGAGCGGCTGGAGGCGCGCCAGCGTGTGGGCATCGCTGAGCATGAGATCGTGCTCTGCAACGTCGGGGTCAGCACCTGGAACAAGGGCGTCGAGCTGGCGGTGCTGGGCTATGTGCAGCTGCGCAGCGAGGGCTTCCCTGTGCGCCTGATCCTGAAGGACCACAAGGGCCTGTATGGCCTGGGCGTGGAGCGGGTGATGGGCGAGCTGATGCAGCGCGAGCCCCTGCTGCAGCGCGCCGACATCCAGGCCGGCATCCTGGTCATCTCCAGCAGCCTGAACCTGCACCAACTGCGCAGCCTCTACGGCCTGGCCGATGCCTATGTCTCGCCCTACCGCGCCGAGGGCTTCAACCTGCCGGTGCTCGAAGCCATGGGCTGCGGCACCTGGGTGATCGTGACCGGCGGCGGCGCCACCGACGACTTCGTACCGCCCGCCCTGGGCCACCGCCTGGCCAGCCGCCCCGGCCGCCTGGCCAATGCCCCGGCGGGCCAGGGCCGCTTCATGGCACCGGAGGTGGAAGACCTGGTGCAGGCCCTGCGCACCGTGGCCGAAGGGCGCGTGCCGCGCGGCCCCGAACAGGAGGCCGCGCGCCAGGCCCTGGCCGAGCGCTACAACTGGGGCCGTGTCACGGCCGAACTGGCGGCGCTGTTCTGATGCCTTCGCTCAGCTTCACCCTTCAAAACGATTCCCTCGGCTTTGTCGAGGCCCTGCACCTGCGCTTTCCCCCGGCGCAACAGGACGCCGTGCTGGACCTTTCCGTCTGGGCCAGCCGGGCCCTGCACCCGCAGGCCTGGGAGCCGCTGCGCTGTCGGGTGGAGCGCAGCCCGGAAGGCTGGGTGGCGCGCCTGAGCCGGCCGGAAAACTTCCACCAGTTCCGCGTGGAGCTGCACCACCAGGGCCCGGTGCAGCCCGAAGCCCTGCTGCAGACCCTGCAGCCCACGCCGCTGGAGCGGCTGAAGCCGCAGCTGCAGGGCAAGCACATCGTCTTCCTGGGCTGCGCGCGCCAATGCGCGGCACAGGTCGACCCCAGCATCGACCGCGTGGCCGAACTGGGCGCGCTGTTCGGGCGCTGGCAGCTGCTGGTGTTCGAGAACGACTCCACCGACGGCACGCCCGAGCGCGTGGCCGCGCGCGCCGCCAGCCTGCCGATCGAGCTGCTTCAGCAGCCCGGCCTGGCCGCCGCCCTGCCCCAGCGCACCCTGCGCTTGGCGCTGGCACGCAACCGCCTGCTGGACCGCGCCCTCGCGCTGCAGCCCGACTACATCTGCTGGCTGGACATGGACGGCCTGGCCGGCCCGGGCCAGCCCAGTACCGAGTCCTTCCTCAGCAATTTCCAGCTCGAGCCCTGCTGGGACGCGGTGTTCCCCGTCAATGCCGGCCCGTACTACGACATCTGGGCGCTGCGCCACCCGGTGCTCTGTGATTACGACTTCATGCAGCAGGGTGCGGTGATGGATGCCGCGCTGGGCCTTCCACTGGCGCGCCACTTCGCGGCCAGCCATCTGCAGGTGGATTGGCGCCAGCTGCAGGGCTGGCTGCCGGTGGATTCCGCCTTCGGCGGCATGGGGCTCTACAAGGCCGCCGCACTGGAGGGCGCGCGCTACAACGGCTGGGCCGAGGGCCGCGAGATCTGCGAGCACGTGCCCTTCCACGCCGCGCTGCGTGCCGCCGGGCACCGGCTCTACCTGAACCCGCAATTCGTCGTGGCTTCGCACGGATGAGCGCGCAACTGATCGACCCCCGTGACGGGCGCCGCATCGAAGTGGGTGACGACGAGAGCCTGCTCGCCGCCGCCCTGCGCCAGGGCTGGAACGTGGCCTACAGCTGCCGCACGGGACGCTGCAGCAGCTGCCGCGCCCGCGTGGTGGCGGGGGAGACCCGTGCCCTGCAGCCCGAGCTGGGCCTGAGCGCCGCCGAGGCCGCCGAGGGCCAGGTGCTGAGCTGCGTGCGCACCGCGCGCGGCGAGGTGCAGGTGGAGCTACCGCTGTTGCGCGGCCCCGCCCAGCCCCCGGCGCGGCTGTGGCCCTGCCGCATCGCCAGCCTGGAGCGCCTGGCCGAGGACGTGCTGCGCGTGCAGCTGCGCCTGCCACCGAGCGCCGCCTGGCGCCATGAGGCCGGCCAGTTCGTCGACCTGATCGGCCCGCAGGGCCTGCAGCGCAGCTACTCGCTGGCCAACGCCAGCGGTTCGCTGCTGGAACTGCACATCCGCCGCGTGCCCAAGGGGCAGTTCAGCAGCTGGTGGTTCGAACAGGCCAAACCCAACGACCTGCTGCGCCTGAACGGGCCGCTGGGCACCTTCGTGCTGCGCGAGCTGGAGGGGCGAGACCTGATCTTGCTGGCCACCGGCACCGGCTTTGCCCCGGTGCAGGCCATGCTGCAGGCACTGGACACCCTGCCGTCCGCACAGCAGCCGCGCTCCCTCACGCTCTACTGGGGCGGTCGCCAGCCGGCCGATCTGTATGTGGCGCCCAGCTGCACCCACCCGCGCTGGCGTTACGTGCCGGTGCTGTCGCGCGCGGGCTCGGATTGGGGCGGCCAACGCGGCCATGTGCAGCAAGTGCTGCTGGCCGATGCCCCGGACTGGGCGCACTGCACCGTCTACGCCTGCGGCAACCCAGCCATGGTGGACGGTGCGCGCGCGCAACTCACGGCGGCCGGCCTGCCGCCGGACCAATTCCATGCCGATGCCTTCGTGCCATCGGCGCCAAGGAGTGCCACCCCATGAAAGCCGTCATCCTGGCCGGAGGCCTGGGCTCGCGCCTGAGCGAGGAAACCACCCTGCGCCCCAAACCGATGGTGGAGATCGGCGGCCGGCCGATGCTCTGGCACATCATGAAGCTCTACTCCCACCACGGGGTGAACGACTTCGTCATCTGCTGTGGCTACAAGGGCTATGTGATCAAGGAGTACTTCGCCAACTACTTCCTGCACATGAGCGACGTCACCTTCGACATGCGCAGCAACCGCATGGACGTGCACCAGCACCGCGCCGAACCCTGGACGGTGACCCTGGTGGACACCGGCGAGGACTCGATGACCGGCGGCCGCCTGCGCCGCGTGGCGCGCTACCTGCAGAACGAAGAAGCCTTCTGCTTCACCTATGGCGACGGCGTGGGTGATGTGGACATCAGCGCCACCATCGCCTACCACCGCCAGCACGGCAAGCTCGCCACCCTCACCGCCACCACGCCGCCGGGGCGCTTTGGCGCGCTGGAGCTGCGCGAGGGCCGCGTCGCCAGCTTCCGCGAAAAGCCGCAGGGCGATGGCGCCGTCATCAATGGCGGCTTCTTCGTGCTTTCGCCCAAGGTGATCGACCTGATCGAGGCAGACCACACGATCTGGGAGCAGGAGCCCCTGCAGCGCCTGGCCGCCCAGGGCGAGCTGATGGCACACGAGCACAAGGGCTTCTGGCTGCCCATGGACACCCTGCGCGACAAGCAGCAACTCGAAGAGCTCTGGGCCAGCGGCCGCGCTCCCTGGAAGGTCTGGGCATGAATGCCAGCTTCTGGGCCGGCCGGCGCGTGCTGCTGACGGGCCACACCGGCTTCAAGGGTGGCTGGCTGGCGCTGTGGCTGCAGCAGCTCGGCGCCGAGGTGCATGGCCTGGCGCTGGACCCGCCCACAAGCCCCAGCTTGTTCGAGGCCGCCCAGGTGGCCCAGGGCCTGGCGAGCGATGCCCGCGTGGACCTGCGCGACTCCGCCGCCGTGCAGCGCACGGTTCAGGCCTGCAAGCCCGAGCTGGTGCTGCACATGGCCGCCCAGCCGCTGGTGCGCGCCTCCTATGCCGACCCGGTGGGCACCTATGCCACCAATGTGATGGGCACGCTGCACCTGCTGGAGGCCGTGCGCCACACGCCCAGCGTGCGCGCGGTGCTGAACGTCACCACGGACAAGTGCTACGAGAACCGCGAATGGCCCTGGGGCTACCGCGAGAACGAGGCCATGGGCGGGCACGACCCCTACAGCAGCTCCAAGGCTTGCAGCGAGCTGCTGACCGCGGCGTATCGGAAGAGCTTCCTGGCTGAGCGCGGCGTGGCCCTGGCCACCGCGCGTGCCGGCAATGTGATCGGCGGCGGCGACTGGGCCGCCGACCGCCTGGTACCGGACCTGCTGCGCGCCTTCGAGCGCGGCGAGCCCGCCACCATCCGCCGCCCACAGGCCGTGCGCCCCTGGCAGCATGTCATCGAACCCCTGAGCGGCTACCTGCGGCTGGCCGAACGCCTGCTGGTGGACGGCCAGGCCGTGGCCGAGGGCTGGAACTTCGGCCCCGAGGACCGCGACGCCCGCACCGTGGGCTGGATCGTCGAACGCCTGGCCGCGCTCTGGGGGCCTGACGCTCGCTGGGCCCTGGAAACCGAAGGCCACCCGCACGAGGCGCATACCCTCAAGCTCGACATCTCCAAGGCCCGCGAAGGCCTGAACTGGCGGCCCCACTGGGGCTTGCAGCAGGCCTTGCAGCGCACCGTGGAATGGCATAAAGCCTGGCGGGGCGGCGCCGATGTGCGCGCCCTGTGTCTGCAGCAGATTGATGAACACCAACGCACCCATGACGAGCTCTCCTGAAGCCCTGCGCGCGCAGATCGCCACCCTGGTGCGCCAGTACGCCGAGATTGCCCACGCCCCCAAGCCCTTTGTGCCGGGGGAATCGCCCGTGCCGGTATCCGGGAAGGTCATCGGCGCGCGCGAGCTGGAGCTGATGGTCGAGGCCTCGCTCGACGGCTGGCTCACCACCGGCCGCTTCAACGCCCTGTTCGAGCGCAAGCTGGCCGAGTTCTTGGGCGTGCAGCACCTGATCACGGTGAATTCGGGCTCGTCCGCCAATCTGGTGGCCTTCTCCACGCTGACCTCGCCCAAGCTCGGCGCGCGCGCCATCCAGCCGGGTGATGAGGTCATCGGCGTGGCGGCGGGCTTTCCCACCACCGTCAACCCGATCCTGCAGTTCGGCGCCGTGCCGGTGTTCGTGGACGTGGACCTGGCCACCCACAACATCGATGCCAGCCTGATCGAGGCGGCCATCACGCCCAAGACCAAGGCCATCATGCTGGCCCACAGCCTGGGCAACCCCTTCAACCTGGACGTGGTGACCGCGCTGTGCAAGAAGCATGGCCTGTGGCTGGTGGAGGACTGTTGCGACGCGCTCGGTGCCACCTACCGCGGTCAGCTCGTCGGCACCTTCGGCGACATCGGCACCCTGAGCTTTTACCCCGCCCACCACATCACCATGGGCGAGGGCGGCGCGGTATTCACCAACAACCCCGAGCTGCGCCTGATCGCCGAATCCTTCCGGGACTGGGGCCGCGACTGCTACTGCGCGCCGGGCAAGGACAACACCTGCAACAAGCGCTTCTGCTGGAAGCTGGGCCAGCTGCCCGAGGGCTACGACCACAAGTACACCTACTCGCACCTGGGCTACAACCTCAAGATCACCGACATGCAGGCCGCCTGCGCGCTGGCCCAGTTGGAGCGGCTGCCCGAGTTCATCACCATCCGCCGCCGCAACTTCGCCTGGCTGAAAGAGCGCCTGCAAAGCTGCGCCGAGTTCCTGCACCTGCCAGAGGCCACGCCGCACAGCGAGCCCTCCTGGTTCGGCTTCCCGCTGGTGCTTAAGCCCGAGAGCGGCATCAAGCGCCTGGACCTCTTGAACTACCTGGAGCAGCACAAGATCGGCACCCGCCTGCTGTTCGCCGGCAATCTGACGCGCCAGCCCTACATGATCGGCCGCAACTTCCGCGTCAGCGGCAGCCTCACGAACACCGATGTGGTGATGAACCAGACCTTCTGGCTCGGCGTCTACCCGGGCCTGGGTGAAGAGCAGCTGGAGTTCATGGCCGCGCGGCTGGAAGAGTTCCTCGGGGTGGGCTTCTGAGCATGCGCACCGAGGCGCTAGGCCTGCCGGGCTGTTCGCTGGTGCATCTGGACCGCTTCGAGGACGAGCGCGGTTGCTTCGTCAAGACCTATCAGCGCCTTGCGTTCGAGGCTGCAGGCATGGAGCCATTGGAAGGAGAAACCTTTTATACCGTGTCGCATCAAGGCGTGCTGCGCGGCATGCACTTCCAGACCCCGCCTTCTGATCTTGCCAAGTTGGTGCATTGCCTAGCGGGCAGGGTGCTGGATGTCATCTTGGACCTTCGCCGCTCATCCCCGACCTACATGCAACATCGCACCGTGTTGTTGGACGGCACCCAGAGCACCGCGGTCTATCTGCCGCATGGCATCGCGCATGGCTTCCTAGCCCTGTCGGACGGCGCCACCATGGCGTATCAGGTCTCCAAGCCCTACAACCCCTCGCATGACGCCGGCATCCGCTGGGACAGCTTTGGCTTCGACTGGCCGATTGCGCAGCCGCTGCTCTCCGAGCGCGACCAGCGTCACCCCGCGCTGGCGGATTTCGACTCGCCCTTCGCATGAAGGCCCTGATCACCGGCGCCTCCGGCTTCGTGGCCACCGAACTGGCTGCGCAACTGAGCCGTGCCGGGCACCAATGCATCGGCCTGAGCCGCAGCAGCCGCCCGCCAGCCCGGCCCGAGCACTTCGCGCAGGTGCTGGCCTTCGAGCCCGACCGCTTGGCCGAGCAGCTGGCCGAGCAGTTGGCCACATTGCAGCCCGATCTGGTCTTTCACACCGCCACCCGCTTCGTGGCCGAGCACCAGGCGCAGGATGTGCAGCCGGTGCTGGAGGCCAATGTGCTGTTCGGCTGCCAGCTGCTTGAAGCCATGCGCCAGGCCGGGCTGCGCCGGCTCGTCAACTGCTCCAGCCACTGGGTGCACTTTGAAGGCGCCGCGCCGCGTCCCTCGAACTTCTACGCGCTCAGCAAGCAGATGTTCGAGAACGCGCTGGACTACTACGGCGACGCCTTCGGCATCGGCAGCACCACGCTGATCCTGGGCGACAGCTACGGCCCTGCCGACCCGCGCGGCAAGCTCGTCAGCGCCCTCATCGACGCCGCCTACAGCGGCCGCGAGCTGGCGCTCTCGCCCGGCCAGCAGCGGCTCAGCCTGACCCATGTGCGCGACGTGGCCGCCGCCTTGCAAGTCGCCGGCGAGCGCCAACTGCAAGCCAGCGAGCCGCTGCGCGAGCAGTTCACCGTCAGCGGCGAACTGATCCGCCTGGTGGACCTGATCGAGGCCGTGCAAGCGGTCACCGGCCGCGCTCTCCACGCCAAGCTCGGCGCACGCCCCTACCGCTTCCGCGAGGTGATGCAGCCGAGCCTTCACGCCGCCCCGCCCCTGCCCGGCTGGCAGGCCCGCATCCCCCTGCGGGACGGCCTGCGCGAGCTGGCCGCCCCCACCCAAGCCCCGGCGCCATGACCCTGCCCATCACCCTGATCGGCATCGACACCGATCCCGTCTCCCGCACCCTGACCCGCTACGCGCTGGAGCGCACCCGCGAGTGCCTGGACGTGCAGGAGATCCTGTTCTTCGGTGCCGAGCCCCTGCACATCGGCGAGCGCTTCGTGCGCATCGAGCGCTTTCCCTCGATCGACGCCTACAGCGAGTTCGTGCTCAAGTGCCTGTGGCCCTTCATCCGCACCGACTACATCATGATCGTCCACTGGGACGGCTTCGCCACCCGGCCCGAGCTCTGGCAGGACCGCTTCCTGGACTACGACTACATCGGCGCGCCGTGGATCTGGGGCGATGAGAACCGCCGCGTGGGCAACGGGGGCTTCTGCATCCGCAGCAAGAAGCTGCTACTGGAATGCGCCGACGTGCGCGTGCGCCGCCACCCCGAGATCGAGGGCGGCGGCGGGGCCGAGGACGTGGTGATCTGCAAGCTCTATGGCGCCCACTTCGAAAGCCGTGGCCTGCGCTTCGCACCCATCGAAGTGGCGCGCGAGTTTGCGCTGGAATACGGCGACGAGCGCGAGACCTTCGGCTTCCACGGCCCCTGGGTGATGCCGCTGCGCCTGGACGAATCCGTGCTCCTCAAGTACCAGAGCACCCTGCTGGCCAAGTTGAAGAACGCCGAGGTCAAGCCCCAGGTGCTGGCCAATTGCCGCGCGCGCGGCTACACGCGCTTTGCCGCCGCCCTCGAAGCCGCCTGAGGACCGCCCCGCCATGACCCAGCTCAGCCTGATCACCCATGTCTACAACGCCCAAGCCGCCGTGGACCGCCAGGTGGCCGGCTGGCGCCAGCTGCCGGCCGAGTTGCGCGCCGAGCTGGAGTTCATCGTCGTCGACGACTTTTCGGATCAGCCGCTGACGGTGGACCGCGGCGACCTGAACCTGCGCCTCTTCCGCGTCGACGACGACATCCCCTGGAACATGCCCGGCTGCCGCAACCTGGCCGCCTTGCAGTCCGACTCGCCCTGGCTGCTGTACTTCGATGTCGACAACGTGCTGGCCCCGGCCGACCTGGCCCGCCTGCTGGGCGTGCTGGGCCGCCTGAACCCGCGCACGCTGTATGTGTTTCGCCGCATCTTCCAGGGCCAGGAGCTGGAACCGCACATCAACAGCTTCCTGATCCGCCGCCAGGGCTTCTTCCGCACCGGCGGCTACGACGAAGACTTCTCCGGCCACTACGGCTTCGAGGACGTGCTGTTCCGCCAGCTCTGGCGCCAACAGGTCGGCCCCGAGGTGCTGCTCACCGACATGGCCTTCGAGCAGATGGAGCTGCAGACGCAAGGCATGAGCCGCGACACCAAGCGCAACCAGGCGCTGATTCAGTACAAGGCGGCGCTGGGCTGGCCGAAGGCGAGGAACCTGGTGCGCTTTGGCTGGACCGAGGTGGGCGCCGCGCCCGTCGCCACCTAAGTCCGCACCAGGCCCAGCGCCTGCAGCTGCGCGCGCAGCTCCGCGGCGCTGGACCAGGGCAGGATGGGCGAATTGCCGCGCTCGTCCGGCGGGTTGTCGGGCAGGCGCTCGGACCAGCCGCCGCAGCCCACCAGGGGCAGCAGCGGGCGGCGATGCAGCCAGGCCAGGCAGACCTCGGAAATCGTGCCCGCCCGACCACCGATGACGATGCAGGCATCGCCCGAAAGCGCCATCAGCAGGTTGCGCGCATCGCCCATGCCGCTGGGCACCACCACCGTGGCCGGCCAGTCGGGCGCGGGCATGGTGTCCGGCGGCACGATGCTGAGCACGGTGCCCCCCGCCTCCACCGCCCGCTGGGCGGCCACGCGGGTGGCGGGGCTGCCGCAGCCGCTGACGACGGTGATGCCCAGCGCGGCCAGCAGCGCGCCGGCTTCAGCGGCGCGCTCGTAAGCCGGAGAACCGGGTTCAGCGCTGCCGAGCACGCTGACCTGCGGGGCGCGGAAGGGAAGTTTCATCGGTCTGGTTCCTGAAGCGGGCGGACCAGCTTGCCAGAGGGGGCACCGCCCGACTGTGGTCATGCACGGCGAACCCTCATGGCGGGGGTTGGCGCCCCACGACAATCCGCCCATGCAGTTCGACGACATCGTTCAGGCGCTCGACGCCCTGGGCGCCCGCCCCCTCCACCGCGCCCGCGTGCTGCGCCACTGGCTGCAGGCCATTCCGCTGACGCAAGGCCGGCGGCCGCTGGACCAGTTCCTGCCCAAACCCCTGTTCGAAGCCCTGCCCGCCTTGCTGGCCGAGTGGCAGGGCCAGGTGCAGCTGCACACGCGCGAACCGGCGGCGGATGGCTCCGAGCGCCTGCTGCTGACCCTGCGCGACGGCCAGTCGGTGGAGGCCGTGCTGCTGCCCGAGCGCAGCAAGGCCTGGGGCCTGTGTGTCTCCAGCCAGGTGGGCTGCGCGGTAGGCTGCGGCTTTTGCATGACGGGCACCGGCGGCCTGATCCGCCAGCTCGGCAGCGCCGAGATCCTGGCCCAGGTGGCCCTGGCGCGCACGCTGCGCCCGGTGAACAAGGTGGTCTTCATGGGCATGGGCGAGCCCTCGCACAACCTCGAGGCGGTGCTGCAGGCCATCCAGGTGCTGGGGCAGGAAGGCGGCATCGGCCACAAGAACCTGGTGTTCAGCACGGTGGGCGACGAGCGCGCCTTCGAGCGCCTGGCGCAAGGCGTGGTGAAGCCGGCGCTGGCGCTCTCGCTGCACACCACCAGGGCGGAGCTGCGCGAGCAGCTGCTGCCGCGCGCGCCGCGCCTGAGCCCGCAGTGGCTGGTGGAGCAGGCCGAGGCCTATGCGCGCGCCAGCGGCTACCCGGTGCAGTACCAGTGGACGCTGCTGGACGGCGTGAACGACGAGGAAGAGGACGCCATCGTCGAGCTGCTGCAGGGCCGCTTCGGGGTGCTGAACCTGATTCCCTACAACCAGGTCGAGGGCCTGCCCTTCCGCCGCCCGGCCGCCGAGAAGAGCCGCGCCCTGCTGCGCCGCCTGCACCAGCGCGGCATCCTGACCAAGCTGCGCGACTCGGCCGGCCAGGACGTGGAAGGCGGCTGCGGCCAGCTGCGCGCGCGCATCCAGGCCGAACGGCCGGTGAAGTTTCAGAGAACGAAGTCGAGCGCGGTGTCGCCTTCGACCTGAGCGTGGGCGCCGAAGCGGCGCTCGTGCACCCACAGGCGCAGGCCCGCGGCCGTGCGCTCGGCCAGCACCACGGTGCTGCAGCGCGTGCCGTAGACCCCCTGGCCATCTGGCCCGGCGATGTGCACGAAGGCGCTGGAGAGCTGGCGCTCGCGCAGCAGGCCCACGCCGGTGTCGGGCAGTTCGGCATCCGGCGCGGGCTGGCGGTCGGCCAGCGCGGCCAGCAGGGCCTCCAGCAGGCGCGCCGGTTCGGGCTCGGTCTGCAAGGCCTGCGCCAGCTGGCCGCGCAGGCGCTGCAGCTTGGGCCAGGGCGTGTTCAGCGCGGCATTGGAGAGCCCATGCAGCCCCGGCGCCAGCGCCCCGCCCGCGGCGCGGTTGCTGAGCCACTGCGCCTGGCCGCTCGGCAGGTCGGCCCAGATCAGGTTGAAGCCGGCCCGGGGCGCCTGGCGCAGTTCGTCCAGCGCCTGGGCCGGCCGTTGCAGGGCTTGCAGCACCAGCTCGCCGCGCGAGCGCGCAGCGGGCGGCGGCGCCACCTGGGGTTCGCGCACATTGGTCACCAGCGCCAGGCGGCCGCTGCGGTGCAGGGCCAGCCAGCTGCCACCGGCCTGCAGGTCGCGCCCACCCAGCAGTGGGGCGTCAACCCACCAGCCCAGCGGCGCGCTGGGGCGGGCGTGGAACTCGTCGCGGTTGGCGGCCAGCACCCAGGGGTAGCGCGGGTGGCAGGTCAGGGCGAAGGCGGCCAGGCACATGGTTCGGCGCGCCGGTGTCAGGCCTCGGGCCGCAGCGGCAGGTAGACGCGGAACTCCGCGCCCTCGCCGGGCCGGCTCTCCACCTCGATGCGGCCGCCATGCTTGTCGACGATGCGGCGCACGATGTCCAGCCCGAGCCCGCTGCCCTCGCCGCTGGCCTTGGTGGTGAAGAAGGGTTCGAAGATGCGCTGGTGCAGCTCGGGCGGGATGCCCGGGCCGCTGTCGCGGATGCGCACCAGCAGGTGCTCGCCCTGCAGGCCCAGCCCGAGCTCCAGCCGCCCGCGGTCCTGCATGGCCTGCAGCGCGTTGTGGATCAGATTGGTCCAGACCTGGTTGAGCTCATCGGGCCAGCAGTGCAGCGGCGGCACCGGCTCGAAGTGGCGCACCAGCTCCACGCCGCGCTTGATGCGGTTGTGATACAGGGTCAGCACGGTCTCCAGGCCTTCGCGCACATCGGCCAGCACGCGCGGCGCGTCGCCGCTGACGCGGGAATAGCTCTTCAGCGCGAACACGATCTTGGCCACCTGCTCCACCGCCGTGTTGATGTTCTGCGCGCCGCTGAGCAGGGTGGCCAGGGCGGCCGCGCTGTCCAGCACATGGGCGGCCAGCGGGTGGCGACAAAGCGGCAGCACCGGGCCGAGCTCCAGCGCGGGGTTGATCTGCACCAGGCGCCCGGCCATCCAGTGGCTGCTGGCCACGCCCTCGGCCTCCAGCGACGCGGCCAGCTCGCGCACGCGCTGGCGCTCGGCGCGCGTGCTTTCCATGGGCCGGGCCTGGCGCACCTGGCCCACCAGGTCCAGATAGGCCTGCAAGGTGGCCGCATCCAACTGGTGCAGCAGCTCGGGCAGGCCGCTCAGCCATTGGTCCAGCGCCATGGCCATGGCATTGCCACTGCTCTTGACGGCCGCGATCGGGGTGTTGATCTCGTGCGCCACGCTGGCCACCAGCTGGCCCAGCAGGGCCATCTTTTCGGACTGCAGCAGCTGGCTCTGGGTGCGACGCAGGCTCTCCAGCGCCTGCTCGGCGGTTTCCTTGGCGGCCAGGGTGGCGGCCTCGCGGCCGGCCAGCAGGTCCAGGTTGTCCTGCAGGGCGCGCGCCAGGTCGCCGATCTCGTTGCGGCCCAGCGCGGGCAGGCGCGTGTGCGGCGCCGCCTTGCTGGCTTCGATGGCATCGAGCAGCTGACGCAGGCGCCGCACGATGAAGAGGTTGGCGTAGATCAGCACCCCCACCACGCCCAGCGCCATGGCCGCGAACGCGAACACCGAAACGGCGCGCTGGCGGCGGATCAGGCTGCCGAGGTCCGACCCCAGCGCACGCACCGAGGCCTGGGTGCTCTGGTTGAAGCTGGCGGCGGTGGCCAGGAAGCGGTCGGACAGCGAGCCGTTGACGGACAGCCGGGTCTCTTGCAGATAGGACAGGCGCACCTGTTCCAGGCGCAGGCGCAGCGGGTTCTCGGCCGCGCCCAGCAGGCCCAGCAGCTCGCGGGCGCGCGGCAGGAAGCCGGCCGGCAGCCCCTGGTTCGGCAGGCTGCGTTCCAGGGCCTGCACTTCGGCGTTCACCCGCACCAGCAGCGCCTGCAGCTCGACGGGATCGCTGAGCTGCGCGCCCGTCACCGTGGCCACGCTCAGCTCGAACAGGCGCTGGCGCGCGCGCAGCACGGCCAGCGGCGCTGCGGGCCCGTCGTCCTTGCTGAGCTGCTGGCGCAGGCTCTCCAGGCGCCGCATGGCGTTGGCCTGGCTTTGCTCCAGCACCAGGCGGCGGCGCGCAATCTGCTGCAGCTGCGCAATGTTGCTGCGCAGATTGCCCAGAAAGCCCTGCAGGGTGCGCAGCTCGGGGTCGGCATTGCCGGCCGCGCTCAGCGCCCGCAGGGTCTTGGTCAGGTCGTTCAGGTCCTGTTCCAGCCGCACGCCGGCGCTGTCGATGGCGGCTTCCGAGCCGGCCCGGGTCAGCGTGGGCACCTGGGCCACGACGTTCTGCGCCTGCGTGGCCATGCGCTGTGAGAGCTCGAAGCGGTCCAGGTCCACGCCGGTGATGCGCGTCAGCGCCGTCTCCACCTGGCCCAGCGCGTGCAGCAGCACCAGGGCGATCACGGCCGCCAGGCTGGCGATCAGCAACAGGATGGTGAGCAGCTGGGCGCGCAGGCCCAGGGGGTGCAGATCGAAGCGGGGCGGGCGCACGGCGGGGCCGGTCAGCGACAGCTCGGCTGCTCGCCCACGCTCCGGTTGAGCTCGCGCATGAAGCCCCAGTCGCGCCGGTAGTCCGCCGCGCGAAAACGCGAACCCGACTGCAGCACATGGTCCGGGCCGTCATAGGCCACCAGGGCCTTGCGCAATTGCTCCACCAGTTGCGGGCGCAGGCGGTGGCTCACGCCCCAGGGCGAATGCGGCAGCAGGGGTGAGGTGTAGATCACGCGCAGGCTGTCGGGGTCCAGCAGTTTCTGGCGCAGCAGATCGGTGCGCACGGCGCTGCCCACGGCCGCGGCCTCGTACAGGCCATTGGCCACGCCCATGATGGAGTTGTCATGCCGGCCGCTGAAGTTGACCTGGTACTCGCGCCCGGCGCGCATCTGGAACTCGCGCTCCAGCAAGGCGCGCGGCAGCTTGTAGCCGCTGGCCGAGCGCTCGTCCACCAGGGTCAGGGTGCGCGCCTTCAGGTCTTCCACGCGGCGCAACGGCGAGTCCGCCGGCACGACGATTTCCATGCGGTAGCCGGCCAGCTCGCCATCGGGCTCGATCGGCTGCGCGATCGGCACATAGCCGCCGCACACCACCTCCTGCTCCACCGAGCCGGTGTGCACGTTCAGCAGGTGCACGCGCTGGGCGTGGAAGGCGGTGATGAGGTCGGCGTAATCCCGCGCGATGAAGTAGGTCACGCGACGCTGCAGCAGGCGCTCCAGGTGCTGGCGAAAGGGCTCGGCACGGGCGGCGCGGGCGTTCATGTCCGAGGTCGGCACATCGGCCATCACCAACGGGTTGGGGTCGATCCACTGGCGCGGGTCCGCCGGGGCGTCGGCCAGCAGGTCGCCGTTGGCATCGCACAGGCCGGGCCCGAGCCGGGCGGCGGGCGGGCAGGCGGCACCCTGCGCGACCAGCGGGGCCAGGCCCAGCATCAGCAGCGTGCGGCGCGCCAGCGCGTCAGGTCTCATGGCTGACCCGGTTGCGGCCCTCGTGCTTGCTGCGGTACAGCGCCGCGTCCGCACGCGCCAGCAGGGCCGGCACTTCGTCGCTGGGCCGCAGGGTGGCCACGCCGAAGCTGCTGGTCTTGTGGCCCACGACCGGAAAGGCATGCGCCGCAATGCTCTCGCGCAGCTTCTCCGCCAGGGCCAGTGCGCCGGCCGGGCCGGTGTCGGGGCAGAGGATCAGGAACTCCTCGCCGCCCCAGCGCCCCACCAGATCGGTGCCCCGCACCCCCTGGCGCAGCAGGTGCGCGAGTTCCGTCAGCACCTGATCCCCCACCGGGTGGCCGTGCTCGTCGTTCACGCGCTTGAAGTGGTCGATGTCCAGCAGGATCAGCGCCAGCGCATGGTCGGCGCGGCCGGAGCGCCGCCATTCCTGTTCCAGCGCTTCGTCCAGCTGGCGGCGGTTGGCCAGGCCGGTCAGCGCATCGGTGCTGGAGAGCCGCTGCAGCTCCCGGTTCGCCGTCTCCAGCTGCGCCGTGCGCTCGGCCACCTTGGCTTCCAGCTCGCGGTTCAGGCGCAAGAGCTCGGCATTGCGCAGGGCCAGCTCGCGGCCCTGGCGGTAGGCGTGGCGTGCGGTCTGCAGCGTCAGCACCAGGTCTTCGTTGTCGAAGGGCTTCTCGATGAAGCGGTACAGCGCCGCCTCGTTGATCGAGCGCTTCACGCCTTCCAGATCGCTCTGCCCGGTCAGCATCACGTTCAGCGTGTGCGGCCAGCGCCGGTGCACCTGCACCAGCAGCTCGTCGCCGCGCATGCCGGGCATGATGAAGTCCGACAGCAGCACGCTGCAGGCCAGGCCCTCGGCGTCCAGCTCCTCCAGGATTTCGAGCGCCTCGGCCCCGCTCTCGGCAATCTCGACCCGCGTGCCCGGCTCCAGCCGCGCCACCAGCAGGCTGCGCAGGCTGCGCAGCACGGTGTGGTCATCATCCACACAGAGCACCACATCGCTGGTCATTGCATCCCCCTCCGGCGCCACTGTGCCCCAGGCCCCGCGGCACCATGCCGATGGAAACCCTAGCCATTTCGGTGCGCCGGCCGCGGGCCGTCACGTTCAAATGGGTGCCTGAGAACGCCGCCATGAACCTGCTCGCCCTGCTTGCCCCCCTGATGTTTGGCGCCAGCCTGGGCGCGCAGGCCGGCTGTTCGCGCCCGCTGGAGGTGCCGGTCGCTCCGATCGGCCTGATGGTCACGGTGGATCAGGGCCAGATCGGCGGCGCCTTCGTCGAGCTGCTGCAGGAGGTGGGCCGTGCCCGGGGCTGCCAGTTCCTCTTCGAAGCCGTGCCGCGCGCCCGCCAGGAAATGCTGTTCCTGGCGCGCCGCGCCGATGTAATGCTGCCGGCCCAGCGTACCGAGCGCCGCGACCCCTTCGGCCAGCATGTGGCCCTGCTGCAGGTGCGCCCCACGCTGGTGGCGCTGCGGCCGCTGCCCGCAGCCGTGCAAAGCCGCGCCAGCCTGCTGAAGGACAGCAATCTGCGCGTGGTGGTGCTGCGCGGTGTGGACAACGGCACCGCCTACCTTGAGCTGCTGGAGCAACTGCGCGCCCAGGGCCGGCTCGTGGTGGAGGCCGACACCGGCGGCGTGGTGCGCGCGCTGCGCGAAGGCCTGGCGGATGCGGCGCTGATGAACCCCGTCATCGTGCAGGGCCAGCTGATGCAGATGCCCGAACTGCGCGGCCTGCAGAACCAGCTGCAGGCCCAGGCCCTGCAGGACCTGGATTGGCACCCCAGCGGCTTCTACCTTTCGCTGGAGCGCCTGCCCGAAGCGGACCGGCAGCTGCTGTCACAGGCCCTGGGGGCCCTGCCTGCCCGCCAGCGCCTGTGGCAGTTGCTGCGCGAGCGCTACCGCGGCAGCCTGCTGGAAGCCGGCTATCGTCCGCTGCCCGAACCGCCCACGCCATGAAGCTCTGGCCCGCCCTGCTCCTGCTGACCGCACTGCCGCAGGCCGTGCAGGCCGGCTGCTCGCGGCCCATCCAGGTGCCGGTGGGGCCGGTGGGGCTGAGCGTGGTCGTCGACGGCGACCAGATCAGCGGCGCCTACCCGCTGCTGCTGCAGCAGCTCGGCGCCACCCAGGGCTGCCGCTTCGTGTTCCAGCCCGTGCCGCGCGCCCGCCTGGAGCGGCTGTTCGAGACCGGCGCGGCCGACCTGATCGTGCCCGCCACCCACTCCGAGCGGCGCGACGCCTACGGCGAATTCGTGCCCCTGATCCTCAGCCGGCCGGCGGCCGTTTCGCTGCAATCACGCCGCGCGCCGCAACTGCACTCCACGGCCGAACTGCTGGGCCGCAAGGAGCTGCGCGTGGTGGTGGTGCGCGGCTTCGATTTCGGCGCGCCCTACCAGCGCCTGGTGGAGCAGCTGCGTGAACAGGGCCGGCTGCAGCAGGAATCGGAAGTCGGCACCCTGCTGCGCGCGCTGCAGGAAGGCCATGCCGACCTGGCCGTGCTCAGCCCCACCAACGTCTACGGCGTGGCGCCGCCCGGCGGCAAGCCGCTCGACCCGCAACTGCGCGTGGAGCCGCTGGACGACCTGCCCTGGCGCGAGGCCGGCTTCTACCTCTCGAACAAGTCGCTCAGCCCGGCCGACCGCGACCTGCTGCGCCAGATGCTGCAGGAGGCCGAACGCAGCGGCGCCGTCTGGCGGGCCCTGAGCCTGGCCTACCCGCCCCAGGCGCTCGAAGGCGCCATGAAGTCGCGTTAAGAGTCAGGGCTGCAGACCTCTGGCGGGCCGTAGCCGATGCGGCCCGCGCCGCTGCGCAGACCCAGCCAGCCCTGGGCCAGGGCGGCCTGCTGGCCCGCCGTGTCGTCAGCCGCCAGCCAGATGGCCACCCGCCCGGCCACCGGCGCGGCGCTGCGGCGCCAGTACACATGGCGTTGCAGGCCACCGGCCTGCTCGCCCAGCCAGACGATGGCCAGGCCCTGGCTCATCAGCCCCTGGCGCGAGAGCGCATTGGCCGGCGCCGCCCGCGCCAGCAGCTCGGGCAGGCCCAGGGCCTGCGCCCGCAGCAGCCGCTGCCGGATCAAGGCTCGGTGCAAGCCCTGCTGGCGCTGTCTCGGCCGAACCATGGCAGCCGAGAGCAGGCCCACGCGGCGCGCCCGCTCGGCCGGCCAGCCCAGGTTCAGCGCGTAGTTGTCGGCGTCCTCGGCCATTGGCAGCGTCAGCGCGGCATAGCCCAGCAACTGGCCGCCCTGCGCCACCACCCAGCTTTCGCCCCGTTGCCCGCAATGGGTCTGAAAGAAGGATTCGGCGCCGCCGAACAGGCGGAACAGGCTGGGGTCGGGCAGCGCGGCCAGCACCGCCTCGTGCAGCGCGTGCAGCGCTGGCACATCACCGGCCTGGGCCGGGCGCAGCTGGCAACCGGGCGGCAGCTCCGGGGCGGCTTCAGGCATCAAGGTCTTCCTCCAGCAGCTCCGCGTGGTGCACCAGGCTCAGCGGCGGCAGCAGCTTCAGGCGCCGCGCCAGGGGCATGCGCAGCTGCAGCGCAAAGCGGCTCAGGGTTTCGATGGGCAGGCTGGCCGGCGCGCGGCCCTCGCGCAGGATCTGCTCGGCCTTGTAGGCGGCGAACTGGCCCACGCTGCGGTAGCGGCTCACCAGGCCCAGCAGCGCGCCGGCCGCCACCTGCTGCTCGGTGCTGGCCAGGCTGGGCAGGCGCAGGGCCTCGGCCGCCGGCAGCACCACGGCCTTGAGCTGGGTGGTGAGGAAGGAATCGGGCGGCAGGTAGAGCCATTCGGCGCCGGCGCGCTGCAGCTCGGCCAGCAGGCCGGGGGCGCTGGCGGCCAGGGGCTTGCCGGCGCCGTCGCTGGAAAGCGGGCGTCTGATGAGCTCGATGCCGCGCGCGGCTGCCCGCAGGGCCAGCTCGTCCAGCACGGCGCGCGAATTGGGTTCGTTGGCGCTGTAGAGCGCGCCGAGGCGCCGCACCGGCCGGTAGGAGGCCAGCAGGCCCAGCTGCGCCGCCACCGGCGGCAGGTGGCTCACGCCCGTCAGATTGCGGCCCGAACTGGCCAGGCTGGGCACGATGCCCGCCCCCACGGGCGAAGCCACCAAGCTGAAGACGATCGGCACACCCACCAGATGGCGCGCCGGGTCCGCCCCCTTCCAGGGCCCGGCCACGCCCAGGGTCACGGGCGAGCCCCAGCAGTGCACCAGGTCCGGCCGCGCGGCGCGGATCTCGGCCACCACCGCCGGCAGGCGCGCGGGGTCGAGGGCGATGTCGCGGTGCGTGAACTCGGCCGCCAGGCCGCGGGATTTGAAGTGCTCGACGAAGCCCTGCTCCACATCCGTCCAGCCGCGGTAGGTGACGAGCCAGATGCGCCAGGGCTTGGCCGCCTGGGCCAGCGCCGGCAGCAGGGGCAAGAACAGACGGCCGCGCGCCTTCATGCCCGCTCCCACCGCCCGGCGCGCGCCAGCACCCAGGCCCCGGCCAGCAGCACCAGCGCCGCCAGGCCCAGGTAGGCGCCGCCCAGGCCCCAAGGCCCCACCAGGGCCGCGGCCACCAGCGGGCCCAGCGCGTTGCCCAGGCGCTCCAGCAGGCGGTAGAAGCCGTACACGGCGCCCGGCCCATGGGCCTGCAACTCGGCCGCGCAGAGCTGGGCCAGCCAGCTGCTCTGCGCGGCGATGGAGACCCCCTGCCCCGCGCCCAGCACGGCCATCGCCGCCATCACCGGCCACAGGCCACCGCCCGCCAGCAGGGCCAGCGCGCCCGCGGTGGAAAGCAGCAGGCCCAGCCCCACCAACCGGCCCAGCGGCCAGCCGCGCTCGGCCGCGCGCGTGCCCAGCGGCAGCGTGGCCAGCAGGCAGAGCGCGTACAGCATCTGCGCACGCCCGGCAGCGGCGGCCGTTTCGCCCTGCGCCGCCAGCAGCAGCGGCACCAGGTAGAAGCAGCCGCCCGCCAGCAGCAGCTTGGCCGGCAAGGCCGCGGCCAGGCTGATGCCGCGGAAGCCCGCCTGGCGCAGCAGCCGGCCCAGATCACCGAGCGAGAGCGGCGCACCGGCCGGCGCCTGCCCCGGTTCGCGCGGCAGGCCGAAGCAGGCCAGCCAGGCCAGCAGCGCCCACAGCGCCGCCAGCGCGAAGGCGCCGCGCGGCCCCAGGTAATCGGCCGCCAGGCCGCCCAGCGGCGGCCCGCACACGCCCGCCACCATGATGGCGCTGACAAACCCGGCAAAGGCGCGCGTGCGTTCTGGCGCACTGCTGTGCGCCACCACCAGGCCCTGCCCGGCCACGAACACCAGCGCAAAGGCCAGGCCCCCCAGCGCGCGCCACAGCAGCAGCGCCGCGGTGCTGGGCGCCAGCGCCGCGCCCAGCAGGGCCAGCGCACCCAGCGCCGCGCCGCTGGCCAGCGCGCGCCGCCGGCCCAGGCGCTCGCTCCAGCGGCCCAGGCCGGGCTGGCCCAGCGCCACCATCAACATGAAGACGACGATGGGCAGGCCCGCCACCCAGTGCGAGGCACCCTCGCCCAGGCTGCGCGCAAAGCCGGGCAGGAAGGCGCGCGTGAACTCCTCGCCCAGCATGAAGAGCAGCAGCGGCAGGCGCAGGCGCGCCAGCACCTGGCCATCGCCCACCGCCTGGCGCGCCAGCGCCGCGCGCTGCAGCTCGCGCACAACGAAGGCCGCCACCACGCCCACCACGGCCAGGTCCAGCAGCAGCTCGCGCAGCGTGCGCTGCAGCGGCTCGGGGCTCACACGCACCTCCACCTGGCCCAGGCGCTGCCCGCTGGCCGAAAGGGCCACCGCCTGCGCCGGCTGCGCCAGGGCGCTGCCGCTTTCGAAACGCAGCACGCCCTGGGCATCGCGCAGGCCCAGCCAGGCCAGCTCGGGATGCTGCTCGCGCTGCGCCGCCAGGTAGTCCGCCACCCCCACCAGCTCGGGCAGCGCCATGCCGTGCTGCAAGGCCTTGCCCACCAGCTGCGCCACCGAAGCCCCCACCACCTCGGCCTTGCGCTCCAGCGCCGGCATCAGCGTGGCCTGCACGGCGCGCTGGTTCAGGCCATAGGCCAGCAGCAGCGCGGCCAGCAGGCCGGCCGGCACGGCCCAGGTTTGCAGGCGCGGCAGCCGGCTGAAGACGAGGCTGAGCAAGGTGCCCACCAGCGTGGCCAGCAGGCCCACCTGCAGCAGCTGGGCGCGCAGGCCCGCCAGGGCCTGGTGTTCCGCCGCCAGGCCGTACACCACCAGCACCTGGCCCACCGGCAGGTCAAAGGCGGTGCGCAGGGTTTCGGTGCGCACCGGCGCGGCGCCGGCCCGCCAGGCCTGGCCCAGGCGCTGGGCCTCGGTGCTGAACAGCACGCGCCCGCCGGCATCCAGCACATGCAAGGCGGTGATGGCCGCATCGGCCCGGCGCTCGCGCGCCAGCAGGTCCGGCACCGCGGCGGCCGATTCCAGCGGCAGCCCCAGCGCCAGCGTGGCCTGCAGGCCCTCGCGCAGCGCCGCCGCCGGCACGCCCATGCGGGCCTGCGCAGCGGCTTCCAGCGCGCGTTCCAGCTTCAGCAGGCTGAGCCAGCCGCACAACGCCAGGCCCAGCGCGCACACCAGCGCCGCCACCGCGGCGCGGCGGAGCCATCTGAGCCAGGGCGAGGGTTCTTGCGGGGCGTGGGACAAGGCGCTGCGCAGGGAGTGCGAGCTATCGTAGCGACGCAACTTCCAGCCCCCCATGCCTGAAAGCCCCCGCGCCGCGCCGCCCCCGTTGGACCCCGACGCCACCGTGCTGCGCCCGGCCGCGCCCCCGCCGCTGACCGACACCCAGGCTACCCAACGCCTCTCCCGGCCGGTGTTCGACGACGACGCCACGATCATTCGCCCGGCCAAGCCCATCCAACCACGACCGCCCCTGCCCGCGCAGCCGCAGCTGCCCCTGGCCCTGACCCCCGGCTACCGCCTGCACGAATACCGCATCGACGCCCTGCTCGGCCAGGGTGGCTTCGGCATCACCTACCTGGCCACCGACGTCAACCTGAATGCCAAGGTGGCGATCAAGGAATACCTGCCGGCCCAGTTTGCTCAGCGCGCGCAGGACAGCACCGTGCGCCCGCGCGCCACCGCCTGGCTGCCCACCTTGCTGGAAGGCCTGGAACAGTTCCTGGTGGAGGCACGCACCCTGGCCACCTTCCGCCACCCGCACATCGTGCGCGTGGCGCGCTTCTTCGAAGCCAACCGCACCGCCTACATGGTGCTGGACTACGAGCGCGGCCAGACCCTGCAGCGCTGGTGGCGCGAACCGCATCAGCAACCCACGCGCAGCCGCCTGCTGGGCGGCCGCGCCGCCCGCAGCGGCGCCGCGCTGGACGAACCCGAACTGCTGCTGCTGCTGGCCCCGCTGCTTGACGGCCTGGACCTGGTGCACCGCAGCGGCGTGCTGCACCGTGACATCAAGCCCGACAACCTGTGCGTGCGCGAAGAAGACGGCAGCCTGGTGCTGCTGGACTTCGGCGCCGCCCGCCCGGCGCGTGGCGCAGAGGTCGCCGACGCCCCCCAGGTGCTGACCCCCGGCTACGCCCCCATCGAGCAGTACAGCGGCCTCAGCCAAGGCCCCTGGACCGACCTCTACGCCCTGGCCGCCACCCTGTACTGGATGGTGACGGCTAAGCGCCCGATCGAAGCCCCGCTGCGCCAGGCCAAGCCAGAGGCCCACCAGAGCGCCGAGCAACTCGGCGCCGAACGCTGGAGCCGCGAGTTCCTGCGCGCCATCGACTGGGGCCTGCAGCTCCAGCCGCAAGACCGCCCACAAACCGTGGCCGCCTTCCGCCAGGCCTTGTTTGCCGCGCACTCCGGCAGCCTGGGCCTGCAGGAAGCCCTGGCCGCCGGCACCGCCGCGCCCAAGGATCGGCCGGGCCTGCGCCCGGCTCGCGCCCTCTGGCACCCCGCCGCCTGGCCCTTCGCCTGGAAGATGGGCGCCGCCCTGGTGCTGGCCGCCCTGCTGCCCATGAGCCTGAGCGGCCTCTACAACTACCGCCAGAGCGTGGCCGCGCTGGCCGCAGCCGAGCAACGCAGCCTGGAGCAACTGGCCAGCGCCACCGCCGGCCGCCTGGCCCAGCTGCTGCAGGACTGCCGGCGCGTGGCCGCCTTCGTGGCCGAGGACCGCGAGGTCCAGGCCCTGCTGGAGCAAGCCAGCCCCGAAGACCCCCAGGCAGAGGCCCGCGCCCCGCTGCTGCGCCGCCTGGCCAGCCTGGTGGCCACCAACCCCGACCTGCACCTCATCACCCTGATGGACCGCAAGGGCGAGGCCTTGGTGTCCACTGCCCCCGAGGTGGTGGGCGGGAACTACGGCTTCCGCGACTACTACCGCCGGGCCATGGCCGGCCAGGCCAACACCACCAGCATCATCATCGGCGCCGTGGCCGGCCGCGCCGGCGCCTACCTGGCCCAGCCCGTGCGCTCCCGCGCCGGCCCGGTGGTGGGCGCCGTGGTGCTGCGCCTGCGCGCCGAAACCATCGGCCACCTGGTGGACGCCGCCCGCACCCCCACGCGCGAGCCCTTCCTGGTGGATGGCGACGGCGTGCTCATCCACCACCGCGACCAAGCCCTGCGCTTTCGCAGCCTGGCCCCGCTCTCCGCCCCGCAGCAGGCCGAAATCAAGGCCGACCAACGCTTCCGCCGCGACCGCGTCGAGCACCTGGCCATGCCCGAACTGGCCCGCGCCGTGGTGGGCGCCCGCCGCGAGGGCCATGTCAGCTACGCCTCCACCGTGTCCCACACCGAGGAAGTGGCCGGCTTCGCCCCGGTGGAGGGGCATGACTGGGTGGTCGGCGTCACCGAAACCCACGACAGCTTCGAAGCCCCGCTGCGCCGCGTCTTCCACCAGGTGCTGCTGGGTCTGGGCGCCGTCGGCCTGCTCTCCGTCCTCCTGGCGCTCGCCTTCGCCCGCAGCATCGTCCGCCCCATCCGCCGCCTGACCGAAGCCGCCGAGGCGCTGAAGCGCGGCGATTACGACGCGGCGCAGGTGAAGGTGACGCGGAGTGATGAGATTGGCTTATTGGGGCGGACCTTCAACGTGATGATTGATGTGTTGAGGCAGCGGGAGAGGGAGAGGGTTTTGAGGGGGTCGGAGCGAAAATAGGGTGCGCGATTGCATGGCGCTGTTTGCCAGGAAAAGTGCTCGTAAGTGCCACTGAATGCGTGTCAAACCTAGGACTTTCCCCAAGGCGGCCAACGGATAGCAACAGGGCGCGTTCTCCGCCACGGTCGGCGCAGGAAATCGCTTCTATGCTCCGAATTCCACCACACAAACTACATCACTCTTGGAGATGCCGAATGTCTGATGCCGAAGCTCAAACCAGCGAGCCCCAAATGACTGTCGGGAAAGCAATTGGCGTGTATGTCGCGTGCCTGATCGCGCTTTTCGTGTTGATCTCCCTTACAGCCAACATCAAGAGTTTTCCCGGTTCCGCAGCCTTCGTCGGTTACCTTGCTTTAGGCTTCCTTCTAAACCGTGTGGTACTCAGGGGTTTGATCGAGTGGCACCCTATGTACAATACCCTGAAAAACGTTTCCTCTGCCAAGCTGGGCATGCTGGTTCTCTGGCCCATCAGGTATCTCGTTCTGTTCTTCCAGTTGCTCGTGACCAAGCATCTTTGAGCCGAGCATTTTGCAAGTGCATCCACTCGGCTGATTCGCTTGATGCTCACTTGTTGCCTGCAAAACCAAATTGCCCAGGATCCTCGCTCAGTGAAATTTCATTCTTATGGAGTGCACTCGGGCCGACCGGCTCCTCTATATTGCTTGGTGCCAGAACGATTGTGTACACCGGGCGGCAATGGCTTCGCAGCGCTCTTGAAAAGTACACAACCAAGTACGTCGCAAGCAAGACCCAGTAATTCTTGCCGGCATTTGGTCCATTGGCATGGCTGATGCCAACTTTTGTACAGCGTTTGTTTTTTAGCTGGAGCGTGAACTATGTCTTCTGTCCGGATTTTTTGTTTTCAGGCTCTGATAGCCATTCTCGGCACCGCAAACGCACAGAGCCCCGAGATCGATTTTGAGCCGCTCTTGGCAGGAGGGCTACCGAAGTTTTCGAGCACTCAAATCGAAGCATTGACGAAGGAGTTTAATCGGCCATTGGAAGGCACAGCACTAAATGAGGGCAGAGCTTCCGCTTCGAACGCGATCCTGCGGGTCGTAAGGGCGATGGCTTGCTCCGACTCTGATATGCCGATCAAGGATCGATTGAAGGATCTTCTGCCTGAGGGTCGCGCTGGAAATACCTATATTTCGCCAAAAATTGGAATGAAGTATCACCCAGCAGCCACCTGCCTTTCTGTGCAGAAAACAAGCGACTGGCGTATGGAGGCGAAAAATGCCATCGCCTTCAGGGTTTTATACAACTCAGATGAGAGCGGCGCATCAAAACATCAGAAGTATGTCTTCATGCGCCAGCCTGACGGCTCTTGGTTACTAAAATCGATGACACCTTGGTGACCGATCTCATTCAATAGACGAAAAACCAAAGATATCCTTCTTGCTGATAGCATTCGCGTCCATCACATCAGACCATTAGACAGGCTTATGAAGATCATTTCTGCGGTTACCCTTGCTGTTGCATTGGCTTCGTTAGCCGGATGTGGAAGCAAAATGGACGCAAGCGAACGAAATTTTGAAGCCGCGCTGCAACGTCATTTCGATAAGTATGGGCTGCAGTGCATAAGAGTAAGTTTGCCACTCGATCCCCATCCCTACCAGCCCTATCTGGAGGAGGAAAAGTGGAAGGCGCTTGAGGCTGTCGGGCTACTAAAGGGGGAGGAGACAGAGCTCGAGCTCAAAGGCACTTTTGGCGGAAAATATAAGAAGAAGGTCAAGAAGTACGCCGTGGCGGATGCGGCGAAGCAACAGGCCAAATTCATTAAGAGAAACTCCGATGCCAGGGGCAATCAACCTTCTGACCAAGAGGTTGCATTCTGCTGGGGAACAAAGAAGCTCGTTAAAGTTATCAAATGGATTGGCCCCATGAAACTCGGTGATTATCAAGAGGCCTCGGTTGAGTATGAATATCAGTTTTTGAATTTTTCTGAATGGGCGAAGAGGCCTGAAGTTCTAAGAGCATTTCGCGAGATTCGCGATCAAGTGGGAGTTGGAAACCGCGCAAAGATGGGCGTACTCCTGACGAGTAATGGGTGGGAAGCGAAGCCGGCTTACCAGTAGGGCACTTCGCGTAACCCGGTTTTCTCGGCATGAACCGGCGTGAAGTCACCCGCAGCGCTCGGATCGAGGGTTTGGGCTTGTTCCAGATCCGGCTGACGTGCTGATCGTCGGCGCTGTGCGCCCTGCAAGACCCGCATTGCGAGCACTGCAGGCGCACCTCGCCCCTCATCGCACCCAGCCCGACGAGTCGTTGCCCACAGGGCGCCAGAGGGCGCCAGGGTCAGGCCTTTACTTTTTAGCCCGGCCCCTCCGTGCGGCAAATCCGCCGCCTATTCGTCGCATCATCTGCGGCGATTGGCGCGACGACGCCAATGCGCCAGCGCGTGCACTTCGAGGCCCCGCCGGCCGAACGGCTGGAGCCGGAAACCACCCGCTTTCTGGCCTGGGCCAACTGCGCCAGCGGCGAGCCGCCGCTGCTCAAGGCCGGGCTGGCGCATCTGTGGTTCGTCACCCTGCACCCTTTCGACGATGGCAATGGCCGCATCGCGCGGGCGCTGGGCGACCTCTTCCTGGCCCGCGCCGACGGCAGCCCGCAGCGCTTCTACAGCCTCTCGGCCCAGATCCAGCGCGAGCGCAAGGGCTATTACGAGATGCTGGAGCGCACCCAGAAGGGCTCGCTGGACGTGACCGAATGGCTGCTCTGGTTCCTGGCCGCGCTGCAGCGCGCGCTGGAGCAGGCGCACCTGGGGCTGGATGCGGTGCTGGACAAGACGCGCTTTTGGCAGCAACGGCAGCAGGGGCATGCGCCTGGCGCGGCGCCGCTGAACGAGCGGCAGCAAAAGCTGCTGAACCGCCTGCTTGACGGCTTCGAGGGCAAGCTGACCAGCAGCCGCTGGGCCGCAATCGCCCACTGCTCGCCCGACACGGCGCTGCGCGACATCACCGACCTGCTAGCGCGCGGCGTGCTGCGCAAGACTGCAGCCGGGGGGCGCAGCACCAGCTACGAGCTCAACCAGCCCATGCGATAGGCCACCCGCCCCACTCCACACACCCCACCGGCGTCCTCGGTCTCCCCGGATCAGGAGGGCGGGGCACCCTGCGCAGGGAAGTGAAGGAGGAATCCGCTGCGCCGGCAGCGCAGCGGAGGGGGACATGGACGGAGCAGGGTGCCCCGCCCTCCTGATCCCGCAACAGCCTCACTCAAGCTGGCCGCAAGCGACCGAAGCCCCCGGAAAACCCACCCTTCTCCGCCCTCTGAGCCCCGCAGAGCGGCGGCATCATGCCGGGATGAGTGCTGAAGAAACTCCGAATCGCCCCAAGCGCGCCTTTCTCACCGGCATCACCGGGCAGGATGGTTCCTACCTGGCCGAGTTCCTGCTGGAAAAGGGCTACGAGGTGCACGCCATCCTGCGCCGCAGCTCGGTGTTCACGTCCACCCGCATCGACCACATCATTCACCACGAGCGGCTGCACACCTACCACGGCGATCTGGCGGATTCGAGCAATCTGCATTCGCTGCTGAACCGCATCGAGCCCGACGAGATCTACAACCTGGGCGCACAAAGCCATGTGGCGGTGAGCTTCGAGGTGCCGGAGTACACCGCCGAGGTGGATGCGCTGGGCACCATCCGGCTGCTGAACGCGGTGAAGGACCTGGGGATGCGCCCGCGCTTCTACCAGGCCAGCACCTCGGAGCTGTTCGGCGGCCTGCCGGGTACGGCGCCGCAAAGCGAATCCACGCCCTTCTACCCCAAGAGCCCTTACGGCGCGGCCAAGCTCTACGCCTACTGGATCACGGTGAACTACCGGGAGTCCTATGGGCTCTATGCCTGCAACGGCATCCTCTTCAACCACGAGAGCCCGCGCCGCGGCGAGACCTTCGTGACCAAGAAGATCAGCAAGGCGGCCGCCCGCATTGCCCAGGGGCGCCAGCAGGTGCTGGCCCTGGGCAATCTGGACGCCAAGCGCGACTGGGGTTACGCCAAGGATTACGTGGAAGCCATGTGGGGCATGCTGCAGCTGGAGCAGCCTACCGACCTGGTGATTGCCTCGGGCGAGACCCACACGGTGCGCGAATTTGCCGCCCTGGCCTTCGAGGCCGCGGGCATCGAGCTGGACTGGCAGGGCGAAGGCGTGAACGAGCGCGGCATCTGCCGCCGCACGGGCCAGACCCGCGTGATGGTGGACCCGAAATACTTCCGGCCCGCCGAGGTGGAGCTGCTGTGGGGCAACCCGGCCAAGGCGCGCGAGCTGCTGGGCTGGCAGCCGCGCACCTCGTTCGCCGAGCTGGTGCGCCTGATGGTGGCCTACGACCTGAAGTTCGACGACTACGGCGGTGACGGCGTGGTGCCGGCCGGTGCCATGCGCCAGGGGCCACAACCATGATTCTGGTGACGGGTGCCACCGGCTTCCTGGGCAAACAGGTCTGCGCCCTGTTGGAGCAACAAGGCCGGCCCTTTGTGCGCGCCTCGCTGAGCCTGGGCACGGATTTGCGCGATGCCGCCGCCACCCAGGCCCTGTTCGAGCGCGTGTTTGCCGGCCAGGCACAGCGCCAGGTCATCCACTGCGCGGCCTTTGTGGGCGGCATCCAGTTCGGGCTCAAGCATGCGGCCGAGCTGTTCCACCACAACCTGGCCATGACGCTCAGCCTGCTGGAAGCCTGCAAGGCACATGGCGTGCAGCGCATGGTCAACCCGATCAGCAACTGCGCCTACCCGGCCGCGGCCACCTTGTTCAAGGAAGAAGAGTTCTGGGACGGCCCGCTGCACGACTCCGTGCTGGTCTACGGCTTTGCACGCAAGGCCAGCTGGGTGGGCGCCTATGCCTACCACCAGCAGCATGGGCTGGATGTGCTGAACCTGATCCTCTCCAACATGTACGGCCCGGGGGACCACTTCGAGCCCGAGCGCAGCCATGCGCTGGGCGCGCTGATCCACCGCATCCATGAGGCCAAGCGCCAGGGCGCGCCCGAGGTGGTGGTGTGGGGCAGCGGCAAGCCGGTGCGCGAATGGCTGCATGTGGAAGACGGCGCCGAGGCCCTGGTGCGCGGCCTGGATGCCCCGCCCTGTGTGGACCCGGTGAACATCGGCGTGGCGTCTGGCATCAGCATCCTGGACATGGCGCAGCTGATTGCCGACGAGCTGGGCTACCCCGGCCAGCTGCGTACCGACCCGAGCAAGCCCGACGGCGCCCCCTACAAAACCGTGGACGGCAGCCGCGGCGAGGCCCTGCTGGGCTGGCGCCCGCAGCGCGAGTTCCGCCAGGGCGTGCGCGACACCATCCACTGGTACTTGAAGAACCACCATGCATGAAGTGATCCACGAGGGCCTGGTGCTGGCCCGCCACATCCCCGCCAGCGAGGCCTGGGGCGATGGGCTCAAGTTCTTCAGCCCCGACAGCGACTACATCCAGGTGGGCAGCTGGGGCTACCCGGCCGGCAAGGAGCTGCTGGCGCACAGCCACAACGAGGCCCACCGCGACGTGGCCTGGACGCAGGAGGTGCTCTACATCCGCCGCGGCCGCCTGCGCGCCCGGGTGTACACGCCCGACGACCAGCTGCTGACCACGCTGGAAGCCGGCGAAGGCGATGTGCTGGTGCTGCTGCGCGGCGGCCATGGCTACGACATCCTGGAAGACGGCACGCAAGTGCTGGAGATCAAGAACGGGCCGTACCTGGGCCCCGATGTGGACCGGAGACGCCTGAAGTGAAGTTGCACCTCGGCTGCTGGCACCGCCAGATCCCCGGCTTCGTGCATGTGGACCTGTGCGACCTGCCGCACATCGACCACCAGCACCGCATCGACCAACTGCCCTTCATCGCAGACAACAGCGCCGAGCTGATTTACTGCAGCCACGCCTTCGAGTACTTCGACCGCCAGCAGGCCGTGGCCGTGTTGGCCGAGTGGCGGCGCGTGCTGGCGCCGGGCGGCGTGCTGCGCCTGGCAGTGCCGGACTTCGAGGCGCTGATCCAGGTCTACCGCCAGACAGGCGCGATCGAACGCGTGCTGGGGCCCCTGTACGGCCGCATGGAAATCCAGACCGCCAGCGGCCCCGAGTGCCTGTATCACAAGACCTGCTACGACGAGTGTTCGCTCGGCGCGCTGCTGGAAGCCAATGGCTTCACCCAGCCGCGCCGCTGGGACTGGCGCGCCACCGAGCACGCGGGCGTGGACGACCACTCGCAGGCCTATTTCCCCCATATGCAGAAGGACACCGGCATCCTGGTGTCCTTGAATGTTGAAGCGATCAAAGCATGAGCCAGCAAGCCTTCATCCCGCAGATGCGCCCGCTGTTCGGCGCCCCCGAAAAAGAAGAGCTGCTGCGCTACCTGGACGAGGACGGCTTCTTCACCGAGTTCGAGCGCACGGCGGCCTTCGAGCGCGCGATCGCCGAGTTCACCGGCGCCAAGCATTGCGTGGTCGTCAACAACGGCACCGTGAGTCTGAGCCTGGCCGCGTTGGCGGTGGGCGTGGGCCCGGGGGACGAGGTGATCTGCCCGAACTACACCATGATCGCCACACCCAACAGCGTGCACATGCTGGGCGCCCAGCCGGTGTTCGTGGACGTGGAGCCGGACACCTTGATCCTGCACCCCGAGGCGGTGCGCCGGGCGATCACGCCGCGCACAAAAGCCATCATGCTGGTGAGCGCCAACGGCCGTGCGCCCTCCTCTGCTGCAGGTGGCATCGAAGCCTTCGAGGCCCTGGCGCGCGATACCGGCGTGGCCTTGATCGAGGACGCCGCGCAATCCCTGGGCAGCTGGTACGCCGACGGCCGCCACATCGGCCGCGCCGGCGCGATCGGCTCCTTCAGCTTCAGCGCGCCCAAGATCATCAGCACCGGCCAGGGCGGCGCCCTGATCACCGACGACGACGCCTTGGCCGACAAACTCAAGCGCCTGAAGGACTTCGGCCGCGCGCGCGGCGGCACGGACATCCACGACAGCATCGGCTTCAACTTCAAGTTCACCGAGCTGCAGGCCTGCGTGGGCCTGGCCCAGATGCGCCAGCTGCCCGAGCGCCTGCCGCGCAAGAAGGCGATCTGGCAGCGCTACTGGGATGGCCTGCAGGGCGTGCCGGGCGTGCAGCTGTTCGCGCACGACACGCAGCTGTGCACGCCCTGGTTCATCGACGGCCGCTTTGAGCGCCGGGAGGAGTTGGCCGCGCACCTGAAGGCGGCCGGCATCGGCACGCGCACCATGTACCCGCCGATCCACCAGCAGAAGGCCTACGACCTGCCGGGCAGCTACCCGGTCAGCGAGGCCATCGGCCGCGAAGGGCTGTGGCTGCCTTCGATGATCCAGCTGGAGGATGCGCAGGTGGATCGCATCTGCGCGGAGATCCGCCGCTTCTACAACGCCTGAAGCCGTGTCCGCCCGCCCCGAACTGCGCGCCATGAACGCCACCGACGCCCTGCTGCAACTGCCCCAGGAAGCGCTGGAACGCGCGCTGCTGGCCCGCTTCACCGAAGAGAAGCTGCTCGATCTGTTCAGCCAGGGCGCGCTATTCGGCACCGTGCACACCTGCATCGGCCAAGAGCTCAGCGGCGCGCTGGTGGGCCGGCATCTGCGTGCGGGCGACACGGTGTTTTCCAACCACCGCTGCCACGGCCACTTTCTGGGCGTGCACCGCGATGTGGAGGCCTTGATTGCCGAGCTGATGGGCCGCAGCATCGGGGTGAGCGGCGGCATTGGCGGCAGCCAGCATCTGTGCCGCGAGGGCTTTCACTCCAACGGCATCCAAGGCGGCATCGTGCCCGTGGCCGGTGGCCAGGCCTGCGCGCACAAGCTGGCCGGGGGCGAGGCGGTGGCGGTGGTCTTCGTTGGCGACGGCACCCTGGGCGAGGGCGCGCTGTACGAGGCGCTGAACCTCGTCAGCAAGTGGGAGCTGCCCCTGCTGGTGGTGCTGGAGGACAACGGCTACGCCCAGAGCACCGCCCAGCAGGAAACCCTGGCCGGCAGCATCCAGGCCCGCGCGCAGGCCTTCGGCATCGAAACCGCCGAGGCCGACACCTGGCACCCGCTGGAACTGGACGCGCAGCTGGAGGCCTTCATCCAGGCCATGCGGCAAGACCGCAAGCCGCGCTTCCTGCACCTGCGCACCTTCCGCCTGAAGGCGCACAGCAAGGGCGACGACACGCGGGCGCGCGAACTCGTCAGCCCCTTCGAGGAACGCGACCCGCTGAACCAGCTGCTGGCCAGCGGCCGCGCGGATTCGCTGGTGGAGCGCCTGCGCGCCGAGGTGCAGCAGGCGGCCGACGCCGCCGCCCAGGCCCCGCACGCCACCGCGCCACGCCTGCCCGCAGCGCCCACGGCCCAGCCCTGGCAAGCTGCCGAGCTGGGCTCGCCGCGCCGTCTGGTGGCCGCGCTGAACGACAGCCTGGGTGCGCTGCTGGACGACGACCCACGCGTGCTGCTGATCGGCGAGGACATCGAATCGCCCTACGGCGGCGCCTTCAAGGCCACCAAGGACCTGAGCGCCCGCCACCCCGGCCGGGTGCGCAACACGCCGATCTCCGAGGCCGGCATCGTCGGCCTGGGCTCCGGCCTGGCCCTGCAAGGCTGGCGGCCGCTGGTGGAGATCATGTTCGGCGACTTCCTTGGCCTGGCCTTCGACCAGTTGCTGAACCACGCCGCCAAGTTCCGCGCCATGTACGACGAGCAGGTGCGCTGCCCCCTGGTGGTGCGCACCCCCATGGGCGGCGGGCGCGGCTACGGGCCCACGCACAGCCAGAGCATCGAGAAGCACTTTCTGGGCATGCCGGGCCTGCGCGTGCTGGCACTGAATTCGCTGACGCGGCCGGACCAGCTCTACCCCGCCCTGCTGCAGCAGGACGACGCCTGCCTGGTCGTCGAGAACAAGCTGCTCTACGGCGAACTGCTGGGCGCTCCAATGCCCGAAGGCTGGGAGCTGCTGCACAGCGCCGGCGCCTTCCCCTGCGCCTGGCTGCGCCCGCGCGCGGCGCGTGTGGACGTGACCCTGCTGGGCTACGGCGGCATGACGCCGCTGCTGCTGCAGGCCTGCGAGCGCCTGTTCAACGAACACGATCTGATCGCCCAGGTGCTGGTGCCGATGCAGCTCTACCCCTTCACGCCCGCCCAGCTGCACGAGCCGCTGGCGGCGGCGCCGGCCCTGCTGGTGGTCGAAGAAGGCCAGGGCTTTGCCGGCTTCGGCGCGGAGCTGATCGGCCAGCTGGCCGAGGGCGGCGCCCTGCCCCGCCGCTGCGGCCGCCTGCACGCACCGCCCACCTGCATCCCCGCCAGCGGGCCGCTGGAAAAGGCCCTGCTGCCCTCGGTGGATGGCGTGCTGGCCGCGGCGCGGGAGTTGTGTGCATGAGCGCGCCGTACCTGCAGCGCACCCCGCGCATCAACACTAACGACGACCAGGTGCAGCTGGTGGCCTGGCGCGTGGCGCCGGGTGACTACGTGGAAGCAGGCGAAGAAATGGCCGACGTGGAAACCACCAAGGCCGTGGTGGCCGTGGAGGCCGAACGCAGCGGCTATCTGAGCCCGCTGGTGGCAGTGGGCGAGATCGTGGCCGTGGGCGCGCCCCTGGCCTGGATTGCCGACAGCGCCGATGCGGTGCTGAGCGTGCCGGCGGCCGAACCCGCAGCGTCGGTAGCGGAGCCAGCGCTCTCACCACCGCCCGCCCCCAGCATCACGCCCGCCGCGGGCGGCATTTCCCTGTCCCTCCAAGTGCCTGCTGCCGCAGCGGCGCCAACCGCCGAACTTGGCAGCAGCCGCCTCTCCCCCGCCGCCCAGCGCCGCGCGCAGGAGCTGGGCCTGAGCGGCGACCAGCTGGCCGGCCGCGGCCTGCTGACGCTGCGGGACATCGAAGCGCTCGCCAGCCCGGCCCCCCTCGTAGCCGCGAAGCCCGCGGCCGGCCCATCCCCCAGCGGCGGCCAGCCGCTCAGCCTGGCCAAGCGCGCCGAAGCCGCCGCGCTGCAACTGGGCGCCGCAGGTGGCATCGTCAGCCACCTGACCGTGCAGTTCCCCAGCAGCGGCATCCGCCGCCGGCTGGAGCGCGAGGGCCTGTTTGACGGCCAGCCGCTGCCGCTGATCCTGTACGAGCTGGCCCGCCTGTTGGGCCAATGGCCGCAGCTCAACGCATGGTGCGATGGCGAGCGCGTCTACCCCCACCCCGAGCTGCGCATCGGCCTGGCGCTGGACCTGGGCCAGGGCCTGAAGGTGGTGCAGCTGCCCGGGCTGGAGCGCCAACTGCCGGCGCAGATCCATGCCCAGGTGCAGGAGGCCGCCCAACGCTACCTGGACCAGCGCCTGCGCCCCGAGGAGTTGGAGGGCAGCAGCTTCAGCGTCACCGACCTCAGCAGCCTGGACGTGCTGCAGTTCCGCCCGCTGATCAACGGCCGCCAGTCCGCCATCCTCGGCATTGGCGGGGACAGCCAGGCCCCCGGCTGGCCCATGAGCCTGACCCTGGCCTTCGACCACCGCTGCAGCAACGGCCGCGAAGTGGGCCTGTTCCTGCAGGCCCTGCGCGAACGCCTGCTGGCCTATGCCGAGCCCGAACCCGTGGCAGCCCCCGCTGCTGACACCGGTGCCAGCCTGGCCGCCGCGCTGCGCGGGCTGGCTGGCTGCGACCTCTGCGGCATCCCGCGCGAGGCCTACTACCGCGACTTCGGCCGCTACGCCTTCCTGCACGCCTATGTGCGCCCGGACGGCAGCCTGGGCGCCGCCTGCCACCGCTGCACCAGCGGCACCGCATGAGCAACGATTTCTTGATCGCCCTGCTGGCGCGCATGACGCGCCGCAGCAGCATTTCCGAAGAAGCCACGCTTGCCAGCCTGGGCCTGAGCCGCTCCTTCGGCCTGGGCGCCCTGCGCGCGCAGCTGGAAGCGCAGTTGGGCCGGCGCTTGCCGGTGCTGCAGCCCAATCTCAGCGTGGCCGCGCTGCGCGCCCTGCTGGCCACCGAGGGCGCTGCACTCGCCACCGCCGCCGCTGACGCCCCGACGGAAGAGCCCGCCGCGCCAGTTCCTTCAGGCGGCGCCCTGCCCCTGGGCCTCGGCATGGACGTGCAAAGCCTGGACAGCCTGCCCGAGACCGACGACCTGCGCGCCCACCCGGTCTATGCCGGCCTCTTCACCGCCGCCGAGATCGCCGGCGCCCTGCTCAAGCCCGAACCGCGCCGCCACCTCTGCGGCCTGTTCTGCGCCAAGGAAGCGGCCAAGAAAGCCCACCCCCTGTTGCTGAACCTGCACCCGCTGGAGTTGGAAATCCGACACGACCCGGCTGGCCGGCCGCTGCTGCAGCTGGGCGAAGGCGCCCCGGCGGCGGCGCGTGCGCTGCGCAGCCTGGTGGCCATCACGCATGGCAAGGATTTCTCGGCGGCGACCTGCGTGGTCTTCGCCTGATCAGGCCGGCTCGGCCTTGGCCTTGAGCAGTTCCTGCACCCACTCCAAGGACCGCCCCTCGTCCTCCGCCAGGTCCAGCGCGAAAAACTCCGCGTGCTGGCGCACCCACTCAAACGGCTGGTCCCACCAGGCCAGTTCCAGCAGCGCCTCGCGCAGGCGCTCGCCAAAGCGAAAGCCCATCAGCCGCGCCGGGTTGCCCTGGTAGATGCCGTAGGGCTCCGTCTGCAGGCCGGCGGGCACCAGGCTACGGGCGCCGATGACGCCGCCGTTGGCGATCGTGACGCCACCAAGCAGCATGGCCTCGTCGCCGATCCACAGGTCGTTCTGCAGCACGGTGTCGCCATGCTGGGGTGGGCGCGGCACGCGCACGCCGCCGCCGCCAAACATCGACATCGCGGCCGAGCGGGTTTCGTGCTGGCCGTTGAGCAGGAAGCGCAGGCGCAGGCCGCCGCGCACATGGCGGCCGATCAGCAGGCTTTGCTGGTTGCCGTCGTACTTGGCGATGGAGCCGGGGCCGAGGATGGAGTCGCGGCCGATCTGGAAGCGGCCCCAGGGCGCCTGGCTGATGTCTTCATCGTGGTTGTTGCGGAACAGGCCCTTGGGGATGTGGCTGCTCAGCCCATCCTGGTAGCGCAGTACGGTGAAGTGCGCGGCGTCGGGGTGCTGTTCGTCGATGCCCAGGACATTGGATTCGGTGAGGATCTGCATGGTCAGCCTGGTGATCGGAGAAGGTAGCCGTTGACCCATTCGTAGAGCTCGGGCCGGCCGCGCAGGGCTTCGAAGCGCGGCGCGAAGGGCGGCGCGGCGTCCAGCAGGCCGGCGGGCAGCTGCAGCTTCTGCCGCTTGTAGCAGGCAAAGCCCGCGCCCATGAACAGGGCTTCCATCTGCGAGGGCCGCAGGCCGTTGATGGCGTCGAGCACGCCGTCGAACAGGCATTGCAGCGGGTGCAGGCTGCGGTCGAAGTAATGGCGGTGGTCGACGAAGTCGACGGTGTGGAAGGCCCAGCCGCCGGGCTTGAGCAGGCGGCGCTGCCAGGCCAGGGCGCCGGCCAGGTCGTCGATGTGCTCCAGCACGGAGTTGCTGAACACCCAGTCCAGCTGCTGGCCGGGTAGGGCCGCGGGGCGCTGGAACAGGGCCACGCCCCCTAAGTCCACCCGCTCGCAGCGGCCCTGGTTCAGGTCTTCGATGCGCTCGGCCAGGCGGTGCAGGTCCAGACGCGCCAGCCGGGCCTTGAGCTCGGGGGCGGACGGGCTGTCGGGGAAGCAGCGAAAGCGCTCGGGCTCGCGGGCCACGGCGCGCTGCAGCTCCAGCAGCGCCGCCTCGGCGAACTCAGGCTGCACGGCAAAGGGCTCATAGGCCCAGGCCTCGCCCACGCCATTGGCGTGCAGCAGGGCCGCGGTGCTCAGCGGGTAGAAAAGGCCGGCGCCCAAGTCCAGCACGCGCTGGCCGGCGCGGGCCGCGGCATCCAGCGCCAGGCCCTGGCTTTGGGCCGCCTGCAGCAGGGGCAGCAACTGGCCCAGCACGGCCAAGGGTTCGCTGGGGGCCAGCTTGCCGCGCTGGCCGGCCTGGGCGTCCACCAGCAGCTTGGTCTGGGTGGCCAGATCGCCGTTGTCGGCCGCGCGGCCCACCGGGCGACGCGCGGCGCGCCAGGCGGGCAATTGCTCGGGCTGCAGCAGGCCGGCGTTCACCAGGGCCTGCAACGCGGGCTCGGGGTCGGGGGCAAACAGCAGGTCCAGCACCGGCGCCAGGGGCTGCGCCTGCAGCGCAGGGTGCATGGGCATGGTGGCTCAGCCCTGGACGTAGCGCTGCTGACTGAACCCCCCCCGCGCAAAGCACAGGATCGGCTGGCGGTACTTGCCCAGCGGCAGGGTGGCCAGGGCCTGCAGGGTCCAGCCGGCGCGCAGGGCGGGTTCGGGGTCTTCGGCCAGGTAGGCGGGGTCGGGGTAGACGATGCCGGCGTACTTCAGGCCGCTGATCTGCTCCATGGCCTGGATGCGCTGCACGCCGTAGATGCGGTGGGCGTTGAAGTGCGTCAGGTCCTGCCCGGTGGGCACGGCCGCGGTGCACAAGCCGGTTGGCTTCATGCACTGGGCCATCAGCTGGAAGGTGAACAAATCGCCCAGGGGCGTGAGGCGGTCGCCGTAGCGGCCCAGGCCGCTGTGCTCGATGCTGCTGTAGCTCAGGATCAGGTCGTAGCGCTCGCGGTGGGCGTCGAGGTCGCCGATGAACTGGTCCCAGGTCAGGGTGCGCAGATTTGCCTGCGGTGGCTCGGTCCAGTGGATGGGCCGGTACTCCACCGTGGTGATCTCGGCGGCGCCACCGAGCGCGCAGAGCAGCTCGATCCAGAAGGTCTCGGAGCCGATCACCAGCACCTTGCGGCCGGCGATGTAGCCGCGCATGGTGGCCATCTGGCTCCAGGCCTCGGGGTAGGGGCAGATGCGCTTGAAGATCTCGCGCGGGAAGTTGGCGAAGGGGATGGCGGCGAGCTGGTTGAACACCGCGCCGTCCCACTTCAGTTCGGGCTGGCCGCTGTAGCTGTTCATGAACAGGCGTTCCATCAGCGGGATGCGGTAGCCCAGGCTTTCCCAGTAGAAGAAGTCGGGCGGCAGCTGCTCGGGCGTGAGCGGGCCGGCGGGGCCGTTGTCGGTGTCCAGCGGGTAGGCGGCGCCACCGCGCGGCATCAGGGCGCGCACGCGTGCCTCGAACTGCTGCTTGGCGGCGGCCAGGGCTGGGGGCTCGGCCGGGGCGGCGGGTGCCGTGGCCGCAGCGGCCAGCGCGGGCGGCTGCGTGCCTTCGGGCCAGGCGTCCTGCGGCGCCGGCAGGCCCTGCAGCACGCCGTGCAGATGGCGGGCGATTTCCGAGAAAGTAGAGCCCGGGTGGAAGACCACCAGCTGCACGCTCGCCAGCAGGTAGATGTCCACCAGCGCGTCGATGCCGTGCTCGCGCGTGATGGTGTAGCTGTCGGGGTCGTTCCAGCTGCTCTTGCCCTCCTGCAGCTGCAGGTGCAGGCGGTCGGGCCGGCTCTTCAGGCGTGCGCCGTAGCGTTGGCGCAGGCCGGCCTCCAGTTCTGCGTCTTCGGTGGAAAGGAAGAACTCGCCCTGCGGGATGCGCTCATCGATCAGCGCGCTGTAGGTGGCCAGCGCCTCCTTCATGTTGAAGTCGGTACCACGGGCATGTACGGCCGGGGTGGCGGGCGTCAGGCCCAGGCCGGCCACGGTGCCGAGCACCTTGTCGCGCACGGCGGGGTGCGGCTGCAGGCGGCGCAGGGCCTCGATGCTGGCCTGCTTGGGCAGGCCCAGCAGGTAGTTGTTGTCGTAGACGATGACGACATCGGCCGCTTCGTCCAGGCGCAGGGCCTGGGCATGCTCCAGGCGCGCGCCGCGTTGGGCCAGGCCGAGCAGCTGCGGGCGCTCGTGGCGGCTGGCCTCGCGCTCCACGCCGTGGCCGGGGCCTTTTTCGGTGAAGAGCGCGGTACGGGTCGGGTCGAGCGCAGCGATCTCGGCCAGGCTGATCGGCTCGATCGGCGTGGTGAAGAGGTCGCTCCAGGGTGTCAGGCAGCCATTGGGGGTGATGTCGTCCCAATACACCTTGAGCTTGCGGCCGGTGGCCTGGCAGTAGGCGATGGCCGAAGCCAGCGGGCGCAGGCGGTTGCCCATGCCGCTGGTGCAGTAGGCGATGTAGAGCTTTTCGGTGGCGGGCATGGGGGCAGCGGAGGATGGAGCGGGGGCCGGCGCAGGCGCCGCCTTCGGGAGCTTGGGGTCGTGCTGCCAGTTCAGGGCCAGCAGGGTGTTGGGCAGCGGGGCATCCAGCTCGTCGTGCTGGCTGGGGTGGGCGGCCACCAGGGTGTGGGCCTGCAGGGCCTGGCCGAGCTGGCTTTCAAGCGCGTGCAGGCCGGCGCCATCCGCGCTGGAGGCCAGGGCCATCAGCAGCAGGCCCTGGGTGGGATTCAGCCCTTCCTGCACGAAGCGCAGCGCCGCGCCGGCCAGCGGCCCGGGGCAGCCGAGCACGAGCACGAGGTCGAAGCGGCCGGCATCCAGGTGCAGCTTGGCGCGGCCGCTGGCCAGGTCGGCGGCGGTGACGTCGCAGCGCGTGCCCTCCCAGGCGCCCAGGAAGCCGGCCAGCACGCGCACGGCGGCGTCCAGTTCCTCGGGCAGGTAGCGGGCGGGCAGCTTGGGGTCTTCCACCCGCACCGGCAGCACCAGCAGGCGGCCGCCCTGCTTGCGCAGCGGTTCCAACAGATCGTCCAGCGGCTGGGCCAGCTGGCGGCGCGGCGCCACCTGGCTGCCCAGGCTGGCACCGTAGCGGTAGCTCAGCCATTCCAGGATCTGCAGGCGGCGGGCGTGCTGGCGGCCATCGTGCCGGCCCTTCTCCTGAAAGTGGCGGCGCGGGTCACGCTGGGCGGCTTCGTCGTGGCGGTAGCGCCAGCGGTAGCGGGTGGCGTCGAAATTGGCCAGCACGCGCGTGGGGGCGATGTTGGGTGTGTTGTGCAGCCAGGGGCAGTCGTTCTTCAGGCCGGGCCAGTAGTCCACCGGCTGCGGGGTGAGCACGCGCGCCAGGTCAAAGCTCATCTGGTCGCGCTTGCCGTAGAGCAGAAACTGCTCCCACCAGATCTGCCCGAAGCGGCGCAGCTGCGCGTGACCGTGGTTGGCGCGCAAGATCAGGGTGCAGGTGGAGAGGCCCTTGACCTGCTCCAGCCAGCCCTTGGCGCGGTAGAAGTCCAACTGCTCAGCCAGACGATCGACGCGCTCGTAGCCCAGCTGCACGATGGCCTCGGCCTCGGTCAGCAGGTCTTCGCGGTTCGAGTGGCGGAAGCAGCGCAGCAGGGGCTCAGCGGCCTGCGGGTCGTGCGCGCCGAACAGATCGGCCCGCGTGGGCAGGCGCGAAAAGCGCACGATGTTGTCGATGTACAGGCTGTGCGCCCACTCGCCCAGGTACTCGTGCGGCAGCATCTTGGGGCGGCGCGAGCTGCGTTCGGGCGGCAGCGGTTCCTGCAGCAGGCGCATCTGCCAGCGCGGGCTGCGCAGCGCGGGGTCGTCGGTGAAGCAGACCCAGTCGAATTCCAGATCGGACTGCAGGGCCGCGCCCGAAAGGCCTTCGAGCGGATCGCCGAGCGGCTCCTTCGAGCCGGTGAGCACGGTGTAGACAACGATGCGGGGCATGCGTGCAGCCTAGCGCAGCAGTTCCAGCACGCCCTTCCCCATCGACCCCATCATGGCCACGGCCTGCTGGGCGTCGTACAGCGCGTTCACCTGGGCCACGCGCAGGCCGTAGTAATCGGCTTCGGCACCCATCACGTCGAAGAGCGAGCGCCGGCCCAGCTGCTGCCATTGCTGCAGCGTGGCGCCGCGCAGCTGCTGGCTGGCGCGCAGCAGCTCGGCGATGCGGCGGGCACGGTCCAGCGAGTTCTGCGCGGCATCGTGCACCTCGCTCAGGCGCCAATGCTTGGCTTCCAGCGTTTCGTCGCGCTGCAGGTTGGCGGCCTCGGCGCGGCGGCGGGCGGCGTCGCGCTGCGGGGCATCGGTGGCGCGGAAGAGCGGAATGCTCACCTGCACCCCGGCGGTGTACTCGCGGTTGTCGCCATTGCCGCGCGCCAGGTTGGCATTGGCCAGCCAACTGACCTGGGGCTTTTGGCCGGCGTTCACCGAATCGGCCAAGCGCTGCGCGGCCAGGGCCTGGGCATTGGCCTGCGTCACATCGGAAGCGGCCAGCAGCTCCTTTTGCATCTGGCCCAGATCGGGCAGACGCGCCAGCACGGCCGAGAGGCTGGCCACCGGCGGCAGCGGGTCGCCCAGCAGGCGGCGCAACCGGGTCTCGACGCTGCGCAGCTGATCCTGCGTGGCCACCAGGGCCAGTTCGGCCAGTTGCTGCTGCTTCTGCGCCTGCACCAGCTCGCTGGCGCGGCCGCGGTCCAGTTCGGTGATGGTTTCCAGCGCCTCCACCAGGCAGGCCATCTTGCGGATGTACTGGCCGTAGACCTGCAGCTGCAGCGTGAAGCGGCTGCGCTCCAGGCTCAGGGAGACGGCCTGCAGCGCGATCTGCTCGGCCTGCCCCTGGCGCGCGGCCTGGGCGGCTTCGGCCAGTTGGCGGCGCCATTCCACCAGCTGCTTGCGCTGACCCCAGTCCCACACCGGCCCGGCCGCCTGCAGCGCCACTCTCGCCTCGGCGCCATCGGGCTGGCGCACGCTGCGCACCGTGCTGGCCACGCCGAAGCCGGAGAGGCTCAGCTGCACCTGCGGCAACCCGGCCAACTCGGCCTCGCGCAGTTCGTCGGCGGCGCTTTGGGCCAGCAGTTGCGACACACCGACCTGGCGGCTGCGCTGCATGGCGGCTTCCGCCACCTGCACCAGGTAGGCGCGCGGGTCGGTCTGCGCCATGGCCGTGTCGGCCGCGGCGGCGGGCTCGCGCTTCAGGCGCAGATGGTCGTCATCGCCACAGCGGGTGGCCGGCATGGCCGGCTCGGCCACGGCCGCAGCCGGGGCCTTGGCGCGCACCGGCGCCTTGGTCTTGGGCCGAGCGGCCTGCAGCGGCGCCGCGCTCAACGCCAGGGCCAGCAGCAAGCAAAGGGATCGGGCAGTGGGCGTGGCAGGCATGGGGATGCAGCGGCTGCTGAACTCGCAGGAACACAGGCGGCATCACACCAGAGGCCCGGGTGGGGCTTGAGGGGGAAAAGCGGGGGTTTGGGCGGTTTGATGGGGCTTTGGGAGCGTTCAATCACACCAGTGCTGGCAGGCAAAGGCCACCGGGTTCAGCCGGTTCGAGAACCAGCTGATGGGCCACCAGTCATCCTTCGGGTTGCTGATGTTCATGCCCGTCTGCGGATCGTTGATCAGGACCTCCGCATCGTTGCCGGAACCGCGCACGCCGCGAAGCACCACGATGTGCTTGTGGCCCTTGGCGTAGGTGCCCGAAACCCAAATGGGCCCATAGCTTTGCAGCTTGCCCTCGATGGCGTCGGCGTCCCGAAAGCCCGTGTAGGTGCTGGACATCAGGCCCAGCGCGGTGCGGCAGGCCAGGAACTGCGAATCGAGGATGCCGTCGCGCCGCATGATCTGGTGGTTGGGCAGGCTCTCGGCCATCTCCTGCGGCCGGCCCTTCCAGGCCAGCAGCATCTTGTACGCGGCCAGCCAGCAGGTCTCGTAGGTCTTCTGGGGGATGTAGGGAACGTTGGGAACGATGTAGTCACTCACGGGGGTCTCCAGGCTGGTCAAGGGGCCGAGGGCCATTCGGTCCGCCAAGCCCCACCAACCTGGGCCCGACGCACCCACGTTCGGGCTTCAATCCCGGCGCAGGCGGGAAACATCTTGATTCACCCGCGCAGCCATCCATCCCCGGGCGTTGCGCCCACCCTTGCTTGAGGGGCGCCAGGCGACATGGAACTACACGTAGTTTCACTACGTTTCCAAGGGAATGCACGCTCGAATAATGTAGTTCTACTACTTATCCTGCCGCTCGATTCAGCATCGACCGGAGACCAAGATGGGCTGGCTGAGCTTGCGCGGGCATGCGCTGCGGGTACGCGATTGGGTGGTGGCAGGCGGCGTCGCGCTGGCCCTGGCAGCCTGTGGGGGAGGCACCGAACCCGGCCCCTTCGTGCAGAAGCGCCAGGCCAGCGCCGCCGAGGCCTCAAACCCAACCCTGGGTGACGGCCCCTTCCAGACCGTGCTGCAGCCGGTGCCCCCGCAGGTAAGCACGGGCGGCGGCGGTGCGGCCACCACGCTGACCCTCCACTACCAGCGCAGCGACGGCAACACCGCTGGCTGGCAGGTGCACAGCTGGGGCGCCGCGGCCGACCCCGGCTGGAACCAGGGCCACAACCCCCTGGGGCAGGACGGCTTTGGCGCCGTGTACGAGCTGCCCCTGGTGGCCGGCAGCGGCTCGGTGGGCTATCTGTTCCACAAGGGCGACGACAAGGACCACGGCGGCGCCGACCAGAGCTGGACCCTGCAGCCCGGCAAGAACGAGATCTGGCGCCGCCAGGGTGATGCCACCACCTACACCAGCCCACCCACCGGCCCCAGCCAGCCGCCGGACCTGCACACCGTGCGCGTGCACTACAAGCGCCTGGACGGCGCCTACGGCGCCTGGGGCCTGCACCTGTGGCCCTGGAATGGCGTGGACGTGGCGCGGCTGCCGGCCGGTCTGGTCATCAACCAGTGGAATGCCGCTGTGGGCTTCGAGCAGATGCCCGGCTACGCGCCCGGCAGCGGCGAGCTGGTGTTCGACATCCCGGTGCTGAACCCGCGCGCCGATGCCAGCCGCGAAGCGCTCGAATTCATCATCCACGGTAAGGCCCCGAACGAGAACGACAAGGACGGCCGGCCCGACAACATCCGCGTGGCCTACGCCGGCCTGCGCGCGGTCGAAGGCGTGGCCTCCATCTGGCTGGTGCAGGGCGATGCGACCGTCTACACCGCCGCGCCGGACCTGCGCCGCGTCTCCAGCACCGATGCGCGCGCCTACTGGCTGGACCAGCAGCGCATCCAGTGGCCCGCGCATGACGGTCGCGGCACGGTGAAGATCCACTACTCCGCCAGCGGCCAGTTGGTGGTGGTGAAGGACGAGCCGGTGCGCGGCAGCGACGCCAGCGTGGCGCTGGAGCCCGACACCAGCCCCCTGCCCGAGGCCCTGGCCGCGCGCTTTGGCTGGATTGGCGCCGGCGCGCGCTACCGGCTGCCCGATGCCATCCTGCCCAGTCTGTGGATCGGGCTGCAGGGGCAGTTGCTGATCGTGGAAGAGGACGCGCAAGGCCGCGTGCAAAACGCCACCAGCCTGCAAACGCCCGGCGCCATCGATTCGCTGTACGCCGAGGCGGCGCGATTGAACGATCTGGGTGCCCAGGTCAACGGCCAGGGCGCGCGCTGGCGCCTGTGGGCGCCCACGGCGCAGCGCGTCACCGTCTACGTCTACCCGAGTGCCGGTGCGCCGGCCGCCCAGGCCATCGCGGCGCAATTCGACCCGAGCACCGGCAGCTGGGTGGCCGAGGCTGCGGGCGATCTGCGCGGCCAGTTCTACCGCTACGGCGTCGAGGTGTTCGTGCGCGGGGTGGGCCTGGTGCGCAACCTGGTGACGGACCCCTACAGCGTCTCGCTCAGCGCCGATGGCCGCCGCAGCGCGCTGGTGGACCTGAATGAGGCCCGCAGCCAGCCGCCCGGCTGGGCCGGCAGCAAACCGCCGCAAACCGTGGCCGCCGCACCCGACATGAGCATCTACGAGCTGCACGTACGCGACTTCTCGGCCAGCGACGCCAGCGTGCCCGCCGCCCTGCGCGGCAAGTTCGCCGCCTTTGGCGAACGCAGCAGCGCGGGCATGAAGCACCTCAAGGCGCTGGCCGACGCCGGCCTGACCGACGTGCACCTGCTGCCCGTCTACGACTTCAGCAGCGTGCCCGAAACCGGCTGCAGCACGCCCGCCCCCAGCGGCGGCGCGGCGGATGAGGCCCAGCAGGCCCTGGTGGCCGCCGCCCAGGGCAGCGACTGCTTCAACTGGGGCTACGACCCGCAGCACTTCAATGCCCCCGAGGGCGGCTACAGCAGCGACGCCAACGACCCCTACGCCCGGGTTCGTGAGTTCCGCAGCCTGGTGCAGGGCCTGCACCAGGTGGGCCTGCGCGTGGGCATGGACGTGGTGTTCAACCACACGAGCGCCAGCGGCCAGAACGAGCGCTCGGTGCTGGACCGCATCGTGCCCGGCTACTACCACCGGCTCAATGCCGAAGGCGGCCTCGAGCGCAGCACCTGCTGCGAGAACACCGCCACGGAGCACCTGATGATGGCCAAGCTGATGAGCGACTCGGTGTTGCTGTGGGCCCGCGAGTACCAGATCAGCTCCTTCCGCTTTGATCTGATGGGCCACCAGCCGCTGGCGGCGATGAGCGCCATCCGCGCGCGGCTCAAGGCCGAGCTGGGCCGCGAGGTGCAGCTGCTGGGCGAAGGCTGGAACTTCGGCGAGGTGGCCGACAACCGCCGCTTCGTGCAGGCCAGCCAGCTCAACCTGGCCGGCAGCGGCATCGGCAGCTTCAACGACCGCCTGCGCGACGCCGTGCGCGGCAGCAGCTTTGGTGAAGGCAACAGCTTCGTCGGCAACCAGGGCTTTGTGAACGGCGCCTTCTACGACCCCAACCCCCAGGGCGGCGGCAAGACGCGCGGCGACCTGCTGTGGGCGGGCGACCTGATCAAGGCCGGCCTGGCCGGCTCCGTGCGCAGCTACGAGCTGCACACGCATTGGGATGCACAGCAGCGCCTCGATCAGCTCGGCAACCAGGTGGTCGGCTATGTGGCCGAGCCCGGCGAGGTCATCAACTACGTCGAGAACCACGACAACCACACCCTGTTCGACCTGAACGCCTTCCGCCTGCCGCCCGGCACCAGCCGGGCCGACCGGGCCCGCGTGCAGATCCTGGCCGCCGCGCTCAACACCTTCGCCCAAGGCGTGCCCTACTTCCACGCCGGCGTGGACACCCTGCGAAGCAAGAGTCTGGACCGCAACAGCTACGACGCCGGCGACTGGTTCAACCGCCTGGACTGGAGCTACGCCGACAACTTCTTCGGCACCGGCCTGCCGCTGAAGGGCGAGAACCAGGCCAACTGGGCGGTGGCGCGGCCGCTGCTGCAGGACGCCGGCATCAAGCCCACGCCGGCCGAGATCGCCTGGACCCGCGACGCCTTCCGCGACCTGCTGAAGATCCGCGCCAGCACCACCCTGCTGCGCCTGCGCAGCGCGGCCGACATCCGCGAGCGCCTGCGCTTCCACAACACCGGCTCCGGCCAGGTAGCCACCGTCATCGCAGCCTCCATCGACGGCAGCGGCTACCCCGGCGCGCGCTATGCCGAGCTGCTGTACTTCGTGAACGTGGACAAGCAGCCGCAGCAGCTGCAACTCGATGCGTTCAAGGGCAAGCAGCTGCAACTGCACCCGGTGCAACAGGCGGCCTCGGCGGCCGATGCGCGCGTGCGCCAGGAAGCGCGCTTCGATGCCGGCAGCGGCCGCTTCACCCTGCCAGCCCGCTCGGCGGTGGTGTTTGTGCGGCATTGATCACGAATGACGCCGACAGGAGAGCCTGGCTTGCCCAGAAGCGAGGCGGATTAGGGGTCGGCTCGTAACAGGTGTGCGAGCCGTGCGGCATAGGATCGCCGCCCTGCTCTTTCATCCCCTATGCCGCCGCCCCGCAAAACCGCCCCGCCCAGCGCCGCCACGCCTGTGCAACCGCCCCAGGCCGGCGGCTTTGCGCAGCTGGTGGCCAGCCTGAGCCAGACCGGAGCGGCCGGCAGCGCACCGCGGCGTGCACGCACGCGCAAGCCCCCCGAGCCCCCGCCCGGCAGCCTGGCCGAACAGCTGCTGCAGGCCGAGCAGGCCAGCCGCGAAGGCCGTCTGGCCTTCACGCAGCAAACCTGCGAGCGCCTGTGGCCGCAGCTGCAGACCGAGGGCAGCGCCGAGCAACAAGGCCTGTGCCAGCACCTGCTGGCCCTGTGCCTGCAGTACGCCGGCCGCCTGCGCGAAGCCGTGCAGGCGGGCTACGCCGCCCTCGCCTGCTTCGAGCGCTGCGCCCCCCGCCCCTGCCCGGTGCGCCTGTTGCGCGGCCTGGGGCTGCACTCCGTGTCGCTGGCGCGCCTGGGTGCGCAGACCGAGGTGCGCCGCCTGTTTGAGCGCGCCGCCACGCTGCTGCCTGGCATCGAGGCCGAGCGGGAGCGCTGCATCTTCTGGAACAACGCCGGCGCCGCCCTGCACGAACTGGGCGAGCTGGACGCCGCCTGTTCCGCCGCCGAACAGGCGCTGCGCCTGCTGCCGCCGGGCGAGCCCGGCCTGCGCGCCATCTGCCAGGCCAATCTGCAGCACTACCGCCTGCAGCAGGCGCTGGAGCGCGAACACAGCCCCGCCCTGCGCCCGGCGCTGCGGGCCATGCTGGATGGCATCGACGAGCTGGCCCGCGACGGCCAGCACCATCTGCTGACCCGCACCGCCGAACGCGCAGCCGAGGCCTTGCAGCGCCTGGGCGAGAACGAGCGTGCGCTGGCCCTGCTGCAGCGCTGCAGCGGCCTGATCGAACGCGCCGGACTGGGCTCGGACCGCGGCGTGCTGGAGCTGAATCTGGCCCGGCTGGAGCGCCAGGCCGGCCGCCACCGCAGCGCCGCCGCCCACATGGCGCTGGCGCTGCAATTGCTGGCCGACAGCCCCGAACTGGAACGCCAGGCGCAGGCCCATCTGGAGCAATCGGCGCTGGCCGAGGCCCAGGGCCACTGGCGCGCCGCGCTGGACAGCTTCAAGCGCCACGCCGAGGCACAGATGACCCTGCTCAAGCGCCAGGCCGAAGGGCGCGACGCCGTGCAGGCGGCCTGCCTGGCCCTGCAGGCGAGCGTGGGACCGGGGGGCGGCTCCTTGCCCGGCTAGTTCGCGGTCTTCTGGAAGTACTTCTGCAGGCAGGGCGCGTTCAGCATCGCCAGCTTGCGCGCATACATCGTGCTGAAGGCATCCACGGCGATCTTGGGGGCGTTCAGCGGGTCGCAGGCGGCGCCGCCGAAGCCCCAGATGTAGTCGTCAAACACCACCACGCCGCCCACGCGCAGCAGGCGGAAGGCCAGCACGGCGTCACACAGCACGTCGGGCGCCTGGTGCGAGCCGTCCACGTAAGCGAAATCGAAGTAACCCGCCTTGCCCTCGACCAGCAGCTTGGCCAGTTGCCCGTCGCTGTAGCCCTTGTGCTTGTGCACCACCACGGGGTGCGCGGCGGCGGCGCTGGCTTTGGCCACATTGGCGTCGAAGCGCTGCTCCACCGCGCCCATGTTCAGGCCGGCGTGTTCCATGCCGCCTTCCCAGGTGTCCACGCAGTGCAGCTCCAGCGCCTGTTGGGCGCCGAGCTTGTCGATCAGGTAGCAGACGCTGGCGCCCTCGAAGCTGCCGATCTCCAGGATGCGCGCGGGCTTGATGCTGGGGATCAGCGCGTCCCACACCGGGCGCGCGCCCATCTCGAACCAGTTGTTGGACAGCTCGTAGCGGCTCGCGGCGTCGGACATGGCGGCTCCAGAAAAGGTCGCCACATTCTCAGGGGCCGCGCCGCCCACCGAAGGGCCGCGCAGGCCGGTGGAAGCGGGGCTTTTCAGCGCTCGCGCAGGGCTTCCTGGCTCTTCAGCATCGGCCGCACCAGGTAGCTGAGCACCGAGCGCTCACCGGTGCGGATGTCCACCGTGGCCGCCATGCCGGGAATCAGCGGCAGCTGCTTGCCTTTGAGTTTTTTGAGCGTGTTGCGCTCGCTCACCACCAGCACGCGGTAATAGCCGGCCTCGGCGCTCTTCTCGGATTCGCCCGCGGCATCCGGGCTGATGTAGTCCACCCGGCCCGAGAGGCCGCCGTAGATGTTGACGTCATAGCCCGAGAGCTTGACCTCGGCCTTCTGGCCGATGCCGACGAAGCCGATGTCGCGCGGTTTGACGCGCGCCTCCACCAGCACCCGCCCGCCCATGGGAGCGATCTCGAGGATGGGTGCGCCGGTGGTGACGACGCCGCCCACCGTGTTGATCTTGACGCTGCGCACCACGCCATCCACCGGGCTGGTGAGCACGGTGCGCTTGAGCACGTCGTCCTTGACGACCATCTGCTCCTCGACGGCGGCCAGGTCGTTCTGCACCCGCACCAGTTCGCTGCTGGCTTCCTGGCGGAAGCGGTTGATGCGCTCCTGCCGCGCCACCTGCATCTCGCCGAGCTGGCGCGTCAGGCGCATCACCTCGACATTGCTCATCAGCCCCTGGGCCGCCATCTGGCGCGCCACGGCCAGCTCCTTGTTCACCAGGGCCATGGAGTTGGACATGCCCGCCAGGGTCTCCTCCAGCAGCTTGCGGCGGCTGCGGAAGGACTCCAGCTCGGCGTCGGTGAACTTCTTGGCATCCGCCAGCTCGGGCGGGAACTTGGGCTCGCTGCCGTTGGCCTCGGCGCGCAGCCGGGTGGCCGTGGCCAGCAGGGCCAGGCGGCGCACCTGGCCTTCGTTCTGCGCGGCCTCCATGCGCGTCGGGTCCAGGCGCACCAGCTCCTGGCCCTTGGCCACCAGCTCGCCTTCCTTGACCAGCAGCTCGCCCAGCAAACCGGGCTCGAGCGAGGAAATGATCTGGATCTGCCCATCCGGCACGATGCGGCCTTCGGCGCGCGCCACCTCATCCACTTCGGCCAGCGAGGCCCAGACGATGAAGCTGATCACCAGCGCCAGCATCAGATAGAGCACCCAGGTGGAACGAGGTAAGGCCTCGTCCACCTGCGCCGCAGCCAGCGGGCTCAGGAACTGCCCGTCCTTCGGGCCCAGACCGCTCACTGGACCACCCTCCGGTCACTTCGTGACCACCTCCCCGAGGGAGGAACGCGCTCCCTTCGGAGCGGCCGTGCGGGAGCGCTCATAGGGTGGACGACTTCGCCACCGGCTGCGCAGTGGGATGGATGCGCACCTTCTGGCCCTCGGCCGCCTCGGCGCCCGCCGGCGGACGGGTGCCCGAGAGGGCCGCCAGCACGGCGTCACGCGGGCCATCCATCACCACGCGGCCGGCATCCACCACCACGATGCGCTGCACCAGCTCCAGCACCGCCGGGCGGTGGGTGACGACGATCAGGCTGCCTTGGCTGGCCGCCATTGCCTCTTTGAGTTGGCGCAGGAACTGCAGTTCCGATTGCGCGTCCATGCTGCTGGTGGGTTCGTCCATCAGCAGGATCTGCGGCTTGTGCACCAGGGCGCGCGCCAGTGCCACCAGCTGGCGCTGGCCGCCGCTGAGCTGGCCGCCCATCTCGCCCACGTTCAGGTCCCAGCCCTGCGGGTGGCCAGCCACCACGCGGTCCAGGCCGGTCAGGCGCGCCACCTCGGCCAGGCGGCTGGCGTCCATGTCGCCGCGGCCCATGGTGACGTTGTCGCGCAGCGTGCCGTTGAAGAGGCGCGGCTCCTGGCCGACAAAGCCCATGCGGGCGCGGAACTCGGCCGGATCGATCTGACGCAGGTCCACGCCGTCCAGCTCCACCGCGCCCTCGGTGGGCTGGTAGAGGCCGGCGAGCAGGCGCAGGATGGTGCTCTTGCCCGAGCCGATGCGGCCCAGCACCGCCACGCGCTCGCCCGGCTCGAACTTCAGGCCCACTGCCTTGAGCACCTTGGGCGGGTTGCCGTCCACGCCGGCCGGCAACGGGTAGCAGAAGCCCACGTCGTTCAGCGCCAGCCGCCCCTTCACGTCCTTGAGCGGCACATAGGCACGGTGCGCCTCGCGCTCCTGCGGCTTGGCCATCAGCTTGTTCAGCGCCATCAGGCAGGCCTTGGCGCCCTGGTAGCGCGTGGTCAGCGAAACCAGGGACGACAGCGGCGCCAGTGCACGGCTGGCGAACATCACCGCCGCCACCAGCGCACCCTGCGTGGTCTGGCCGTCCTTGATCAGGTAGACGCCCCACACCAGGATGATCAGAGTGATCAGCTGCTGCGCCGTCATGGTCAGGTTGTTGGACAGGGCCATCAGCGTGCGCGAGCGCAGCGAGGCCTCGGCCGCGACCGCCGTGGCGGATTCGTAGCGGCGGATGAAGCGGCCCTGCGCGCCCGAGGTCTTCAGGTCTTCCAGGCCTTCCAGCGCCTCCACCAGCGTGCCTTGCAGGTCGGCCTGCTCCTGCTGGTGCGCCTGCTGCATGCGGCGCTGGCGCGACTGGATGAACCAGGTCAGGCCGAACAGCACCGGCACGGCCAGCGCCAGCACCCAGCCCAGCGGCCCCGCCACCACGAAGGTGATGCCGATGAAGACCAGCACGAAGGGCAGATCGGACACCACCGACAGCGAGGCCGAGGCGAAGAAGTCGCGCACCACCTCGATCTGCCCCAACTGGTAGCCGTAGGCGCCGGCCGATTCGGGCCGGTGCTCCATGCGCACGCCCAAGGTGTGGCGGAACAGCTTGGAGCCGACGATCAGGTCGGTCTTGCGGCCGGCCAGATCGATCAGATGGCTGCGCAGTTGACGCGCGAACAGGTCGAAGGTCAGCGCGATGGCGCCGCCCACTGCCAGGGTCCAGAGCGTGACGGTGGATTGGGTGGGGATGACCTTGTCGAAGATCACCGAGGTGATCAGGCCGATCGCCAGCAGCAGCACGTTGGAGAGCAGCGCCGCCACCATCGAGGCCCGGTAGTAGGGCGTGAAGCGCTTCAGCGTGCCCCAGAGCCAGTGTTCGTCGCTGCCGGCCAGCAGCTGCTCGGCGCGGCGCTCGCTGGCGCTTTCCAGCTTGGGCGTGGCCACCAGCAGGAAGCCGCTGTACTCGGCCGCCAGCTCATCGGCTCCGGCCTGCACGGCCTGGCCGTCGCCGTCCGGGAACACCACCTCGTAGCGGGCCGGGCCTTCGCCATCGAGCCTGCGCACCAGCACGCAGGCGTCGCCCTCGCCCAGCAGCAGCACCGCTGGCAGCAGCAGCGGGTTGATCTCGGGGATGCGCTTGGGCAGCAGGCCGGCGTTGTAGCCGCTCTCGCGCAGGATGCGCAGGGCCTGATTGGGGGTGACCAGTTCGTCGACCGGCTGCTCGGCGCGCAGGCTTTCGGGCGAGCGCCGCTTGCCGTGGAAGGCGGTCAGCCAGGCCAGGCATTGCAGCAGCGGGTCGCCGCGGCCGGAAGCACCGGCGGGCGCTTTGGCTTCGTCCTTGGGCGGGGTGTAGGCCGGCGCCACCTGCAACGGCGAGCGCCCGCCGCGCGGGCTGGCGCCGCGAGGAGGCTCGTCGAAGAAGGGGTCCGGCTTGTCAGGCATTCACGGCAATCGGTGTCAATCCAAGGCCCGCAGGGGCAAACCTGCGCGCGCCTGGGTGGCCAAATGGGCGAACTGGCGTTCTATATCGCGCACGATGGCCGGAATGTCAAACAGCGCGCTCTGCCGGCCCTGCTCGCGCAGGTAGCGCTTGTACGAAGCGGCGCGCGCCGGGTTGCGGCCGATCTGGATGGCCAGGCGCTCGTAATCGGCCAGGGTGTCGGTGATCAGATCGGGCAGGCCCACGGCCGTGAGCAGACTGCCGCACATGCGGCTGATGTAGCTGCGGCCAGAGAGCGTGAGGATCGGCGCGCCCGCCCACAGACAGTCGCTGGCAGTGGTGCCGGCGTTGTAGGGAAAGGTGTCGAGCACCAGATCGGCCAGGGCGAAGCGGGCCAGGTAGTCGTGCGGCGGCACGCGCGGCGCAAAGATCAGGCGCTGCTCGTCCACGCCAGCGGCGCGGGCAGCGGCTTTCAGATTGGCCTCGCACCAGCGGTTGTCGGCCAGCAGCCACAGCACCGAACCGGGCACCGCCAGCAGGATGCGCATCCAGGCCGCCCAAGTCGCTTCGCCGATCTTGTGGTTGTTGTTGAAGCTGGCGAACACAAAGGCGCCCTCGGGCAGCTGGTATTGCGCACGCGTGGGCGGCGCACCCATGGGGCGCTTTCGATCGCTGACCTGGTAGCAGGGCCCGATGTAAAGCGGCTTCTCGCTGCAGTACTTCAGGTAGTCGGGCTGCATCACGTAGCGGTCGGCCAGGATCCAATCCACACCCGGCACGGCCGAGGTGGCCGGCAAGCCCAGGTAGGACACCTGCACGGGCGCCGGGCGGTAGGCCAGGATGTCGGGCCGCGCACCGTTCGTCAGGCCCTGCAGGTCCACCAGCACGTCCACGCCATCGGCGGCAATCTGGCGCGCCGCAGCCTCGGCCTCCACGCCGTGCAGGCTGACGCGGCGCTCAAACCCGGCCTTCAGGCGCTCGCGCAGCGGCGTGCCGTCTTCCTTGCTCCATTCGTAGGCGATCAGCTCGAAGCGGCTGCGGTCGTGCAGCTCGTACAGCTCGGCCGTCAACAGACCGACGGCGTGGGTGCAGAGGTCGCCGCTCAGGTAGCCGATGCGAAACCGCCCCTGACGCTGCGCCGGGCCATGCAGCTTGTGGAACGGGGCGCCGGCGTACTTGACGACCTTCTCGAACACAAAGCGCTGGGCGGTGAGCAGCTGCAGCGCCGGGTCGTCGCTGGCGCTGAGCATGGCCAGCAGCGAGGTGTAGGTCAGCAGCTGGTTCTCGGTGACTTCGCCGACGGTGCGGTAGACCGGCCACTCGCACTGCTTCTGGCGGATGTGCACGTAATGCTGGATCACATCGCCCTGGTCGGGCTTGAGCTCCAGGCTGCGCACCATCAGCGCCTCGGATTCGTCGTAGCGGCGCAGCTGCTCCAGCAGGCGCGCGCTGTTCTTCAACGCATGCAGCTGCAAGTCCAGCTTGTGGGCGCCCACGGTGTCCAGTTGCTCGATGCGGTCGTAGACCTCGCGCCAGGCGGCCAGAGCCTCGTCATTGCGGCCCAGGTGTTCGTACTGGTGCGCCAGGTTCAGCCGGGCCTGGGCGAAATCGGGCTTTTCGGCAAGGGCCTGCAGGTAGACGGCCTGGGCCGCCTCATGTCGGCGCAGCGTGCCCAGCAGCGTGCCCCAGTTGAAGGCAGCCACCGCGCGGTGGGCGGTGGGGTGACCGGTGTGCGACAGCCAGGCCTCGTAAAGCTGGGCGGCGGCCTCGGTCTGGCCCTGGGCCTGCCACTGGCCGGCCAAGCCCATCAGCTCGGGCAGGTTCAGGCGGCCCTGGCGGGCAGCCTCGATCGAAGCTTGCGGCTCGGGCAAGGCGGCAGGTTTGGCTAGAGGCACGACTTTGGGCACGGCGGATCCTGGGCAGAGTCCCGGGATTGGTCATGTTATGAGGGGCTATCGGGCGGCCGGGTGCGAAATGGAGGGTCAATGCCCGCCTGATTGCCCCACCGCACCCCAAACCGCGCGGAAACGTGCGGAAAGTCGCTGCTGAGTGCTGAACCTGGCGCTCAGCCGGCCGCCAGCGCGCGTTCGCGCAGGGCCGCGTGCTCCTGTGTGTAGGCCGGCACCGGGCCCAGGTGCACGGGGTCCAGCTGCAAACGGCTGGCGGCACCGAAGTAGACCTCGCAGTCCCACACCCGCCCATCTTCACCGCGCACCTGCAAGGGCTGGCGGAGGTACCAGTCCGGGCGCTCGATCTGCTCCAGCTCGTCCATGCGCGCCAGGCCGGCGTCATCCACGCGGTACAGCTCGCCGGCCACCGGCTCGCCCTGCCCCGGGGCGTTCACCAGCCAGGGCAGGTGGTTAGGGCCGACGACGTACAGCGGCAGCGCCGCCACGGTGTGGAACACCCCGGGCAGGCGCTCGCCATGGTTGATGTGGTGGTTGCGGAAGCCCTGCTTCAGGGTGCCGTAGACAAAGATCAGATGACTCATCCGGTCGAGGGTACGTCAGCTGCCAAGCTGCGCAGGCGCTGCAGCAGATCCTGCTGCTCCGCGCCGCCCGGCGCCCAGCTGGGGGCATGGGCCACCAGGGTCTGCAGGGCCGCTGCGGTCGGCAGCACCGGCCCCAGGAAGCGGGCCTGCCCGTTCACGGCAATCAGCAGGGTCGGAAAGGTCTCGATGTCCAGTTCGCCCAGGCGCTCGGCCTCGTCCTCGATGTCCACCCAGCGCACCCGCCCCCCCGGCTGGGCTGCGGCCCATGCTTGCAGCTGGGGCTGGTAGTCGCGGCAGGTGCCGCACCAGGCAGCGCAGAGGCAGTAGATCTCGATCGGCGTCATGGGGCGCGCATCATCGCCGCAGGCCCGGCCGATACTGACAGCCATGCACGCCCCCGCCGATTTCATCGAGGTCTTCGACGGCGCCCTGGACCGCGAGTTCTGCGACCAGCTCATCCAAGCCTTCGAGGCCAGCCCGCACCGCCAGCCCGGCCGCACCGGCGGCGGCGTCGACACCAGCAAGAAGCTCAGCACCGACCTCTACCTGAACGAGCACCCCGAATGGCGCATCGCGCTGCAGCAGGTGCAGAAGGTCACCACCTTCAAGGCCGCCGAGTACTTCAAGCGCTACCCCTTCGGCCTGATCGCCCCGATCGCCCTGACCCTGCTGGACCCCGAAACCGGCCAGCCCGCCCCGCTCACGATCGACAACTTCGAACGCCTGGGCGCGCCGCGCGCCATGGACCTGATGCGCTCGGTCTACCGGCTGGGCCACATCCAGATGTAGAAGTACGAGCAGGGGCGGGGCAATTACGGCTACTGGCATTGCGAGACCTACCCCGCCCAGCCCGATGCCGAAACTCTGCACCGCGCCTTCCTGTTCATGTTCTATCTGAACGACGTGGCCGAGGGCGGCGAGACCGAGTTCTTCCACCAGCAGCGCAGCCTCAAGCCCCGCGCCGGCACCATGGTCATCGCCCCCGCCGGCTTCACGCACACGCACCGCGGTTGCGTGCCGCGCAGCGGCGACAAATACATCCTCACCAGCTGGATCCTGTTCCAGCGCGCAGAGCAGCTGTACCGGCGCTAGCCGTAAATCTCGTTCTCGAAGCGCCGCTGGATCACCCCGATCGGCGGCGCCCAACGCTCGCCGCGCGGCTTCTTGCTCGTCACCAGCGTGATCTCCGAGGGCTCGAATACCTCGACGTTGTGGGTGATCGGCGTGGTCAGCAGGTATTGGGCGCGCGTGCTCTTCAGGAAATGCCCCACCAGCTGGATGTTGCGCACGTCCAGGTGGGCGAAAGGCTCGTCGATGAAGACGAAGCCGCCAGCAGCGTCGTCGTCCTTCATCAGGCCCACCAGCAGGATCAGGCTCTTCAGCACCTGCTGGCCGCCGCTGGCCTCGCCGTCATTCAGGCCCACCTCGCCCTTGCCGTCGAAGCTGAAGCGCACCTGCAGGCCGGCCTGCGAGAGCACGGTGTCGTCATTCTCCAGATGCGGCAAATCGGCCACGGCCACCACACCGGCCAGCTCGCCCAGCTCCAGCACGTTCTTGCGGTAACGCCGCATGGTGGCGCGCAGCACGTCGATGTACTTCTCGCGCGCATTGCTGGAGGCGATGCGCGCGGCCTCGTTGCTGGCACGGCGGTCGTCCAGCATGCGCTGCTGCTCGCGCACCTGCAGGTCCATGCGGGCATGGCGCTCGATCACCTGGTGATCGGTCTCCCAATTGCCCTGCTCCAGCTCCTTCTCGATGTGGCCGAGCGCAATGCGGGCCTGCTGGATGCTGCCGAACTCCTCGCGCAGGCCCTTGAGCCGGGCTGCGCTGACCCAGGCGGCCGGGAACTCGGCACGCGCGCGGCGTGAGGTCTGGCTGGCCTGGCGCAGCTGGGCGGCGCGCTCCCCCAGGCCGGCGCGCAGGCTCTGCATCTGGTCCAGGCCGAGCTTGAGCCGGGTCTGCAGGGCCTGGTAGTCGCGCTCGGCGCGGTCGGCATCTTTCACGGCTTGGGCATGGGCCTGGTCCAGCGAGGTCCAGCGGCTGCCAGCTTCCTGGCGCGCGGCGCGCAGCTGCGGCAGGCGCTCGCGTGCCTCGCTGAAATCGCTGGCGCGCTCAATCAGCTCCTGTGCGGCCTTGTGGCCGGCGGCGGCCTTTTGTGCATCCTTGAGCTGGCGGTCGATCTCGGCCTGCTCACGCGCCAATCGGGCCAGTTCGGCGTCCGCGCGCGCCAGCTCGGCTTCCAGCGCCTGGCGACGCGAGGCCGTGGCCGAGGCGCCGAACTGGTGCTCGGCCGGCGGCACGAACAGGCTGCGGCCGCCGCGGTTGTCGCGGTAGTAGGCGTCGGGGGTGATCCAGTCGGTGCCGCTGCCAGAGGCCGTGTCGGCCACGCAACGGATGCCGGCCAGCTGGCGCAGCAGCCAGCCCGGCAGCGCCTGCGTCACGCGAATGGCGGCCAGCAGGCTGCCCTTGGGGGCGCTCGGCGCGGCTTCGCTCTCGGCCACCACGTAATGGCGGTAGCGCTCGCGTGATGCCAGCGCAAAGGCCTGGCGTTCATCGGCCGGGTTCTTCAGCACCACGATCCAGCGCGAGCCGCGCAGATAGCCTTCCACCGCACCACGCCAGGCCTCGTCGGCGATGTCGATCGCATCCGCCAGCAGATGGTGGGCGATATCGGCCTCGTTCAGCACGCGGCTGAAACGCAGCACCTCGGGTGGCGGCGGCGGCAGGCGCTGACCCTGCAGCGCGGCAAGGGCGGCCTGGGCCTTGGCGCTGGCGTCATGGGCGCGGGTGTAGTCGGCACGCAGCTTCTGCTGCCGCTCGCCCAGGCCCGCCAGCAGCTGCTGCAGCTCGTCGCCATCACCTTCCACCGCAGCCAGAGCCTGCAGGGCCTCGGCATGCTTGACCAGGTCTTCGAGCGGGCGCTCGGCGTCGCGCGTTTCCTCAAAGGCCTTGCGCGCGGCCGTGCGCTGCTCGGCCAGCTCGGTCAGCTGACGACGCGCGGTCTCGGCGGCCTCGAAGGCTTCATGCAGGGCGCGGCGCGAATCGGATTGCGTGCGCTCCTCGGCCGCCAGCTGCAGGCGGTTGCGGTGCAGCTCGCGCGCCTCGCGCGCCGTGGCCTGGCGGGCGTCGGCCCATTGCAGCACCGGCAGCACCTCGGTGGAAAGGCGCTCGCGCTCGGAGATGCGCAGCTGCCAGCTCTTGTAGAGATTGACGCGCTGCGAGAGCTCGGCCAGCTGGGCCTGCGCGTGTGCCAGTTCCTGCTGGCCCTGCCCCACTTCGCGCTCCAGCTGCTGCTGGTGGTTGCGCGCCAGGTCGTAGCGGTCCAGCACCTCCTGGTCGCCGAAGACCTCGAACACCAGGCGCAGCAGTTCGCGCGGGCTCAGCTCGCACAGGCGGTCGGTCTGCCCCTGCTCCAGCGCCAGCACGCGGCCGATGGCGCGCGTCAGGCCGGCGGCTTCCAGACGGCGGCGCCAGGCTTCGATGCCCATCCAGTCCTTGTCGGGCCGCTCGGCCAGCTGCTCGATGGTCTGCGCGCCATCGACCAAGGTGTAGCGGCGCGTCCAATCCCCGCCCTGGCGCTCGATGCGGCAGGCGATCGTGACCTGGTCGTCGTAGAGCAGCGAACTGGCGAAGGGCCGGCTGCTGTTCTGGCGATGCCGCGGCCGGTTGTCCACGCTGGCGCGCAGCCAGGCGGTGGTGGCATTGGCGTGGCGCGCATAGGTCTTGTAGGTGCGCCCGCCCGAGCACTCCAGCCCCAGCAGGGTGCGCAGCGCGTCCAGCAAGGTGGTTTTGCCGGAGCCATTGGGCCCGGCGATGGTGATGATGGCCGCATCCAGCGGCATGCTGACGCGCTGGCAGTAGTCCCAGTGCAGCAGCTCCAGTTCTTGCAGATGGAACATCAGCGGGCCTCCTGATCGTCTTGTTCGGCCTCTTCCTGGGCACGGCGCGCGGCTTGGATGACCTGAATGGCAGGGCCGGCCTGCGGGTCGGTGGAGCGGCCCAGCACCTCGGCCAGCGTGCCCTCCAGCACGCGCGGGGCCAGGCGGTCGTAATCGAGCAGCAAATCGAGCAGCGGGCCTTCGGCGATGTCCTCGCCCTTGCGCGTGATGAAGCCTTGGCGCTCCAGCAGCTTCAGGTGCGTGTTGATGCGCAAGGCGCCGCCAAGCTGCTTGCCGAAGTCGGCCAGCAGGCTCTTGTACGAAAGCAGGGGCGCGCTGCGCTCGGCGCTGGGCAGCGGCTTGTCGCTGGCGAACATCTCGCCCTGGCCGGCCTCGTGGGCCTCGGCACGGGCTAACTGGCGCTGGCGCTTGGGCAGCACGATCAGCGCCCAGACCACCACCAGCAGAGCCACGCCGTCGCGCGGCAGGTCGAGGTTGTTGTTGGCATTGAGCGCGGACTCGCTGAACACCGCGTTCTCGGCCGGGCGCAGCAGCGCCAGCGCGATGTGGTCGGCATGCACGTTGTCCACCACGCGCAGGCCCACGCCCGCCACGCGCTCTTCCAGCTGGCGCCAGAGGTCGGCGTCGATCAGCACCTTGCGCACCAGCGGGTGGTTGCGCGGCAGCCAGCGGCGCGCCAGCAACTGGGCGGCGAGCTGCGCGGTTTCGTCGAAAGGCGGTGTCATTCGGCGTCTCCCTTGGGGGATCCATCAGTTCGAATCAGGCGGCCCTGGCTCATCCAGCGCACATGGGGGTCATCCACCGGGCCCTGCTCGGCCGCAAAACGCGCCCGCCAGGGCTGGCGCGCCAGCTCACCGGTGGCGCCAGCCAGGCCGGTGGATTGCGGGTCGCCCATCAGCGGCAGCAGCTGGGCGCGGTAGGCGGCGCGCGCGTAGCCGCTGCCCAGCAGCGCGGGAGCCAGCGGACGCTCGGTCGGGTCTTCGGCGCTCCAGCGCTGGAGCAGCACCTGCAGGGCGGCCAGATCGGGCGGGAACTCCGCCACGTCCAGCGTGCCGGGCGGGGCGGTGCGGGCGCCGGGCAAGGGCTCGGCCTGCGGCGCGCGGGCGCGTTCGCGCTCGAACTCGCCTTCGGTCGCATCCAGCAACTCGTGCTGGGCCACGAGGACCGGCGCCACCGGCACCGCGCAGGCGTCCTCCAGCAAGGCGCCCAGATCGGCCTGCTGCTGCAACCAGCGCCGAACATCGGTGGTGGTGATGCCGGTGGAGCCGAGCGTGATGCGCTGGCGATCGGCCTGCTGCAACGCCCGATTGAACTGGCTGGCCATCGCCAGCAGGCGCGCCTGGGCCAGGCCCAGATCGCGGGCCAGGCGCTCCAGACGGGCGTCGTTACGGTCTTCGGCGCCGCGAATGATGGCGGTCAACGCCTCGGAGGCCTTTTCCACCAGGCCGAGCGCCCGTTCGAAACGGCCGCGCGCCTTGCGCAGGCGGAACTCGGAGCCGCTGGCGATGGCCTCGGCAAACTCGTCGTTCAGGCGCACCAGCTGAGCCTGAAGGCTCTGCAACTGGCCGGCCTGCAAGGTGCCCAGCTGCTGCGCCCCGGCCACGCCAGCCAGCAGGGTGGCCAATTCATCGTGCTCGGCCGGCGCCGAGTTGAGTGGCGCCAGCAGGCCGAGCAGGCTTTGCGCCAGCGACGTGACGCTGTAAACCTGTTCGGTCGAATCCCAGCTCAGCAGTTCGGCCTCGCGTAGGCGGCGCAGCACCAGTTCCAGGGCCTCATCGGTCAGCACATGGAAGTGGCGGTTCAGCTGCTCACGAGCCAGCCGGCCTTCGGGCAGGCCCATCAGCTCCAGGAAGACCCAGACGCGCAGACGCGCCAAGGCGGCCGGGCCATGGAACAGCGCGCGCAAGGCCGCCAGCGCGGCGCCCTGGCGATCCAGCTGCCACCACAGGCCGGCATCCAGCGGCGCCTCGCCATCGCGGAAGAATTCGCCCAGCGCAGGTTCCTCGCGCGCCAGTTCCGTATCGATCGGGAATTCGCTGCTCATCGCGGCTGGAAAAGAAAAAGGGCCTGCTGAATCAGCAGGCCCTTTTGAATTATTGGCGGAGTGGACGGGACTCGAACCCGCGACCCCCGGCGTGACAGGCCGGTATTCTAACCGACTGAACTACCACTCCGCGTCGGTGACGATATTATCGAGATACTCGATGGCTCCGTCAAGCCTTATTCGAATTTTTGGCGTCCCCTAGGGGATTCGAACCCCTGTTACAACCGTGAAAGGGTCGTGTCCTAGGCCTCTAGACGAAGGGGACAGAAACTCTCACCACCTGAACCGCGCGCATTGCTTTGGTGGAGGTAAGCGGGATCGAACCGCTGACCTCTTGCATGCCATGCAAGCGCTCTCCCAGCTGAGCTATACCCCCGAAGAAGGCACGCCGTTCAAGCAATGCTGAAACTATATCGCAGTTTTTAGACATCATTAACCGGAGATACCGGAAAATTTCTGCCACAAAACCGCAGCCTCACACTAATAAAGAAAAAGCCCGCTGGTTGAGCGGGCTTTTCAAAAACTTGGCGGAGTGGACGGGACTCGAACCCGCGACCCCCGGCGTGACAGGCCGGTATTCTAACCGACTGAACTACCACTCCGCGTCGGAACCCCATTTGCAGCTTGCGCTGCCGGCGGAATCAAACCATTCTAATTTTGGCGTCCCCTAGGGGATTCGAACCCCTGTTACAACCGTGAAAGGGTCGTGTCCTAGGCCTCTAGACGAAGGGGACAAATCCTTCAACCTCGAACGGCGCACTTGCTGATTTGGTGGAGGTAAGCGGGATCGAACCGCTGACCTCTTGCATGCCATGCAAGCGCTCTCCCAGCTGAGCTATACCCCCGAAGGAAGTACGCCGTTCAAGCGAGACAGCGACTATAGAACATTTTTCAGGCCGATTGCAAGCGTGTCATCAAAATTTCTCGATCGAACAGCGCCAGGACCTGGTCGATGGCGGGCGTTTGGCTGCGGCCGCAGACCAGCACGCGCAGCGGAATGGCCAGTTGCGGCATCTTCAGGCCGCGCGCCGTCAGCACGGCCTTCATCGCGGCGGAAACGCCTGCCGGCGTCCACTCGGCCTCATTGAGCGCCGTGGCCAGCTCCTGCAGGACGGCACGTGCGCCCTCGGTCAAGTGCTGGGCCTGATCGGCCTCGCTGGCCTGCACCGGCCCGAAGAACATGGCCAGCCAGTCCGCCAGCACCTCCAGCGTGTTGCAGCGGTCCTTGAACAAGGCACACATCGCCGCCAGCGGGGCGGTGTCGGGCACGGTCAGGCTGCGCTTCTGCAGGCGCGGCTTGACCAATGCAGCCAGGCGGGCGTCATCGGCCGCCTTGATGTACTGGCCGTTGACCCACTCCAGCTTTGCCGCATCCCATTGCGCCGGGCTCTTGGTGAGGTGCGAGCCGTCGAACCACACCACCAACTGCTCACGGCTGAAGATCTCATCGTCACCATGGCTCCAGCCCAGGCGCGCCAGGTAGTTCAGCATGGCCTCTGGCAGGTAGCCGGCCTCTTCGTAGGCCGTGACGCTGACGGCGCCGCGGCGCTTGGAGAGCTTCAGTCCGTCGTCGCCCAGGATGATGGGCACATGGCCGAAGGCCGGCAGTGGCGCACCCAGGGCACGGAACAGATTGATCTGCCAGGGCGTGTTGTTGACGTGTTCGTCACCCCGGAACACATGGGTGATCTGCATGTCCCAGTCATCGACCACGACAGCGAAGTTGTAGGTCGGAACCCCATCGGGGCGGACGATGATCAGGTCGTCGATCTCGCGGTTGTTGATGCTGATCGGCCCCTTGACGAGGTCGTTCCAGACCACATCACCCTCTTCCGGGTTGGCAAATCGGATCACCGGCTTCACGCCTTCGGGAATCGCCGGCAGAGTCTTGCCCGGCGCGGGGCGCCAGCGGCCGTCATAGCCGGTCTTCTCGCCGCGCGCTTTCTGCGCTTCGCGCATCGCATTCAGTTCTTCCGGCGTGCAGTAGCAGTAGTAGGCCTTGCCTGCGGCAATCAGCTCTTGGGCCACGGCCTGGTAGCGCTCCAGGCGCTGCATCTGGTAGATCGGGCCCTCGTCGTACTCCAGCCCCAGCCAGTGCATCGAGGCCAGGATCTGCTCGACCGAATCCTGGGTGGAGCGCGCCACATCGGTGTCTTCAATGCGCAGCACGAACTGGCCGCCATGGTGACGGGCATAGGCCCAGGAAAACAGCGCGGTGCGCGCGGTGCCCAGGTGCAGGAAGCCGGTGGGCGACGGGGCGATACGGGTACGGACTTGGCTCATGGTCTCTTCTTCAAACGGCAGCGAGCATGCGCGCCAGATCGGCTTGCAGGTCGCGGGCATCTTCCAAACCGACGGCGATGCGGATCAGGCCCTGGCTGATGCCGGCGGCCTGCCGCTGTTCTTCGGTCAGGCGGCCATGCGAGGTGCTGGCCGGGTGGGTGATGGTGGTCTTGGTGTCGCCCAGATTGGCGGTGATGGACATCAGGCGCGTGGCGTCGATGCAGGCGAAGGCAGCGCGGCGCTGTGCCTCGGCGCCCTGCCCCGCGGCCAGTTCGAAGGCGATCACCGCCCCGCCCTGCCCGCCCATCTGGCGCAGCGCCAGTTCGTGCTGCGGGTGGCTGGGCAGCCCCGGGTAATGCACGCGTGAGACCTGGGGCTGGGCTTCCAGCCAGCGCGCCAGCTCGAGCGCGCGTGCGCACTGCGCCTGCATGCGAATAGCAAGCGTCTCCAAGCCCTTCAGCACCACCCAGGCATTGAAGGGCGAGAGCGACATGCCGGCGCTGCGCAGCACCGGGGTCAGCACCTTGTCGATCAGGGCCTTGGATCCGCACAGCGCACCGGCCAGCACACGGCCCTGGCCGTCCAGGTACTTGGTACCCGAATGGATGATCAGGTCCGCACCGAACTCGGCCGGGCGCTGGAGCGCTGGGGTGGCGAAGCAGTTGTCCACCGCCAGCAGCGCGCCATGGTCATGGGCCAGCGCGGCAAGGGCGGCGATGTCGCACACCTCGGTCAGCGGGTTGGTGGGGGACTCGGCCAGCAGCAGCCTGGTCTCGGGCCGCAGGGCCGCACGCCACTCGTCCAGATCGGTCTGCGAGACAAAGCTCGAGCTCACGCCGAACTTGCCGAATTCGGCCTGCAGCAGCTTGATGGTGGAACCGAACACCGAGCGCGAGCAGACGACGTGGTCACCGCTCTTCAAGAGGCCCATCAGCAGCAGCAGGATGGCGGCCATGCCCGAGCTGGTGGCGATGCAGGCCTCGGTGCCTTCGAGCGCGGCCAGGCGGCGCTCCATCATCATCACCGTCGGGTTGGAGAAGCGGCTGTAGACGAAGCCCTCCTCCTCACCCGAGAAGCGCGCCGCCGCGGTGGCGGCATTCGGGTGGCAGAAGCTGCTGGTCAGGAACAGGGCCTCGCTGTTCTCGCCCCAGGGTGTGGCGGGCAGGCCCTCGCGCACCGCCAGGGTGTCGATCTGCAGGCCTTCGGGCAGGCCGGATGCCGGGATCGTCATTCGCCACGCTCCTGCAAGGCCAGACGGCCGGTGTCCGCGCCGTCCTCTTCCTCGCTGCCCTTGGGGCGAATCGCCTGCATGGCGGCGATCTGCTCGGCGCCGATGTCGCCGGTGATGTAGTGGCCGTCGAAGCAGCTGGCCTCGAAACCGTCCAGCCCCGGACGCAGGGCCGCGACCACGCGCTTCATCGCATCCACGTCCTGGTAGATCAGTGCGTCGGCACCGATGTAGGCGCGGATTTCCTCCAACGTGCGGCCGTGGGCGATCAGCTCCTTGCTGGTCGGCATGTCGATGCCGTACACGTTCGGAAACTTCACCGGCGGCGCGGCCGAGGCCATGTAGACCTTGGTGGCACCGGCGTCACGCGCCATCTGCACGATCTCCTTCGATGTGGTGCCGCGCACGATGGAGTCGTCCACCAGCAGCACGCGCCGGCCCTTGAACTCCTGCCCGATGGCATTGAGCTTCTGGCGCACCGATTTCTTGCGCACGCCCTGGCCAGGCATGATGAAGGTGCGACCCACATAGCGGTTCTTGACGAAGCCCTCGCGGTAGGGCCGGCCGATGCGGTGCGCGAGCTGCATGGCCGAGGGGCGGCTCGATTCGGGGATCGGAATCACCACATCGATCTCGGTCGGCGGGATCGTCGAGATCACCCGCTGCGCCAGCGTCTCGCCCATGTTCAGGCGGGCCTGGTAGACCGAGATGCCGTCCATCACCGAATCCGGGCGCGCCAGGTAGACGAACTCGAACATGCAGGGGTTGAGCTTGGGGGCATCGGCGCATTGCTGGGTGTGCAGGCCGCCCTTGGCGTCGATAAACAGCGCCTCGCCAGGCGCCACATCACGCTCCAGCTTGAAACCCGTGCCTTCCAGCACCACCGATTCGCTGGCCACCATCCACTCGCCGGTCTGCCCCTGGCCGAAGCAGAGCGGGCGGATGCCGTAGGGGTCACGGAAAGCCAGCAGGCCATGCCCGGCGATCAGGGCGATCACCGCATAGCTGCCGCGCAGGCGGCGGTGCACGGCCGTGACGGCCTTGAAAACCGCCTCCGGCGTGACGGGCAGGTCACGCGCGGCCTTTTCCAGCTCGTGCGCGACCACATTGATCAGCACCTCGGTGTCGCTCTCGGTATTGATGTGGCGACGGTCCAGGTCGAACAGCTCCTGACGCAGCGCCGCGGCATTGGTCAGATTGCCGTTGTGCACCAGCACCAGGCCGAAGGGCGCATTGACGTAGAAGGGCTGCGCCTCTTCCTCGCTGTGCGCATTGCCGGCGGTGGGGTAGCGCACCTGGCCCAGGCCGATCTGGCCCGGCAGCGCGCGCATGTTGCGGGTGCGGAAGACGTCGCGCACCATGCCCTTGGCCTTGTGCATGAAGCACTTGGTGCCCTGCATGGTGACGATGCCGGCCGCATCCTGGCCGCGGTGCTGCAACAGCAGCAGGCTGTCGTACAGCAGCTGGTTGACGGGTTGCTGGGAGATGGCGCCGACGATGCCGCACATGATGAGAGCTTCCTTAGGTCTTGCGAGATTCGAGCAGGCCCTGAAGCGCTTGCGGCAACAGGGGCGCCGCCAGCTGCAGCGTGCCGTGCAGGATGGGGCGAGAAAGGGATTCCGTCCAGGCCGGGTGGCGCTTGAAGGGCGTGAAGCCGATGAGCACGGCCCCCAAGAGAGCCAGCAGCAGGCCGCGCAGCAGACCGAAGCCGGCACCGAGTAGCCGGTCGACAAAGGCCAGCGGGGTGGCATGCAGCAGCAGGCGCAGCAGGCGCCCGGTCAGGCCGCACACCACCAGCACCAGGATGAAGGCCAGCACCAGCGCGGCCAGCTCCTGCCAGCCGCCCTCGCTGAGCTTGGCTGGCAGCCAGCCCTCCACCTCGGGCGCCAACCAGGGCGCCAGGAAATAGGCCAGCACCCAGGCCGCGAGCGAAAACACTTCGAGCACCAGACCGCGCCAAGCCCCAACGATCAAGGAGATCAGCAGCAGGGCCACCACCACCAGATCGGCCCAGCTCAAGAGCACGGACTCGGGCATCAGAGCGTCAGCACCTGGCCCGCCAGGCCCAGGCCCTTGGCCGTGGAAGCGGCACGCTCGGCCTCGGCGCGGTCAGAAAACGGCCCCAGGCGGACGCGGATGCGGTCGCCGTCCTTGGTCTTGGCCACCTGGGTGTAAGTCTTCAAGCCCTTGCGCTCCAGCTTGGCGCGCGCCTCTTGCGCGGCGGCCCGCTCGGCAAACGCGCCGACCTGCACGATGAAGCGCCCGGCCGCGGCCGGCGCCGAGGCCACCTGGGCAGCTTGGGCCACTTGAGCTGCCTGGGGAGGTTTGCGATCGGCCGGCGTTGGGACGGGCTTGGATGCTTCCGGCTTCGAAGCGGCGGCCGCAGGTGTCGGCGCCGGCCTGGGTTCGGGCTCGGCAACCGCTTCGGGCACGGGGTCGGGAAGTGGCTGGCGCTGGGCAGCCTCAGGCAAGGTGGCGGCGGCCACGCTGGGGGGCGCGGCCAGCGGCGGCGCTGTTTCCTTGGCCGGAATGACGATGGGCAGGTCCATCGGCACCGGCCGCGGCTGGGTTTCAAACACCAGCGGGAAGGCCAGCAGGCCCAAGCCGACCAGCACGGCCGCGCCGATCAGGCGGTGGCGAGCGCGCTGGCGCAGCTGCTGCACGGCCTGGTCGTGGGCGGCGGCGCTGCGGGAGCGCTTGCCGCGCGGTGCTTCGGCGGGGGCGGCAGAGCGCCGGAAAAGGGACAGCAAGTCCATGCGAGCGGGGGTGACGCCGACGCGTCAACGCTGCGACATGGAGCCCAGCACCGCGCCAACCGTGTAGAAGGAACCGAAGACCAAGATTCTATCGGCGGGCTCGCTCAAGGCCCGGGCATAGGCCAGGGCCTGCACCGGGTCGGCATGCTCACTAACCGTCACCGCACCAGGCGTCTTGAGACCGGGCTGCAGCGCTGCCCAGCGCTGGCTCAGCTCGGCCGCGCGCGCAGCCCGGGGGGTGGGAAGGTCGGTGAAGCACCAGTGGTCCACCCACGGCGAGATGGCCGCGAACACGCCATCGAGGGCCTTGTCCGCCATGGCACCAAACACGGCGCGGGTGCGCGGCGAAAAGCCCATCTGGTCGAGGTTCTGGGCCAGCGCCGCCACTGCGTGCGGGTTATGCGCCACGTCCAGCACCACGGCGGGCTGGCCGGGCAGGACCTGGAAGCGACCCGGCAGGTCCACCAGGGCCAGACCGGCACGCACGGCCTGGGCATTGATGGGCAGGCGATCGTGCAGAGCCTCGAAGGCTGCCAGCACGCCGGCAGCGTTCAGCAGCTGATTGACGCCCCGCAGCGCCGGATAAGCCAGGCCGGCGAAGCGGCGGCTGCGACCTTCCCAGCGCCATTGCTGACGATCGCCCTCAAAGCGGAAGTCGCGCCCCGACTGGCGCAGGTCCACACCCAGGCGTGCCGCCTCGGCGGCGATGCTGGCCGGCGGCATGGGATCCGAGCACACCGCCAGGCGCCCCGCGCGCAGGATGCCCGCCTTCTCACGGCCGATGGATTCACGGTCGGGGCCCAGAAACTCGACGTGGTCGAGGTCGATGCTGGTGATCAGCGCCAGATCGGCGTCGATCGCATTGACGGCATCGAGGCGCCCGCCCATGCCGACCTCCAGGATCACCAGATCCAGCGGCTCCTGGCTGAGCCTGCGCATGATGGCCAGGGTGGTGAACTCAAAGTAGGTCAGCGTGATCTCGCCACGGGCTGCCTCCACCGCCTCGAAATGCGGTACCAGCGATTCGGCACTGACCATCTCGCCATTGACCCGGCAGCGCTCTTCGAAATGCACCAGATGCGGCTTGCTGTACAGGCCGACGCGGTAGCCGGCGGCACGGGCGACCGCATCCAGCATCGCGCAGGTCGAACCCTTGCCATTGGTGCCGGCCACGCTGATCACCGGCGTGTTGAAGCGCAAGCCCAAACGATCGCGCACCGTATTGACCCGGTCCAGGGTCATGTCGATGGTCTTGGGGTGCAGGCGCTCGCAGTGGGCGAGCCAGTTGTTGAGATTCATCGCAGATATGAAAAAGGCCAGGCAGAGCCTGGCCGTTCAGTCGAAGGCAGCGAGTTCAGGCGACGGCGTCGGCGCTCTGGCGCTGCAGCATGGCCAGAGTGCTGGCCACGGTGGAACGCAGCTCACGGCGGTCGACGATCAGGTCCACCGCGCCCTTTTCCATCAGGAACTCGGCGCGCTGGAAGCCAGGCGGCAGCTTCTCGCGCACGGTGTTCTCGATCACGCGCGGACCGGCAAAGCCGATCAGGGCCTTGGGTTCGGCGATGACGATGTCACCCACGAAGGCGAAGCTGGCCGAGACGCCACCCATGGTCGGGTCGGTCAGGATGCTGATGTAGGGCAGACGGGCGCGCGCCAGCTGGGTCAGCGCCGCATTGCACTTGGCCATCTGCATCAGGCTCAGCAGGCCTTCCTGCATGCGCGCGCCACCGGTGGCGGTGAAGCACAGGAAAGGCACCTTCTGTTCGACCGCGGCCTGGACACCACGCGCGAAACGCTCACCCACCACCGAGCCCATGGAGCCGCCCATGAACTCGAACTCGAAGCAGGCCGCCACGAGCGGGATGCTCATCACGGCACCGCCCATCACCACCAGCGCATCGGTCTCGCCGGTGTTCTCCAGCGCTTCCTTGAGGCGTTCGGGGTATTTCTTGCTGTCCTTGAACTTCAGCGCATCGACCGGCAGCACTTCCTGGCCGATTTCGTAGCGCCCTTCCCCATCCAGGAAGGCGTTCAGGCGGGCGCGCGCGCCGATGCGGTGGTGGTGGCTGCACTTGGGGCAGACCATCTGGTTTTGTTCCAGATCGGCCTTGTAGAGCACGGTTTCGCAGCTCGGGCACTTGGTCCACAGGCCTTCGGGCACCTGACGGCGCTCGGCCGGGTCGCTGTGCTGCATCTTGGGCGGCAGCAGTTTGTCCAACCAACTCATGGGGCGACTTCCTTTGCATCGAGGGCGCCGCGGATCTCCGTGAGGAAATGTTGCAACGCAAGGCGCGCATTATCGGCCCCGCTGCGTTCCACCAACTGCACCAGGGCGGAGCCGATGACGACCGCGTCCGCGACCTGGCTCACAGCCTTGGCCGAGGCGGCGTCGCGGATGCCAAAACCCACCCCGATCGGCAGCTTCAGCTGGGCGCGCAGGCGCGGGAACTGCGCCGCCACGGCATCCGCATCCAGATGGGCCGCGCCGGTCACGCCGCGCAGAGAGACGTAGTAGACGTAGCCACTCGCCAACTCGGCCACCTTGGCGATGCGTGCGTCCGATGAGGTGGGCGCAAGCAGAAAGATCGGATCCAGCTGGTGCGCCTTCAGGACGTTGGCAAAGTCGTCGGCCTCTTCGGGTGGGTAGTCCACCACCAGCACGCCGTCCACACCGGCTTCATGCGCCAGCTGCGCGAAGCGTTCCAGTCCCAGGCGCTCGATCGGGTTGGCGTAGCCCATCAGCACCACCGGCGTTTGGGCGTCGGTCTGCCGAAAGGCGCGCACCATCTCCAGCACATCCAGCAGGCGCACGCCGTGCACCAGGGCGCGCTCGGCCGCGCGCTGGATCACCGGGCCGTCGGCCATCGGGTCGCTGAAGGGCACGCCCAGCTCGATGACGTCGGAGCCACCGGCCACCAGGGCCTGCATCAGCGCCACGGTGTGCTGGGGGTGCGGGTCGCCCGCGGTGATGTAGGGGATCAGGGCCTTGCGGCCCTCGGCCTGGAGGCGCTGGAAGGTCGTGGCGAGGCGGCTCATTGCGCGTCTCCCTTCTTGAGGAAGGCCACACCCTTGGCCTCTTCGCCCCGGCAGGAAGGCCGGCAGTAAAAGGTCGACCCGCTCAGATCGGCCACGGTGCCGATGTCCTTGTCGCCGCGGCCGCTCAGGCAAACCAGCAGCTGCTGGTCCTTGGGCAGCGTCGGCGCCAGCTTGATGGCATGGGCTACCGCGTGGCTGGATTCGAGCGCCGGGATGATGCCCTCGGTGCGGCACAGGCGATGGAAGGCAGCCAGAGCCTCGGCGTCGGTGGCGCCGACGTATTCGGCGCGGCCGATGTCCTTCAAATAGGCATGCTCGGGGCCGACGCCGGGGTAATCCAGACCAGCCGAGATCGAGTGCGTCTCGATGATCTGGCCGGCATCGTCCTGCAGCAGATAAGTGCGGTTGCCATGCAGTACGCCGGGGCTGCCGGCGCTCAGCGTGGCGGCATGGTGGCCGGTCTCGATACCACGTCCGGCGGCCTCCACGCCAATCAGACGCACGCCCTCGAAGGGGATGTAGGGGTAGAAGATGCCCATCGCATTGCTGCCGCCACCCACGCAGGCGATCACGGCATCGGGCTGACGACCGACCATTTCCGGCATCTGGGCGATGCATTCGTCGCCAATGACGCGCTGGAAGTCGCGCACCAGCATCGGATAGGGATGCGGGCCAGCCACGGTGCCGATGATGTAGAAGGTCGATTCAACGTTGGTGACCCAGTCGCGCATCGCCTCATTGAGCGCGTCCTTCAGGGTCTTGCTGCCGCTTTCCACCGGCACCACCGTAGCGCCCAGCAACTGCATGCGGTAGACGTTGGGCGACTGGCGCTTGACGTCCTCGGAACCCATGTAGACCACGCATTCCAGGCCATAGCGCGCGCACACCGTGGCTGTGGCCACGCCATGCTGGCCCGCACCCGTCTCGGCAATGATGCGGCGCTTGCCCATGCGGCGCGCCAGCAGCACCTGGCCGATGGTGTTGTTGACCTTGTGGGCGCCGGTGTGGTTCAGGTCCTCGCGCTTGAGCAGGATCTGCGCGCCGCCCAGCTCTTCGGACAGGCGCCGGGCGTGATAGATCGGGCTTGGGCGGCCCACAAAGTGCGCGAGCTCGTCACGGAACTCGGCCAGGAACTCGGGATCGTGCTGGTACTTGGCATAGGCCGCCTCAAGCTCGGCCAGTGCATGCATCAGGGTTTCGGCAACGAAACGGCCGCCGTAGGGGCCGAAATGCCCGCGCGAGTCGGGCTGGTCATAGTCATTCATGGGGTGGTAATCCGGTCGGAGTGACTCAGTGCGGCATCCGCCGCACGCACCGCCGCGCAGAAGCGGCGGATCAGGTCCGGGCTCTTGACGCCCCGCGTCTGCTCGACGCCAGAGGAAACGTCAACCGCCCAGGGTCGCACGCGCCGAATGCCATCGGCGACGTTGTCCGCACTCAACCCACCAGATAAAACGACCGGAGAGTTGGCGCTTGGTTTGAGCAGTGACCAATCGAAGACCTTTCCACCGCCGCCATAGCCCTCCACAGGAGCGTCCAGCAACAAGGCCTGGGCGTGGGGATGGCGGCGCGCACAGTCTAGCAAGTCGGTCTCGGGCCGCACCGCCAAGGCACGCAGATAGGGCCGTCCCCAGCGCTCGCAATCCGCGGGGGGTTCATCGCCATGGAATTGCAGCAGCAGCTGCGGTATGGCTCGCAGCGCTGCCTCGATCTCGCTCGGATCGGCATTGACGAACAGCCCCACCGGTGTCACGAAGGGCGGCAGCAGCTCGACCAGGGCGCGTGCCTGCTCCAGCGTCACGGCGCGCACGCTCTTCGCATAGAACACGAAGCCCAGCGCGTCGGCACCGGCCTGCACGGCAGCCTCGACATGCGCGGGCTCGCGCAGCCCACAAATCTTGATTCGGGTTCTGGAGTTCATCGTCAGGGCAACCAATCCATCGCCGGCGTGCGTTCCGGCAGCGCGAGTTCCGCGTCGTAGCGCGGACCCACGAAATACAGGCCATCGGGCGCAAAGGTGGGCGCCGCCACCGAGCGGTCGCGCGCGGCCAGCACCTCACCCAGCCACTCCGGGGCACGGCTGCCCTGCCCCACGGCCAGCAGCCCGCCCATCAAATTGCGCACCATGTGGTGCAGGAAGGCATTGGCCTCGAACTCAAAGCGCCAGTACGCTCCTCGGCGCGCGATCTCGATGGTGCGCAGGGTCTTCACGGGCGAGGCGGCTTGGCATTCGGCAGCGCGGAAGGAGCTGAAGTCGTGTTCGCCGATCAGTCGCGCTGCGCCGGCTTGCATCGCCTCCAAGTCAAGCGGGCGGAACACCCAACCCACGGCACCGGCTTCCAGCGCAGGGCGGACCGGCGACTCCAGCAGCAGGTAGGCGTAGCGCCGAGCCCGGGCGTGGTTGCGGGCATGGAAGTCGGCCGGCGGGAAAGCACTCCACTGCACGGCGATGTCGGCCGGCAGGTAGCGGTTGACGCCACGCACCCAGGAAAAAGACTCGCGCTCCCGGCTGGTGTCGAAGTGCACGACCTGATTCAGGCCATGCACGCCCGCGTCGGTACGACCTGCGCACAGCGTGCGGATGGGCTCGTCGGCAAACCGGCTCAGGGCCTGCTCCAGGTGGTCCTGCACCGTCTGGCCACCCGGCTGGCTCTGCCAGCCGAAGTAGGCCCCGCCCCGATAGGCCACACCCAAGGCAACCCGCATGCACTCACTCCGAAAAAAACAAGGGCGCCCGCAGGCGCCCTTGCATTGGACCATTTGGCTCAGCGGAGCTGATCAAGCATCGCCTTGGCCCGCTCGTACAGCGGCCCGCTGCCCACCTGCTTGATCAGTTCCTGCAGGACGTCACGCGCGCCTTCGGTGTCGCCAATCTGGCGGAACTCTTCCGCCAGCTCCAGTTGACGCTGCATCGGGTCGCCGTCATCTTCCGCAAGGTCCTGCATGGCGTCGATCAGCGAGTCGCCACCAACTTTGGACGCAGAGCCGTCGCCGAGCCCCATGACATCTGTGCCTTTGTCCAACGGCGCTGCCACGGTCCCGGCGTCGAAATCGCCCAGGTCTTCCAGGCTGAACTGCAGGCTGTTGCCACCACCAGCCGGCGCCGGTGCCGGTGTCGGTGCTGCAGCAGGCGCACCCAGGTCAGGCAGGTCCAGGTCCAGGTCCATCGACACACTAGGCATGGCATCGGGCTGCGCCTTCATGCCCTGAGTACGCGCCATCGCCTCTGTCGCGGGAGCTGGGGTGCCCAAATCCAGATCCAAATCGATCAGGCTAGGTGGGCCGACGTCGGGCTCTTCCTCTTCCACCGCTGCGGCCGCTTGCGGCAGGGTGGTGGCATTCATCGGTTCGGGACGCGGGGCCTCGTCATCGAACATCGAGCGCGGACCGCCGCCGGGCTGGTAGAGCGGATTGGTCGGGTCGATGCCAAGGCCCATCTCCTGCGCCTTTTCCCAATCCTCGCCCGCACCCTTGGTGTCGGCGTAGAACTGGGTGGCCAGTTGCTCGAAACCGCGCACATCGCGGCGCTTGGCATAGACCTCCAGCAGCTTCAGGCGGATGGCCAGACGTTCGGGTTGGGCGCGCAGCGCCTCTTTCAGAATCTCTTCGGCCTGCAGGTCGCGGCCATAGGCCAGGTAGACATCGGCCTCAGCCACTGGGTCCACGTCGCCATGCGCATCCAACTGGCTGAGCGAGTAGGACATCGACGACATGGTGTTGCCGCCGTCGCGCGTGTCGACCCGCTGACCGCCAGTGACGCCGAAGAAGGAGTCGGGCTGCAGGCGGCTCTCGCCGAACATCGTCTCTCGGTTCTCCGCACCCTTGGACTTGCGCAGCAGGCGGAAGGCACCAAAGCCAAGCAGGGCCAGCACACCGGCCGCTCCGGCGGCACCCACCGGGGTGGCGAGCCAGCTGAACATCCCCCCTTCCGCCTGGGGCGGCGCAGGCGGCGGCGCCACCGGCTTGGGCTTGGCCACCGGCACAGCGGCGGGCGTGGCCGATGCGGGTTGCGGCGCGGCCACAGGGGCCGGCGCCGCCGACGCTGCGGGCTCCGCGCTCGCGGCGGGCTTGGCGGCCTCGGTGATCTTCTTCAGGTCTTCGACATTGCGCGTCAGCTCGGCCACCTGCGAGGCGGGCGCCTGCACCGGCTTGGGCGGCGTGGCGGGCGCGGGCGGCGAGGCCGCCACCGTGGGCTTGCTGAGCGTCAACCGATCCCCGCTGGGGGCCGCCTTGGGCTCCGTCACCACGGCCTCGACCGGGCCCTTGGCGACTCGCTCGCTGTCCTTCGGGGCACGCGGCGCCGTGTTGGCCAGACCCTGGCGGGCAGCCTCGAAATTCGCGCTGTGCGCACGGATGACTTGGCGCGCCTCGGCCTTGTCCATCGCGGCCAGCGCCTCGCTGGCGGGCAGCTTGAGCCGCGAACCCGCCCTCAGCAGGTTCATGTTCTCGCCCATGAAGGCGTCGGGGTTCTGGCGATACAGGGCCACCAGCATCTGGTCCAGCGACACGCCCTCAGGCAGGTGCCGAGCCGCCACACGCGAGAGCGATTCACCCGGGCGCACCACCACCGTGCCGTCTGCCACCGCCACTGGCGCGGGGGCCGGGCGTGGCGCGCGTGGGGTCTCGGCCGGCGCCGGCGCCCGACTGGCCACCGGAGCAGGCTGCGACGGCAATGCGCTCGGCGCGGGCGCCGGCGCGCTGACCACCGGCGCCGTCACGGCCTCGGGGGCGCGCGCCGACGAGGGCGGATCGAACAGCATCGTGAACTCACGCGTCAGCCGGCCCGAGGCCCAGGTGAGCTCCAGCACGACATCCAGGAAGGGCTCCTGCACCGCGCGGTCGCTGGCGATGCGCAGCACCGGCCGCCCATCGGCACGACGGGCCAACTGCACCTGGGTGCCGGGCAGCACAGCGTTGTATTCCAGGCCACTGGCCCGGTAGGCATCGGGCGGCGCCACGCGCACTCGCAGGCTGGCCGCCTCTTCAGCGCTGAGGGAGGACAGCTCGATTTCGGCCCTCAGGGTCTCACCCAGCGCCGACTGCACGTTCAAGCGCCCGAGACCCAGGGCCTGGGCGCCGGACGAGAAGGCACAGAGCGCGGCCAGGGCCACGTGACTGAGGGTGAAGCGCATGCGCGCCGAAAGGGCAAGCTGGTTCAAGGCAACTCCCGTCGCCGCCTGGGCGCGAACGCCTTTGCAGCGAGAAAACTCAAGGCTGGCAAGCATATCCGTTGCAGACCTCACGAAATGCCTGCAGTACGGGTGCGGGCACCCGTAGTTCCACTACGAGTGCCCCGCCTTGTAGCCCGAGGGCAACGCAGGTGCAACAAGGGGTTGCACGCCGTTTGCGACGGGCTTAAGGCGTCATTGCTCGATCAAGATACGCAGCATGCGGCGCAGCGGCTCGGCCGCACCCCAGAGCAATTGATCGCCGATGGTGAAGGCTCCCAGGTACTCGGGACCCATGGCGAGCTTGCGCACGCGGCCGACGGGGATCGTCAGCGTGCCGGACACTGCCACCGGGGTCAGGTCCTTGATGGTGGCCTCTCGGGTGTTGGGCACCAGCTTGACCCACTCGTTGTCGGCGGCGATGAGGGCCTCGATGTCGGCCAACGGCACGTCCTTCTTCAGCTTGAAGGTGAGCGCCTGCGAGTGGCAGCGCATGGCGCCGATGCGCACGCAGAAGCCATCCACCGGGATGGCCTGGGCCGAGCCGAGGATCTTGTTGGTCTCGGCCATGCCCTTCCATTCTTCGCGCGACACGCCGTTGCCCAGGTCCTTGTCGATCCAAGGAATCAGCGAGCCGCCCAGCGGCACACCGAAGTGCTGGGTTTCAGCGGCGGACAGGCTGCGCTGCTTCTCGACGATCTTGCGGTCGATCTCCAAGATCGCGCTCTTGGGGTCGTCCAGCAGCGCGCGCACCTCGGCGTTCAGCGTGCCGTACTGGGTCAGCAGCTCGCGCATGTGCTGGGCACCGCCGCCGCTGGCCGCCTGGTAGGTCTGGGTGCTCATCCACTCCACCAGGCCAGCCTTGTAGAGCGCGCCCACGCCCATCAGCATGCAGCTGACGGTGCAGTTGCCGCCAATCCAGTTGCGACCGCCCTGGCTCAGCGCCTGGTCGATGACCGGCCGGTTGACCGGGTCCAGGATGATGACAGCGTCTTCGGCCATGCGCAGGCTCGAGGCCGCGTCGATCCAGTGGCCCTTCCAGCCGGCCGCCCGCAGCTTGGGGAAGACCTCGTTGGTGTAGTCGCCCCCCTGGCAGGTGATGACGACCTCGCAGCGCTTGAGCTGCTCCAGATCGAATGCATCCTGCAGCCGGGTCTCGTTCTTGGCCTGCGCAGGTGCTGCGCCCCCGGCATTGCTGGTGCTGAAGAAGAGCGGTTCGATCAGGTCGAAATCGCGCTCTGCGTCCATCCGGTCCATCAGCACCGAGCCGACCATGCCGCGCCAGCCGACCAGGCCGACCAGGGGGTTCTTGGAAACTGCCATCGTGTTCACCTTGCTCCGCCTTACAAGTCAGGACCCTGGGTTTCCCGGCTCGCTCGCCGGGTCCCTGGGGTGGCGTAGCGAACCGAGAGCCGTCAGCTCTTGGTAATGGTGGTGGTTTTGATCATGGCCACGACAGCGTCACCCATCTCGCGGGTGCCCACCTTGGCCGCGCCTTCGCTCCAGATGTCACCGGTGCGCAGACCCTGCGCCAGCACGGCCTGGACCGCCGCTTCAATGCGGTCGGCCTGCGCGGGCTGGTTGAGGGTGTAGCGAAGCATCATGGCGGCGCTGAGGATGGTAGCAAGCGGGTTCGCCACGCCTTTGCCGGCGATGTCGGGCGCACTGCCATGGCTGGGTTCGTACAGACCCTTGCCGTTCTTGTCCAGCGAGGCCGAAGGCAGCATGCCGATCGAGCCGGTCAGCATCGCGGCTTCGTCGCTCAGGATGTCGCCAAACAGATTGCCGGTGACGATGACGTCAAAGGCCTTCGGCGCCTTGACCAGTTGCATCGCGGCGTTGTCGACGTACATGTGGTCAAGCTGCACGTCGGCGTACTGCTGGTGCACCTCGGTGACGACGTCCTTCCACAGCTGAGAGGTCTCCAGCACATTGGCCTTGTCCACACTGGTGACCTTGCCGCGCCTCTTGCGGGCGGCCTGGAAGGCCAGGTGGGCGATGCGCTCGATCTCCGGGCGTGAGTAGCGCATGGTGTCGAAGGCTTCCTCGGCGCCGGGGAA
>NZ_JAYRMO010000014.1:0-110815 GCF_041912635.1 Inhella sp.
AAGAACGACGGGTTGCTGCGCCGGAACTGGCTCAAGGGCAGCCTGGGCGACGCAATGCATGCCTTGTTGTGCGGTGCCGGGCACAACCTGCGGCTGATCCTGGCGCACCTGCGGGTGCTTTTGCTGGGCTTGTTCGGCGTCGTGACACTGGCCGAGTGCCTGCTCAGCTCGCGATTAGCGCCCGACCCAATGGTGCCAGTCGGCGCGAACTGAGTTGTTCAGGGCCGACCAGTTATGGCCACATCTAGACATAAATGGATAGATGTGGCGTCCATATCTATCCGCTTTTTTGAGCCGCGCATTTGACGATCCGCGCTTCCAACCCGAGCGCCCTCACCTGCTGGGCAGGCAGGTACCAAAGCCGGCTCGCAGGGTCCCAACGGGCGCCAGCGGCTTGCAAGGTTGCGCGCAAGGTGCGCTCGCCGAACCCCAGCCGCAGCGCGACCTCGGCGTCGGGGCATGAGCGTCCGCGGATCTCGCGCACCTCCACCAGCAACTCCACCGTGGTGTAGCGGCGTTCGCCGGTGAGATCGACGCGATGGCGCACACAAACCAGATCAGCGCCGAAGCGCCTGGCGAGCTTGCGGGCACCGGCACTGTCGGGCGCTAGGGTCTTGATGACGCGCTTGGCCCGCAGGCTGAGCACGGGAAGTGGTTCCTGCCGTGCGTCCAGGCTGGTGTGAAACATGGCCGTCCTCCCTTCAACCGAATTCAACTGGGCACTGCGTCGGCGCCCTCATTGGCTGGACTGTGCCAGCTCCGGCCCTGCTGAGGGTTTGGCGCTTCCCCGCGGCTGCATGGGGCGGCGCCCAAGAAAAAGGGCAGCCAATTGGCTGCCCTGCTCTTCACTCATGCCTTGCCCCGAGAGACGGGGCAAGTCCTTCGCTAGGCGTCGCCGAGTCCGCAAGGACTCGGCTCGGCCCTGGCTCAGTGATGCGTGCCGTCCATGAATTGCTCGTCTTCCGTCGAGCCCTTCAGCGCCGCGGTGGAGGCGTTCGCTTCGATGGTGGTGGTCACGGCATCGAAGTAGCCCGTGCCCACCTCGCGCTGGTGCTTCACGGCGGTGAAGCCCTTCTCGGCCGCGGCGAACTCGGCTTCCTGCAGCTCGACGAAGGCGCTCATCTGGTTGCGGGCGTAGCCGTAGGCCAGGTTGAACATCGAGTAGTTCAGGCTGTGGAAGCCGGCCAGGGTGATGAACTGGAACTTGTAGCCCATGGCGCCCAGCTCGCGCTGGAACTTGGCGATGGTGGCGTCGTCCAGGTTCTTCTTCCAGTTGAAGCTGGGCGAGCAGTTGTAGGCCAGCAGCTTGCCGGGGAACTTGGCGTGGATCGCGTCGGCGAAGGCCTTCGCGAAGGCCAGGTCGGGCTTGCCGGTTTCGCACCAGATCAGGTCGGCGTAGGGGGCGTACGCCAGGCCACGGCTGATGGCTTGGTCGAGGCCGTTCTTGGTGCGGTAGAAGCCTTCGACGGTGCGCTCGCCGGTGCAGAAGGGCTTGTCGTTGTCGTCGATGTCGCTGGTCACCAGGTCGCCGGCTTCGGCGTCGGTGCGGGCCACCAGCAGGGTGGGCGTGCCCATCACGTCGGCCGCCAGGCGGGCGGCCACCAGCTTGGCCACGGCCTCGCGGGTGGGCACCAGCACCTTGCCGCCCATGTGGCCGCACTTCTTGGCGCTGGCCAGTTGGTCTTCGAAGTGCACGCCAGCGGCACCGGCTTCGATCATGGCCTTCATCAGCTCAAACGCGTTGAGAACGCCGCCGAAGCCGGCTTCGGCATCGGCCACGATGGGGGCGAAGTAGTCGATGTCGTCCTTGCCCTCGGCCCACTGGATCTGGTCGGCGCGGGCGAAGGTGGCGTTGATCTTCTTGACGACTTTGGGCACCGAGTCCACCGAGTACAGCGACTGGTCGGGGTACATCTCGCCATTGCTGTTGGCGTCACCGGCCACCTGCCAGCCGGAGAGGTAAATGGCCTTCAGGCCGGCCTTGACCTGCTGCATGGCCTGGTTGCCGGTCATGGCGCCCAGGGCGTTGACGAAGGGCTCGCTGTTCACCAGGCCCCAGAGCTTTTCAGCGCCGCGCTTGGCCAGGGTGTGTTCCACCTGGACGGAGCCACGCAGACGCACCACATCGGCGGCGGTGTAGCCGCGCTTGATACCCGCCCAGCGGGGGTTCTCGGCCCAATCCTTTTCGAGGGCGGCGGCTTGTTGTTCGCGGGTCAGCTTGCTCATGTCAAAACTCCTGAAGGGGAAGGAAACGAAAGCGGGAACGGACTCAAGACTAGGGACTTCCGCTTTCGGGAGCTTGACAATTGGGGTGCTACCCCTAGGAAAACTTTTCCTGCAAAAACAAGGGCTTAGCCTGCGCGTTTCGCGATGTGGATATGTAAATTTCATAGCGAGAAATGTCGGCGAGCGAATTTCTGGCGCCTTACCGCATTGCGAAATGCAAATTTCTTATCATGAAATCAGGCACTGAGGCAGACCCAGCGATTGCGCCCCCCGGACTTGGCCGCCGCCAGGCTGTGCTCCGCGCGCTGCAGCAGCCCGGCCGGGCTGTCCACATCGTCCGGCCAGGCGATCGCCACCCCGATGCTGATGCTGACGGTGGAAGCCGGAGCGCCCGGGGCCTGTGGCCAGCCGCGCGCACGCACGCGCAGTAGCAGTTCCTCCGCTTCCTGAGCGGCCCCTTGGGGGTCGGTGCCGGGCAGCAGCAGCACGAAGCGGTCAGCGCTCAGGCGCGCGGCCAGGTCGTCGGGCCGGCGCTGCATGCCTTCGAGCAGCTCGGCCAGGCCACGCAGCAGGGTGTCGCCGGCCACCTGGCCGTGGCGCTCGTTGTAGAGCTTGAAAGCGTCCACATCCAACACCAGCAGAGCGAGAGCTTGCGACTGGCGCTGGGCGCGGCGCCAGGCCTTGTCCAGCTCCTCCTCGAAGCGGCCGCGGTTGGCGATCTGGGTCAGGCTGTCGAGCGCCAACTGGCGCTGCAGTTCGGCCTGGGCCAGGGCCAATTCGTCGCTGCGCGTACTGACCTCCCCCTTGAGCGTGGACAGCGAACGCTGCACCTGCACGCCCATGTGGTTGAACAGCGCACCCAGGCGGCGCAGTTCGAGGATGGGCCCGTCCTCGGGCACGCGCACACCGCCCTGCCCCAACGCCAGGCCGCCGGCGGCCTGGCCCAGGGTGTCGAGCTCGCGCACCAGGCGTGTGAGCAGCGCGAACAGCAGCCCAATGGCCAGCAATGCCAGGGCCAGCACCCAGATCAGCGCCCAGCGCGCCTGCGCGCGCCAGGAACCGAGCAAGGCGTCCTCTTCCAACAGCACGCCCTGCAGCAGTTCCAAGCCGCCGGCGCCGCGCACCTCGCGCAGATTGAGCAGGTAGTACCGACCCTCGACCTGCAGCTTGACCGGGCGGTTCGTGGCCTCGGTGCGCTTGCCTTGGCGGCCGATCCAGTCGGCCACGGCGCGCAGCCGCGGGTCGGCCTGCTGGGCCAGCTGGCGCTGGTCGAGACGGATCGGGGTGTACTGGGCGTCGGCCTCGGTGGAGCTGGCGAGCAGTTGCCCATCCTGCTCGGCCACGAAGGCCAGGCCAGAGCGCCCCGCGAAACGAGCGGCCAGGAAGCGCGACAGCTGCACCAGACCCAGATCCGCCCCCGCCACGCCCAGCGGCCCCTGGCCCTGCGCACTGCGCAACGGCGCCGAAAGGCCCAGCCCCAGCGAGGCGTAGCTGCGATAGGCCACCACCGGGTACCAGCCCAGCTCGCCGCTCTGGGCGGCCCGCTGGTACCAGACCAGGCTGCGGCTGTCATAGGGTTCGCCGCGGTCTTCGAGCTCGGTGCGGCCGCTGCCCTCGTCGAGCACGCGGTAGCGCGTCAGCGGCCCACCGCGCTCGGCGGTGATGAGGCGCAGGCCGCCATCCACCGGGTGGCGCGAGGCGCTGATCAGGCCGCCATCCGGCAGCCCGATGCTGATGAAGGTCAGGTGCGGCTGGTGGCGGATCTGGTTCAGCAGACGTTGCTGCAACCGGGCGGGCGGCTCCAGCGGCAACAGGCCGAGGCGGAAGGCGCCGGCGTTTTCCTGCACCACATCGTGCGCCGAACGCAGCAGGCCCTGCAGGTGCTGCTCGACGCCGCTGGCGATCTCCTCAACCAAGCGCTGCTCGACGGACTCGCTGCTCACGCGCGCCGCGCGCCAACTCAGTGCGCCCACGCCCAGCGCCATGCCCAGCATCACCAGGATGGCCGGCGCCAGCAGCAGCCAGCGCAAGGGGTAGGCACGGCGGGTGCTCACAAGCCCCCCACGAAGTACCGCTTCAGCCCCGCCAGGATCATTTCCACCGCGATGGCCGTCAGCACCAGGCCCATCAGCTTTTCCAGCGCGGTGACGACCGAGTCCCCCAGCAGCTTGCGGATGCGCTCGGCCAGCAGCAAGGTGATGCCACAGACGGCCATGGCCACCGCCAGCGCGCCGACCCACTGGCCGATCTTCTCGGGCTGGCGCGAGGCCAGCAGCAGCACCGTGGCCATGGCCGAGGGCCCGGCCAGCAGGGGCACAGCGAGCGGAAAGATCAAGGGCTCCCGGCCGGGCGCCACGCCGTAGACCGATTCACCGTGGCTGGAAAAGATCATGCGGATGGCGACCATCAACAGGATCACGCCCCCGGCCACCTCGAGCGAGCGTTCGCTGAGGTGCATGACGCGCAGGAAACCCTCGCCGGTGTACATGAAGGCCAGCAGCACCAGGAAGGCGATGCCAACCTCGCGCACCGCCACGCGGGCCCTGCGTTCGCGCGGCACCTCGCGCATGATGGGGATGCAGATGGGCAGGCTGCCGAGCGGATCCAGCACAAGCAGCAGCAGGATCAGGGCCGAGACAAAGTTGTGGTCCATAGGGATGCAGCGCGGTTCCGGACCCGGTCATTCTGCGTGCGAAAAGTCCGCCGCCAGCGCGCGACGGGAAGGCTAGGATCGCGCAACAAACTTTCACTGCATCTCGGGGACAGATGGAAAGCGCAAAGCTAGACGCGATTGATTGCAAGATTCTCGAAGTGCTGCAACGGGATGGGCGGATTTCGAACGTCGATCTGGCGGCCGAGGTGCAGCTGTCGGCGCCGCAGTGCTTCCGGCGCGTGCGTGCACTCGAGGAGCGCGGCGTGGTGCGCGGCTACCGGGCGCTGGTGCAGCCCGCGGCGCTGGACCTGGGCGTGACCGCCTTCGTCAGCGTCAACATCGCCGCCGAGGCCTTCGAGCGGGTGCGCGACATCGAAGGCCTGCTGCGGGACCAGCCCGAGGTGCTGGAGATCCACACCGTCAGCGGTGACTGCGATTACCTGCTCAAGGTGGTGGCGCGCGATTTGCGCAGCCTGTCGCAGCTGCTGACCGACCGGCTGATGCAGATCAAGGGTGTGGCCGACGTGCGCTCGATGGTCTGCCTGGAAGAGGTCAAGGCGCCCGCCGCCCTGCCGGTGCGCTGAACATGCAACGCCGCCAGCTGCTCACGGCCCTGGCGGCGATCAGCAGCGCGGCCCAGGCCGCACCGCTGCTGCGCATCGGGGCCTCGGCGGCCCTCACCGGCCCGGCAGCGGCCTTGGGGCGGCAATACCACCTGGGCAGTCAGGCGGCGCTGCAGGCGGCCAATGACCAGGGCGGCATCCAGGGCCAGCCCTTGGCACTGGATCTGCTGGACGACGGCTACGAGCCCGATCGCGCCGTGGCCAACACCGAGGCCCTGGTGGGCGATGAACGCGTGCTGGCCCTGCTCGGCTATGTGGGCACGCCCACCAGCATGGCGGCGCTGCCTCTGGTCAAGCGTCACCAACTGGCGTTCGTCGGCCCTTACAGCGGCGCCGATGCACTATGGGAGCGCGCCAATCCGCAGGTCTACATGGTGCGTGCCAGCTACCGCGACGAAGCTCGCGCGCTCGCCCACGCCATCCGTGCCGACGGCGCTCGGCGCGTCAATGTGTTCTACCAGGCCGACTTGTACGGCCGCGCGGGGCTGGAAGCCCTGCGCGACGCCGTAACCGCTGCAGGCATCGCATTGGGCGCGGCAGACACCGTGAAGCGCAACACCGTGGAAGTGAGCGCCGCGGTGAACACGCTGACGGCAAACGCCGAGGCCATCTACATGGTCAGCACCTACGAGACCTGCGCGGCTTTCGTCGCACAGGCTCGCAAGGCCGGCTACCGCGGGCGCTTCTATTCGCTGTCGTTCGCCGGGCGAGAACCCCTGCGTGCCGCCCTGGGTGGCAGCCTGCAGGGGCTGGTGTTCGCCCAGGTGGTGCCGGACCCGGAGGACGCCCAACTGCCGGTGGTGGCGCAGTACCAGCGCGCCTTGCGGGCCATGGGTGCCAGCGCGTTTGACTCGATCAGCCTGGAGGGCTACCTGGCCACCCGCGTGCTGCTTGAAGCCTTGCGCCGCGTCAACGGTCCGATGACCCGGGCCGGCGTGCTGCAGGCCCTGGCTGGCCTTGGCCGGCTGGATCTGGGTGGCTACACGGTGCAGTACGGCGCCAGCGAGCGGCGCGGTTCGCGCCTCGTTCGCATCGTGCGGGACTAGGGCCTGTTCACACGACGGGAAGCCACGCGAAAGGGCCTGGCCGCCTGGGCGAGCCGGGCACCGACGGATGCCGGCCGGTCAGGCCCTTTCCCTTCGGGTTGCCTCCAGAAAGGGCGCCCACTTCGTTACGAAGCCTTGCCGTGGTCCCGCCACGCCTGCGGCTTCGCGCCTCGTTGGCGCCCTTTCTGGAGGCAACGCGCTGGCTTCCCGTCGTGTGAACAGGCCCTAGCCTCTCGGATGGTGCTGCGCCACCAGCGCCTTGAGCCGCTCGCGCGCCACATGGGTGTAAATCTGCGTGGTGGACAGATCGGCGTGGCCCAGCAGCAGCTGCACGGCGCGCAGGTCGGCGCCGTGGTTGAGCAAATGGGTGGCGAAGGCATGGCGCAGGGTGTGCGGTGACAGCGGCACCTGCACACCGGCCTGCGCGGCATAGCGCTTGATCAGCTTCCAGAACATTTGCCGGCTCATGGCCGCGCCCTGCACGGTGACGAACAGCGCCTCGCTGCGCCGTGCCCCCAGCAAGGCGGTGCGCGCTTCGGCCAAGTAGCGCTGGATGGCAGCGCGCGCCGGCTCACCGATGGGCACCAGGCGTTCCTTCTCGCCCTTGCCGCGCACCCGTACCAGGCCGTCGCGCAGGTTCAGGCCGACGCTGGGCAGCTCCACCAACTCGCTGACGCGCAGGCCGCTGGCGTACAGCAGTTCCAGCATGGCGCGGTCGCGCAGGGCCAGCGGGCCGTCTTCGCCCGGCGCAGCCAGCAGGGCCTCCACTTGGGCCTCGCTCAGCACCTTGGGCACGCGCAGCGCCTGGCGGGCGGCGTTCAGGCGCAGGGTCGGGTCTTGCTGGATGCGGCCCTCCCGCAGGGCCCAGCGGTAGTAGCGCTTGAAGCTGGACAGACGGCGGTTGGCGCTGCTCGCCTTGCTGCCGGCGTGGCGGGCCAGGGCATAGGCCTGCAGATCGGACTCACGCGCGGTATCGAGGGCCTGCCCCTCGGCTTCCAGCCAGGCTGCCAGGCCCTGCAGATCGCGCGCATAGGCCTCGCGGGTGCGCTCGCTCAGGCCTTCTTCGAGCCAGAGCGCGCGCACAAAGGCCTCGATGCCCGCGGTCGAATTCACCCTTCGAGCTTGAGCTTCTGCCGCTCAACGACCTTCTTGTAGACCGCGAACTCGGCGGCGATCTGCTCGGCGAACTGCTCCGGCGTGTTCAACACCAGCAACGAGCCGGTGTCCTCGATGCGCTTTTTCACATCCGCCAGCTCGCAGGTGCGCTTGGCGGCGGCGTGCAGCTTGGCTACGAGCTCACGCGGCAGGCCCTTGGGCGCGTGCAGGCCGTAGTAGGCCATGCGGTTCACCGGCTCCAGCTTCAGTTCGGCGAAGGTGGGCACATTGGGCAGTTGCGCCAGCCGCGCCGGCGCGGCCACCACGATGGGCACCAGGCGGCCATCCTTGATGTGCGGAAGAGCCGAGGGCAGGTTGTCAAAAATGATCGGCACCTGGCCCGCCACCACATCATTCAGAGCCGGGCCGGCGCCGCGGTAGGGGATGTGAACGATGAAGCTGCCGGTCAGGCTCTTGAACAGCTCGGTCTGCAAATGGCCGATGCCGCCGGTGCCCGAGCTGGCGTAGCTGTAGTGGCCGGGCTTCTTCTTGATCTCGGCCAGAAAGCCGGCGTAATCGCGAGCCGGGAAGCTCGGATGCACCGCGATCACGTTGGGCGTGGCGGCGATGTTGATGATGGGCGTGAAATCGGTGAGCGGCTGGTAGGCGATGCGCGGGTTGATGGCCGGGTTGGCCGCCGTGGTGGACACGGTGGCCATGCCGATGGTGTAGCCGTCGGGGGCGGCGCGCGCGATCTCGGTGGCGCCCACGACACCGCCGCCGCCGGCCCGGTTGTCCACCACCAAGGTGGCGCCGAGCGCGGGTTGGATGCGTTCTGCCAGCACGCGGGCAATGATGTCGGTGGTGCCGCCGGGGGCAAAGGGCACGATCAGGCGCACCGGCTTGGCCGGGTAGGCCTGGGCCAGCAGCTGGGGCGACACGCCCAGGGCGGCGGCAAGGGTCAGCAGGTCTCGGCGTTGCATGCGGGGGCTCCGGAAGTTCGGAGCGATGCTAGGCCGCCGTGCCGGCGTGGCCACCTGGGGCTTGCGCGAGGGCCCATTCGATGTGCTCGGCCAGCTGAGCGTCGGCTGCGGGCAGTGCGGCCTGCAGGGCCGTGCGGAGGGCGGGATCGCCGCTGGCGCGCAGCGCGTTGCCCAGGGCCACGGCCAGGTTGCGGCGCCAGCGGCGGATGCCGATGCGGCGGATTGGCGAGCCCTCGGTGCGGCGCAGGAACTCGGCCTCGTCCCAGGCCCACAGCGCGAGCAGGCTGGGCTGATTCAGCGCGTCCCGGCTGTCGAAATCCGGCAGGCTGCTGCGCTGGGCGAACTTGTTCCAGGGGCAGGCGAGCTGGCAGTCGTCGCAGCCATAGATGCGGTTGCCCATCGCCGCGCGCAGCTCGGGCGGAATCGGGCCGTCCTGCTCGATCGTCAGGTAGGAGATGCAGCGGCGCGCGTCCAGGCGGTACGGCGCCACGATGGCGGCCGTCGGGCAGACGTCCAGGCAGGCCGTGCAGGCGCCGCAGTGGGCGCTTTCGGGCGGCGTGGGTGGTAGCGCCAGGTCGACGAGGATCTCGCCAAGAAAGAACGTGGAGCCGGCCTCGCGGCTCAGCGTCAGCGTGTGCTTGCCGCGCCAGCCCAGGCCCGAGCGGCTGGCCAGCTCCACTTCGAGCAGCGGCGCCGAATCGGTGAAGCAGCGGTGGCCGAAGGGGCCGATCTCGGCAGCGATCTGGTCGGCCAGCTTTTGCAAGCGCTGGCGCAGCACCTTGTGATAGTCCCGGCCGCGGGCATAGATCGACACCTGAGCCTGGGCAGGCAGGCGCAGGCCCTGCCACTCGATGGCGCGCCAGTCATCCGGGGAGCTGCGTGGCAGGTAATCCATGCGCGCAGTGACGACACTCAGCGTGCCGGGCACCAACTCGGCCGGGCGCGCGCGCTTGAGCCCATGGGCGGCCATGTAGTCCATGTCACCATGAAATCCGGCCTGCAGCCAGGCCAGCAGGCCAGGCTCGGCCTCGTGCAAGTCAATGGGGGCGACGCCGATTTGGGAGAATCCCAGCGCCCTGGCCCAGGCTTCGATCTTGGGCAGCAGCGCGGCGGTGTTCACAGCCGGCTGGCCGGGCCTCTCAATCTCCATGGCTGCGATTCTAGAAACGCCTTCCCTGCTGCATTGGCCTGACGAGGCCGCCACCCAGGCTGCCGCCGCGCGCTTGGGCGCTTGCCCCGAGCTTTTTCCGGCCCTGCTGCTGCTGGAAGGCGGCCTGGGTGCGGGCAAGACTACCCTGGTGCGGCACCTGTTGCGCGCGCTGGGTGTGCAGGGGCGCATCAAGAGCCCCAGCTACGCCGTGCTGGAAAGCTATGAACCGCCGGCGGGTGAGGTGCACCACTTTGACTTCTACCGTTTCAGCGACCCGCGCGAGTGGGAGGACGCCGGCTTTCGCGAGCTGCTGGCTGGCCCCGGCCTGAAGCTGGTGGAGTGGCCCGAACACGCCGCCGGCCTGCTGCCCCAGGCGGATCTGCGCCTGCAGATCGAGGGCGCGGACGATGGCAGCGAAGACATCCGTAGCGTGCAGGCCCAGGCGTTCACGCCCCGCGGCCGGGTGCTGCTGAAGGCCCTGGCCGGATGAGCACGCGCCGCCTCTTGCTGCTGCACGGCGCCTTCGCCTGGACCTGGCCGCTGGCCGCGCGCGCGGCCACGACTCCCGCGGCCGGCGCGGACGCCAACCTGCTGGCCGTGCGCCTGTGGCCGGCGGCGGCCTACACCCGCGTCACGCTCGAATCGGACCGGCCGCTGGCGGCCCGGCATTTCGTCACCGAGGCGCCGGAGCGCCTGGTCATCGACATCGACGGCCTGAGCCTTTCGCCGCGGCTCAAGGAGCTGGTGGCCAAGCTGCAGGCCGACGACCCCTTCATCGCCAGCGTGCGCATCGGCCAATACCAGCCGCGCGTGGTGCGTCTGGTGTTCGACCTGAAGCAGGGCATCGCCCCGCAAGTCTTCACGCTCGCCCCGGTTGCGGCCTACCAGCACCGCCTGGTGCTGGACCTCTACCCTGCCCCGGGTGCTGCCGACCCCCTGCTGGCCCTGCTGCAGGAGCGCGAGAGCAATGCCAAGGCGGCGGCCGAGGACATCAATGACGCGCTGGGCGAATGGATCCAGAAGCTGCCACAGGACAAGGCCAGCAGCCCGGCGCCTGCGCCAGTGCCAGCCCCCGCCGCTTCAGGCCCGGCCGCCCCGGCGCCTGCGCCGGCGGCATCCGCCCCGCCGCCGCCCAGCTCGCGCAAGCCGCGCGTGGAGCGCCTGGTCGTGGTGGCGCTCGACCCCGGCCATGGCGGCGAGGACCCCGGCGCCATCGGCCCCACCGGGTTGCGCGAGAAGGACGTGGTGCTGGCAGTGGCCAAGCAGCTGCGCGAGCGCCTGCTGCAGGAGCCCAATGTGCGCGTGCTGATGACGCGCGACGCCGACTACTTCGTGCCCCTGCACGAACGCGTGCGCAAGGCGCGGCGCGTGGGCGCCGATCTCTTCGTCTCCATCCATGCCGACGCCTTCATCCGCCCGCAGGCACGCGGTGCCTCGGTGTTCGCGCTGGCCGACAAGGCCGCCACCAGCGCCGCCGCGCGCTGGCTGGCCGAGAAAGAGAACGCTGCCGACGCCGTCGGCGGCCTGAACCAGCTCGCCGTCAAGGACGAGACAGTGCTGCGCGTGATGGCCGACATGAGCACCACGGCGCAGATCAAGGACAGCCTGCAGCTGGGCTCCGAGGTGCTGGGCCAGATCGGCAAGGTCGGCCGCCTGCACAAGCCGCGTGTCGAGCAGGCCGGTTTCGCGGTGCTGAAGGCGCCCGATGTGCCCTCGATCCTGGTCGAGACCGCCTTCATCTCGAACCCCGAGGAAGAGGCCAAGCTGCGCGACCCCGAGTACCAGCGCGAGCTGGTGCAGGCCCTGGCCAAGGGCCTGCTGCGCTACCTGGGCAAGCGCACCCCGGTAGCGCGGCGCAGCAGCTGAGGGCTCAGCCGGCCGCCTTCTGCTGCCGCTGGGCGCGCCAGCCGCCGACGATGGCAATCAGCCCCGGAATGATGATCAGCGCCCAGATCACCTTCTCCATGTGCGCCTTCACGAGCGGGATGTTGCCGAAGGCATAGCCCAGCAGAACCAGGCCGACGACCCAGATCGTTCCGCCCAGGACGTTGAAGGCGGTGAACTTGCTGCGCGTCATCTCGGCCACCCCGGCCACAAAGGGCGCAAAGGTGCGGATGAAGGGCATGAAGCGGGCGATGACGATGGTGATGCCGCCGTGGCGCTCGTAGAACTCGTGCGCGGCGTTGAAGGCCTTCTTATTGAAGAAGCGGCTCTGCTCCCACTGGAAGACCTTGGGGCCGAAGTAGCGCCCGATCGAGTAATTGCACTGGTCACCCAGGATGGCGGCCACCAGCAGCACGGCAATCGCCAGCGGCAGGTTCATGGCGCCGACGCCACACAGCGCGCCCACCACGAAGAGCAGTGAGTCGCCCGGCAGGAAGGGCATCACCACCAGGCCGGTCTCGACGAAGACGATGGCAAACAGCAGCGCGTAGACCCACAGGCCGTAGCTCGCCACAAAGCTCTCGATGTGGCGGTCGACGTGCAGGATGAAGTCAATCAGCAGGGCAAGGATTTCCATGGCGCGCGATTTTGGCCGGCCGTGCGGGGCCACCCTGGGATACTCGGGCCCTCGTCTGCGGGATCCCCGCTGCTCCACCCTCCCCCGCCCGCCATGACCGAAACCGCCCTGGCCGCCGCCATGCCGGTACGCCGCCCCATCGCCGAACTGCCCGACGAGCTGGTCAGCCAGATCGCCGCCGGCGAGGTGGTGGACCGCCCCGCCGCCGCCGTGCGCGAGCTGCTGGACAACGCCCTGGACGCCGGCGCCACGCAAATCACCGTGCGCCTGCTGGGCGGCGGCATCCGTTGCCTCACGGTGGAAGACGACGGCATGGGCATCCCACCGGAAGAACTTCCGCTGGCGCTGCGCCGCCACGCCACCAGCAAGATCCGTGACCTGCGCGAGCTGGAGTGCGTGGGCAGCCTGGGTTTCCGGGGCGAGGCCCTGGCGGCCATCGCCTCGGTGTCCGATTTGTCCATCACCAGCCGCACGCCCGAGGCCGCGCACGCCACGCGCCTGGACGCCCGCTCGGGCGAGCTGCGCGCCGCCGCGCGCGGCCGCGGCACCACGATCGAGGTGCGCGAGCTCTTCTTCAACACCCCGGCGCGCCGCAAATTCCTCAAGACCGAGGCCACCGAGCAGGCGCATTGCCTGGAAGCCTTGCGCCGCCAGGCGCTGGCCTACCCGGAGGTGGGCTTCGCGCTGTGGAGCGAAGGCAAGCTGGTGGAGCAATGGCGCCCTGCCCCCCGCCAGCAGCGCCTGGCCGATGTGCTGGGTGAAGATTTCGTGGCCGCCAGCCGCGCCTTCGAATGGGAGGTGCCGGCGCTGCGCATCCTCGGCCGCCTGGGCCTGCCCGAGGCGGCGCGGGCGCGGGCCGATCTGCAGTACCTGTACGTCAATGGCCGCTTTGTGCGCGACCGCACGCTCGCCCACGCCCTGCGCTCGGCCTTCGACGACGTGCTGCACGGCCAGCGCCAGCCCAGCTACTGGGTGGCGATCGACATCAACCCCGAGCTGGTGGACGTGAACGTGCACCCCACCAAGAGCGAGGTGCGCTTTCGAGACAGCCGCGGCCTGCACCAGCAGCTGCGGCGGCTGGCGGTGGAGGCGCTGGCGCAGTCCCGCGCCGAAGCGCTGCCCGCGGCCGAGCCTGCCCCCACGGTGAGCTACAGCCTGGCGCCCGCCGCCAGCCCGCTGCGCGCCGCCGAAGCAACCGCCTTCAGCAGCCCGCCCCCGCTGGCGATGCCGCGCGAGCAGACGGCCCTTTCCTGGGCCGCGCCGCGCAGCGAACCCGCACCTCCGGAGCGCGACGCCTGGCTGGCGCGCCTGACGTCGCCCGTCGCGCCCGTTGTGGCCGTTGCGGCCAGCGCGCCCACCGCGGCGGCCCCCGCCCCGGTGCAGGACGAATGGCCGCTGGGTCGCGCCATCGCCCAGCTGCATGGCATCTATGTGCTGGCCGAGAACCGCCAGGGCCTGGTGCTGGTGGACATGCACGCCGCGCACGAGCGCGTGCTGTACGAGCGCTTCAAGCAGGCGCTGGCGCGCCGCATGGACGCGCAACCGCTGCTGATCCCGCTCGCCTTCGCCGCCTCGGCCGAGGAGCTGGCGCTGGCCGAAGCCCATGCCGACACGCTGATGCAGCTCGGCCTCGACCTCAGCCCGCTGGGCCGCCAGCAGCTGGCCCTGCGCAGCCGCCCAGCCCTGCTGGACGGCGCCGACCTCGTGGCCCTGAGCCGCCAGGTGCTGGCCGACCTGGGCCAGCACGGCGGCAGCCAGGTGCTGGAGCGTGCCCAGCACGATCTGCTGGCCACCATGGCTTGCCACGCGGCGGTGCGGGCCAACCGCCAGCTCAGCCTGACCGAGATGAACGCGCTGCTGCGCGACATGGAGCGCACCGAGCGCGCCGACCAATGCAACCACGGGCGCCCCACCTGGCGCCAGCTCAGCCTGCGAGACCTGGACGCGCTCTTCCTGCGCGGCCGTTGAGGGCCACCCTATGACCGACGACGACAAGAAGAAATCCACCCTCAAGCTCAAGGGCAGCGCCGCGCCGCGCGGCGACCGTGCCCCCGTGCGTGGCATGAACACCCCCAAGAAGCGCCCAACGCTGGCCGAAGCCCAGGCCGAGCGCGAGCAGCGCGCCCGGGAGCGGCCACCACGGCGCGAGGACGGCGGCGGGTTTGGCGGTCCGCGTACGGACCGCCCACGTGGTGAAGGCGGTCCTCGCGGGGACCGCCCGCCGCGTGAGGGAAGTTCGTTTAGCGACCGCCCGCCGCGTCGTGATGACCGTGGGCCAGGTGGCCCGCGTGGGGACCGCCCGCCGCGTGAAGGCGGTTCGTTCGGCGATCGCCCGCCGCGTCGCGATGACCGTGGCTTTGCCGGTCCCCGGGGGGACCGTCCGCAACGCGAGGGCGGCCCGCGGGGTGACCGTCCGCCGCGTGAAGGCGGCTCCTTCGGTGACCGCCCACCGCGCCGCGATGACCGTGGCTTCGGCGGCCCGCGTGCGGACCGCCCGCCGCGTGAAGGCGGTTCGTTCGGTGACCGCCCCCCGCGCCGCGATGACCGTGGCTTCGGTGGCCCGCGGGGTGACCGCCCGCCGCGTGAAGGCAATTCGTTTGGTGACCGCCCACCGCGCCGCGACGACCGCGGCTTCGGCGGCCCGCGGGGCGACCGCCCGCCGCGCGAAGGCGGCTCCTTCGGCGACCGCCCACCGCGCCGCGACGACCGCGGCTTCGGCGGCCCGCGGGGCGACCGCCCGCCGCGCGAAGGCGGCTCCTTCGGCGACCGCCCACCGCGCCGCGACGACCGCGGCTTCGGCGGCCCGCGAGGCGATCGCCCGCCGCGTGAAGGCGGCTCCTTCGGCGACCGCCCACCGCGCCGCGACGACCGTGGCTTCGGCGGCCCGCGGGGCGACCGCCCGCCGCGCGAAGGGGGCTCGTTTGGTGACCGCCCACCGCGCCGCGATGACCGCGGCCCGGCCGGCCCGCGCACCGATCGTCCGCCGCGCGAAGGCGGTGCCTGGGGCGAGCGCCCGCTGCGACGTGACGACCGCCGCTTCGAAGGCCCACGCGAGGACCGTCCGGCCCGCCAGGCCACGCCGCGCATCAATACCGAGGCCGAGGGCGAACGCCTCTCGAAGGTCATGGCCGACCGCGGCCTGGCCTCGCGTCGCGAGGCCGACGAGTGGATCGAAATGGGCTGGGTGCGCGTGGACGGCAAGCTGGCCGTGCTGGGCCAGCGCGTGGCACCCGAGGTGCAGATCGAGATCGACCCCGCCGCTCACAAGCAGCAGGCGCAGCGCGTCACCATCCTGCTGCACAAGCCCATCGGTCTGGTGTCCGGCCAGCCGGAGGACGGCTACGAGCCCGCGGTCAGCCTGATCCGCCCCGACACCCGCTGGGCCGAGGACCCGACCCAGGGCCACATTCACTTCAACCCCGCCCAGCTGCGTGGGCTGGCGCCGGCCGGCCGCCTGGACATCGACTCCACCGGCCTGCTCGTCTTCACCCAGGACGGCCGCGTGGCCAAGGCGCTGATCGGCGACGACAGCGAGGTCGAGAAGGAGTACCTGGTGCGCGTGGCGCCGGTCGATGCCCCTGAGGGCGAGGCCGCGGCCCCGATGCACAGCTTCCCGGAAAGCCAGCTGGCCTTGCTGAACCATGGCCTGGAGCTGGACGGCGTGCAGCTGCGCCCGGCCAAGGTCAGCTGGGCGAACGAGGACCAGCTGCGTTTCGTTCTGCGCGAGGGCCGCAAGCGCCAGATCCGCCGCATGTGCGAGCTGGTCGGCCTGAAGGTGCTGGGCCTGAAGCGCGTGCGCATGGGTCGCATTCCGCTTTCCGCCTTGCCGATGGGCCAGTGGCGCTACCTGGCACCTTGGGAAAAATTCTGAGCCCGCTGATCCTCGTCGGCCCCACCGGGGCCGGCAAGACGGCGGCCGCGCTGGCCCTGGCCGCGCGGCTGCCGCTGGAGATCATCAGCGTCGACTCGGCGCTGATCTACCGCGGCATGGACATCGGCAGCGCCAAGCCCACGGCGGCCGAACGCGCGGCGGTACCGCACCATCTGATCGACATCCGTGACCCGCTGGAGAGCTACTCGGCGGCGCAGTTCGTGGCCGACGCGCAGCGCTGCGTGGCCGACGTGCAGGCGCGCGGCCGCCTGCCGCTGCTGGTGGGCGGCACCATGCTCTACGTGAAGGCGCTGCGCGAGGGCCTCTCCGACATGCCGCCCAGCCGCCCCGAGCTGCGCGCCCAGCTGGACGTCGAGGCCGCTGCGCGCGGCTGGCCCGCGCTGCACGCCGAGCTGGCGGTGGGCGACCCGGTGACGGCCGCCCGCCTGCACCCCACCGACAGCCAGCGCATCCAGCGCGCCCTGGAGGTGCTGCGGGGCACCGGCCGGCCGCTTTCCGACTGGCATGCGCGTGCCGCACGTAGCGCCGGGGTGGATTGGCCGCTGATCAGCATCGAAACCGACGACCGCGCCTGGTTGCACCAGCGCCTGGATGCCCGCTTCGACGCCATGCTGGCCGCGGGCTTTCTGGACGAGGTGCGCGCCCTGCGCGCGCGCGGCGACCTGAACCTGGAACTACCCTCGATGCGCTGCGTGGGCTACCGCCAGGCCTGGGAGGCCCTGGATGAGGCCGACCCGCCCAACCTGAAAACGCTGCGCGAGCGGGCCCAGGCGGCGACACGCCAGCTGGCCAAGCGCCAGATCACCTGGCTGCGCAGCATGCCCACGCGCATCCGGCTGGAGGCCAAGGACGCGCGCCCCGAGGGCTTGGCCAGGCAGCTGCTCGACTACATCCAGTAGCGCTCCGAGATCAACCGATCCTCCTCGCTGAGCATCGGGTTCGGAATCTCCAGCCGCAGGCGCTTGTCCAGCCGGGCCTCGGCCAGCACCTTTTGCACATAGGGGTGGGTTTCGAACAGGCGCTGGTAGGCGCCGCTGGCGTGCAGGGCCTGCAGTCCGCTCTCGATCTGCCGCGCCAGCACCTCGTTCTGGCGCCGCACGAAGAAGACGTTGTCGCTGCGGTAGCTCAGCACCAGGCGCGGCTCCACCATCAGTTCGGGGAACTGCGCGGCGCGCGCGGCCAGCTCGGCCGGCGCCTCGTTGGCGCCGCGCGGGAAGTAGTCGATGCCGCCGCGCGCCAGCATGCGAAAGAGCGCGTCATAGGTGTTCGTCAGCACCTTGAGCCCGGCGGCTTGCAGGATCTGCGTGTCCACCCAGCCCGTGCCCTGGCCGGCCGTGAAGGCAGCCAAATGGTCAAGCTTGCGCACCAGGGCGAACTCGGCCTCGCGCTCACGATGCATCAGAAAGATGCGCTGGCCAATCAGGCCGCGGTAGATGGGAATGCGCACCGGCCGCAGCACCTGCTCGATCTCCCGCCCCAGGCTGCTCCAGATGAAATCGATATGGCCAGCCTCCAGCTCCTTGATGGCGCGGCTGCGCTCCATCACCTGATCGGAGGCCTGCACGTCAACCTCCAGTCCGTGCAGGCCCAAGGCGGCGCGCAGCAGGGCGAGCGGAAAGTGGATGCGCGGGTCGTCCGGCGTGGCGGAAAAGCGCGCGAAGCGCAGTTGCAGGGGCTCGGCGCGTGTGCTCAGGGGCAGCGCGGCAGCCAGGGCAAGCAAGGGTCGACGGCGCACAGGATGCAGGGGCATGGAAGGGCGGTTGCGGGCGCACTCTACGTCCCGCACGGCCGCACACCGCCCCGAACAAACCAGTTGCATGGACATCCGCCCTGCGCGTAAAGTGATATCACTTTGATCTGAATTGGAGGCCCACATGAAGGTAAGCAAGGAAACCCCGGCGCGCAGCGCCGACGGCTATGTGATGGGCGCCCTGGGCCTGGGTCTGCTGGTGGCGGGCGGGCTGCTGCTGGTGCGCGCGGGCCAACCCCTGCTGGGCCTGCCGCTGCTGCTGGCGGGCGGCCTGGTGATGGCTGGGCTGTACATGCTGGCGCCCAACCAGGCGGCGGTGCTGACGCTGTTCGGAGCCTACATCGGCAGCGACCACCAGGCCGGCCTGCGCTGGGCCAACCCGCTGGCCTTGAAGCGCAAGCTCTCGCTGCGTGATCGCAACCTGAACGCCCCCACGCTCAAGGTCAACGACGCGCGCGGCAACCCGATCGAGATTTCCGCCGTGGTGGTGTGGCGGGTGCGCGATTCCGCCCAGGCCCTGTTCCAGGTGGACGACTACGAGGCCTATGTGCGCGTGCAGGCCGAGGCGGCCATTCGTCATCTCGCCGCCTGTTACGCCTATGACGAGGGAGAGGACCTGAGCGATGGCGCTATCACGCTGCGCGGCGGCCAGGACGCCGTGGCCCAGGCCCTGCGCAGTGAATTGCAGGCCCGCTTTGACGACGCCGGTGTGGAAGTGCTGGACGCCAAGCTCAGCCACCTGGCCTACGCCCCCGAAATTGCCCAGGTGATGCTGCGCCGCCAGCAGGCCGAAGCCATCATCAGCGCACGCCAGAAGATCGTGCACGGGGCGGTCAGCATGGTGGAGGCGGCGCTGCAAGGCCTCTCAGAGCGCAAGATCGTCGAGCTGGACGACGAGCGCAAGGCGGCGATGGTCAGCAACCTGCTGGTGGTGCTGTGCTCGGACAAAGACACGCAGCCGATCGTCAACACGGGCACGCTTTACAACTGAGGCCAACTGCCGTGCAGCGATTCTTCACGATCGTCTGGCTGGGTTGCCTGCTGCTCTTTTTCGTCAGCAGCTTCTGGCTGCCGGAGCGGGTGGGCGACCCAGGCAAGGAAGTGCCGCGTGCGGTTTACGTGGTGCTGATGGGCTTCTGCCTGGTGAGCGTGCCCTGGTTCGTCGGGCCCGGCATGGTGCGCCTGCTCCAGGGCAAGGGGAGTGGTGGGGTGAACATCCCGCATGCCGAGTACTGGTTCGAGGGCCAACGCCGCGAAGCCAGCCTCAGGCGCCTGGAACCGTACCTGCTGGAGATCGGGTGCTTGACGGCCGTGTTCCTGGTGGCCGTCTCCGCCTCGACCCACTTTCCTGGGGCATTGTTCTTGGGCATGAAGCTCGGACTCGTGGTGACACTGGGCTTGACGGCCCTGCTGCTGCTCTCGGTCGCGCTCTGGATGCTTCGTGTCAAGCGCGCCTTTCCTAAACCGCCTACCGACGCACTGGAGCGGCCGGCTGATCTCCGCCGCCCCCGCCGGCCTCGCCGCCCCGGTGACTAGCTGTGGCCAGCCCCGGCAAGAAATCTTTCCCCCTGCGCGTCGACCCCGAGCTGTGGGCCGAGGTCGAGCGCCTGGCGGCGCAGGAACTGCGCAGCGTCAATGCCCAGGCCGAGATGCTGCTGCGCGAAGCGCTGACGCGGCGCGGCCTCAAGCTGGGCGTGCCACGCGGGCGCACCGCTCCCGCTCCCCCAGCCGAAACCAAGGAGGACTGATGCGAACCCTGCTCTTCACTCTGGCGCTCTTGCTGGGCGCCAGCGCGGCCCAGGCCCTGCCGGACCTAGTGCTGCTGGTGCGCCACGCCGAGAAGTCCGCCGAGCCCGGGCGTGACCCGGGGCTTTCCGAGGCCGGGGAGCGCCGCGCCGAAGCCTTGGCCGAGGCCCTGGCGCACAGCGGCGTGCGGCATGTGCTGGTCAGCGCCGCCCGGCGCACCCAGGCCACGGCCGCCCCACTGGCCCGTCGCTTGGGCCTGCAGGCCCAGGTGGTGGGCTTCGAAGGCGGCGTGGCGGGCCATGTGGCCGAGCTGACCCGTCAGCTGCAGGCATTGCAGGGCATGGTGCTGGTGGTGGGCCACAGCAATACCTTGCCAGAACTGCTGCAGGCGCTGGGCGGCCCGCGCTGGCCGATGCTGTGCGAAAGCAGCTACGGCCAGGCCTGGGTGCTGCGCCCCGGCGCACTCGCCCAGGTGCTGCAGCTGCGCTACGGCGCGCCCGACCCCGAACGCGAAGGGCCCGACTGCCTCTGAGGCACAAGCCTCAGCCGCTCAGGGTGCTGGGCAGGGCCAGCTGACCAAGCAGCCTGCGCAGGCAAGGTTGCTCCAATGGCCACCCTGACCATGCCCCAGGCCATTGGCTTGGGCTTCTTCGCCGAAGCCCCGCACACGACCTGCGAGCAAGTCACCCACCCAGCTCGCCACACTCATGCCACCGGACTGTTCGGCGTAGAAGCGCGGATCGGTCAGCAGCATGTGAAACGGGCCGGCGGCAACGTAATAGCGGAAATTGCCCAGACTGGCGGCGCGGCTCTGCAGCTCAGTGCTCATGCGGTTGTGCCAATCCACTTCCGGCCGCGCCGGGCAGCTGCCGCCGCCGTAGCCTGCGGCCATCGCCGCGTAGAAACCGATCTGGACGGGGTCAAGATGAGGCGTGATCTGCGCGTAACGGCCGAAGGGGTCAGAGCGGGCGGCACGCCTGATCAGGTCCCCGCTGGGTACTGCAGCGGCGTTGGGGCCAAAAACCCAGGGAGCAATCTGCGGATTCCAGCTCTTCCGGCCCGGTAGGCTGGTGTCGAAGGCAGCAGGTAGCACGCCTTGTGCGGAGTCGGCCAACACATGCATCTGCGCGCCCGGATAGAGCATGCCGACCCAGTGCGCATTGACCGCCGCGCCATAGCCGCCGGCACTCTGGCCTGCCACCAGCACCTGGCGAGGCCCCCGCACATGCCGGCGTACCCAGTCCAGCACCACCATGAAGTTGTCGTAGCCGCGATGCTGGATGCTCAGGGTCTGCCCGGCGGGTAAGCCCACAAAGGGATTCGCCACACTGGTGTAGCTGCGCGCGGCCGAGCCGATGTGCACATCGCCCGTGCAGTAGGGGATGTACACCATGTCCCAATCGCGCACCGGATTGTTGAGGTCGCTGGTGCGGAACAGCCCATCCATCTGTGCCGGGTTGGTGCTTGGTGGCACTTGCGTGTCGAAGAACTGCGGCACCTCTGGTGGCAGTCCGACGCGGGGGAAGCTGCAGCTTTGGCCGTCCCAGCAAGCGCCGCCTCCTTCGAAGAACACCAGCAGCTTGCGTACGGTGCCGCGACGTGTCCAAAATGAAAAGCGCGGGTCCGAGCCTGGGAAGCCCGAGCAGCGCGCTTCGTGACGACGTCCGTCCAGGCCGATGACCGGCGCAGGGTCTTCGATCTTCTGCCAGCCCTGCGGCTGCAGGACCTCCGGGCTGCTTGTGGCATCGATCCCGCCCGCATTGGCAAGCCCAGCGCCCAGCAGCGTGGCGCCAAATAGCGCCATCTTGAAACGTTTGTACACAGTTTGACTCCCTGACGACAGTTGCGGTGGGGCGGTGTACCGGCTGTGGAACGCTTTGCCCAGGGGGCTTGACCGAGTGCCCCCCTCGAACCAGGGAATGCCCGTGGCAGCATGCGCGCCCATGTCAGCCCATTCCAATGACCGACCCAAAGCCCAGACCCCGCGTGCGCTGGCGGGCTTGCTGCCGTTCTTGCGCCCCTACCGCGGCCGCATCACCCTAGCTGCGCTGGTCCTGGTGGCGGCCGCACTGACCACTCTTGCTTTTCCAGTGGCCCTGGGGAGCCTGGTGGATGCCGGCCTGCTGCCGCAGGGCCGCGGCCAGCAGCTCCTGGCGCTCCGCGAGCACTTCCTGCTGCTGTTCGGCGTGGGTGTGGCGCTGGGCCTGTTCTCAGCCCTGCGTTACTACGCCGTCACCTGGCTGGGCGAGCGCATCACGGCCGATTTGCGGGCCGCGGTGTACCGGCATGTCATCGGCCACAGCCCGTCCTTCTACGAGCACACCCGCACCGGGGAGGTGTTGAGCCGTCTGACCACCGACACCACCCTGGTGCAGACGGTGGTGGGCTCTTCGCTCAGCATGGGCCTGCGCAACGCCATCATGGCCCTGGGTGCCCTGGTGATGCTTGTGGTCACCAACCCGGTGGTGATGGGCCAGGTGCTGGGGGTGCTGCTGCTGGTGCTGGCGCCCACTCTGGTGTGGAGCCGGCGCGTGCGGCGCCTCAGCCGCGACAGCCAGGACCGGGTGGCGGATGCGTCCGCCATCGCCGGCGAGGTGCTGAACGCCATCCCGGTGGTGCAAAGCTACGGTCAGGAACCGCGCGAGGGGCAGCGCTTCGCAGACGCGACCGAGGCCGCGTTCACCAGCGCCCGCCAGCGCGCGCGCACCCGGGCTTTGCTGGTGGCCTTTGTGATCGTCGCCAACTTCGCCGCGTTGCTTTGGGGCCTCTACCAGGGCACGCAAGCTGTGATCGCCGGACGCATCAGCCCTGGGCATTTGAGTCAGACCGTCGTCTACGTGGTGCTGCTGCTGGGCTCGGTGGCGGTGCTGGCCGAGGTGTGGGGCGATTTGCTTCGCGCCGCCGGCGCCACAGAGCGCCTGATGGAACTGCTGGCCAGCCGCTCGCCGGTGCAGGAGCCCATGCAGCCGCGCCCCATTCCCGCTGCACAGGGCGGCGCACAGTTGCGCTTGCGGGGTGTGCAGTTCCACTACCCCAGCCGGCCTGACACGCTGGCCCTGGCCGACTTCGATCTCGATATCGCCCCGGGCGAAACCGTAGCTCTGGTGGGGGCGAGCGGCGCGGGCAAGAGCACGGTGTTCCAGCTGGTGCAACGTTTCTATGATGCCGAGGCCGGCCGCATCGAGCTGGACGGCGTGCCGGTACACGAACTGAGCCTTCACACCTTGCGCGATCGCATCGGCCTGGTGCCGCAGGAAGCCACGATCTTCTCGACCGACGCGCTGGAGAACATCCGCTACGGCCGGCCGGAGGCTAGCGAGGCGGAGGTGATCGAAGCCGCGCGCGCCGCCCAGGCGCATGAATTCATCAGCGCCCTGCCGCAGGGCTACAAGACCTATCTGGGCGAGCGCGGGGTGCGCCTCTCGGGCGGACAGAAGCAGCGCATCGCCATCGCCCGCGCCATCCTGAAGAACCCGCCGCTGCTGCTGCTGGATGAGGCCACCAGCGCGCTGGACGCCGAGAGCGAACGCCTGGTGCAGCAGGCCCTGGACGCCGCGATGGCCGGGCGCTCGACCCTGGTGATCGCGCACCGCCTGGCCACCGTGCAGCACGCCACCCGCATCGTGGTGCTTGAACAAGGCCGGATCGTCGAAACCGGCACGCATGCCGAGCTGGTGGCGCGCGGCGGCGTGTACGCCCGGCTGGCTGCCCTGCAATTCGGACGCGCATAATTCATGCGCATGTTTTGTGGAGGCCGCCATGCTGCGCTTTGATGACGCCCCCAAGCGGGCCACCAACCTGAGCCTCAACGCCAAGGTGCTGGACGCCGCCAAGGAGCTCGGCATGAACATCTCCGCCACCGTGGACGAGTTACTGGCCGCCGAGGTGCGCCGCCGTTACTGGGAGCGCTGGAACGAGGACAACCGCGAGGCCATCGCCGACTACAACGCCCGCATTGAGCGCGAAGGACTGCCGCTGACGCGCTACCGCAGCTTCGCCAAGGGAGGCGAGTGAGTGGCTCGCTTTGACGTCTACGCCAACCCGGAGCCGGCCGAGCGCACCACCATCCCCTTCCTGCTGGATGTGCAGAACGACTACATCAGTGGGCTGGCCACCCGGGTCGTCATTCCGATGCGTGCCGAGGCCGAGTTTGGCCGGCCGGCACGCGGGCTGAACCCGGTCTTCCTGGTGCAGGAGCAGGCGGTGGTGCTGGACACCGCCGCCATGGCCGCCGTGCCCGCCCATCTGCTGCGCAAGCCCCTGCTGAGCCTGCGCGCCCAACACGCCGTCATCACCACGGCGCTCGACACCCTTTTTGGCAGCTTCTGATGCAACGCCCGCTCCGCTCCACCTTCGAAGACTTCATGCGCCATGTGCACGAGCAGGGCGTGCTCAAGGCCGACCGTACCGGCACCGGCACCCGCTCGGTGTTCGGCTACCAGATGCGCTTCCCGCTGCACGAGGGCTTTCCACTCGTCACCACCAAGAAGGTGCACTGGAAGAGCATCGTGCTGGAGCTGCTGTGGTTTCTGCGCGGCGACAGCAATGTGAAGTGGCTGCAGGAGCGCGGCTGCACCATCTGGGACGAGTGGGCGCGCGCGGACGGCGAGCTCGGCCCCGTCTACGGCGTGCAGTGGCGCAGCTGGCCCAAGCCGGACGGCGGCCACATCGACCAGATCAGCGAGCTGCTGCAGCAGATCAAGAGCAACCCGGACAGCCGACGCCTGATCGTCAGCGCCTGGAACGTCGCCGACCTGCCGCAGATGGCCCTGATGCCTTGCCACGCGCTGTTCCAGTTTTACGTGGCCGAGGGCCGCCTGAGCTGCCAGCTCTACCAGCGCAGCGCCGACATCTTCCTGGGCGTGCCCTTCAACATCGCCAGCTATGCGCTGCTGACGCACATGATTGCGCAGCAGTGCAACCTGGAGGTGGGCGACTTCATCTGGACCGGGGGCGATTGCCATCTTTACAGCAACCACACCGAGCAGGTCGAGACCCAGCTGGCGCGCACGCCCTACCCCTTCCCTGTGCTACGCATCAAGCGTCGGCCGGCCTCGCTGTTCGAGTACGAGCTGGACGACTTCGAGCTGGTGGACTACCAGCACCATCCGCTGATCAAGGCGCCGGTGGCGGTATGACGAAACTGGTGCTGGTGGCGGCCATGGGCCGCGGGCGCGAGCTGGGCGCCAACAACCAGTTGCTCTGGCATCTGCCCGAGGACATGGCCCACTTCAAGGCCATCACCCTGGGCAAACCGGTCCTGATGGGCCGCAAGACCTGGGAGTCGCTGCCGCCGCGCTTTCGCCCCCTGCCGGGGCGCCGCAACCTGGTGCTGACGCGCGGACCGGCCATCGAAGGTGCCGAGACCGTGCGCTCAATCGACGAAGCGCTGGCGCTGTGCGCCGAAGCTCCCGAGTTGTGCGTCCTCGGCGGGGCAGAGGTCTATTCACAGGCGCTGCCGCTGGCCCAATCGCTGGCCCTGACCGAGGTGGATGGCCACTTCCCCGCGGCCGATTGCTGGTTCCCACCCCTGCCCATCCCCTTGCCGGACAGCCCCTGGCTGCAATCGGCCACGGGCCTTGCCTACCGATTCCACAACCTCCCATTGAAGGACTGATCCCCCATGAGCGGACACGGTTTCCACGTCCACGGACCGCATGACCACGAAGTCGAGCACGCGGTGCATGCCAAGGCCCACGGCGCCGAAGGCCTGAAGGGCCAACTGGCGGTCATCACCGCCGTGCTGGCCACCATTGGCGCGCTGTTCAGCTACCAGGGTGGCGCCACCCAGGCCAATGCGGGCCTGTTCAAAAACGACGCCGCCATCAAGAAGACCGAGGCTTCGAACCAGTGGGCCTACTACCAGAGCAAGAGCAGCAAGCAAAACCTCGCCGAACTGGCGGTGGCCTTGCTGCCCGAGGGTGAACGGCGCGCCACCTACCAGGCGGAAATCCAGCGCTACAAGGCGGAAAAAGACGAGATCAAGGCCAAGGCCGAAGGCCTGGAGCAGGAATCGGCCGCGTTCGAGAAGAAGAGCGACGCCCAGATGCACGAGCACCATCGCTGGGCGCAGGCCACCACGGCGCTGCAGGTGGCCATTGCGCTGGCCGCCATCGCCCTGCTGACCGAACGGCGCTGGCTGGAATGGGGCACCGTGGCCCTGGGCGGCGTGGGCGTGGCGCTGGGCGGGCTGGCCTGGTTCCACATCTGAGCGCTGGCCGGCGGGCCGAGGCGCTCAGGCGTAGGTATCGACCTGGGTGCCCAGGCTGCCCTCGGAAGCGCGTGGGGTCTGGGGCAGCGCTTCCAGCAACTGCGCCGCGTTGGCCTCCTGCTGCTGCATCGCCTGTTTCAGGACGAGCAGGGCCGCGGCCCCTTGCACGGTGCCGGCCGGAATGGCCGATGCGCTGGAAACGACCCCAGGGCTGAGCGAGGTGATGGATGACATGGCAGCTCCTGGTCTGGGGGGACTCTGCTCATTTCGGCCGATCCGCCGCAAGCTTGAGAGGAATTTGCACGCCCCCCGTGAGCTCGCGCTCGCCCCTCCATACGCTGAGCTTCAGGCCTTCAGCACCTTAGGCACCGGGTTGGGCCGCAGGCGGAAGGCGTCCGGCATGCCCGAGCCCAGCAAAGGGCGCAGATAGAGCCGAAACGCGTCGGTCACATCGGTGCCACTGGCGCTCAGGAACTCATCTTCCATGGTGCGCGTCTTGCCCGCCACGGCTTCCAGCGGCAAAAGCTCGTAGTCGGCCGAATAGAACCCGGTGCGCCGGATGGCCACCGAGCCGTTCGAGGCGCCCCACATCGCGTACTGCACGGCTTTTTCGCCCACCTCGCGGGCCTCGCGCTGGTCCACGTCGGAGACGCAGCCCACGAAGCTGCGCTGCAGATAGCCGAAGGTGTCGCCGCGCACGCGCTTGATCTTGAGCTTGGCCTTGATCTCCTCGCACAGCAGATCGGCCAGCGCACCGCTGCCGCTGAGTTGCACATTGCCGTGCGCGTCGCGCTCCAAGTCCTTCGCCAACTTGGCCAGGATGGGCATGCCAGCGGCATCGTGGATGCCCTCGCTCACCGCCACGACGCAGCGGCCATAGCGGTCCATCGTCGCTTTCACGTCCGCCAGGAAGCGTTCGATCTCGAACACGCGCTCGGGCACATAGATCAGGTGCGGGCCGTCGTCGGGGAACTTCTTGCCCAGCGCCGCGGCGGCCGTCAGGAAGCCCGCGTGGCGGCCCATCACCACACCGATGTAGACACCCGGCAGGGCCGCGTTGTCGAGATTGGCGCCGGCGAAGGCCTGGGCCACGAAGCGTGCCGCGCTGGGGAAGCCCGGCGTGTGGTCGTTCAGCACCAGGTCGTTGTCAATCGTCTTGGGGATGTGGATGCAGCGCAGCGGGTAGCCGGCCTTCTGCGCTTCCTCGGCCACGATGCGGATGGTGTCGGAGCTGTCATTGCCGCCGATGTTGAAAAAGTGCTCGATGCGATGCGCCTGCAGCACCTTGAACATTTCCTGGCAGTAGGCCAGATCGGGCTTGTCGCGCGTGCTGCCCAGTGCCGCCGCCGGTGTATTGGCCACCAATTCAAGGTTGTGGCTGGTTTCCTGCGTCAGGTCGACGAAATCCTCGTTGACGATGCCGCGCACCCCGTGGCGAGCGCCATACACACGCTGGATGCCCAGGTGGCGCCGCGCTTCCAACACCACGCCAACCAGGCTTTGGTTGATGACGGCGGTGGGGCCGCCACCCTGGGCGACAAGGATCTTTCCTGAGGACATGGCGCACTCCCGAATCGTGATGGCGCATGGTAGCCAGCCCTGCCTTGGCGCTCAGCCGGGCTTGGGCTATGGTCCGCGCCTCCTCACTTCCAGGGAAACGTCATGAATTTGCATCAGAAACTGGGCTGGGCGGCGCTGATCCTGGGCCTGCAGGCCTGTGCGTCGCAAGACAAGCCCGATGCCCATGCGGCACACGGCAGCGAAGCTGCCCAGCCCGCCAAGCACGACATGGCCATGCACAAGGAAGGCATGGGCCACAAGATGCACGACATGGGCGGCATGGCCATGGCCAGCCTGAGCCCGGCCGCAGCCGGTGGCGCCACCGGCCTGGTGATGTTCCATACCAAAGGCGAGGACCTGATGGTGCACGTCAAGGCCAGCGGCTTCGCACCCGGCACCGCGCATGGCTTCCATGTGCACGCGAACGGCAACTGCGCCAGCCCGGACTTCAGCAGCGCCGGCGGCCACTTCAACCCGGGCGCCCACCCCCATGGCCCGCAGGACGCTGCGCGCCACGCCGGCGACATGCCCAATCTGCAAGCCGACGCCCAGGGCAAGGTGGATCAGAAATTCGTGCTGAAGGGCGCCAAGCTGCAGGGCGAAACGGGGCTGGTGGGCCGGGCCGTGATCGTCCACGCCGACCCGGACGACTTCAAGACCCAGCCGACCGGCAACTCAGGCGCCCGCATGGCCTGCGGCGTGATCGCCGCGCACTGAGCCGGCCGCCTCAGATCGGCGCGCCGTTGACCGTACCGGACTTCAGTTCGGTGGTCTGCGTCGTGCCGCTGCCGCTGCCGACGATGCGTGCCGGCAAGCCGCGCCCGACGATGTACCAGGTGGTGGTGCTGACGTTGGGCGTGGCGGCATCCACCTGACGGTAGCGACAGGTGTCCCAACTGCGGCCCTGCACCTGGATGGTCTCGCGCGCCTCGAAGCTCACGGTCTCGGTCAGGCTGGAGTTGCTCACCATCGGCGGCGTGGTGACGCCCGCCACGGTGGTGGTGGTGGTCGTGGTGTAGCCGTTGGTGCGGGTCAGGGACTGACCGGCCTGCAACGTGAACTCGCTGTTCAGGAAGGGCGGGGTGTTAACCGTCTTGACGTTGGTGACGGAGTTGCCCACCACCGGCACCACCACCGAGGTCTCACTTTCATTGCCCAGGTGGCGAATCAGGCCGTTGTCGGCGGCTTGGGCGTATTGCTTGAGCTTGATGGTGCTGCTCTGCGTTCCCGGGATGTTCAGGCTGTTGGTCTGTGTCAGCGCCAGGCGCACCGCGCTCTGGCCCTCGAAGCTGGTGGCGGCCTCCACCAGCGCATCGGTCTGGAACTCACCGCTGCCATTGACGGCACCGCTCATCGTCAGGGCGTAATTCAGGGTGTAGCGGTTGCCGATGGCCAGCGCCTGGCTGGCCGGCTGTGCACACGCATTCAGCGTGCCCGTACCGCCACCGCCGGGCGAGCACAGCGAGGGGTAGACGCCACAAGCATCCGCCTGGATCTGGCTGCTCCAGTCGCTGATCTTGCCGAAGGACTGCAACTGGCCGCCGGTGAATTCACCCAGGCCGTAGATCTCGCCGCTGGGCGTGACGCCCAGGTAGTTGCCGGTCGAGTAGGCGCGGATGGTGTAGTCCACCCCCAGGTAGTTGAAGGGCTGACTGGCTGGGTTACCGGGGAAGAGCGTGGGAAATTTGTACTGCGCCCAATCCATCACCTCCTTGGCGCCCACGCTGGGTAGGGTGGCCAGCGCACGGCGTTGCGGGCCCGTGTCGGTTCGAGCCTGCGTCAGGCTGGGGGGTTCCTCGCCGCCGCCGCAGGCGGTCAGCAAGGCGGGCAGGACAAGGCTCAGGGCATGGCGGCGCATCGGTTCACTCCCCAGGAGGGCGGTTGGCAGGTGGCGGAACGCGGCAAGATACCCGGGTGCCGCCGGGCCGTCACCCCCCCGGTTTGGCTACCATCCGCGCCCCTCTCCTGCTCTGCTTCGCAGTCTCGCCGTGCAAATCGCCACCTGGAACGTCAATTCCCTCGCCGTGCGCCTGCCGCAGCTGCTGGACTGGCTGCAAGCCAACCCGGTCGACGCATTGGTGCTGCAGGAAACCAAGCTCACGGACGACAAGTTCCCGCAAGCCGAGATCGAGGCCGCCGGCTACCAGGTCAGCTTCCACGGCCAGAAGACCTACAACGGCGTGGCCCTGCTGAGCCGCGGCCCGCACGAGGCTGTCGTTAAGAACATCCCCGGCTTTGCCGACGAGCAGGCACGCGTCATCGCCGCCACCGTGGCGGGCGTGCGCGTCATCGGCGGCTATTTCCCGAACGGCCAGGCGCCCGGCAGCGAGAAGTTCACCTACAAGATGGCCTGGCTGGACGCCCTGCAGGCCTGGCTGCGGCAGGAACTGGCCGCGCACCCGCAGCTGGTGCTGCTGGGCGACTACAACATCGCCCCCGAAGACCGGGACGTGTACGACCCGGTGGCCTGGGCCGGCCAGATCCACTGCACCGACGAGGAGCGCGCGCACTTTCGCGCCCTGCTCGGCCTGGGCCTGGTGGACGCCTTCCGCCTGTTCGAGCAGCCACCCAAGAGCTGGAGCTGGTGGGATTACCGCAACCTGGCCTTCCGCAAGAACCAGGGCCTGCGCATCGACCACATCCTGGTCTCCGCCGCGCTGCAGCCGCAGGTGAGCGCCTGCGTCATCGACAAGCTGCCGCGCAAGAACGAACGCCCGAGCGACCACGCGCCGGTCGTCGTCACTCTGAAAGTTTGATATGAGCGATTCCGTCCTGCAAGACTGGCTGGCGGCCGAAGAGGCCGTGCGCCAGCGCCAGCGTGCCCATGCGCAACCCACCTTTGGCGAGCTGGTCAAGCCCGAGGAGGCCGCGGGCCTTTCCGGCCTGCAGATCATGCAGGGCATGGTCGAGGGCCGCTTCCCCGCACCGCCCATCTCGCACACGCTGGACTTCATCCTCGTCGAGGTCGAAGAAGGCCGCGCCGTGTTCCAGGGCGAGCCGCTCTGGCACCACTACAACCCGCTCGGCACCGTGCACGGCGGCTGGTTCGCCACCCTGCTCGATTCGGCCCTGGGCTGCGCCGTGCACAGCACCATGAAGCCGGGCGAGAGCTACACCACGCTGGAGATCAAGCTCAACCTGGTGCGGGCGCTGAAGGACAAGCAGCCGCAGCGCGTGCGCGCCATCGGCCGCGTGCGCCACCGCGGCCGCCAGATGGCCACGGCCGAGGCCGATCTGGTCGGCCCCGACGGCAAGCTCTACGCGCACGCCAGCACCAGCTGCCTGGTGTTCCCCGCTAACTTCTGAGCCAATCCCTGAACTCGGCCCAGCTGTACTGCGCCTGCGCCGCCAGCAGTCCGGCCGGGCCGTAGACCGGGCTCAGCCCGTAGCGCTGCCAGAGCGCATCCAGGGGCTGCTTGCGGCTGATGGCTTCGGCCAGCAGTTCGCCGGCCACCGTGGTGGGCGCCACGCCATGCCCGCCGAAGCTCTGCGCGTACCAAAGGCCCGACGCCAGCTCGCCCAACTGCGGCATCTGGTGGCGGGCATAGCTCATCAGCCCACCCCAGGCATGGCTGATCTGTACGCCCTGCAGCTGCGGATAGACCTTGCGCAGGTCCTGCCGCAGCAGCTCGGCGATGCGCGCCGGTTCGCGTTCCAGGATGGAGATGCGCCCGCCCCAGAGCAGACGGCCGCTTTCCAGCTTGCGGTAGTAGTCGAAGGCAAAGCGGTTGTCGTAGATGGCGGCGTTGCAGCGCACCGGTTGCTGAGCCTCCGCCAGCGGCTCGGTGCACATCACGTAGGTGGCGATGGGCAGGCGGGCGCGCGTCAGGCGCGGCGCCACCCCGCGCAGGTAACCGCCACCAGCCAGCACCAGTTGCTGGGCACGCACGCGCCCTCCCTCTTCGGTCTCCAGCTCCCAGCCCTGCGCCAAGCGGCGCAGGGCGCGCACGCCGCTGCGCTCAAACACTTGGCCGCCGTCCACCGCGATCGCCGCCGCCAGGCCGCGCGCGTACTTCAGCGGGTGGAAGTGGAAGGCATCGCGCTCCAGCAGGGCCGGTCCGTAGCGCTCGCTGTCCAGCCACTGGCGCACCTGTGCGGCGTCGATCTCGTCCCATTGCACGCCGAACTGCTCGCGCAGCAGACCCGCTTCGGCGCGCAGGCCGGCCAGGCTGGCGGGGGTCTTGAACCAATCGACCCAGAGCGCGCCACCCTCCACACGCTCGCACTCAATGCCCAGGGTCTCGATGCGGCGGCGGATCGTGGCCACGGCCTCGCGCGTCAGACCATAGAGCGTGCGCGCCTTGACGGCGCCCAGGTCCCTCAAGAGCGCGCCGGGCCCGCGGCTGAAGCCGCCGAACACGAAGCCGCCATTGCGGCCCGAAGCGCCGTGGCCCACGCCCTGCTGCTCCAGCAGCACCAGATCCTTGATGCCGCGCTCCTGCAGGCCCCGCGCTGCGGCCAGGCCCGCAAAGCCACCGCCCAGGATGGCCACTTCGCATTCCTGCGTTTGCCCGCCCAGAGACGGAAAAGCCAGCGACGGGGCGCTGGCTTCGTACCAGGTTTGACCGGAAATCATCCGGCCATCATGCCGCACGCAGCTGGCTGGCCTCCTGGGCAAGACGGGTGATACCGGCCCAATCGCCGCGCGCCAACAGCTCCTTCGGGCACAGCCAGGAGCCACCGCAGACCTTGACGTTGGGCAGCGCCAGGAACTGCGGCGCCGTCTCGGGCGTGATGCCGCCGGTGGGACAGAAAGACACGTCCGGGAACGGACCGGACAGACCCTTGAGCATGGCGATGCCGCCCACCGCCGTGGCCGGGAACAGCTTGAGAAAGTGATGCCCATGGTCGTTGGCCTGCATCACCTCGCTGGCGGTGGACACACCGGGCAGCAGGGCCAGCTCCGCCGCGCGGCAGGCGGCCGAGAGCTCGGGCGTGAAGCCGGGGCTGACGGCAAACACAGCGCCGGCGTCCTTGGCGGCACGTGCATCGGCCACCGTGCGCAGCGTGCCGGCGCCCACGACGGCCTCGGGCACGGCGCGCGCCATGGCCTCGATGGCCTGCAGCGCCACGGCACTGCGCAGGGTCACTTCCAGCACCCGCACGCCCCCGGCCACCAGGGCTTGCGCCAGGGGCACGGCATGTTCGAGTTGCTCGACCACGATGACGGGAATGATGGGCCCGTAGGCGGGCAGCTTCAGCAGGTCCATGAAGTCAGATCCAGGTGATGGCGCCTTGTTCGGCGGCCGTGACGTTGCGGCGCATACCGCCGAAAAGTTCGCGGCCGAGGCCGTGGGCGTTGTCTTCCGCCGCGGCGGGGTCGAGTTGTGCGAGCTCGCGTGTGGCCCACTCGACTTCCGGCACCAAAGCCTGCAGCGTGCCGGCCACCGCATCCAGGCGCACCAGGTCGCCATCGCTCAGTTTGGCCAGCGGCCCGCCGGCCAGGGCTTCGGGGCTGACATGGATGGCGGCCGGCACCTTGCCAGAGGCGCCGCTCATGCGGCCATCCGTCACCAGCGCCACCTTGAAACCCTTGCCCTGCAGCACGGCCAGCGGTGGCGTCAGTTTGTGCAGCTCCGGCATGCCATTGGCACGCGGGCCCTGGAAGCGCACCACCACGACGACATCACGCTCCAGCTCGCCAGCCTTGAAGGCCGCCAGCATGGCTTCCTGGCTGGCAAAGATGCGCGCCGGCGCTTCGATGACATGACGCTCCTCCGGCACGGCCGAGACCTTGATGACGGCGCGACCCAGATTGCCTTCCAGCAGCTTCAGGCCTCCGCTGGCGCTGAAGGGCTCGGCCACGCCGCGCACCACCGAAGGCTCGGGCGGCTGGGCCGGCAGTTCACGCCAAACCAAGTTAGAACCGTCCAAACCGGGTTCGCGCGTGTGGGCACGCAGGCCCTCCGCGGCCATGGCCGGCGCGTCGAACATCAGCCCTGCGTCCAGCAACTCGCGCATCACGAAGCCAGGGCCGCCCGCCGCCTGAAACTGGTTCACATCGGCGCTGCCATTCGGGTACACACGCGCCAGCAGGGGCACGACGGCGCTGAGTTCGGAGAAGTCGCTCCAGTCGATCAGGATGCCCGCGGCACGCGCCACCGCCACCCAGTGGATGAGATGGTTGGTGCTGCCGCCAGTGGCCAGCAGGGCTGCCATGGCGTTGAGGATGCAGCGCTCGTCCACCAGCGCGCCAATCGGCTTGTCCAGCCCGGCCAGCAGCAGGCGCACGGCCTCGTCGGTCAGCGCCTGGCGCAGGCCGGAGTGCGGGTGCACAAAGGCGCTGCCTGGCACATGCAGGCCCATGGCCTCCAGCAGCATCTGGTTGGAGTTGGCCGTGCCGTAGAAGGTGCAGGTGCCGGCGCCGTGGTAGGCGGCGTTCTCGGCCTCCAGCAGTTCGGCGCGGCCCACTTTCCCTTGCGCGTAGAGCTCGCGCACCTTGGCCTTGTCGCTGTTGCTCAGGCCCGAGGCCATCGGGCCGGCCGGCACGAACAGCGTGGGCAGGTGGCCGAAATGCAGGGCGCCGATCAGCAGGCCCGGCACGATCTTGTCGCAGATGCCCAGCATCAGTGCGCCGTCAAACACATCGTGGCTCAGCGCGATGGCGGTGCCCATGGCGATGGTGTCGCGGCTGAACAGGCTCAGCTCCATGCCGGGCGTGCCCTGGGTGACGCCATCGCACATCGCCGGCACGCCGCCGGCCACCTGCACGGTGGCGCCCAGGCGGGCGGCAGCGGCGCGAATCTGCGCCGGGTAGCCCTCGTAGGGCTGATGCGCCGAGAGCATGTCGTTGTAGGCCGTCACCACCGCCAGATGGGGCGCGCGCTCAGCCACGATGCGCAGCTTGTCGGAGGGCGGCAGCGCCGCTACGGCGTGCGCCACATTGGCGCAGCCCAAACGGTCCGAGCCCCGCGGGCGCTGGCGCAGGCGGCGCACTTGCGCCAGGTAGGCACCGCGCGTGGGCGCGGAGCGCTCGACCACGCGTTGCAGGACGCGCTCTAGAACCGGGTGCAGGGACATTGCATGTAACTCACGGTACCGAAATCAGGTAACCATATTACATGCGCCGCCTTCAAGACTCAACGCGAGAGGGGCATTGGGCGTGAACTCAGTTCGGCGGGATCGGCGTTGCGCACGCGCTCCAGGTCTTCTTCGGTGTCCACATCAATCAGCACGCCGGGGTCGTCCACCTCAACGGGTTGCGCCGCGTAGCGCGCGAGCAGGCGCCGCGCCCCTTCATCCCCTTGCAAGGCAATGAGCTCCGAGTACAACTCGGCCCCGAAGCCCACCGGGTGCCCGCGCCGCCCCCGGTATTGGGCGAACACGACCGGGTCCTGCATCAGGCGCGCCGCTACGGCGCGCAGGGTGCTCGGCTTTACGAGCGGCATGTCGCCGGGCAGGATCAACCAGCCGGTGGCGGAGGCGGCAGCACTCACGCCGGCCGCGATCGAGCGGCCCATGCCATCGCGCCCGCCGCGCGGGCTGGGCAGCACCACCACATCGCGCGCTGCCACTTTGCTGCGGATGGCCGCGGCCAGGGGCTCGGTGCACACCACCAGCACACGCATCTGCGCGGCCAAAGCCGCCTCCAGGGTGCAGCCCAGTACGGTGCTGTCCCCCAGTGTTTGCTCCAGTTTGTGGCCCGAGCCACCAAAACGTGACCCGCGACCCGCAGCCAGCACGATCACCACGGGTAGCCCGGTGTTCACACACGCTCTCCTTGGCTTTTTCCGCACTGGAAGGATGCGCCCGGCCCTGCACCGACCCAATGGGGCCTTCCATTAAGTGTTTGCCGCCCCCCGGGGCGATACTGAGTACATGAACTGGCTGGCAGACATGCGCAAGAGCTATGAGCGTGGCGCACTCGATGAAGAACACTCGGCGGAGCAACCGCTGAAGCAATTCCAGCAGTGGTTCAAGGAGGCCCTGGACGACAAGGTGCTCGAACCCAACGCCATGACCCTGGCCACTGTCGGACCCGAGGGGCGCCCGTCGACACGGGTGGTGCTCGTCAAGGACTTCGACGAGCGCGGTCTGGTCTGGTACACGAACTACGAAAGCCGCAAGGGGCATGAGTTGGCTGCCCACCCCTTCGCCGCCCTGCAGTTCCATTGGGTGAGCCAGGAGCGCGTGGTGCGCATCGAAGGCCGGGTGGAGCGAGTCAGCGACGCCGAGAGCGATGCCTACTACCTCAGCCGTCCGCTCGACTCCCGCCTGGGAGCCTGGGCCAGCCCGCAGTCACAAGTAATCAGCGGGCGTGCGGTGCTGGTGGCCAACGCCGCCAAGGTGGCCGCGCAGCATGGACTGTCCCCCAAGCGGCCGCCGCATTGGGGCGGATTTCGCCTGGTGCCGGACCAATGGGAGTTCTGGGCCGGCCGGCCCAGTCGGCTGCACGACCGGCTGCGCTATCGCCTGCAACCCGATGGCAGTTGGCTGCGCGAGCGCTTGGCGCCGTAGTCAGTTGACGGGCTGGGCCTCGACCACGCGGTAGAACAAGCCGTAGGGGTCGTCCTTCAACACGGCCAGCAGGCCCTCCATCACCACCGGCTCCAGCGTGTAGCGCACCGCCACCGTGCTGCGCACCTCAATCAGCCCTTCGGGGCCGGCCGGCACACAGAAGTTGCAGGTGGTGGGCACGCTGGAGAGAAGGAAGTGCTTCTGCTTGTCGCCTGGCTCCAGCGGCATCATGAACCCTTGCACCCGCACCTTCTGCTGGTGCAGCGCCTGTACGGCAGCCGGGAAGGTTGGCACGACCTTCTTCTTCTCGATCTTGGTCGTCACACCGCTCAGCAAGGACCAGGACAGCACGCCTTCCTTGTCCTCCAGCGGCTTGAAGGGACTGCGCGGGTCGTGGTAGCCGGGGCCTTGACCGACGAAGGGCGCCGCCGCTGCGGCATTGGTGCGCGGTTGCGCCGCCACCGCAAGTGAGGCAGCCGCAAGAGCAGCCAGCAGCAGGGTGCGCAGGGGGAAATCAATGCTCATGTTTAAGGCCGCAGTACTTGCCGATCGCCAAGCCCTTGCAGGCGGTCTGCAGGGTCATCAGACATTGAGCCTCGGGCTGGCCGGATTCCAGGCAGCGCGCGGCCTCTTCGTGGGCCTTGGCCATCGCGCGGTGGCGCTCGATGTCCTTGCGCACATGCGCGTCCAAGGCGGGTTTCGATTGTGCCAAGACCGCACCGCCCGACAGGGCGATGAGCAGCAGCAGGATGGGCGCTTTCATGACGGATTCAATGTGGTGTCTGGAGCAGTTGCGTGACGTCGGCGCGCAGCGCGCGCCAGGCAGGCAAGGCAGCGGCCAGCAAGGCCACCGCCAAGCCCAAGGGGAATAGGGCCCATTCCTGCGGGCTGAAAAAGTCCGGCGCCAGCGGAAACGCTTGCTGGGCGGACAACCAATGCGCCAGCGCCGCCAGGCCCAGGTGGGCCAGGCCCAGGCCCAGGCCGACCGAGAGTGTCACCAGCATGACGGCCTGCCAGCCCACTAGGGCAGCGAGCCGGCGCGCGGGGGCGCCCATCAGGCGCAGCAGGGCCAGGTCGCCCTGACGCTCGCGCACCATGGCCAGCAGTGTGATGAAGACCGAGAGCAGCGCACTCAGCAAGAGCAGCAATCCAAAACCTTGCAACACCTCGCGGCCGGCGCCCACCATTCGCAGCAAGCGCGCGGTCTCCAGGGCCGGCGCGGCCGCCTGGAGGCCATCCTGGGCATTCACCCAACGCGGCAGCAAGGCGGCCCCAAGGGGGCTGCGGTAGCGCACCAGCAGCAGCGTCACCTCGCGCTCGGCGGCCAGCGCGGCACGGTCGGAATCGTCCAGCGCGTGGTGTTCCTCGTGCACCTGCCAGACCGAGGCCAGATCGGTCAGCACAAGCCGATCCAGCACCGAGCTGCTGCGCGCCAGCACGCCGACCACCTCGAACTGTTGATCGCCGTGTTCATGCCCACCCTCCCCCAGGCCATGGTTGCCGGCAAAGTGGTCGCCTGGCTTCAGGCCCAGCGCGGTAGCCACCTCGGCGCCCAGTACGGCCTGCATCGGTGCCGTCCATAGGCGCCCTTGCTGCAAACGGGCGCCGTACAGATCGACATAGGCCGGCGTGGCGCCGACGATGCGCCAGCCCTTCAGGCTGTCGCCCAATGAAAGCGGCAAGACCTCGGCCACCAACGGCTGCTGCTGCAACTGCTGCACAGTCTCCAGCGGGATGTTGCCGGTCGGCGTGTCGAGGTGAAAGACGCCGGCCAGCATGATCTGCATCGGGCTGCCCTTGGCCCCGACGACGAGGTCAATGCCGGCGAGATCGCGGCGCACGCGCTGCTCCACCTGCTCGCCCACCAGCAGCACAAAAGCCACCGTCCCCCCAGCCCAGCGCCAGCAGCAACAGGTTCAAGCCGGTGGCCAAGGGGTGCAGCCACAGCAGGCGCCAGGCCAGGCGCAGGCCGCTCAGCATGCAGGCTCCAGCTGCAAAGCCTTCAGGCCAGTCAGTGTGGCCAAGCCCTGCACCACGCGCGCGTCGTGGGTGGCCACCAGCAGGCTGACGCCTTGCTCCTGCGCCAGTTCACACACCAGCTGCAGAAGCGCCGCCGTGGCGGCGTCATCCAGGCTGCTGCTCGGCTCGTCCAGCAGCAGCAGGCGGGGCCCGCGGGCCAGCGCGCGCGCCAACGCCACCCGCTGCATCTGCCCGACGCTGAGTTGGCTGGGCAGGCGCTCCTGCAGGCCTTCAAGCCCCAGGCGCTCGCAAAGACGGGCCAGGCGCGCCGTTTCGGGCGGGCGTCCAACGGCCAGCCAGGGCAGTTCCAGGTTCTCGCGCACGCTCAAACCTTCAATGAGATGAAGCCGCTGCGGCAGCACGCCCAGCACCTCCCCGCGCCAGGCATCGATGGCCGGGTTGCTGAGCGCCGACAAGGAGCGGCCCGCCAGCCAGACCTCGCCGGCACTAGCGCGGCGCAGACCGGCCAGCAGGGCGATCAGGCTGCTCTTGCCACTGCCCGAGGGGCCTCGCAACAGCAGGTGCTCGCCGGCATACAGCACACCATCCGCAAACTGCAGCCCTTCGGCACGTTGCGGGTAGTGCAGCGCCAGCCCGCTCCAACGCAAGAGCTCAGTCACGCAGCAGGGCCTTGAACTGCCGCTGGAACTTGTCCACCTTGGGGCCGACGACGAAGCTGCAGTAGCCGGCATCGGGATGGCGTTCGAAGTAGCGCTGGTGATAGTCCTCGGCGGCGCAGTAGCCGCGCTCGGGCTGAACCTCGGTGACGATGCGCCCGCCAAATTCGGCTTGCGCCTCTTGCAGCAGCTGCAGCACCTGCGCCTGCTGCGCATCGCCATGGGTATAGATGCCGGAACGGTACTGGGTACCGATGTCTGCCCCCTGCCGGTTCAGGCTGGTGGGGTCGTGAATGGTCCAGAACACAGCCAGCAACTGGGCCAGGCTGATCTGCGCGGGGTCGAAACGCAGCCGCACCACCTCGGCATGGCCGCTGGCGCCCGTGCAGACCTGCTCGTAATTCGGGTTGGGCAAGTGCCCGTTGCTGTAGCCAGACTCCACCTCGATCACCCCGCGGATGCGCAGGAACACGGCCTCCAGGCACCAGAAGCAGCCACCGGCCAGCGTGAGGGTTTCCAGTTGAGGAGCTTGCATGGGCAGGGCGTGTTTCTTGGGGGCGGGCAGGATAGCGGAGGCCCGCCCGCGCGCCGGAGCGCAGGGGCTTGACGAAGCCAGCTGCGAAGATTCGCGCATGCGCTCCGTGCTCGCCGCCCTGCTCCTGCCGCCCACCGGATTCCTGCTGCTGCTGCTGGCCGTGCTGGCGCTGATCAGGAGCCCGGCCCTGTGGCGGCGTGTCAGCCTGGCGGCGGCCTTCCTGCTGCTGTGGCTGGGTGGCAGTCTGGGCGTGGTGGTCCCGCTGGCGCATGCCTGGGCGCCGGCGGCCGTTCAACCCACGCTGGCGATGGTGCCCGCGCAGCGGCGTGAGCACACGCTGGTGCTGGTGCTCGGCGGGGGCGTGCGCAGGGGGGCAGGACCTGCGGGCGAATATGAACCCAACGCCGAAACCCTGGAGCGTCTGCACCGCGGCGTCTGGTGGGCGCGGCAATTCGACTTGCCGCTGGCCTTCACGGGAGGCCGTAGCCCGAACCCGCAACCAGACCAGCCAACCGAGGCGGCCGTGGTGCGTAGGGTGCTGGCGGCGCATTACGGCATGCTGCCCGCCTGGGCCGAAGACCGCTCCAGCAACACGGCCGAAAACGCGCGCTTCAGCGCCGAATTTCTGCGCCAACTGGGCGTTCGGCGCGTGCTGCTCGTGACCCATGCCTTGCACATGCCCAGGGCCATGCGGCACTTCCAGGCTGCTGCGCCGGGGGTTGAGTTCATATCCGCGCCGCTGAACCAGACGCTGCCGGCCACTTGGCGCCTGCTGGATTTCGTGCCCAGCCCGGAGGGCATCCGCATGGGGCGCTACCTCGCCTACGAGTGGCTGGCCAACGCAACCGGGCACTGAAAAGAGAAACCCCTCCCGGCCCGAAGGCCGGAAGGGGGCTGGTGGCATCGCACCACCGGTGGGGCTCCGCAGCCATTTGCTGCAGGGCTCCTGGCGCGCAAAGATTGCGCCATTGCTAAGGCCTCCGTCGAGGCCCGACAACATTAGGCGATGGCCCGCGGCCTTCAAGGAGAAATTTCTAGGACTTTTCCTCTTGACCGCGGCCACCAAACAGCTGGTCATACAGAGCGTCGGTCTTGCGGGTCACGTCCGCCGGCATGCGGATCACGCGCCCCCACTCACGATCGGTCTCGCCCGGCCACTTGTTGGTGGCATCCAGCCCGAGCTTGCCCCCCAGGCCGCTCACCGGCGAGGCAAAGTCCAGGTAGTCGATGGGGGTGTGATCCACCAGTAGGGTGTCGCGCACCGGGTCCACGCGGGTGGTGATGGCCCACATGACATCCGCCCAGTCGCGCAGGTTCACGTCCTCGTCCAGCACCACGATGAACTTCGTATACATGAACTGGCGCAGATAGCTCCAGACGCCGAACATCAGCCGCTTGGCATGCCCCGCGTAGGACTTGCGGATGGAGATCAGCGCCATGCGGTAGCTGCAGCCCTCAGGCGGCAGGTAGAAGTCGACGATCTCGGGGAATTGCTGCTGCAGCAGGGGCACGAAGACTTCATTGAGCGCCATGCCCAGCACGGCGGGCTCGTCGGGCGGCTTGCCGGTGTAGGTGGAGTGATAGAAGGCACCGCTGCGCTGCGTGACGCGGCTGACCTCGAACACCGGGAACCATTCCTGCTCGTTGTAGTAGCCGGTGTGGTCGCCGTACGGACCTTCGAGCGCATGCAAATAGCCGTCGCGCTCCATCAGGGGCATGCCCAGCTCGCTTTCACCCTTCCAGCCTGCCGGTGCGGGCGGGATGTGCCCCTCCAGCACCATTTCGGCGTGCGCAGGCACCTGCAGCGGCCAGCCTGGCTCGCCCACCGAGCTGTCCGCCAACTCGGTGCGGCTGCCGCGCAGCAACCCGGCGAACTGGTACTCGGACAGGCTGTCGGGCACCGGGGTCACCGCTCCCAAGGTCGTGGCGGGGTCAGCCCCGAGGGCCACGGCAATCGGAAACGGCTGCCCCGAGTTCGCCAGCCGGAAGGCGCGGAAATCCAGCGCGCCGCCGCGGTGCGCAAGCCAGCGCATGATCAATTGGCGATGGCCAATCAGCTGTTGCCGGTAGATGCCCAGGTTCTGACGCCGGCGCGGCTGCGCCACGCCTTGCGGGCCGCGCGTGATGACCAGGCCCCAGGTCAGCAGCGGCCCGACGTCCTCGGGCCAGCAATGCTGGATCGGCCAGCGGGTCAGGTCGATCTCAGAGCCTGCCAGCACCTCCTGCTGGCATGGTGGGCGCGACACCTGCTGGGGCCGCATCTGCCAGACCGAGCGGGCGAGATCGACCAGCCGGCCCACATCCTTCAGGCCCTTGGGTGGCTCGGGCTCACGCAGCCTGGCCAGCACATGACCAATTTCGCGCAGAGCCTGGGCGTCCTCGGCGCCCATGGCCAGGGCCACTCGGCGCACCGTGCCGAACAGGTTGGCCAGCACCGGCCGATCGCCCGGAACCGGGCGCTCGAACCACAGCGCCGGCCCGCCGGCGCGCAGCACCCGGTCGGAGAGCGCCGTCATTTCCAGCCGGGTGGCCACGGGTTCGCCCACCCGCCGGAGCTCACCCTGCGCTTCCAGCTGCGCCAGGAAGCCGCGTAGATCGGTGTATTTCATTCGAAAAGTAATAAGAGAGATCAGTCATTGAGTTGACTGGTTATTAGTCAACTTTAACAATCCGCGCCGATTTCAGGGGTAAACCCTGGATCCAAGGCGCCTCTGCCTCACCTGGTCAGTGTCACATGCACCCGGGCCGGGCCGGGTCGAGAGCAGGGCAACCGCAAAGGGAATTTCATGGCAAACCGAGCAACTGAGTGGATGCAAGGGCTGGTCCGCGGACTCGGGCTGTTTGCCCAGGATGTCGCGCACGGCCTGCTGGTGGTGAGCCACAACACCCTGGCGCTGTTGGGCCTGGGGCTGGTGACGATCGCCGCCCTGTTCGCCACCCAGAACGACCTGCGCGTGGGTCTGGAAAAGCGAGCACTAGCCTGGTTGGCCGAGCGGCACGAGGTGCGTGCCGAGGCCAACGGCGACACGCTTCAGGCCGTGGCCGAACCCGACGCGGTGCAGCGCGTGACCGCCGCCGACCCGACCGAGTTGACCAAGCAGCAATCGGCTCTCGCCCAGCATTTGGCACGCCGCTACAAGGTGGCGGTAGAGCCGGTCGCACGGCTGGTGCTGGAGGCCTGGCAGGCCGGCGAGCGCGCACGCATCGACCCCACGCTGGTGCTGGCCGTGATGGCCGTCGAATCGAGCTTCAACCCCTTTGCGCAGAGCCCGGTCGGGGCCCAGGGCCTGATGCAGGTCATGACCCGCGTGCACGACGACAAGTTCGAGGCCTTTGGTGGTCAGCGTGCAGCGTTCGACCCGGTGAGCAATCTGCGTGTGGGCGTGCAGGTCCTGAAGGAATGCATCCAGCGCGGCGGCTCGGTCGCCGATGGTCTGCGCTACTACGTAGGCGCGGCCAATATGGACGATGACGGCGGATACGCGGTGCGCGTGCTGTTCGAACAGGAGCAGCTCAAGGCCGTGCTGGCCGGTCGCAACCCCGCGCTGGTCCAACAACCGCGCCCACCCGCACCGCCGGCTCCGGCCTCTGCGGTGGCGCAAGTCGCCCACCTCTGAGCGCGTAGCGAGGCGCCGCTACACTGCCCGCGCCGCGTCACTGGCGATCAGGGGGCGAGCCCCCGAGGTGGACACCCACCGGGAAGCGCGGCCGGGCTTTGATGCCGCTTTTCAGCGGCGCCCGAACCGTGCCGTTCGCCTGGGCCACCCGCACCGCGTCGCGGTCTCGCGGGCCCTCCCCATCCGGAGCCACGCCATGCCCTCCATGCTTTCCCCCCTCGCCCTGCCCGAAGCCGATGCGGAACTCTGGGCCGCCATCCAGAAGGAAAACCAGCGCCAGGAAGACCACATCGAGCTGATTGCCAGCGAGAACTACACCTCGCGCGCCGTGATGCAGGCACAAGGCAGCCAGCTGACCAACAAGTACGCCGAGGGCTACCCTGGCAAGCGCTACTACGGTGGCTGCGAGTACGTCGACGTTGCCGAGCAGCTGGCCATCGACCGCCTCAAGCAGCTCTACGGTGCCAACTTCGCCAACGTGCAGCCGAACTCCGGCTCGCAGGCCAACCAAGCCGTTTTCTTCGCGCTGCTGCAACCGGGCGACACCATCCTGGGCATGAGCCTGGCCGAGGGCGGCCACCTGACCCATGGCATGGCGCTGAACATGAGCGGCAAGTGGTTCAAGGTGGTGAGCTACGGTCTGGACGCGCAAGAAGCGATCGACTACGACGCGATGGAGCGCCTGGCCCATGAGCACAAGCCCAAGCTGATCATTGCCGGTGCCTCCGCCTACAGCCTGCGCATCGACTTCGAGCGCTTCGCCAAGGTTGCCAAGGCCGTCGGCGCCTATCTGATGGTGGACATGGCCCATTACGCCGGCCTGATCGCCGCGGGCGAATACCCGAACCCGGTGCCCCACGCCGACGTCGTCACCTCGACGACGCACAAGAGCCTGCGCGGCCCGCGCGGCGGCGTGGTGCTGTGCAACGACGAGGCGATTGCCAAGAAGATCAACAGCGCCGTCTTCCCGGGCCTGCAGGGCGGCCCGCTGATGCATGTCATCGCCGGCAAGGCCGTGGCCTTCAAGGAAGCGCTGACGCCCGAGTTCAAGGCCTACCAGCAGCAGGTGGTGAAGAACGCCAAGGTGCTGGCGGACACCCTGATCGAGCGTGGCCTGCGCATCGTCTCGGGCCGCACCGAGAGCCATGTGATGCTGGTCGATCTGCGCCCCAAGGGCCTGACCGGCAAGGAGGCCGAGGCCATCCTGGGTGACGCCCACATGACCTGCAACAAGAACGGCATCCCGAACGACCCGCAAAAGCCCATGGTCACCAGCGGCATCCGCCTCGGCACGCCGGCCATGACGACGCGTGGCTTCAAGGAAGAGCAGGTGCGCGTCACCGCCCACTTGATCGCCGATGTGCTGGACGCGCCGCACGACGAGGCCGTGCGCGCCCGCGTGCGGGCCCAGGTGGCCGAGCTGACCAGGGCCTTCCCGGTCTACGGCTAAAACCTCATGCGCTGCCCGTTCTGCGCCCATGCCGAAACCCAGGTTGTCGAGACACGCGAGTCCGACGAGGGGGACGTGGTGCGCAGGCGGCGGCGCTGCCAAGGCTGCGAGAAGCGCTTCACCACCTACGAGCGCGCCGAGATCGCGTTGCCGATGGTGATCAAGAAGGATGGCTCGCGCGCTGACTTCGACCCCGCCAAGGTGCGTGCCTCCATGATGCTGGCGCTGCGCAAGCGCCCGGTCAGCACCGAGCAGGTCGAGTCGGCGATCGAGCGCATCCAGGAGCAGTTGCTGGCCGTCGGAAGCAAAGAACTGGCTTCCACCAAGATCGGTGAGCTGGTGATGCGAGAACTCAAGCGCATCGACAAGGTGGCTTATGTGCGCTTCGCGTCGGTGTATCGCAGCTTCGAGGACATCGACGAGTTCCGGCAGCTGATCCGGGAGATCTGAGCCACGTCCCCCTTTTGGGGGTGCTGACGCGCCCTCCATGACTTCCTACATTGCGCGCACTTCTTCACGAAGCAGGGAGCGCAAGATGGAACGCAATTCGACCCGCCGACTGGGCTTCAGCCTGTTCGAAACCCTGGTGACACTGGTGGTGCTGGCCGCCCTGGTCGCCCTCGTCGCCCCGGCCCTCAGCCAGATGGCGCACCGGCAGCGGCACCAGGCCCTGTTGCAGACACTGCAGGCGGATCTGCAGCAGGCGCGCAGCATGGCGCTCAGTGGTCTCGCGCCGGTGCGTCTGCGGCTTGAGCAGTTGCCGGACGGCAGCTGCTACGTGGTCCATCGCGGTCCCTCGGGTAGCTGCACTTGCACCGAAGGGGGCCAGGCGCAGTGCGAGCCGACCGGTGAGCTCCTGAAGACCCATTGGCTGCCCGCCTCCACCCGACTTCGGCTCGAAGGTAGCGTTAAGCAACTGGTCTTCCACCCGCGCTTTGGTACCGCCAGCACGGCAGGCACCTTCGCCATTCTGGGCCCCGACAACAGCAAGGCGGCCTTGATCGTGGCAATCACCGGCCGGATCCGCCGCTGTGCGACGGCCGAAAGCGGCTTGGGACTGCCGGCATGCCTGTGATCGTGCGTTCCGCAGTCGGCCCTCACGGATTCACGCTGATTGAGCTGATTCTTGCCGTGGTTGTGGTGTCCTTGCTGACCATGGTGGCAGTTCCCGCCTACCTGGAGCAACTCCGCAAGAGCAGAAGGGCCGATGCCCAGAGCCAATCCGCGCTCATTTCGCTGGCACAGGAACGCTACCGCCTCGGCCACAGCAGCTTCGCCAAGAACATTGGCGATTTGGCGGCGGAGGGGGTCGAGGCACTGTCGGCTGGCGGCCACTACCACGCCAGCATCGACGAGGGCACGGGCGTGGGCTACACCGTCACCATCCGTCCGGTGCCGGGAGGCCGACAAGCCGGCGACGCTCAGTGTGCGGAGTTCAAGGTCGTGATGCTCCGAGGCGGCCTGACCCGCATCGCAAGGGATTCCGGTGGCGGCGATTCAAGCCGCCGCTGCTGGCCGCAATGAGTGCCGCCATGCGCTTTGAGCAGGCGCAGGCGCCCAAGCCGCTTCGATAGCGGCCGGTTTGAAGCGAACAGGACAACAGCCGAGGGAGGCCAGCATGGCAAGACATCAGCAACGAGGTTTCAGTCTGGTCGAGTTGATGGTTGGCATCACGGTCGGCCTCATTGCGGTGGCAGGGGCCTCGACGGTTGCCGTCCATCAACTCACGGAACACAAGCGGCTGGCGCTGGAAGCGCAGACCCAGCAAGAACTGCGCGCCGCTGGCGAAATCATGGCCAGGGAACTGCGCAAAGCTGGCTCCTGGGGGTCGCCTGAGTTGGGGCTGTGGTCTGAGCGCAACCCGGCGCCGCGCGTCAACCCCTACACGGAGCTCATCGTGGGCGACGACGGCCGCCGCATCGAGTTCTCGTACAGCAAGTCTTTGGACATGGCAGCGGATTTCGGAACGGACAACGCGACCGTCCCCGCGGAGGACGAGCGTCGCGGCTTTCGCCTCAAGGGGCAGCAACTTGAGTTCAAGCTGGGCAGTGGTGGCTACCAGCCCCTGACCGACCCTGCCACGCTGGTCATCACCCACTTTGAAGCGAAGGTCATTGCCACGAGTTCGCAGCTGGCCAGCCGTTGCTTCAAGCCATGCGAGCCAGGCAATGACCAGTGTCCGCCCCAACTCACAGTACGCAGCGTGCAGATCGCAGTCGAGGGCCACGCTCGTCATGACAGCCAGGTCAAGCGCAGACTGAACTTCACGACCCGCTTGAGTGCAGACCAATTGAGCGGGAGTTGTCAGGCATGAAGATCCACACGGCGCACAGAGGCGCGGCCACCCTGGTGGTCGTGATGGTGCTGTTCTTCGTGATGGCCTTGGTCGCCACCTATGCGAACCGCAACCTGGTGGTCGAGCAACGCATTGCCGCCAACTACCAGGAGGTGGCATTGGCCACCGAGATGGCGATCAAGGGTGCCGACACGCTCCTCACCCTGCTGAATGCGCCCAATGTGTCGGCTCAGTGCCAAGTCAGTTCGGCCGGCGCCAATACCCTGCGCGAGCGCCTGCTGAGCATCGATGACGCGGGCAAGGTCAGCCCCCATGTTCCCGATAACCGGTTGGGCGATGGTCAGACGGACGTCGTGATCTGTGACCAACCCACAAAGGGCGACTGGGCTTGCCAGTGCCCCCTGAACGACAAGCCCGTAGGACTGCCTGAGGCCAGCACACGCAGCAGTTCAGCCAGGCTGCGCATCAGCGCAACCCTGCCGGGTACGGGCCACCTTGAACTCACCTCACTCGGCTGCGCGCAGGGCAGTCAAAACTGCCGCGAGGCCTGGGACAGCGGGGCGAGCGACGACAGCGTGGCCTTTTATGCGCAAGTGAAACGCAAGGTGCGCCTGGTGCTGGTGAGCGCCTTGAAGATGCCACCGAGTAGCGCATTGGTGGCAACCGGCAGCTTGAGCTTGGGGGGCGGCATGGCTGCCGTGAATGACGATCCGTCGACCGGTGGCATCGCCATCCAGCATGGCTTGCCGGCGACGGGTGCACTCGATCATGTGCGTGGGCCGGGTGGCAGCGGCAAGGACTTCGCCATCCTGATGAATCCGGCGCTCAACAGCCTCAGCGCCGAAGCCTTTTTCCAACGCAGCTTCGGCATGGGCATGGACGACTACCGGCAGCAGGCGGCGGTCGATCGCTTGGACTGCAGCGGCGACTGCGCGCAGACCCTGCGCGAAAGAATCGGCGCCGGTGCCCAGGTGCTTTGGCATGACGGCGACTTGAGCCTGGCCAGCGACGCCACGCTCGGCAGCAAGACCCGCCCCATCGTGCTGATCGTCAACGGCGCATTGCGCATTCAGGGCGCGCTGCGTATCCACGGCCTGGTGTTCGCGGCCGGAAACGCCGAGTGGCTGAGCGGCAGCATGGGCGCATCGTGGCTCAACGGCGCCTTGCTGGTGGCGGGCAACTGGGTTTCCAGTGCAGGCGTGCAACTGCGCCATGACCCCCAGGTTCTCAATCGATTGAAGGTGGCCGCCGGCACCTTCGTGCGCGCGCCTGGTGGCGCCTGGAGCGAGCAATGACCTGTGACCCTTCCCCTGCTTCGTCCCGTCGTCAGCGCCGTCAGCGTGGCGCCTCCCTGATCGAAGCCTTGGTGGCGCTGCTCGTCATGGGCTTCGGCATGCTGGCCATTGCCGGAATCAATGCCAAGCTGCGACACAGCGGGGACTTCGCCAAGCAGCGTGGCGAGGCCAGCCAGCTGGCGCGCAATGAAATGGAGCGTCTCCGGGGCTTCGTGGCCCTTACGCGGGATGCCTCGCATGCACCCACCGCCCTGGTCTTCGATGAAATCGTCGACGGCACCTGGGATGTACCCGGCACCAGCACCACCTACACCGTCTCGCGTGCCGTCAGTGCGGCGCCCGCGGGGGCACGGGTGGTTCGCGTCGCCGTGACCTGGCTGGACCGCCGCAGCACCGACAGCAACAACCCGAACAAGCTGCAGTACGAGATGCTGCTGCCCGCGGAAGACCCGAAGCTGGTGGCCAGTCTCTACGCCCCGCCCGAGAACCAGGTCAGCCAGCGGCGGCCGCTCGATCGCCACCCCGCCATCCCCTTGCGCGCGCGCAGTCTGGACACCACGGTCAGCGTGTTCAAACCGATCGCCAATGGCACCGTGGCCTGGGTGTTCAACAACATCTCGGGCGTGCTTACCGGTGTCTGCACGGTCAGCGCAGCCAGCACCCACGCGTCGCTCACCCTGGCCGATGTGTCCAGTTGTGTGAACAACCAGGGCTCCGGCTCCTACCTGTTGCGCGGCCAGGTGCGCTTCTCGCTCGGCAGCCCGCCCAATTCCGCAACCCCGAACGATGCCGTGCACGCCCTAGGGGTGGAGATCGTGCTCGACAGTGCAGTGCATATCGGCAGCCCCGAATGCGTCGCCGACAGCAGCGAGAACGTCGCCGTGGGCATCCAGGCCGTCGACTACTACTGCCGCATCCCGGCGCGCGAGCCTTCCGTGGGTGATGCGGAGCTCTATTGGTCCGGCACGGCCAACCTGACCGGCCTGAGCCTCGCGGCAGGCGGCTACCGGGTCTGTCGCTACAGCGCCGACTATGACGGCAACGGCAACATCGACAACGCCGAACACCCGGCGCGCTACCTTCGTCTAAATGCCTCGCTGGCGCAGCAGAACTTCCTGGTCGTGCGCTTCGATGAGGCCTGTCCAGCCGGCCAGGCCGTGGACCTGGATGCGGGGGTGTTCAGCAACACCGCGACGGCGGCCCACCAGCCCTGAACAAGCGACCCGGTGCGCTGGCTAGACTGGCGCGATGACCGAATCCAGCCCCCTCGCTGCCGTCAATTGGCTCGACCCGCAGCAAGCGATGGCGGCCGTGCTCGACGTCGCCGCGCAGGCCATCGGGCTCAGTGATCCGAATCCCCGAGTGGGCTGCGCCATCGTGTCGCCCGCAGGCGAATTGCTCGGGCTGGGTCATACCCAGCAGGCCGGAGGACCGCACGCCGAGGTGATGGCGTTGCGCGACGCGCAGGCGCGCGGTCAGGACGTGCAGGGCGCCACCGCCTATGTGAGCCTGGAACCCTGCTCGCACCATGGCCGCACCCCACCCTGCTGCGACGCGCTGATCCGCAGCGGTATCGCCCGGGTGGTGGTGGCCCTGGGGGACCCCAACCCCCTCGTGGCGGGCCAGGGTCTGGCGCGTCTGCGCGCCGCGGGCCTGCAGGTCGAATTCGGCCCGCGAGCCGCCCAGGCCGAGGCGCTCAATTGCGGATTTATGCAGCGCATGCGTACCGGCAGGCCCTATGTGCGGCTGAAATGGGCCTCCAGCCTGGATGGCCGCACCGCCCACCCGGACGGCCGCAGCCAATGGGTCACGGGGCCCGCAGCGCGCGCCGACGGACATGCGTGGCGGAAGCGCGCCGGCGCGGTGCTGACCGGCATTGGCACCGTGCTGGCTGACGACCCGCGCCTGGATGTGCGAGAAGTTCCCAGTGCCCGCCAACCGCTGCGGGTGGTGCTGGATCGTCAGCTGCGCCTGCCGGCACAGGCGCGCATCCTGCAGGGTGAACCCATCCTGATCGCCCACGGTGCGGGCGCCACCGGTACGCGGCCCGACCTGCTGGACCGGGGCGTGGAACTGCTGGAACTGCCGCTGAATGAACAGGGCCGGCTCGATTTGGCCGTGCTGCTCGATCGGCTCGGGCAGCGCCAGATCAATGAGCTGCATGTCGAAGCCGGCGCCCGGTTGAACGGCAGTTGGCTGGCCGAAGGCAGGGTGGACGAGTTGCTGGTGTACCTGGCGCCGCGCCTGCTCGGTCCAGGCCTGGGCTGCGCCGAACTGCCCGGGCCCGTGCCGCTGAACGACGCGCAGCGCTGGCAATGGATCGATGTCAGCCCCGTCGGCGGCGATTTGCGCCTGCGCCTGCGACGCCCGGGTTCGCCCTAGTGCGGCCGCCACGGCCCCCTAGAATCGCGCCCCTATGCCAATGTCCCCCATCCCCGAGCTGGTGGCCGAGCTGGCGGCCGGCCGCATGGTCGTCCTGATCGACGACGAAGACCGCGAGAACGAGGGCGACCTGGTGCTGGCGGCTGACTGCGTCACGCCAGAAGCCATCAATTTCATGGCCAAGTTCGGCCGCGGCCTGATCTGCCTGACCCTGCCCCGCGAAACCTGCGAGCGCCTGCGCCTGCCGCCCATGGCGCAGCGCAATGGCACCCAGCATGGCACCGCCTTCACGGTCTCCATCGAGGCAGCCACCGGCGTCAGCACCGGCATCTCCGCTGCCGACCGCGCGCGCACCATCCAGGTGGCCGTGGCCCCGAATGCGCAGGCCGCGGACCTGGTGCAACCCGGCCATGTCTTTCCGCTGCAGGCCCAGGAAGGCGGCGTGCTGATGCGCGCCGGCCATACCGAAGCCGGCTGCGACCTGGCCCGCATGGCCGGCCTGAGCCCCACCGCCGTCATCTGCGAAATCATGAATGACGACGGCACCATGGCCCGGCTGCCGGACCTGGAGCGCTTCTGTGCCGAACATGGGCTGAAGATCGGCACCATCGCCGACCTGATCGAGTACCGCAGCCGCCACGAAAGCCTGATCGAAGTGCTGGCGCAGCGCCCGCTGAACACCCGCCATGGCCGCTTCGAGGCCACCCTGTACCGCGACCACAGCGGCGCCCAACACCTGAGCCTGCACCGCGGCCAGTGGCAGGCAGGCGATGCCGTGCTGGTGCGCGTGCACGAACCGCTGAGCGTGCTGGACCTGCTGGAATGCGATGGCAGCCGCCACAGCTGGGCGCTGGACAGCGCCCTGGCCACCCTGGCCGCCGCGCCGGCCGGTGTGGCCGTGCTGCTGAATTTCGATGCCGCCGATTTGGCCAGCCAGTTCGGCCTGCGCGCCGAGCCCAGCGCCGCCGCACGCAGCACGGCGGACCTGCGCATCTACGGCGTGGGCGCACAAATCTTGCGCCATCTGGGCGTGCAGCGCATGCAATTGCTCGGCAGCCCGCGCCGCATGCCCAGCATGACGGGCTACGGCCTCGAAGTCACCGGCTTTTTGCCCATGAATGCGGAGGCGGCTCATGCAGGGCGCTGATCAAGGCCAGGCCAAGTTTCTGGATGGCCGCGGCTTGCGTGTCGGAATCGTGCGGGCGCGCTTCAACGACGCCTTGACCCAGGCGCTGCAAGACGCCTGCGAACGCGAGCTCGTCGCCCTGGGCGCCGAGGTGGTGGCCCGCCACACCGTGCCGGGCGCCCTGGAAGTGCCGCTGGCCCTGCAGGCCCTGGCGCGGCGCGGCGGCGTCGATGCCCTGGTGGCGCTGGGCTGCATCATCCGCGGCGAGACCTACCACTTTGAGCTGGTGGCCAACGAAAGCGGTGCCGGTGTCACACGCGTCGGGCTGGATTCCGGCCTGCCGATCGCCAATGCCATCCTGACCGTCGAGAACGAGGCCCAGGCCTGGGCTCGCGTGGACAAGGGCCGCGATGCCGCCCAGGTAGCCGTTGAAATGGCGCGCCTGTGCGCCGAACTCGACACCCATTCCAACCGTTCCGGAGACCGTTTGTGAGCGCCGCCCCCAGCAAGACCCGTCAGGCCCGACGCCAATCGCGCCAAGTGGCCCTGCAAGGGCTCTACCAGTGGCTGCTGTCCGGCGAGGATGCCGGCAGCATCGACGCCCACCTGCGCGACCAGGGCGGTTACGCCAAGTGCGATCAGGCGCATCTGGACCTGCTGCTGCACGGCTGCATCCGCGAAGCCGGCGCCCTGGATGCCGTGCTGGCCCGCCATGTCGACCGCCCGACCAAGGACCTGTCGCCGGTCGAGCATGCCGCCCTGCTGATCGGCGCCTTCGAGCTGCAGCACTGCATGGACGTGCCCTACAAGGTCGTCATCAACGAAGCCGTGGAACTGGCCAAGGGCTTTGGCGGCACGGACGGCCACAAGTACGTGAACGGCGTGCTAGATCGCGTGGCGGCCCAGTTGCGTGCGGTGGAAGTCGAGGCGGCACGCGCCGGCCGCGCGAGCCAAAAAGCCAGCCGCCCGTGAGCCCCGGCTTCCGGCTGACGCAGCGCGTCTACTGGGAAGACACGGACGCCGGCGGGGTCGTCTACTACGCCAACTACCTGCGCTTCCTGGAGCGCGCGCGCACCGATTGGCTGCGCAGCCTGGGGCTCCAGCAGGAACGCCTGCGCCACGAGGCCGGCTGGGTCTTCGTGGTGGCCCATGTGGACGCCCGCTACCTCAAGCCCGCGCGCCTGGACGACCTGCTCGACATCAGCGCCGAGATCCTGCAACTGGAGCGCGCCAGCGTGCTGTTCGGCCAGCAGGTACGGCGCGGGGATGAACTGCTGCTCGATGCCAAGGTGCGCGCCGCTTGCGTGGATGCCCAGAGCTTCAAGCCGCGCCGCCTGCCGCCCGACCTGACCGAGCAACTCCAGGGCCTGCTCAGCAAGCCCGCCTGAACTCACCGCTACTGCGCCAAGCCCCATGAACCAAGACCTTTCCATCTTTGCCCTGGTGGCCCAGGCCAGCCTGATCGTGCAGCTGGTCATGGCCGCATTGCTGATCGTCTCGGTGGCCAGCTGGAGCGTGATCTTCAGCAAGCTCTTTGCGCTCGCACGCGTGAAGAGCGCCAACGAGGCCTTCGAGCAGGAATTCTGGAGCGGCCGCAACCTCAATGAGCTCTACCAGGGCGCACAGCAAAAGCCCCAGGGGGCGCCGCTGGAGCGCATCTTTGCCTCGGGCATGCGAGAGTTCCTGAAGCTGCGCGAGCGCCGTGTCACCGACCCCGGCGCCATGCTGGACGGCGCCCGCCGCGCCATGCGCGCCAGCTACCAGCGCGAGCTCGATGCGCTGGAGTCGCATCTGTCCTTCCTGGCCTCGGTCGGTTCGGTCTCGCCCTACGTGGGCCTGTTCGGCACGGTGTGGGGGATCATGCACGCCTTCGTTGGCCTCTCCAATCTGCAGCAGGTCACGCTGGCCACGGTGGCACCCGGCATCGCCGAAGCCCTGGTGGCCACCGCCATCGGCCTCTTTGCCGCCATCCCGGCGGTGATCGCCTACAACCGCTTCGCGCGCCAGATCGACCGCAGCGCCATCACGCTGGAGACCTTCATCGAGGAGTTCTCCAACATCCTGCAGCGCAACGCCAGCACACCGGCGCAACAGGGGTAAGCGATGCCCGCCATGGCCCAGCGCGGCGGCGGCCGCCGCCGCACCATCAACGAGATCAACATGGTGCCCTTCATCGACGTGATGCTGGTGCTGCTGATCATCTTCATGGTCAGCGCGCCGCTGATCACCACCGGGCTGATCGATGTACCGAGCGTGGGCAAGAGCCGCGCCCAGCCCGAGCAGGTGCTGCAGGTGCTGATCGACGCCGAAGGCAAGCTCAAGTTCAAACGCGACAAGGAAGAACCCGAAGCACTGGCCTTGAGCGTGCTGGTGCAGCGGGTGAAGTCTGCCCAAGGCGGCAATGCCAACATCCCCGTCGTCATTTCGGCGGACCGCAAGGTGCAGTACGAGTCGGTGGTACAGGTGATGGACAAGCTGCAATCCGCCGGAGTGCAACGCGTGGGCCTGGCCGTGAAGCCGGGCGCGACCCGCTAAGCCATGGCCACCACGCTGGCGCAGCCGCTGCGACCGCAGTCCAACGTCGGCCTCGGGCGCGGCGTGGGTCTGGCGCTGCTGGCGCACGCCGTGCTGCTGCTGGCGCTCAAGGCCGGGCTGGATTGGCGCAGTCACGACGAGCCGGCCCTGGAGGCGGAACTCTGGTCCGCCATTCCGGAAGCCGCCGCCCCCAAGGCTGTGGAGCCCGAACCGCCGCCTGCGCCTGCGCCGCGGCCCGCCCCCAAGCCGCAAGTGCAGGAGCCGGAACCCCAGCGCGAAGCCCAGATCGCCATCGAGCGCGAGCGCAAGCTGCAGCAAAAGCTCCAGGAGCAGCGTGAGTTGGCCGAGCGCAAGAAGCAGGAGCGCCTGGCCGCCGAAAAGCTGCAGCAAGAACAGGCCAAGGCCGACAAGCTCAAGGAAGAGCAGGACAAGCGCGCCAAGGCTCTAGAGGAGGCGCGGCGCGAAGCCCAGCGGCAGGAGAACCTGCGACGGATCCAGGGCCTGGCCGGTGCCAGCGGTGGCCCGCAGTCCACCGGCACGGCCCAGCAGTCCAGCGGGCCCAGTGCCAATTACGCCGGCCGCATCAAGGCCCGGGTGCGCCCCAACATCGTGTTTGCCGAAACGGTGGCCGGCAACCCGCTCGCCGAGGTGGAGGTGCGCTGCGCACCCGATGGCCTGATCCTGGCCGCGCGCCTGCTCAAGAGCAGCGGCCACGCCGGCTGGGACCAAGCGGTGCTGCGCGCGGTCGAAAAGACCGAGCGTCTGCCCCGCGACACCGATGGCCGCGTGCCGGCCAGCATGGTGCTGGCCTTCAGGCCGAACGAGTGAGCGCGGCGGGCCAAAGGGCGTCGACGCTCAGACGCCCCGGGCCCCAAACCAAGATCAACAAGGCCAGCGCACCCCAGAACTGGTGCTGGATCAGCGCGGCAGGCGCAATCTCGGCCAGGCTCAGCACCGCCATCAGATTGACCACGCTCAGGCCCGCGGCCGCGAAGCGCCCGCCCAAGCCGAGCGCCAACAGCACCGGTAGCACCAGTTCACCCGCCGTGCCGGCATAGGCCGCCAGTTCGGGCGGCAGCAGCGGCACCTGGTATTCGTCCTGGAACAGGGCCAGGGTGGTGTCCCAATCGCGCAGCTTGGTCAGGCCGGACAAAAAGAAGGCCTTGGCCAGCAGCAGCCGCGCGCTCAGCAGCAGCAGGGATTGCAGCCAGGACAGCGGCATGCGCAGGCGCTGGGGCAGCCGGCTGGGCTGCAGGCCGGCGTCGCTAGCCCCTTGCCAGAGCGCCAGCAGGAAATTCTTCGCGGACATGGGTGTGTGCCTTGAGTGGGAATAGGCAGTGGTCGCGCCAAGCCACCAGACCTTACGGCTGCAGCCCCAACAGCCAACCGGCCGCCAGTGCGGTATGCAGGGCCTGACCGGGGTGGAAATCGGGGGCCGCTTCCAGTGCGGCCTCGATGGCCGCACCAAGGGTCGCTCCGTCCTGAAGTCGCTGCAGCCACAGGCCCCAGCCCGGTGGCAGCGGCGCCCAGCAGGGGCGCCAGCCCTGCCGCCACACCAGCAGCTCGCCCTGCCCTGCCCCGGCACCGGGTGCCTGCCAGGCGGGTGCCCCCACCGCCTCGGCACACGCCCAGGCCCCGGCGGGCAGTTGCAACCGGCGCAAGTGCGCACTCAGCGTGAGCACGCCATCGCCCTGCCCCTGCAGTTGCTCCAGCAGGTCCGTCTGTGGGTATTCATCGGCCTGCCAGCTCAGTGCATGCAGGGCCCAATCCAGTGCCGCCAGGGCCGGCAGCTCGGGCTCCACCTCGGGCAGTTCGGCCAGGAAGGCCGGCAAGGCCGCACCCCAACGCGCCAGGTCACCCTCCTGAGGCGGCTGGCGCCGCGCAAAGGCCCAGGCCAGCCCCGCGAAATCCTCACTGCCCAGCCAGGCCTGCACACGGGGGTAGGCGGCCGCCAGTACGCGCACGCTGAGCGCCTTGGCATGTTCACGGTAGGCCGCGAGCCCCCGCGCCAGGCCATGGCCCCCCAGGCTGCTCAGCCCGGCCGCTTCCAGCGCCCCGGCCGCCGGGGCCTCAGGGCCCCAGATGGCCTGAACCAGGCGCGCCTGCGCGTCCGCCGTCATGCGAAGGCCCTCTCTTGGTCGGCTCGCTGCGCCTGCGCCAGCAGGGTGTCCAGCGGGGGCAGCTCGGTGTCCCACTCGATCAGACAGGGCACCGGGCCGAGGCGGCGGCAGGTGTGGCGGTACAGGGCCCAGACCGGTTCGCTGACCGCGCTGCCGTGGTCGTCGATGACCAAACCGTCGATCGGCTGGCTGTGCCCGGCCAAGTGGATCTCGGCCACGCTGCCGGGACGGATTCGGTCCACCCAGTCCTGACAGGCCTGCAGCGGGTGCGGCTCGCCTCGGTTCAGCGCGTTCACCATCAGATTGTTCAGGTCCAGCAGCAGCGAACACCCGCTGCGCCGGGTCAGTTCGTTGAAGAACTCCGGTTCGGCCAGACCCGGCTGCGCCCAGCCCAGGTAGGCGCTGAGGTTTTCCACCGCGAGGGGCCGACGCAGGCGCTCCTGCACCTGCTGCACGGCCTGGCACAGGCGCTGCAGGCTCGCCTCGTCAAAGGCGATCGGCAGCAGATCGGCCGCATGCTGGAAGCCGCCCAAGCCCGGCACCCGCGCGAAGCAGGCATGGTCGGAAACCCGCACGGGTTCGCAGGCCTCGACCAGGGCGGCCAGTTGATCGAGGTGATCCGGGTCCACACCCGCAACCGACCCCAGCCCCAGGCCCACCCCGTGAAGGCTCAGCGGGTAGTGCTCGCGCGCCTGCAGCAGCAGGGCTCGCGCAGCCCCGCCGGCGCCGAAGTGGTTCTCGCTGTGCACCTCGATGAAGGGCAGCGGCGGCAGCCGCTGCAGCAATTCCTCGTGGTGCGGGTGGCGCCAGCCGATACCGCACTGGCGCTCGTGTTCACCCGCCATCGCTTATTTCTTCAACTTGGCCTTGGCCTCGTCCGCGGTCAGCCCCTTCATCGCCTTGCATTGGCCTTTCGGCACGTACTTCCATTCGTCCGGCGAGTTGTCGACGGTGGACTGCCCGGCGCAGGAATGGCTGCCACTGAGGTTGGCGCAATCGTTCTGCCCGGCCTTGCTGATGCCGAAGCATTTTTCCTTGGCTTTGTCCTGCGCCAGCACGGGTTGACTCAGCGAAAGACCCACGGCGGCACCGACGGCGGCCAGAACGAGACGTTGGCGAGAAATCATCATCAGACTCCTGAGTTGGTAGTGGAGGTGGACCGCGACAGTCGCGGCCATCTTCGGTGAAGACCGGCAGTGGTCGCAACGCGGGCCGCATCCTTACACTGCGCGCGCTCCGATGCCCCTTCAGCCCCTGCACCCCACCGACCTGGAGGCCTTGCGCCCCCAGTTGCTGCGCTACGCCCAGCTGCAACTGCGCAACCCGGCGTGGGCAGAGGATGCAGTCTCCGAAACCCTGCTGGCCGCGCTGGAGCGCCCGCAGGCCTTCGCCGGGCGCAGCCAGTTGCGCACCTGGCTGATCGGCATCCTCAAGCACAAGCTGGTCGATCAGATCCGCCGCAACTGCCGCGAAATTTCCACCACGGCCGACGACGAACGCTCGATTGAGGATGAGCTCTTCGCGGCCGACGGCCACTGGCGCGAACAGCCGGCCGACTGGGGAGACCCCGAGCACAGCCTGCAGCAGGCCGAGTTCTTTCGGGTCCTGGAGGCCTGCGTAGACCACCTGCCCGGCCAGCAGGGTCGCCTCTTCATGATGCGCGAGTGGCTGGAGCTGGAGACCGACGAGATCTGTAAGGCGCTGGGCATCACGCCGACCAACCTCTGGGTCATGCTGCACCGTGCCCGCCTGCGCTTGCGCGAGTGCCTGCAGCTGAATTGGTTCCAGTCGCGGGAGGTCGGTCGATGAAATGGATGCTGAGCTGCCGCGAGACCTCGATGCGCCTGGTGCGTCAGGAGGCCGAGCCCCTGCCCTGGTGGTCACGTGTGCAGGTACGCATGCACCTGCTGGCCTGCCGGGGCTGCCAGCGCTTCGCCGGGCAAATGCGGCTGATGAGCCGGGCCAGTTCGGCCTGGCGTCGCTACAGCGAGCGGGACGACGCACCCTGAGCGCCGGGCCTTGCGCCCTGACGAAGCCTGGCTGCGAATTCCATCACTGCCCCCGGTTTTCCTCGGGTGTTTCAGGGGCATTCGGTCAGGCCGCGGCCGGTAGCATTCGGGTCTTTCCAAGCCAACCCCTAGTTTGAGGGACCCGGTCCATGAGTTTTTTGAACCAAATGCGCATCAGCTGGCGCCTTGCCCTGAGCTTCGGCCTGCTGATCCTTTTGCTGATCGTCATCGGGGGCTTCGGCGCCAACAGCGCCAGCCGGCTGTCGAAGAGCTTGGATCGCACGGCCAACAGCAGCTTGGTGAAGATCGCCGCGGTGCAGAGCCTGGAGGCCCAGGTCAGCGTGCTGGCCCGCGCCAGCCGCGACCTGCTGCTGCTGGATGCAGCCAACCAGATCAAGCGCCAGCAGGCCGCCATCAACGCGGCACTGGAAGAGAGCAACAAGCAGCTCGCCGCCCTGGAAGCCGCCGCCGACAGCGATGAGGAGCGCACGCTGCTCGCACAGATGAAGGACCGAAAGGAAAAGCTGGTGGCCGCCATCACGAAGTTCCGCGGCATCCAGAAGGACGGCAGCCCCGACGAGGCGCGTGAAAGCCTGATCGCCGACATCCGCCCAGCCCAGACGGCCTACCAGGAAAGCCTCAAAGGCATGGTGGACCTGCAATTCAAGTCGGCCCACGACCTCGCCGAAGAAGGCGCGAATGTGGCGACGAATGCCAAGTGGATGACGATGGGCCTGCTGCTGGTGGCGGTGCTGATCGGCGTGGGCGGGGGTTGGGCCATCGTCGGCACCATCATTCGTCCGGTGCGCGTGGCCCAACAGGCGGCCGAGGCGATCCGCAGTGGCGACCTGACGCACGAGATCCGCACCGAGGGTCGGGACGAACTGGCCCAGATGCTGCATTCGATGCAGGAGATGCAGTCGGCCCTTTCGGGCGTGCTGGCCAGCGTCAACGCCGCGGCCAATGAGGTTTCCAGCAACGCCAGCGCCATCGCGACGAGCAACCATGACCTCTCCGAGCGCACCTCGCGCTCGGCCGGCAACCTGCAGACCACGGCTGCATCGGTGGAAGAGATCGCCGCCAACCTCAGTGGCGCCAGCGAGCTGACCCGCAAGGCTGCCACCATCGCCACCCAGGCACGCGGTTCGGCTTCGGCCGGCGGTCAGGTGGTGGGCCAGGTGGTGGCCACGATGCAAGAAATCAGCGCCAGCTCGCGCCGCATCGGCGACATCATCGGCGTGATCGATGGCATCGCCTTCCAGACCAACATCCTGGCCCTGAACGCGGCGGTGGAAGCCGCGCGGGCCGGCGAGCATGGCCGCGGCTTCGCCGTGGTGGCTTCCGAAGTGCGCGCCCTGGCCTCGCGAGCGGCCGATGCCGCCAAGGAAATCAAGGTGCTGATCAGCGAGTCCACCGTCAAGGTGGAGAACGGCACGACCCTGGTGAACAACGCCGGCGCCACCATCCGCGAAGTGGTGGACGAGGTCAACAACATGGGTCAGCTGATCGAGGAAATCTCGCTCTCTGCACAGGAACAGGCGGGGGGCGTCAGCGTCGTGAACCAGGCTATGAACGAGCTCGACCGCAGCACCCAGCAGAATGCCGGCCTGGTCAGCGAGCTCAACCGCAGCACCGAAGCGCTGACCGACAGCTCGGCCCGCCTGCTGGAGGCCGTGGCCTACTTCCGCACCAACAACTGAAGAACTCGAAATTTCAAGGAGAAGCGCATGAACTGGTTCGTCCGCAGCACCGCCCTGGCCGTCCTGATGTCGGCCGGCTTGGCGATGGCCGCGCCGAAGGTCATCAAGAAGGTGCCGCCGGAGTTCCCCGCCGAGGCCGCGCGCAAGTCCATCAACGCGGGCTCGGTGCGTGCCAAGCTGACCATCGGGCCGGATGGCTCGGTGCTGGAGGTTGAGATCGTCGAAGCCGAACCCAAGCGCGTGTTCGACCGCGCCTCGATCGAAGCCCTGAAGGGCTGGAAGTTCGAAGGCACGGGGCAGAAAGAGACCCACGAAGTCAAGCTCGTGTATCGCAACGAGGAATAAGCGGCTCAGCCGAGCACGCGCTCGGCCATCCGCTCGGCGGCGCCCCGATGGGCAGCCGCAAACGCCAAGGCGGCCCTGCGCATCTGTTGCAAGGCCGCTTTGTCGTTTAAGAGTTGCAGCGCCAGAGCCAGGGCAGCTTGGACATCGCTCACCTGGCGCGCGGCATCGGCTTGCAAGGCCAGCTCGGCCGCCTGCGCGAAATTGAAGGTGCTCGGCCCAAGGATCAGCGGGCAGCCGCAGGCCGCCGCCTCGATCAGGTTCTGGCCGCCAAAGGGCCCGAAGCTGCCGCCCAGCAGCGCCAGATCGGCCAGGCCGTAGTACAGCGGCATCTCGCGCATCGAGTCGCCTAGCCACAGGGGCTGCGCCTGGGCGGAGGCGTCAGGGCCGGCGTCGCCCCAGAGCGATCGGCGTGCGGGGCGCCCCAGCAGCGTCGCCACCTCCTCGAAGCGCTGCGGGTGGCGCGGCACCACCAGCAGGCGCGGACGGGGCGCCGGCAGCGCCTGCCAAGCCTTCAGCAATTCCGCCTCCTCGCCCTCGCGCGTGACGGCGGCGAGCAGAACCGGCGGGCCGGTGGGGCGCCAGGCCTGGCCCCGCTGCAGCAGGGCCAGATCGGGCTGCAGATCGAACTTCAGATTGCCCAACACCTCGACCTGGGCCACACCCATCAGGCGCAAGCGCTCGGCATCGGGCTGGGTCTGCGCGAGGGCGCTGCGCAGCCGCCGCGCGGCCGCTCCGAGCAGGTTCGGGAAGCGCTGCCCCTGCCGCAGGCTCTTGGCGCTCAGCCTCGCATTGACGAGGTGGATCGGCGGCGCCTGCGGGTCGGCCAGCAGGGTGGGCCAGACCTCGGTCTCCATCAGCAGGCCAAGGCGCGGGCGCCAGTGGGCGTAGAAGCGCCGCACCGCGCCCGGCGTGTCGAGGGGCAGCCAACATTGGGCATCACCCTCGCGCAGCAGCGCCCGACCCGCTTCCCGCCCGGTGGCGGTGGTGTGCGTCAGCAACAGGCGCAGGCAGGGCTCGCGCCGACGCAGGGCCTCGATCAGCGGCTGTGCAGCGCGGGTTTCACCCAGCGACACCGCATGCAGCCAGACCCAGCCGCCCTGCCCTGCGCCGGAGCCATAAAAGCCCAGGCGTTCGGCCATCGCCGCGCGGTAGCCCGGCTCAATCCGGCCACGCCACCACCAGCGCGCCAGCAGCATCGGAGCGGCCAGGCGCATCGCGCCGCCCCAGAGCCAGCGCGCGGCGCGCTCGTGCATCGGCTCAGTGTCCGGCCTGGAAGGTCGCGTCCGGCTTGACCTTGAGCAGCTCGCCCATGACCTCCGCCTGGATGCGATCCAGCGCTTCCTGCGTATGGCCCTCGAAGCGCAGCACCAGCACTGGCGTGGTGTTGGAAGCGCGGATCAGGCCGAAGCCATCCTTGTACTCGACGCGCAGGCCGTCGATGGTGATGACTTCCCTGGCGTTCGGGAACTTCGCCACTTCGAGCAGGCGCGCCGTGATGGCGTGGTGCTCACCCTCGGCGCAGGGCACGTTGAGCTCGGGCGTGTTGACCGAATCCGGCAGGCTGTTGAGCAGCTTGCTGGGGTCCTTCTCGCGGCTCAGGATCTCGAGCATGCGCGCGGCGGTGTACATGCCATCGTCGAAGCCGTACCAGCGCTCGGCAAAGAAGATGTGACCGCTCAGTTCGCCGGCGATCGGCGCACCGGTCTCCTTCAGCTTGGCCTTGGCCAGCGAGTGGCCGGTCTTCCACATCAGCGGGCGGCCGCCATGCTTCTTGATCCAGGGCGCCAGGCGCTGGGTGCACTTGACGTCGTAAATGATCTCGGCGCCTGGCACGCGGGTCAGCACGTCCTTGACCAGCAGCATGTACTGGCGGTCCGGCATGATGACTTTGCCGTCCTTGGTGACGATGCCGAGGCGGTCGCCATCGCCGTCAAAGGCCAGGCCGAGCTCGGCGTCGCAGGCGTGGACGATCTTCTTCAAGTCTTCCAGGTTTTCGAGCTTGCTTGGGTCCGGGTGGTGGTTGGGGAAGTCACCATCCACCTTGGAATAGATGTCGATGACCTCGCAGCCCAGCGCACGCAGGATGGCCGGGGCAGAGGCGCCGGGGATGCCGTTGCCGCTGTCCACCACCACCTTCATCGGGCGGGCGAGCTTGCAGTCGCTGACGATGCGCTGCAGGTACTCGGCCTGGATGTCCATCTGGCCCGCGCGACCCTTGCCCTTGCTGTAGTCCTCGGCTTCGATGCGGCGGCGCAGGCCCTGGATCTCCTCGCCATAGACGGCGTGGCCGGCCAGCACCATCTTGAAACCGTTGTAGTCCTTGGGGTTGTGGCTGCCGGTGATCTGGATGCAGCTGTTGCAGCCATGCTGGCCGCGCGTGGCGGCCACGTAGTAGGTCATCGGCGTGGTGACCATGCCGATGTCCACCACATCGACGCCGGCAGCGCGCAGGCCGCGCATCAGGGCCGCGGCCAGCTTGGGGCCCGAGACGCGACCGTCACGCCCCACCACCACGGCCTTTTCGCCCTTGGCGCGCGCCTCGGTACCGAAGGCGCGACCGATGTGCTCGGCGACCTTCTCGTCGAGGTTCTTGCCGACGATGCCGCGGATGTCATAGGCCTTGAAGATGGATGCGTCGACTTGCATGGGCGTGCCTGGGGGTCAAAAGGGCCGGGATTGTAGGAAGTGCCGGTTACCTGCAGGTACTCAGGTCGAGGCCGTGAACAGATCGCCCAGCGTCGGCTCGACCGGACCGGTCAGCGTGCCCACCAGCACCACGCTGAGATCGTCCAAGCCGGCGGCCGCGCCGTTCTCGACGAAATAGATGTGGACGGCCGTGTTGGCGGCATCGCCGCGCGCGCCGGTGGGGTCGGCCGTCACGAAGACCACGCAGCGCGCCCCATCGGCCAGCACGAACTTGCCGGCCGCCGCGCTGGTGGCGAAGTCGGCGCTGGACAGCAGGGCCTGGGCCTTGTTGAAGATGAACTCGGCCGTGGTGGCTACCCCCGCCAGCGTGCCACCGGTGGCGCCGTTGAGCGCCGGGCTGGCGGCGGCAATCGCAGCGCCGGCAAAGGCGCTGAAGTCCAGCTTGTCGGAGCCGACGGTGAAATTCAGCAGGGTGTCACGCCCGTTCGCCGCCGCACTGGCCTCGAACACGAAGCGATCCATGCCGCCGTTGCCGCCGTTGACGTTGACGCCGGCCGACAACGCGAAATTGCCGCCGTCCGGGTCGGCGCCGCTGTTGAGCACGAAGGTCACGACGTCATTGGTGTTGAAGCCGGCCAGGAAGCTCAGCAACACAGTGTCGCTGGCACTGTCGTAGCTGGCTCCGGTGAGCGTGCCGTTGCCGGGGCCGGCATTGATGGCAGCCAGGTTGGCATTGATCAGCGCCGCCATCGCGACGCCGATGGTGTCGGCGCTGGCGCCGTCCAGCACGGCGCCATTGCCATCGCCATAGCTGGTGTCCGCCACCGCAGCCTCGGTCAGGGTCAGGGCGGTGCCGTCGATCGTCATTGCGATAGTGATGCGCTTGCCCGCCGCTGCCACGGCATCGGGCGTGCCGCTGAGCGTGAATGCCCAGGTCTCCGCGAAGCTGCCGGTGCCACCGGGCAGGCCACCGTCCAGGGTGTCATTGCCGCCGCCCCCGCGCAGCAGGTCGTCCCCACTGCCGCCGACGATCAGGTCGGCCGCGGCGCCGCCCCACACCGTGGCGCCCGGCCCCACCGTGCTGTCCACCACGGTGATGCTCATGCCGGTGTCCATCGGCGCCACCGTGCTGGCCTGGCCGGCGCTGCCGAACACCAGCCCGCCCAGGCTCAACACCGAGCCGGCATAGCTGAAGAGCGTGGTGCTGCCGGCCTTGAGGGCACCGGCATCGAGGTCGAACACCAGGGCCGTGCCCTTGTCGGTCGAGCTGCGGGTCAGCACCACGGCCTCGAACAGGGTCACGGCGCTGACGCTGGCCAGGCGGCCGAGCACCAGCTCATCGTCGCTGCCGGCCGTGCCCATGGCCTGCAGCCCGCTGGCGCTGAGGGCACTGAGATCGAGCACGTCGAAATCGACCCCGAAGCCCGGCGAGGCCCCATTCAGCGTGGCCAGGTTGACGGCACTGATCGCCCCGCCCACAGCCGCCGAGCCCAAGGCCTCGTTGGCCAGGCGCACGGTGTCATGGTCGTTGCCGGCACCGTCCGTCAGCCGCGGGCTGCCCTGGGTCGCGCGGAAGATGTTGTCGATGGCATAGACGTCGTCGCTGGCCCCGTTGTCGCGCAGGAACTCGAAGCCGCTGAACTCCAGCGCGCTGGTCTCGGGCCCGCCGGCAAGGCGCACACTAGCGCCGTCCTGCCCCGACAGGCTCTGCCCCAGGGTGAAGATCTTGGGGGCGGGCGAGCTGTTGAAGCTGATGGCGTCCTCGGCGTCCTGGGAGCCCACCAGCTTGAGCTGGCCGGCAGCCACCCCGTTGTCGGGCGTGTGCGAGCTCAGCACATGGGTATTGCCGCTCAGCGGCGTCACGCCGTCGCCCGTGGTCGGCGTCACCGTCGCCAAAGTGCGGCCGCTGCTGTTGGTGTCGTCCGCAAGATTGCTGCTGGGCACCCAGGCGCTCATGGCCACATCCACCACGATGCTGCGTGTCAGCTCATTGAACTTCACCGTGTTGGTACCGCCGCGCAGGATGCTGCTGCGTGCCTCGGGCGACTGGGCCGAGCTGAGCACCAAGGTCTCGTTGCGGTCGCTGCCCTGCACCACGCCCCAGAGGGCATTGGCCTGGGTAATGCTGCCACTCAAGCCGGCATCGCGGTACTCGAACAGGCTGCGCGCATAGGGCTGGCCGCTGTTCAGGTCCGAGAGCTCCACCCGGTGGGAGGCACGGTCCAGGCTGGCGTCCACATCGGTGGCGGTGTTGAAGTTGCGGCTGAACTGGATGAGCCAGTCCTGGCCGGAGTTGGTGAGGTCGATGACGCCAGCGCCGGCCGCCGCCACGACCTCTTCGACGTTCTTCAAGGTGTCCATGCGATCGGTGGCACCACCGAAGGCGTCATCGACGCCGTTGTCGTTGACGAGCACGTACTGCGTGCCGACCGCGGCCTCGTTCGTCACCAGCAGCACGATCTTGCCCGTCTCGGCGCTGTAGTCCACGCGGTCGGTCTGCGCGCCCAAGTCAAAGGTGTAGAGGCTCTGGTTGCTGAGCTGCGGCAGGTTGCCGCGGTCGGCACTCTGGTTCGTCAGCACCAGGGGGGCCCCAGCCACGGCGCCGGAGGCCTTCAGCGCGGCCACGCTCATGCGCACGTCGTCCGTGCCGGCCTGGTTCAGCAGGTCGTAGGTCAGGTAGGTGTTGAGCGGGATCTCCCCCTCGGCCGGCGAGCCCGGCGGGTGGGCATTGCTGTTGTTCATGTTGTCGGCGATCAGCACCAGATCGGGCGTGCCCACCGGCGGCGGCGTCAGGCTGGTGTCGTTGACGACGACCTCGATCTGCCCCACCCCACCACTGAGCACCAGGCGCAGCGTCTCCGCGCCCTCGGTCAGGGCGTCGGCCGTGAGCGGGATCTGCACCACGCCGCGGCCCTGTGCGTCCAGCGTGAAGAAGCCCGAGAGCGGGGCACCGCCGATGTCCGCGCTGCTGATGCCTTGCAGGGTGTAGGCCACGGTGCTGCCGGCGCTCAGCTGGGTGGTGTTCAGCGTGATGTCGACGGCGCCGCCCTCGTTCACGCTGCTCAGGCTGGCCGACAGCGCATAGGTGGACGCCGGCGGCGGGGTGAGGCTGGTGTCGTTGACCGTCACGCTCTTGCTGACCAGGTTGTTGCCCACCGTTAGCACCAGGGTCTCCGGCCCTTCGGTGCTGGCATCGGCCACCAGCGCCAGCGTGAGCAGGGCGCGGCCGTTGGCGTCCAGCGTGAGCGAGCCGGCCAACACGCCTCCCGCCACATCGGCTGTGCTGACGCCGCTGATCGTGTAGGGCAGGCTGCTGCCGGCGGCCAGGCCCGTGGTCTGCAATTCAAAGCTGATGCCATTGCCCTCATTCACCTGCGCGCTGCTGGCCGTCAGCGCATAGGTGGGGTCGGGGGCGGGCTGCAGCGGGGCCAGCAACTGCCCGAAGCCCTTGCCGTCGTACACCGCCCCGGCGGGCGACAGCGCAAAGCCGGCCGCCTTGTCCACTCGGCTGGCCAGCGCCGCCTTGACGGCGAGCAGGTCGGCGTCCGTGCCGCTGTACTCGTTGACCATGCGCACGATGTCGAGCGCAAAGTCGCCGCGCGAGGCGTAGTTGGGCATCAGCGGCTGGATGGCCGCCACCCAGCTGGCCCTGACATCGGCCGTGGCGCCGGTGCCAAAGCTGAGCGTTTCCACCAGCAGGCTTGCGAAGCTGCTGTTGCTGGCAATGTTGGCGTAGCCCGTGAACGGCGACTGCGGTACCGGGTAGTTGAAGAGGAAGTTCGCCAGACTGGCGGGCGTGGCCCCCGGCTGGCCCAGCTCGTAGCTGCCCCAGGCCACCAAGTCGGCCGTGGGCGCCGAACGGAACAGCTGCGCAAAGAGTTGAATGACTTTGGCGGCGGAAGGGGTGAAGTTGTCGATGGCGGCCATGCGGGTCTCCTGCGGTGACGGGCCATGATGCCGCAAGCCACCCCGCTCTTGCATTGCAGCGCGCCAGCTGTCGATTCGTCGGCCTCCCACCCCCGGCGAGAGCGGCCTGCCTAGACTGCCGCGCCATGAACACCCTCTTCTCCGCCCTGCAGCTTGCGCGCCAGGACTTCTTCAAGCTGCGCAAGCACCGTGCCGCGCCGGCCTGGGCCATGTGGCTGATGACCGGACTGGTCTCGCTGGGCTGGGGTGCCGGCTTGCTGACGCTGATTGCCGTGCTCGGCCGGCGCTGGGACAACCTGGACTGGCTGCTGACCCAGGCGCCACCCTTCTTCGCCAGCACCTTCCTGATCGGCGCCGTCTTCCATGTGGTCTTCACAGTAATCGAGCAACAGGCCCCGCAACACTTTCTGGATTGGGTCAATGGTGAACCGGGCATGCTGGTGTCGCTGTTCTACGGCCTGGTGTCGATGGCCTGTGTGGGCCTGGGGCTGGGCCTGAGCTATCTGCTGCTCGGCCAAATTCCCGGCATGGAACGCGCACTGTGGGCGCCCCAGCGCAGCTGGTGGTCGTTTGCGCTGGTGTGCATCTTTGCCAGCGTGCTCTGGGGCCTGTGGGCCTGGCAGCAATGGCATGAGGAACAGTTGCGCCGCCAGGCCAAGGAGGCCGAGTTGCGCCTGCTGCAGGCGCAGATCGAGCCGCACTTTCTGTTCAACACCCTGGCCAATGTGCGCAGCCTGATCGACTTCGACCCACCGGCCGCCGGGCAGCTGCTGGACGCCTTCACCGACCACCTGCGGGTGAGCCTGACCAGCATGCGCGCGGAGACGGTACCGCTGGAGCGCGAGCTGGAGCTGGTGGGCCACTACCTGCGCCTGATGCAGTTGCGCATGGGGGATCGCATGACCTTTCGCATCGAGGCCGATCCCGAGCTGGGCGCCGTGGCCGTGCCGCCACTGCTGCTGCAGCCGCTGGTCGAGAACGCCATCCACCACGGCCTGGAGTGCTGCATCGACGCCGGCACGATCGAGATCCGCGCCGAGCGGCGCGCCGACCTGCTGGTGCTGAGCGTGCGCGACAACGGCGTGGGGCTGGACGCCCCGAAGAAGCGCAAGGGCGCCGGCGTGGCCACGCAGAACATCCGCGAGCGCCTGGCCAGCCGCTATGGCGAGCGCGCCCGCCTGGTGCTCCAATCCGCGCCGCCCCGTGGCACCCTGGCCACGCTTGAGATCCCCCTGAGCACACCATGAGCCTTCGCGCCCTGATCGCCGACGACGAACCCCATCTGGCCCGCCACCTGCAGGCCCTGCTGCAGCAGGCCTGGCCCGAGCTCGAGATCGTGGCCAGCGCCCGTAACGGCCTGGAGGCCGCCCAGCAGATCGCCGAGCTGAACCCCGACCTCGCCTTTCTCGACATCCAGATGCCGGGCCTGACCGGCCTGGAAGTGGCGCAGGGCATCGAAGGGCCCACGCGCGTGGTCTTCGTCACCGCCTACGACGAGTACGCCGTGCAGGCCTTCGAGGCGGCCGCGCTCGACTACCTGCTCAAGCCGCTGCAGCTGGAGCGCCTGCAGCGCTCGGTGGCGCGGCTGCGCGCTTCGTTGGGCAGCGATCAGGCCGCCAACCAAGCCGATGGCCAGCTCGGCGCCGCCCTGCAGGCGCTTGCTCCCAAGGTCACGAACCCGCTGCGCTTCATCCGCGCCAGCAACGGGGAGCTGACGCACCAGATCCCGGTCGCCGACATCCTCTACTTCCATGCCGACGACAAGTACACGGTGGTGCAGACGCCGCAGGGCGAGCACCTGATCCGCACACCCATCAGCGAACTGGTGGAGCAACTGGACCCGGAGTGCTTCTGGCAGGTCCACCGCTCCACCATCGTCAACCTGCAGCACCTCGCGGGCACGCGGCGTGACGACAACTCGCGCCTGTTCGTGCGCTTCCACGGGCACGGGCGCGAGTTGCCCGTGAGCCGGGCCTACGTGGCGCGCTTCAAGGCGATGTAGCCAGCGCAGCGCGCGGCCGCGCCAGCGGCGCACCCGGTAGCAGGATGGCCGGGCACACGCCCCAGCGCTGGGCCGCCAGCGCCAGCAGGCGGCCTTCGCTGTCGGCCAGATGGGCATCGGCCTCGGCCACGGTCACGCACAGGGCCAACACCTGTTGCTGCAGCGTGGGGTCCTGCACCTCGTCCAGCAGGCTCAGCAGCAGCTCCTCGCTCAGCCGCCCGTTCCAGCAGCCGGCATGGGGCTGCATCAGGTCTTCGCACAGGGTGCGCAGCACGTCCAGCAGGTCGGCATCGCTCAGGCCCAGGCGCTGTGCGGCGGCGGTCTGGGCCAGGGCCTCGAACTCGCGCGGGCTGGCCACGCCGTCGCTGATCAGGGTCAGGGCCACCAGGCGTGCGGCGGCCTGGGGGCTGTTCTTGGGGTAGTTGCGCATCAGCTTCTCCAGGGTTCGGGGGTGGGGTCGAAAGCGAGGGGCGTGCGTGGTGCCTGGCGGGTGCGCGGGCGGACCCGCTGGCGCTCGTGCAGGCGGCCCAGCCGCTCGGCCAAGGCCTCGGCCAGTTGCGCCAGCAAGCGTGGCCAGTCGGTGCCCCGCTCGGTCAGCACCAGTTGTTGACCGTGGCGGCTGCGCAGCAGCAGCTGGCACTCCTTGTCGCAGCCACCGCGCGGCCCGTTCAGGTCGCGCAGCCGGATCTGCACCGCAGCCACCCACCAGGCCAGCCGGCCCAGGCTGCGCCGCACCCGCTGCACCGCCAGCGGTGCCCAAGGGCGCAGGTCTCGGCCCTGCGCCACCCATCGAATGTCCATCGCGACTCCTTCACCCCAGAACGCTGGGGCGCCGCCATGGTCGTCGCAGGGCTTCTTCCGTAAAAGCAGAATGTGACTGAGGCTTACTTCGAAGGAATCTGATGAACTACCACCATCTGCACTACTTCTGGGTGGTGGCCAAGGAGGGCGGCATGGCCCGAGCGGCCGAGCGCCTGGGCGTGGCGATCCAGACCGTCTCGGCCCAGGTGCGCGAACTGGAGCGCGCGCTGGGCACCAGCCTGCTGCGCCCGCAGGGCCGCGGCCTGGCCTTGACGCCCGCGGGTCAGGAGGCGCTGCGGGTGGCCGATGAGATCTTCCAGCTCGGCGCCCAGCTGCCCCAGCGCGTGCTGGCCGCCCAGGAGGGGCCGGCGCTGCGTCTGGCCGTGGGCCTGGCCGATGGCCTGCCCAAGCTCTGGGTACGGCATTTCCTGGACCCGGTGCTGGGCGAAGCCCATCTGCACCTGCGCTGCGTGGAGGGCCGGCCGGATGAACTGCTGGCCGATCTGGCCCTGCACAAGCTCGACCTGGTGCTGACGGACCGCGAACCGGCGCCGCAACCCAATCTGCGCTTCTATGCCCACGCCGTGGAAACCGCGCCGCTGAGCTGGTTCGGCACCCCGACCCTGGCCGCCGCAGCGCGCGTGGACTATCCCGCCCGCCTGGCGGACCTGCCCGTGCTGCTGCCCACCGGCCACGCCGCCATCCGCCTGGGGCTGGAGCGCTGGTTCGAGCGCCATGGCCTGCGCCCGCGCATTGCCGGCGAGTTCCAGGACAGCGCCCTGCTCAAGACCTTCGGCGCCGCCGGACTCGGGGTGTTCGCCGCCGTCAGCGGTCTGGCGGGCGAACTGCAGTCGCACTACGGCGTCGAGCCGATTGCCCCCATCGACGGCGTGCACGAGCAGTTCGTGGCCCTGGCCGCCGAACGCAAGATCCAGCACCCCCTCTTGGCCCGGCTGCTGGGGACAGGTCCGAAAACAGCACGCGCGTGAGCGTGGCGCGGCCAACAATGCCGCCATGCTGCTCGACCCCAACGCCTGCTACGCCGCCCTCACCGCCCGCGACCCGCGCTTTGACGGGCAGTGGTTTGTGGCCGTTTCCAGCACCCGCGTGTACTGCCGCCCGGTGTGCCGCGTGCGCACACCCAAGGCGGCCAACTGCAGCTTCTACGAGCTGGCCGCCGCGGCGGAAGCGGCCGGCTACCGGCCCTGCCGCAAGTGCCGGCCGGAACTGGCGCCGCGCGCGTTCTCGGCTCTGGTGGCCAGCGAGCAACTGGCCCAGGCCGCGCGCGAACGCCTGGATGCCGGCTGGCTGCAGGGTCTGGCCGACCTGGCGGCGGAGCTGGGCGTGACGGACCGGCATCTGCGCCGCATCTTTCAGCAGCACTGGGGCGTGAGCCCGCTGCAATACCAGCAGACCCAACGCCTGCTGCTTGCCAAGGCCCTGCTGACCGACACCGATCTGCCCATTGCCGACGTGGCCTTGCGGGCCGGCTTTGGCAGCGCACGCGCCTTCCACGCCGCCTGGGCCCAGCATTACCGCTTGGTGCCGGGGGATTTGCGCCGCCAGGCCAAGCCGGGCTCGAATGCACCGCGCGCCCGGCTGCAGCTTGGCCTGCGTCCGCCCTTCGCGACCGAGCATCTGCTGCGCTTCCTGGGGCTGCGCGCCGTGCCGGCGGTGGAGGAGGTGAACGAAAACGCCCGCACCATCACGCGCTGCTGGCCGCTCAGCGACGGGCGCTGGGGCCAGCTGCGCGCCCGGCTGGGCGAGCGCGCGGTGGAGCTGGAGCTGAGCCCGCTGCTGTGGCAGCAGCCCGGCGCCGTGCTGGCGGGCGTGCGCAGCTGGCTGGACCTGGATGCCAACCCGGCCATCATCGACGCCCATTTGCAGGCCGCCGGCCTGCCCGTGCTGCCGGGGCTGCGCCTGCCCGGCTGCCCGGATCGCTTCGAGCTCGGCCTGCGCGCCATCCTGGGCCAGCAGGTCACCGTGGCCGCTGCGCGCACCCTGGCCACGCGCCTGGTGGAACGCTATGGGCAGCCGCTGCCGGCCGAGGAACGCCTGGAGAGTGGCCCCACGCACCGCTTCCCGCGCCCCGAGGAGCTGGCCACCGTGCCGGCCGAGGACATCGCCGCACTAGGCATGCCGCTCAAACGCGCACAGGCCTTGCAGGCGCTGGCGCGCGCCTGGCCGCAGCTGCGCTTTGCGCGCCGCCAGGGCGAGCCCGCGCTGGCCGAGCGCGAGCTCACCGAGCTGCCCGGCATCGGCCCCTGGACGGCCGCCTACCTGCTTATGCGCGGCTGGCCGCACCCGGATCGCTTCCTGCCCGGCGACGTCATCCTGCGCCAGCAGCTCGAACGCCACCCGCAGGTGCAGCCCGAAGCCTGTGCCCCCTATCGCAGCTACGCCGTGCTGCAACTCTGGAATGCCGCCCCATGAAGACACCGTTCGTCGCCCAATGCCATCTGCCCACCCGCTGGGGCCCGATGCTGATGCGCCGCACCGAACGCGGGCTGGCCGGCCTGTGGAGCGACACCCAGGCCCACCATCCGGGCTGGCTGACCCTGCCCGATGAACCCCAGCACCCCTGGTTCCAGCAGGCCCTGCAGCTGCTGGAGGACTGGCCCACGCTGCGCGGCGACCCCGCCCTGCCGCCGCTGGACCCGCAGGGCACGGACTTCCAGCGCCGCGTCTGGGCCCTGCTGCTGCAGATCCCCCGCGGCGGCCACAGCAGCTACGGCGCGTTGGCGCGCCAGCTGGGCGACCCGAACAAGAGCCGGGCCGTGGGCGCCGCCGTGGGTCGCAACCCCATCGGCGTGCTGGTGCCCTGCCACCGCGTGCTGGGCGCCGATGGCTCGCTCACCGGCTATGCCGGCGGCCTGGCCATGAAGTGCGCGCTGCTGGATGCCGAGGGCGTGGACTACCGCCGCCCAAGCGCTCTGCCCGGCCAGCAGTCACTGGAATTGGCCTGAGCATGCGAGCCAGCGATCTCGCCGAGCTGCTGTTGCTCGCCGCCATCTGGGGCGCTTCTTTCTTATTCATGCGCCTGGCCGGGCCGGAGTTCGGCGCGCTCAGTCTGGCCTTTGTGCGCGTGGCCGGCGCGGCGCTGTTCCTGCTGCCCTTGCTGGCCTGGCGCCAGGGCCTGGGCGTGTGGCGCGGCCGCCTGCGGGCGCTGCTGGCCGTGGGCTTCCTGAACTCCGCCCTGCCCTTCGCGCTCTACGCCTTCGCCGCGCTGCACCTGCCGGCGGGGCTCTCCAGCATCCTCAACGCCACCACGCCGATGTGGGGCGCCCTGGTGGCCTGGGTGTGGCTGGCGCAGGCGCCGGGTGCCTGGCGCAGCCTGGGTCTGCTGCTGGGCTTTGCCGGTGTGGTGCGGCTGGCGGCCGAACGCACCGGGTTGAACCTGGACGCCAGCCTGGGCGCCGTGCTGGCCTGCCTGCTGGCCACGCTGAACTACGCGCTCGGCGCCGTGGCCACCAAGCGCTGGCTGCCGGGCGTGCCGCCGCTGGCGGTGGCGGCTGGCAGCCAGCTCGCCGCGGCGCTGTGGCTGCTGCCCTTCGGCCTGTGGGCCTGGCCGGCGCAGTGGCCCAGCCCCGCGGCCTGGGGCCACCTGGCCGCCCTGGCCCTGCTGTGCACGGGCGTGGCCTACATCCTCTACTTCCGCTTGATGGCCCGCGTGGGCCCCACCCAGGCCATCACCGTCACCTTCCTGATCCCGGTGTTCGCCGTGCTCTGGGGCGCCCTCTTCCTGGCAGAGGCGCTGAGCCTCGGGATGCTGGGCGGTGGCCTGCTGGTGCTGGCCGGCACGGCGCTGGCCCTGGGCCTGTGGCCGCGGCCTACTTGAGCACCGCGCCGGTCGAGTCGAGCACGCTCACCTGAACCGGGATGGCCGCTGAAACGGACTGCGTGACCGTGCAGTAGGCCTCGAAGCTGGCCAGCACGCGGTCCAGGTGTTGCAGCTGAGCGGCCGGCACGCCCAGGGTGAGCGTGGCCTGCAGCCCCAGCACCCGCAAGCGGCCCTCGGCATTGCGCCCCACGTCGGCGGCAACACGGCAGCCAATCGGTTCCGGCGCCTGCTTGTACTTGCGCAGCGCGAACAGCAGCGACGCACTGAGGCAATTACCCACGGCCGAGGCCAGAAGCTGCACCGGTGATGGGCCTTCGCCCGCGCCGAGCGGCGCCGGCTCGTCCGCCTGCAGGGGCGGCAGGCCGTCGGCAAAGCGGATCTCGAAGCGGTAGTCCTGCAGCTGCTGCAGCTCAACGGACTCGGGCTTGTCACTCATTGCGCTTCTCCTCGCTTGGGTTGTTCAACAGGGCTTGCAGGCCGGCCTCGTCCAGCACGGCCACGCCCAATTCTTGAGCCTTGGCGAGCTTGCTGCCGGCGGCCTCGCCGGCCACCACGTAATGGGTCTTCTTCGACACCGAGCCACTGACCTTGCCGCCCTTCGCCTCGATCAGCGCCTGGGCCTCGTCGCGGCTCAGCGTGGGCAGGGTGCCGGTCAGCACAAAGGTCTTGCCCGACAGCGGCTGCGGGCTGCTGGCCGCGCCCTCGCCTTCCGCCCAGTGCACACCGCAGGCGCGCAGCTGGTTCACGGCCTCGCGGTTCAGGGGCTGGGCAAAGAAGCTGTGGATGCTGTGCGCCACCACCGGGCCTACATCGGCCACCTGCAACAGCGCGGCCTCGTCGGCGTCCATCAGCGCTTCCAGCTTGCCAAAGTGCCGCGCCAGTTCCTTGGCCGTGGCCTCGCCCACATGGCGGATACCCAGGCTGAACAGGAAACGCGCCAGCGTGGTCTGCTTGCTGGCCTCCAGCCGCTCCACCAGCTTGGCCGCACTCTTCTCGCCCATGCGTTCCAGCGCAGCCAGCTGCACGAAGCCGAGCCGGTAGAGATCGGGCAGGGTGCGCACCAGGCCGGCATCCACCAGCTGGTCGACGATCTTGTCGCCCAGGCCTTCCACATCCATGGCGCGCCGGCCGGCGAAATGCAGCAGGGCCTGCTTGCGCTGTGCCGGGCACACCAGGCCGCCGGTGCAGCGGTGCTCGATCGAGCCCTTGTCGCGCTCCACGGCGCTGCCGCAGGCCGGGCAGGCCTTGGGCATGGCGAAATTGGGCACGTAGGCCGCGCGGGCTTCGGGCATGCGGCCCACCACCTCGGGAATCACATCGCCGGCGCGGCGCACGATCACGCGGTCGCCCACGCGCACGCCCTTGCGGCGCAGCTCGAAAAGGTTGTGCAGGGTCGCGTTCGTCACCGTGGTGCCGCCCACGAACACCGGCTCCAGCCGCGCCACCGGCGTCAACTTGCCGGTGCGGCCGACCTGCACGTCGATGCCATTGAGCCGCGTGGCCTGCTCCTGCGCCGGGTACTTGTGTGCCACGGCCCAGCGTGGTTCGCGCGTCTTGAAACCCAGCTGCTGCTGCAGCGCGCGGCGGTTGACCTTGTAGACCACGCCGTCGATGTCGAAGGGCAGGCCGTCGCGCAGCGCCGCCACGCGCTGGTGGAAGGCGACGAGGCCAGCTGCACCTTGGGCCACCACGCGCTCGGCGCAGACCGGCAGGCCCAGCTGCTGCAGCGCGTCCAGCAGACCCGCATGCGTGGCCGGCAGCTCCCAGCCCTGCACCTCGCCCAGGCCGTAGGCGTAGAAAGACAGCGGGCGCTGCGCCGTCACGCCGGGGTCGAGCTGGCGCACCGCACCGGCGGCGGTATTGCGCGGGTTCACGTAGGTCTTCTCGCCGCGCTCGCGCTGGCGCTCGTTCAGGCGCTCGAAGTCGTCGCGCCGCATGTAGACCTCGCCGCGCACCTCCAGCACCGGGGCCGTGCAGCCTTTGAGACGCAGCGGGATCTGGCCGATGGTGCGGATGTTTTGCGTGACGTCCTCGCCGGTCTCGCCGTCGCCGCGCGTGGCCGCCTGCACCAGCAGGCCCTGCTCGTAGCGCAGGTTGATGGCCAGGCCGTCGAACTTCAGCTCGGCGGCGTACTCCACTTCGGGGTCGGCCAAGTCGAGCCCAAGTTCGCGGCGCACGCGAGCATCAAAGGCCTCGGCGCCGGCCGGCGTGGTGTCGGTCTCGGTCTCGATCGACAGCATGGGCACGGCGTGACGCACCGGCTGCAGCTCGGGCAGCGGCGCGGCACCCACACGCTGGGTCGGGCTGTCGGCCGTACGCAGTTCGGGGTGCTCGCGCTCGATCGCCTGCAGCGCCTGGAACAGGCGGTCGTACTCGGCGTCGGGGATCTCGGGCGCATCCAGCACGTAGTACTGGTGGGCGTGGTGGTGCAGTTGCTCGCGCAGTTCGGCGGCGCGTGTAAGAAGGTCAGCGGCAGGGGTCGGCATGGCGCGGGATTCTCCGCGCTCATTTGGTCAGACTCGGGCCGAGGCGCACCCACGGCTTGAGCGCCAACAGCCGGCGCCTGCGAGACAGGCGCCGTCCTTCGCCCGGGGTCGAACCGTCCCGGCTGCTGGACTGCCACGTGGTGTGCGTCCACAGCCGGCGCCTGCGAGACAGGCGCCGTCCTTCGCCCGGGGTCGAACCGTCCTCAGGACGGTTCTTGCTCCGGGCTCAGCTAAAGAGTCGCCGCGCCACCGCGCTACCCGCCGCCAGATCGCGCGAGGCCAGCACCTTGTACAGCCGGCCCAGCTCCTCGTGGATGGCGGCAAAGCCATGCGGCCCGAGCGGCCGGCCGCCGCCGTCCACCACCTCGGCCTCCAGGTCGCGCGCCAGCAGGCGGGCGACTTCCTGCAGGGCCGCAAAGGGCTCCTGAGACTCGGGGGTCTGAGGCACATCGAACAGCAGCGTGGCCTCGCGCAGCGGCGGGGCCTCGCCTTCTTCGGCCAAGGCGGCCTGCGGGTCGTACTGCAGCACCAGCATCGGGGGCTCGCCTTCCTCAGCGCCTGGCAGCACCAGGCGGCCGGGCAAGGCGCCGGGCACCAGGCCGCGCTTGGCGGCGGCCTGCGTCACGAAACCCAGGGTCCAGGCGGCGCCCTTGGCCTTCAGGCCCACGGCCAGCTGGGCGTCGTTGGCACTGGCGAACTGATCGAGTTCGCGGGCCCGGGCCACCGCTTCCAGCATGTCGGGGAAGTCGGCCATCGCGCCCACGCCGTCGGCAAAGGCCTGCACCTTTTGCACCCACTCGGAGTACTCGATCTCGCCCAGCGGGCCGGCGCGGTTCACCATCTGCAGCCCGGCCTGGAACTCGCCGTAGCGCTCACCGGCCACCGGCAGCTCCCACTCGCCGGTTTCGGTGTTCAGGCCCTCGATGGCCAGCGGTTTGGTGCCGGCGCGGCGGCTGGCGGGCAAGTGCTGCAAGGCGGCGTCGCCGCTGACGGGCGATTCGACGTGCAGCACGGCGATGACGTCGATCAGCGCATCCAGGCGCGGGCCGCTGCGGCGCTGGGTGCTTTGTGCCTTGCGCACCACCATGGGCAGGGTGTCGGCATGGGCGTTGGCATGCGCGGCGGCCGCGTCGCCTTCGTGCAGCACGTCGAGCACCGACTCCATCACGCTGCCTTCAGCGCTGCGCTCGCCCTTGCCGCCAAGGCCGGGTTCCTGTCGCTGCAGGCTGTCGGGCTCGGGGCGGCGCGGGCCAGCCTTGCGGCTGATCCACCAGCCTTGCACCAACAGGGCCAGCAGCACGGCAGCGCCGGCCAGCATCAGGGCTTGGGTCAGGGTGAGGGTCATGGGGCGGGATTCTGGTTCAAGCCTCGGCCATGGTCAGGGCAGCTTCCATGTCCACCGCCACCACGCGGCTGACACCCTGCTCCTGCATGGTCACGCCGATCAGCTGCTCGGCCATTTCCATGGCGATCTTGTTGTGGCTGATGAAGAGGAACTGCGTGCCGCGGCTCATCTCGCTCACCAGGCGGGCATAGCGTTCGGTGTTGGCGTCGTCCAGCGGTGCGTCCACTTCGTCCAGCAGGCAGAAGGGGGCGGGGTTGAGCTGGAAGATGGCGAACACCAGGGCGATGGCGGTGAGGGCCTTCTCGCCGCCGCTGAGCAGATGGATGGTGCTGTTCTTCTTGCCGGGCGGCTGCGCCAGCACCTGCACGCCGGCATCAAGGATCTCGTCGCCCGTCATCACCAGCTTGGCCTGGCCGCCGCCGAACAGGCTGGGGAACATGCGGCCGAACTCGCTGTTGACGCGGTCGAAGGTGCCCTTGAGCAGGTCGCGGGTTTCGAGGTCGATGCGGCGGATGGCGTCTTCCAGGGTCTTGATGGCCGCCAGCAGGTCGGCCATCTGGGCGTCCAGGAAGGTCTTGCGTTCACGTGCGCTGCCCAGCTCTTCCAGCGCGGCCAGGTTGACGGCGCCGAGCGCGGCGATCTCGCGCTGGATGCGGTCGATCTCGCCCTGCAGGCCGGTCAGGCGCACGCCCTCGGTCTCGATGCCCTGGGCCAGGGCTTCCTGGTCGACGCCGGCCGCTTCCAGTTGCTCGCGGAACTGCGCACCGCCCAGCTGGGCGGCCTGCTCTTCCAGCTGCAGCTCGGTGATGCGCGCGCGCAGCGGGTCGAGCGCGCGCTCGGTGGCCTGGCGTTCCTCGTCGGCCTTGCGCAGCTGGGCGCTCAGGTCGTCGTAGGCGCTGCGGGCCTGGGCCAGCACGCCTTCGGCGGCCAGTTTGGCGTCCAGCGCGTCTTGCAGGCCGGCCTGGGCGGCGCTGTCGTCCAGCTCGGCCAGTTCCACGTCCAGGCGGGCCAGCTGGTCGTCGCCGCCCTTGGCCTCCTGCACGGCGGTGGCCTGGGCGCGCTGCAGCTCGGCCTGGCGGGCCAGCAAGGCGCGGGCGCCGAATTGCGCCTCCTGGGCGCGGCGCTCGGCCTGACGCAGGGCCTCGCGCGCATCGTTCAGGCGGCGGTCCGCCTGGATCACGGCCTCTTCCAGATCGGCGTGGCGCTGCTGCGCCTCGGCGAGCTGGATGTCCAGCTCCTCAAAGCGCGCCTCGCCCTGCGCACGGCGCTCCAGCAGGCCTTCCTCGGCGGCGTCCAGCTCGGCCAGCTCCTCGCGCAGGCGGCTGGCCTGGGCATGGGCGGCGTCGAAGGCCTGCGAGAGGCGCAGGCTCTCCACCTGCAGGCCATGGGCCTGGGCGCGCAGGGCTTCGGCGGCGCGGCGCGCCTCGGCCAGCTGGCCGGCCACGGCGGCATGGGCCTGGTCGGCCCGGCCCTGGGCGGCGCGGGCGTCATCGGCGCGCAGCTCCTGTTCGCGGCGCTGCTGCTCCAGGGTCTCGATCTCCTGGGCGCGCGCCAGCAGGCCGGCCTGTTCGCTGTCCGCCGCGTAGAAGGCCACGGCCTGGCGCGAGACGGCGTGGCCGGCTTTCGTGACGATCAGCTCGCCATGGCCCAGCTGGTCGCGCTGCGCCAGCGCGGTGGCCAGGTCGGGCGCGGTGTACACGCCGTCCAGCCAGTCGGCCAGCAGCGCCTTCAGGCCCGGCTGCTCCACGCGCAGCAGCGAGGTCAGCTCGGGCAGGGCGTGGTGGGTGGGTGGGGGCGAGGCCTCGGTCAGCGTGTAGAAGGCCATGCGCGTGGGCGGCGCGTCCTGCTCGAAGGCTCGCACCAGGTCCAGGCGCGAGACCTCGATGGCCGCCATGCGCTCGCGCATGCTGGCTTCCAGCGCGGTTTCCCAGCCGGGCTCGATGTGCAGGCGCTTCCACAGCGCTGTCAGGTTCGCCAGGCCCTGCTTCTCCAGCCAGGGGCCGAGCTTGCCCTGGCTCTGCACCTTTTCCTGCAGCGCGCGCAGGGCCTCCAGGCGGGCGTTGATCTGCGCGAGCTGCGCGGACTGGGCCTGCGCATCGGCCTGGGCGGCGCGGCGCGCGGCCTCCAGCTCGGGCTCGCGCTCGCTCAGGTCTTCCACGCGGGCCTGGGCCTCTTCCCATTGCGCGTCGGCCTCGGCCGAGCGTTCCTTCAGTGCATCCACCGCCGCCGCATCGGGCAGGTTCAGCGTCGCCTTCTGGGCGTCCAGGCGCTCGCGGCGCTGACGCAGCGAGCGGGCCTGCTCGTCCAGCGCGCGGCTCTCGGCGGCCAGCACCTGGATCTGCTGCTGCACCTGCACCGCCACCTGGCGCTGCTCATTGGCGCGCGCCTGGGCGGCGCGTAGGGCGTCCTCCAGGTCCGGCAGCTGCGCCGCCATTTCTTCGGCGCGGGCGGCGGCCAGTTCCTTCTCTTCATAGCCGGTGGCCATCTGCTCGGCCAGCTGTTCCAGCTCGGCAGCGGCCTGGGCGGCGCGCTCGTTCCACAGCGCCTGCTGGCCGCGGATCTCGTCACGCCGGCTGCCGGCCCGGTTGCGTGCCTCCACCACATAGCGGATGCGCTCTTCCAGGCGGCTGACGGCCAGCTGGGCTTCGGCAAAGCGGCCCTGCTCGGCGTGCAGGGTGTCGCCGGCAGCGAAGTGGGCCTGGCGCACTTCTTCCAGGCGGGCCTCGATGGCGCGCAGGTCGGCAATGCGCGCTTCCAGCGCATTCACCGCCTCGCGCCCAGCGGCCTGCACGCGCTCGAACTCACGCGCGGCGTCGCGGCTCTTCAGGAACCAGAGCTGGTGCAGGCGGCGCTCGCCCAGGCCTTGCAGTTCGCGGTACTTGGTGGCCACCTCGGCCTGGCGCTCCAGGCGTTCCAGGTTGCTGTCCAGCTCGCGCAGGATGTCTTCCACGCGCGTCAGGTTTTCGCGCGTGTCCTTGAGCCGGTTCTCGGTCTCGCGCCGGCGCTCCTTGTACTTGCTGACCCCGGCCGCTTCTTCCAGGAAGAGCCGCAGCTCCTCGGGCTTGCTCTCGATGATGCGGCTGATGGTGCCCTGGCCAATGATGGCGTAGGCACGCGGCCCCAGGCCCGTGCCCAGGAAGACGTCCTGCACGTCCTTGCGGCGCACCACCTGGTTGTTGATGAAGTAAGAGCTGGTGCCATCGCGCGTCAGCACGCGCTTCACCGCAATCTCGCTGAACTGGTTCCAAGCGCCACCGGCACGGGCCAGGCTGTTGTCAAACACCAGCTCCACCGAGGCCCGGCTGGCGGGCTTGCGCGTGTTGCTGCCGTTGAAGATGACGTCCTGCATGGACTCGCCACGCAGCTCGCTGGCCTTGCTTTCGCCCAGCACCCAGCGCACCGCGTCCATGATGTTGGACTTGCCGCAGCCATTGGGCCCGACGACGCCCACGCGCTGCCCCGGCAGCTGGAACACCGTGTTGTCGGCAAAGGACTTGAAGCCCGAAAGCTTGATGGAGTTGAGCCGCATGGGGTGCGTCCAGGACGCGGGTTTTCTCTATGAAAACCGGGGCAAAAAAGGGCGCGGATGATAGCATCGCGCCCCCTCGCAAACCCGCATGCCACGCCATGGCCACCAGCAAGAAGAAGAGCCCGCCCGCTTCCCAGCGGCAAGCCCCGGTCAACCCGCCCTCGCTTCCGAGCAAGGAGCTGCAGGTCTTCCCGAACCCAGCCCCGCAGCGCGATTACCTGCTGCAGTTCCAGGTGCCCGAGTTCACCTGCCACTGCCCGCTGACCAAGCAACCGGACTTCGCCCACTTCGTCATCGAGATGGTGGCCGACGAGTGGTGTGTCGAGCTCAAGAGCCTGAAGATGTACATGTGGAGCTACCGCGACGAGGGCGCCTTCCACGAAGCGGTGACGAACCAGATCCTGGACGACATCGTCAAGGCCACGAACCCGCGCTTCTGCCGCGTCAAGGCGCGCTGGTACGTGCGCGGCGGCATCTACACGAACGTGGTGGTTGAGCACCGCAAGAAGGGTTGGAAGCCGCAGGCCCCGGTGGAGTTCGGCGGCGCCGAGTTCCCGCGTGAAACCGGCATGCTGGGCTGACGGGTTTCAGGGCCGATGAATCCGCGCCTGGAGCTGCTGCAGCCCTACCCCTTCGAGCGCCTGCGCGCGCTCCAAGCGGGCATCACCCCCAACCCCGCCCTGCCCGCCATCAGCCTGGGCCTGGGCGAGCCGCGCCACCCGGCCCCCGCGGTGGTGCTGGAAGCCCTGCGCGAGAACCTGGCCGGGCTCTCCAACTACCCGGCCACGGCCGGCAGCCCGGAGCTGCGCGGCGCCATCGCGGCCTGGATCCAGCGCCGCTATGGCCTGCAACTGGACGCCGCCACGCAGGTGCTGCCCTGCAACGGCTCGCGCGAAGCCCTGTTTGCCATCGCGCAGACCGTTGTTGACGCCAGCCGGCCCGGCGCCACGGTGGTGGTGCCCAATCCCTTCTATCAAATCTATGAGGGCGCGGCCCTGCTGGCCGGCGCGCAGCTGGCCTTTGCGGACAGCGACCCGCTCCGCAATTTCGCGGCCGATTGGGGCGCCACTCCTGAAGATGTCTGGGCGCGCACGCAGTTGGTCTACGTCTGCACGCCCGGCAACCCCAGCGGGGCAGTGATGCCGCTGGCTGAATGGCAGCGGCTCTTTGAGCTGTCCGACCGCCACGGCTTCGTCATCGCTGCGGACGAGTGCTATTCCGAGATCTATCTGGCCGAGCAGCCACCGCTGGGCGGTTTGGAAGCCGCCGCCAAGCTGGGCCGGCACGATTTCCGCCGCCTGATCAGCTTCACCAGCCTTTCCAAGCGCAGCTCGGTGCCCGGCCTGCGCAGCGGCTTCGTGGCGGGTGACGCCGCCCTCATCAAGGCCTTCACGCTCTACCGCACTTACCACGGCAGCGCCATGAGCCCGGTGGTGCAGGCCGCGTCCATCGCCGCCTGGAACGACGAGGCCCATGTGGTGGAAAACCGCGCCGCCTACCAGGCCAAGTTCGCCGCCGTGCTGCCGCTGCTGCAAGACGTGCTGGACGTGGCGGCACCGGACGCCGGGTTCTATCTGTGGGCCGGCGTGCCCAAGACCCTGTGCGGAGGCTGCGATATCGAGTTCGCGAAGGCGCTGCTCGGACAATGCAACGTCCAGGTGCTGCCCGGCAGCCTGCTGGCGCGGGCCAACCCCGCCGCTGGCGGACGCAACCCCGGCCAGGGGCGCGTGCGCATGGCCCTCGTCGCCGAAGTCGAGGCCTGCGTGCAAGCCGCGCAGCGCATTCGAACCTTCATCGAAAGCCAGCCATGAGCAGTCTGCAATCCACCATCGAAGCCGCCTGGGAACAGCGCGCCGAGTTCAGCCCCACCAGCGCCCCCGCCGCGGTGCGCGAGGCCGTGAACCATGTGCTGGCCGAGCTGGACGCCGGCCGCCTGCGCGTGGCCAGCCGCCAGGGCGTGGGCCAGTGGGAAGTGCACCAGTGGATCAAGAAGGCGGTGCTGCTGAGCTTCCGCCTGAACGACAACCGCGTGATGGGCAGCGCCGACGCCGGCCAGCTCGCCTTCTTCGACAAGGTCGAACCCAAGTTCGCCGGCTGGAGCGAGGCCGATTTCCGCGCCAGCGGCGTGCGCGTGGTGCCGCCCGCGGTGGCGCGGCGCGGCAGCTTCGTGGCCAAGAACGTGGTGCTGATGCCTTCCTACGTCAACATCGGCGCCTATGTGGACGAAGGCGCGATGGTGGACACCTGGGCCACCGTGGGTTCGTGCGCGCAGATCGGCAAGAACGTGCACCTGAGCGGCGGCGTGGGCATCGGCGGCGTGCTCGAACCCTTGCAGGCCAACCCCACCATCATCGAAGACAACTGCTTCATCGGTGCCCGCTCCGAGGTGGTGGAAGGCGTGATCGTTGAGGAACACTCGGTGATCTCGATGGGCGTCTACATCGGCCAGAGCACCCCGATCTACGACCGCGAAACCGGCGAAACCAGCTACGGCCGCGTGCCGGCCGGCTCGGTCGTCATCAGCGGCAGCCTGCCGCGCGATGGCGGACGCTATAACCTGTACGCTGCCGTGATCGTCAAGAAGGTGGACGCGCAAACGCGCGCCAAGACCTCCATCAACGAATTGCTGCGCGCCTGAGCCTCGGGCGGCCCCAGGCCGCCCGCCCCCGCCTCGGACGCGCACAGGTACCAAGGAAGCCACCATGGCGGGAAACATGGATCGCAACCTGCGCCTGATGGCCGAAAAGGGAGCCTCGGACTGCTACCTCTCGGCCAATATGCCGGTGCTGATCAAGCTGAACGGCCAGGTCGTGCAGCTGTCCGATCAGGCCCTGGCCGTAAACCAGCCGCGCCAGCTGATTGCGGAGCTGCTGGACCAGAAGGCGCTGCAGGAGCTCGACGAGAACGGCGAGCTCAACATGGCGATCTCGATCTCCAAGGTCGGCAGCTTCCGTTTGAGCGGCTTTCGCCAGCGGGGTTCCATCGCCGCGGTGTTCCGGCATATCTCGCACACCATCCCGGCGCTGGAAACACTCAAGCTGCCCGAGATCCTCGGCAACCTGGTGCTGGAAAAGCGCGGCCTGGTGCTGATGGTGGGCGCCACCGGCACCGGCAAGAGCACGACGCTGGCCGCCATGCTGGAAAAGCGCAACCAGACCATCGCCGGGCACATCCTCACCATCGAGGACCCGATCGAGTACCTGTTCCAGAACAAGAAGTCGGTGGTGAACCAGCGCGAGATCGGGCGCGACACCGCCAGCCTGCAGATCGCCCTGAAGAACTGCCTGCGCCAGGCGCCCGACTGCATCCTGATCGGCGAGATCCGCGACCGCGAGACCATGACCGCGGCGATTTCGTACTCGCTCTCCGGCCACCTGGTGCTGGCCACGCTGCACGGCAACAACAGCTACCACGCGCTGAACCGCATCTTGTCCTTCTACCCGCCGGAAAGCCGCCCCGCCTTGCTGGGCGACTTGGCCGCCGGCCTCAAGGCCATCATTTCGCAGCGCCTGGTGCGCGCTCAAAGCGGTGGCCGCGTGCCGGTGGTGGAAATCATGATGAACACCAAGCTGGTGTCCGAGCTGATCGAGCAAGGCGACTTCAACGGCGTCAAGGAAGCGATGGAGAAATCCATGGCCGAGGGCTCGCAGACCTACGAAGAGCACTTTGCCAAGCTGATCGAGAACGGCACCATCAGCCGCGAAGAGGGCCTGGCCTTTGCCGATTCGCCCACCAACCTGCTCTGGCGCCTGCAGAACACGCAAGAACCCGTCTCGCGCGCCCCCGCCAAGCAGGAAGACGCCCCGGCCGATACCGCCACCTTCACCGAGATCACGCTGGACGTGATGCCGGAAGAGGGCTGAGCCGCATCACCACCGCAAGTTCCTCTTGAAACTCATCGACTGCATCGAAGCCGGCGCCGCGCGCCTGCAAGCCGCCGGCGTGGCCTTTGGCCAGGGCACGCTCAACGCCTTTGACGAAGCCGCCTGGCTGACGCTCTGGCGCCTGGGCCTGCCGCTGGACGCGCTGGACGACCATGCCGAGGATGCGCTGACGCCGACCCAGCAGGCCGAGGTGGCGGCCCTGATCGAGCAACGCATCAGCACCCGCCAACCCGCCGCCTACCTCACGGGCGAGGCCTGGCTACAGGGCGTGCCCTTCTTCATCGACCGCCGCTCCATCGTGCCGCGCAGCTTCATCGCCGAGCTGATCGCCGAGGGCAGCTTCGACGCCTGGCTGGGCGAGCACACCCAAGCGGTGCTGGACCTGTGCACCGGCAACGGCTCGCTCGCCGTGTTGGCCGCCATGGCCTGGCCCGAAGTGCAAGTCACCGGCGCCGACCTCAGCCCCGACGCCCTGGCCGTGGCCCAGCGCAACATGGAACGCCACGGCCTGCAGGAGCGCATCCGTCTGGTCCAAGGCGACGGCCTCTCCGCCGTCGCCGGCCAGCGCTTCGACCTGGTGCTCTGCAACCCGCCCTACGTCAACGCCCAGTCCATGGCCGCCCTGCCCCCCGAGTTCCGCGCCGAACCCGAGCTGGCGCTGGCCGGCGGGGCCGATGGCATGGACTTCATCCGCCGCCTGTTGGCGGAGCTGCCGGCGCACCTCAACGAGGGTGGCGTGCTGGTGCTGGAGATCGGCCACGAGCGGCCGTTCTTTGAGGCGGCGTTCCCGGAGTTGGAGCCGGTGTGGCTGGAGACCTCGGCAGGTGGGGACATGGTGCTGCTGCTGACCCGCGAGCAGCTCGGCTGATCTACACCCAGCCCTGAATCCGCTCGAACGCCGCCCCATGCGGGAAGGTGGCGGCCAGCATGTCGGCATCGGCGCCAAACCATTGCGCCAACTCGCGCCCGAGCTGCTCGGTCGCCGTGCTGGGAATCCACACGCCCTGCCCGGCGTCGTCCGGCCCGCCGACCACCAGCTCCGGAAACCGGCCGAGCAGGCGCCCGCCCGGCGTCGGGCCGCCGAGCAGGAACTGGTGGTTGCCCCAGCCATGGTCGGTGCCAGCGCCGTTGCTGGGCAGGTTGCGGCCGAAGTCGCTGGCGCTGAACAGCGCGACCTGGCGCGTCAGGCCCAACTCGGTCAGCGCCGCATGGAAGGCCGTGACCGCGCCGTCGATCTCGCCGAGCAATTCGTTCTGACGCTGCAATTGGTCGTCGCCATGGGTGTCGAAGCCGCCGATGCTGGCAAAGAAGCTCTGACGGCTCAGACCCAGGGTGGTGCGGGCCTTGATGAGGCGCGCCACGGTGGCGAGTTGGCGGCCCAGGCCGGTGTCGGGGAACACGGTCGTCAGCGTGCTGGCCTGCAGGGCGCTGGCGAGCACGCGCTGGTTCTCGATGGAACGGCCCAGCACCTGCAGCCAGGTCTGCTCGAACGGATCCTGGCGCGCTTCGGCGAGTGTGGCGCTGACGGCTTGGGACAGCGGGTCGCTGCCGCTCGGGTTGTAGAAGTCCAGGCCGAACTGGCCGTTCGATGAAACGCGGTAGGGCGTCAGGCCCTGGTCGCCGCCCTGCCAGAGGTTGCTGCCCGCCACGCTGATGGCGGCATAGCCGCGGTTGGCGCTGCCTGCGGCCACAGTGCGCTCCAGCAGGCGCCCGCCCCAGCCGTGGCGGCCGGGGGCTTCGACCATGGCGCTCTGCCAGCCGAGTTGCTGGTCGGAGTGCGAGTACAGGTTGTAGGGCAAGGGCACGCTGCGCGCCTGGAACTGGGCCTTGCTGGTGGGCACCAGCAGCGGGCCGATGTTGGCGACGAAGGCGGCTTCACCGCGGTTCACCAGGCCCTGCAGGCCGGGCATGGCCGGGTGCAGGCCATAGCTCTGGCCGCTGCTGTTGCGGAACTGCAGCGGCAGCAGGCTGGCCTGCGCCAGGGCCAGATTGGGCCGGGCGCGCTGATAGCCGGCCCAGCGGGAATCGGTGGGCACCAGCAGGTTGTTGCCGTCGTTGCCGCCGAACAGGAAGAGGCAGACCAGGGCCTTGTAGTCGCCGGCCGGCGGGGCCGTCTGGGCCAGGGCCTGCAGGGCCGGCCAGGGGGTCAGGGCGGCGCTGGCGCCGAGTTGCAGCAGGTGGCGTCGCTTCATGGGCTACCCCTTAGTGCTGAGTGACGAAGTCGGGGGACATCGCCATCAAGGTCAATGCCGAACGCACGCGGGCCTTGGGGTCCTTGGCCGGCAAGGCCTGCAGCAGGGTCAGCAGGCGCTGGCGGGTGCTGGGGCTCATCTGCAGGGTGAAGAACAGCAGGTCCAGGCGGTCCACCAGGGTGGGCGGGTCGGCGGCCAGGGCTTCCAGTGGCGCAAGGTCCAGGGCCAGGCGGTGCTGCTCCGGCCAGCCGTAGCTACCGCTCTTGAACAGGTAGTAGAAGAAGTTCAGCGAGCCGGCGGCGCTGGTTTCGGTGGTGATCTGGAACTCGGGCGCCACCATGGCCGATTGCGTGAGCGGCCCGGCCGGGCGGTAGGCCGGGGCGTAGAAGTTGAAGACCGAGGGCGCCAGCAGCGGGCTCTGCCCCAGGCCTTCGTCGGCGCTGTCCAGGTAGTGAATGCGGTTCTGGCCGCTGGGGCTCTTGGCATCGAGTGCGCGGAGCAGATGGGCGAAGCGCAGCACGGGCTCGCGCAGCTTGCCGAAGCGGGCGTTGGGGGCGGCGCTGCGGGCTTCGGTGTCGAGCAGCACGGCGCGCAGCACCGCGCGCAGGTTGCCGCGCACGCCGGCACCATCGTTGACGAACACGGCCGCCACCCGGCCCACGTAGGCGGCGCTGGGGTTGCTGGTGACGAGGCGCTGGATCAGCTGCTTGCTGAAGAAGGGCGGCACATTGGGGTGGGCAAAGATGCAATCCAACGCGTCCTTCAGGTCCTGCTCCGCGCTCTGGCCGGCGGGCAACACCTTGCCGTCCAGCAGGGTCTTGGCGGCCGTGGAATGCCAGGCCGGCCAGGCCTTCATGGGCGCGCTCCAGAGCGCATCGACTTCGTCGTCGTGGTGGTGGAAGGCCTTGCTGTCGGCGGTGTTCAGGCCCCCATGGCCCCAGCCGGTGAAGACCTTGGCAAAGCCGCGAATCTCGGCCTCGCCATAGGTGTTGATGGGCTGGCCGTTGGCGTCGGGTTTGACCGTGCCGTCGGGGTTCAGCTGCACCAGGCCGATGGAGAACAGCTGCAGCACTTCGCGCGCGTAGTTCTCATTCGGGTGGGTGCCCTTGGCGGGATCTTCCTTCTCGCTCTCCAGCATGTTCAGGTAGTAGCCCATGGCCGGGTGCAGGGTCACGGCCTCCAGCAGCTCGCGCCAGTTGCCGAAGGCGTGGCGGTTCAGCATGTCCATGTAGCTGCTCATCGCGGGCGGGCGGATGTCGGGCGCGATGTTGCTGATGACGAAGATCTGCAGCAGGGCCCAGCTCATGCGCGCGCGCAGCGGGTCCTCGCCCTGCAGCCATTGCTGCCACACGGCCTCGTAGCTCATCTCCTCGCTCAGCTTGGGGCGCTCGCCCGGCTTCTGATCGCGGCCGCGCTGGGTTTCCAGGTAAGCCAGATGCGAGACCGTGGGCCGCGCGAACTGCTGGTTCAGCCAGGCCTCGAAGCCCTGGTCCACCAGGGCATCGACTTCGGCGGCGCTGCGCGGGCCGAAAGCGGCCTGGGTCAGGAAGCGGGCGGCATCGCGGCGCGTGGGGGGTATGGCCGGTGGCGCAGGAGGTGGCGCGGGGGATGGTGAAGGCGCCGGGGCAGGAGTCGGTGCGGGGGTGGGCGGCGGCGTCGGCACGGGGGTCGGCGCGGGCGCAGGCGGCGCGCTGGCCGAGCCACCGCCGCCACAGGCGCTCAGCAAGGCGCCGGCCGCCAGCAGCGGCGCCAGGGCCGCGGAAAGGTCTTCAAGGGCGTGCCCGCTTGGCGAAGGGGCGGCCGTCTCAGCGGGCGGATGCGGGGTTTGAGGCTCCACGGCGCAACTCCGGCTTGGCGAAGCGCCCACTCTGCGCGCGCGGCGGCTGCGCAGGTGTCAGCGTGTGTGAATGCGCTGCGTCAAAGCGCTTCGGGCTGCAGCCCGGTCATGCCCCAGGCAGGGGGTTGATGCGCGAGGGGGGTGATCCACCCGCCATCAAGGCCGGTAAGGCACCCCCGGCACATGCCGCGCCCACAGCTCCCCGGCCACGCCCTCACGAATCAGCTGCTCCAGCGCCCGGTCCAGCTGCGGCAGCACCGCCGCCGCGGCGCTCCCCTTGGCTGCCATCAGGTGCTTGGTGGGCCCGCGGGCCCAGCGGGCCGGGCTGGCCAGGAGTTGCGGGTGGGTCAGGATGTCCTGCCCGTTGACTTGCATGCCGGCTACTACTTCCAGCTCCTCGGGCACGTAGTCGCACCGGTCGAGCAGCAGCTTTTCGAACAGTTTGGGGTAGCGGTTGACGCCGGTGTCGAGTGCCCCAGCGGCCAGGCCGTAGTGGGCATAGCTGGCGCCGTTCATGCCGCAGCCGCGCAGGCCCTGCAGGTCGGCCGCCAGCTGGGGACGCACCGGGCGACTGGCGCGGGAAAAGACCATGGGCGTGAGCGTCATGTAGGGCATGGAGAAGGCGTAGACCTGGGCCCGTGTGTCGCTGTAGTAGCCGCCGAGGGCGAAATCGATCTGACCGCGTTCCGCCGACAACAGGCAACGCGCCCAGGGCTGGTCCGTCACGAAGCGCAGGGGCTGGCCCGCACGGCGGAACACCTGGCTGAACAGGTCCATGGAGAAAGTGGGCTGCACCTCGGCTGCCGGCGGGGTGGCCGAGGCTGCAGAGCCCTGTGGCGCCGGCTTCGGATCCACGCACACGGTGAGCGTGCGCTCCTGCGCCTGCGCCGCCCCGGCCGAGCCGAGCACGCAGGTCAGCACCAGGGAGGGAAGCCTTGCCATCGGGGCAGTCTAAGAGCCTGCTGGCGGGCCCCCGGTAGGATGTACCCCCTCGCGCCGCCCTGCCCCGGGCGGCGTTTGGCTTTTTGCTTGAGCATTTCGTGATCACCCTGCGCAACCTCACCCTCCGCCGCGGCACCAAGATCGTCTTGGACGACGCCACCGTCACCCTGCAACCCGGGGAGCGCATCGGCCTGGTGGGCGCCAACGGCGCCGGCAAGTCCAGCCTGTTCGCCCTGCTGGCCGGGCGCCTGCAGGCAGACAAAGGCGATGCGGAGATGCCGCCCACCTGGCGGCTTTCCGAGGTGGCGCAGCACCTGCCCGAGACCGAACAGGGCGCCACCGACTTCGTGCTCGACGGCGACCTGACGCTGCTGAAGGCGCGCCAGCTGCTGGCCGAAGCCGAGGCCGCGCATGACGGCCTGAAGATGGCCGAGGCGCACGCCGCGCTGCAAGACGCCGGCAGCTTCGACGCCCGGCCGCGCGCGCAGAGCCTGCTGCTGGGCCTGGGCTTCAAGGTGGACCAGCTGGACGCGCCGGTGAACAGCTTTTCCGGCGGCTGGCGCATGCGCCTGCAGCTGGCGCGCACGCTGATCAACCCGGCGGAGCTGATGCTGCTGGACGAACCCACCAACCACCTGGACCTGGACGCGCTGGTGTGGCTGGAAGGCTGGCTCTCGCGCTACCCCGGCACGCTGCTGGTGATCAGCCACGACCGCGAGTTTCTGGACGCCATCACCCGCGTGACCCTGCATCTGGAGCACGCCAAGCTGACGCGCTGGGGCGGCAACTACACCACCTTCGAGACCCTGCGCGCCCAGGCCCAGGTGCTGCAGCAGGCCAGCTTCGAGAAGCAGCAGGACCGCATCAAGCACCTGCAGCACTTCATCGACCGCTTCAAGGCCAAGGCCACCAAGGCCAAGCAGGCGCAAAGCCGCGTCAAGGCGCTGGAGCGCATGGAAAAGCTGGCGCCGGTGCTGGCCGCCGCCGATTTCGCCTTCGAATTCCGCGAGCCCGCCAACCTGCCCAACCCGATGCTGGCGATCAGCGACCTGGCCTGCGGCTATGGCGACACCGCCATCGTGCGCAAGATCGACCGCACCGTGTTGGCCGGGCAGCGCATCGGCATCCTGGGCGCAAATGGTCAGGGCAAGTCCACGGTGGTGAAGACCATCGCGCGCACCATGCCACCGCTGGCCGGCACCATCACCGAGGGCAAGGGCCTGACGATCGGCTATTTCGCCCAGCAGGAGCTGGACGTGCTGCGGCCCGAGGAAGGCCCGCTGGCGCATATGGTGCGGCTGGCCAAGGAGGTCAGCCCGCAGGCGCGCGAGCAGGAGCTGCGCGATTTCCTCGGCCAGTTCCGATTTACCGGGGACATGGTCAGCCAGGAAGTCGGATCGCTCAGCGGTGGCGAGAAGGCGCGCCTGGTGCTGGCCATGCTGGTGTGGCAGCGCCCCAACCTGCTGCTGCTGGACGAACCCACGAACCACCTGGACCTGCAGACGCGCGAGGCACTCTCCATCGCGCTGAACGAGTTCGAGGGCACGGTGATGCTCGTCAGCCACGACCGCGCGCTGCTGCGTGAGGTTTGCGACGAATTCTGGCTAGTGGCCGACGGCGCTCTCAAGCCCTTCGACGGCGACCTGGACGACTACCAGCGCTGGCTGAACGAACGCGCCCGCGAGGAGGCCAAGGCCCTGCGCGCGGCCGCCGCGCCCGCACCCAGCGCGGACGACGCCCCCGCCGCCACCCAGCGCGAGGACCGCAAGGCCGCCGCCCAGGCGCGCGCCAAGCTGGCGGACCAGACGCGCCCGCTGCGCAAGGAGATCGAGGCCATCGACAAGAAGCTGGTGCAGCTGGGCCAGGAGCGCGAAGGCCTGGAGACCGAGCTGGCCACCGGCACGCTGGACCCCGGCGCGATCGCCAACTGCGGCCGGCGCCTGAAGGCGATTGCCGATGAGACCGATTCGCTGGAGCAGCGCTGGCTGGAGCTGAGCGAGCAGATCGAGGCCGCCACGGCGGCCGCCGGTCTGTGAGCTTCTGAGCAAGACCGCACGGTTCGTGCGGTCTTGTCCTGAGATTGAATTGCGCACAATTAAATTGCCAACTACAGTTCGCTCCATGCCAGCCAAGCACCGCGCCAAGCCCAGCACCGCCGCCACCGAGTGGCTGCGCCTGGACCGTCAGCTCTGCTTCGCGCTGTACTCCGGCTCGCTGGCCATGACCAAGCTCTACAAGCCCCTGCTGGCGCCGCTGGGCCTGACCTACCCGCAGTACCTGGTGCTGCTGGTGCTGTGGGAGCAGGACGAGCAGGCCGTGAGCCAGCTGGGCGAGCGCCTGGCGCTGGATTCCGGCACCCTGACCCCGCTGCTCAAGCGCCTGGAAGCCGCGGGCCTGCTGGTGCGCAGCCGCGATGCTGCCGACGAACGCCGAGTGCTGGTGCGCCTCACGCCGGCCGGCCAGGCGCTGCAAGCCCGGGCACTGGACATTCCCCATCAACTGGCCTGCGCCAGCGCCTGTTCGCTGGACGAATTGCAGGCTTTGACGCAACGCCTGCACCAGCTGCGCGAACAGCTGCTGCAGGCACAGATCCCCACCGCCGCTTGAACCCGGCAATCACCCCCAAAGGAAACACCATGGCTCTCGACAAAGTCGTCTACACCGCTACCGCCACCACCACCGGCGGCCGCAATGGCAAGTCCAGCACCGGCCCGCTGGAGCTGACTCTGGCCAAGCCGGTCGAAATGGGCGGCAACGGCCAGGGCACCAACCCCGAGCAACTGTTCGCGGCCGGCTACTCGGCTTGTTTCATGGGCGCCATGGGCGCCGTGGCCGGCAAGCTGGGTCTGGCCGTGCCGGCCGACGCCAAGATCGACGCCGAGGTGGACTTTGGCCCGAAGGGCGCCGGCTATGGCATCGGCGTGCGCATGGCCATCAGCCTGCCCGGCCTGGAGCGTGAGGCAGCCGAAAAGCTGGTGGCCACGGCCCACCAAGTCTGCCCCTACAGCAATGCCACGCGCGGCAACATCGACGTGGTGCTGACCGTCGTCTGAGCGGTTTTCACCGCCCAGCAAAGGCGCCCACGGGCGCCTTTTTTCATGGCGCCATGACGTTCGTAACCCGGCACTGTTCCTCTCACGCTCGGGTGAGCGAACACCCTATGGTGGCGGCATGACTCTGCCCCGCCTCCTTCCCCTCGCCCTTGCCCTGCTCAGCTGCGCGGCCGCCGCGCAAGATGCCAAGCCCAAGGCTTGGAACGTCAACCAAGCCCCGGGCCAGGCCCGCCACGTAAGCATCGACGTGCGCAGCGGCACCTGGATGAGCGTGGACGTCAGCCCCGATGGCAAGCAGGTGCTGTTCGACCTGCTGGGTGATCTGTACGTGCTGCCGATTGAGGGCGGCCAGGCCCAGGCGCTGACGCATTCCGTGGCCTGGGAGATGCAGGCGCGCTTCTCGCCCGACGGGCAGAAGATTGCCTTCATCAGCGACGCCGGCGGCGGCGACAACGTCTGGGTGATGAACCGCGACGGCAGCGGTGCCAAGGCCCTCAGCACCGAGGACTACCGGCTGCTGAACAACCCGAGCTGGCACCCGAGCGGCCAGTACATCGCCGCGCGCAAGCACTTCACCGGCACGCGTTCGGCCGGATCGGGCGAGATCTGGCTCTACCACCTGGACGGCGGCAAGGGCGTGCAGCTCAACGAGAAGCCGAACTGGCAAAAGGACCTGGGCGAGCCCGCGCTCTCGCCCGATGGCCGCTACCTGTACTACTCAATGGACGCCACGCCCGGCCGCGTGTTTGAGTACAACAAAGATTCGAACAAGGAGATCTTCCGCATCGTGCGGCAGGACCTGCAGGACGGCACGAGCGAGCCCTTGGTCAGCGGCCCGGGTGGCGCCATCCGGCCCACGCCCTCGCCCGACGGGCGCTACCTGGCCTTTGTGCGCCGGCTGCGCTCGGAGCAGGACCAGGGCCAGTCGATGCTCTTCCTGAAGGACCTGCACAGTGGCCGCGAGTGGCCGGTGTGGGGCCCGCTGGAGCGTGATTTGCAGGAGTCCTGGTCCTACTACGGCGTCTACCCCGCCTTTGCCTGGATGCCGGACAGCAAGGAACTGGTGCTGTGGGCACGCGGCAAGCTGTGGCGGGTGGATCCGTTCAAGAGCGCGGCACGCGAGATCCCCTTCCAGGTGAAGGACACGCGCGAGATCCGCGAGTCGATCCGCTTCGCCCAGGAGGTGGCCCCACCGGAGTTCGATGTGCGCCAGCTGCGCTGGGTGCAGACCGCACCGGATGGCAAGCGTGTCGTTTACTCGGCGCTCGGCCATCTCTACCTGAAGGAGCTGCCGAACGGCCAGCCGCGCCGCCTGACCCAGCAGAACGAGCACTTCGAGCTGTTCCCGAGCTTTTCGCGCGACGGCCAGTCCGTCGTCTACACCACCTGGAACGACGAGAAATTGGGCCAGGTGCGCGTGCGCCACCTGGCCAGCGGGCGCGAGACGGTCGTCACCCAGGAACCGGGCAAGTACCTGCACCCGCGCCTCTCGCCCGATGGCCGCTCGGTCGTCTACCAGAAGGCCAAGGGCGGCTACCTGACCACGCCCTGGCAGGGTCTGGGCCAGGGCCTCTTCATGAGCCGCGTGGATGGCAGCGAGCTGCAGCAGCTCAGCAAGACCGGCCACAGCCCCCAATGGGGCGCGGACAGCAAGGCGGTGTTCTTCACGCGCTCGGGCTCGATCAGCGAGGTCGACAGCGAGCACAAGCTGGTGCGCCTGGATCTGGCCACGCGCGAGGAAACACCCATCGCCAAGGGCGAGTTCGCCTCCGAGTTCACCGTCTCGCCCGATGGCCGCTGGCTGGGCTTCATCGAGCGCTTCCACACCTACATCACGCCCTTGCCGCAGACCGGCAAGCTGCTGACGGTGGGTTCCAAGATGGACGCCCTGCCCGTCAAGCGCCTGGACGTGAACGCCGGGGAATCGCTGCACTGGTCGGGCGACAGCGCTACCCTGCACTACGCACTGGGCGATGAGCTTTTCAGCGTGCCGCGCGCCGCCGCCTATGCCGAAGGCTTCCAGCGCAGCGAGCAGGGGCTCAAGATCGGCTTCCGGCAGGCGGCCGATGCGCCGACCGGCCGCATCGCCTTCCGCGGCGCGCGCATCGTGACGATGCGGGGCGACGAGGTGATCGAGCACGGCGTGCTCGTCACCGAAGGCAAGCGCATCCTGGCCGTGGGCAAGGCGGACGAAGTCAGCATTCCGGCCGGCACGCAGGTCATCGAGGCGCAGGGCAAGACGCTGATCCCCGGCCTGATCGACACCCACTGGCACGGCGCCATGGCCGAGAGCCAGTTCATTCCGCAGCAGAGCTGGGTCAACTACGCCACGCTGGCCTTTGGCGTCACCACCCTGCACGACCCCAGCAACCGCACCTCGGACATCCTGACCGTCAGCGAGATGCAGCGTGCTGGCCAGTTGGTGGGGCCGCGCATCTTCAGCACCGGCACCATCCTGTACGGCGCCAAGGCGGACGTGACGGCCGTCATCAACAACTACGACGACGCCCTCACCCACCTCAAGCGCCTGAAGGCCGCCGGCGCTTTCAGCGTGAAGAGCTACAACCAGCCGCGTCGCGAACAGCGCCAGCAGATCCTGGAGGCGGCGCGCCAGACGAACATGATGGTGGTGCCCGAGGGCGCCTCGCTGTTCCAGCTCAACATGAACCAGGTGGTGGACGGCCACACCACGGTGGAGCATGCGCTGCCCCTGGCCGAGGTGTACGAGGACGTCAAGCAGCTGTGGTCGCAGACCGCCGTGGGCTACAACCCGACGCTCAATGTGGCCTATGGCGGCCTGGACGGCGAGCACTACTGGTACGCGCACACCGAGGTCTGGCGCCACCCCATCCTGAGCCGCTTCGTGCCGCGCTCGGTGCTGGAGCCGCGCAGCGTGCGCCGCCTCACCGCGCCCGAGCAGGACTTCAATGTGCTGCGCGTGGCCCGCACCGCCACCGAGCTGCAGCGCGCCGGCGTGCGCACCAGCATTGGCGCGCACGGCCAGCGCGAGGGCCTGGGCGCCCACTGGGAGATGTGGATGCTGGGCCTGGGCGGCATGACCCCGCTCGAGGCCCTGCGCAGCGCCACGCTCAACCCGGCGCAGACGCTCGGCCTGGACAAGGACATCGGCTCGCTGGAGCCCGGCAAGTTGGCCGATGTGGTGGTGCTGGACGGCGATGTGCTCAAGGACATCCGCCAGAGCGACCGCATCGCCCAGGTTATGGTGGGGGGGCGCCTGTACGAGCTGCCCACCATGAACGAAATCGGCCACCGACCCAAGCCGCGCAAGCCCTTCTTCTTCGAAGGCCTGAGCGGCGAGCAGGGCCAGGTGCCCGTCCACGAGGACGCGCTTGACGATTCGATGGGAGTCGGCCATGTCTGTAAGCACTGAGACTCGTCTGAACCGGACCGCCAGCGTGGCGGCCCTCGCCTTGCTGCTGCAGGCTTGCGGCGGAGGCGGCGGAGGCGGTGCGCCGACACCCCCGCCGCCCCCGCAATCGCTGCCGGGCTTGGATGATCCGAATGTCTATTCCTCGAACGCCAATGCCTCGCTGCCCGGTGCCACCGAGGCCGCGGCCGTTACCCAGCACAGCCTCAGCCTGGGCGGCCAGACCCTGAACTACCAGGCCACCGCCGGCCACCTGCTCGCGCGCGAGATCGGCGCGGCGCAACGGCCGCAGGCGGCGGTGTTCTACGTCGCCTACACCCTGCCCGGCGCCAACGCGGCGACGCGGCCGGTCACCTTCTTCTACAACGGCGGCCCGGGTTCGGCGTCGGTCTGGCTGCAGCTCGGGTCGTTCGGCCCCAAGCGCCTGGTCAGCGGCGTACCCGAAACCACCGCCGCCCGCCCCTTCCCGCTGGTGGACAACGCCGACAGCCTGCTGGCGCAGACCGATCTGGTGTTCGTCAACGCGGTGGGCAGCGGCCGCTCGCAGGCCATTGCCCCCTTCACCAACCGCAGCTTCTGGGGCGTGAACGAGGACGCCGGCCTGTTCCGCGACTTCATCCGCCGCTACATCGAGGTCAACAGCCGCCAGGCCTCGCCCAAATTCCTTTACGGCGAGAGCTATGGCGGGCCGCGCACCGCCGTGCTGGCCCGCCGCCTGCAGGAGGCCAATCTGCCCATGGACGGGCTGGTCCTGCAGTCCCCGGCCATGGACTACAACAGCAATTGCGCGATCTTCGAGCTGCCGCGCGTTTCCTGCGCCGGCTACCTGCCCAGCTACGCCGCCGTGGGGGCCTGGCACCGGCTGAGCCAACCCGTTCCGTCGGACCTGGATGCGTGGACCAGCCAGGCGCGCCAGTTCGCCGCCCAGAGCTACGAGCCCGCCGCGCAAGCCTTCCTGACGAGCGCCAGCACCACCCCGGCGCTATGGCCCCAACTGGCCAACCTGACCGGCCTGGGCGCCACCCATTGGCAGGCGCAGTTCAACCTGCCGCCGACCTACTACCGCCAGAACCTGCTGCCCGGCCAGCTCATCGGCCGCTACGACGGCCGCATGCTGGCGCCGGTGGGCAGCGCCCTGGCCGCCGAGGGCGACCCCTCCAGCACCTGGATCGGCGGCAGCTTCGCCACCGCCATCAACACCCACCTGAGCAACGACCTGCAGTACCGCAACGGCTCGGCCTATGTGCTGCTGAGCAACGCCATCGAAGTCTGGAACTTCAGCTACGGGGGGCGCGACCTGCCCGACACCATCCCTGATCTCGCGTGGACGCTGCAGCAGAACCCGCGGCTGCGCGTGCTGGCCATCAGCGGCTACCACGACCTCGCCACGCCCTTCTTCCGCACCGAGCAGGACCTGGCGCGCCTGAACAGCAACCGCGTGCAGGTGCGCAACTACCCCGGCGGCCACATGAGCTTCCTGGACGACGCGACACGCATGCGCCAGAAGGCGGATCTGGTCAGCTTCTACGCCGAGGTACTGGCCGCGCGCGGTGCGGCGGCCGGCAGCGGGCCACAGCGGCAGGCGTCCGCCGCAGCGCCGCAGCGCCCCTACCCGGACCAGGCCGGCAGCTTGCCGCTACCGGGCTTCAAACGGGCCACACCAGAGCCGGAGTTCCAGGCGCCGATGCTGGATCCGTGGGTGCCGCCGCGAGGAACTGACAAAACCCCTCTCAAAGCACCCGATTGACCGCGGCATGCCAGGCGGCCATACGTTTCGCCGCCTGCTCCCGCGCCATCTGCGGCTCGAACCGCCGCCCCGCAATGGAAGCCGGCGCCAGCAACACCCCAGCCTGCGCCGCCGCCAGGGCCGCCGCCCCGTAGGCGGTGCTTTCCACCAGCGCCGGCCGCCACACCGGCACGCCGAGCAGATCGGCCTGCCACTGCATCAGCAGGTCGTTCGCGCTGGCGCCGCCGTCCACGCGCAGTTCGCTCAGCGCAATGCCGGCAGCGCTGGCGTCCTTCACCATCGCCTCCAGCACGTCGGCGCTTTGGAAGGCGATCGATTCGAGTGCCGCGCGGGCGATTTGCGCCTGGCCGCTACCGCGGGTCAGGCCCAGGATGGCGCCGCGCGCTTCGGCATTCCAGTACGGCGCCCCCAGGCCGGTGAAGGCCGGCACGACGATGACACCGCCGCTGTCGGGCACCGAGCGGGCCAGGGTCTCGACCTCGGCGCTGCTGGCGAACATCTGTAGGCCGTCGCGCAGCCACTGCACCACGGCGCCGCCCATGAAGACACTGCCTTCCAGCGCGAACTGCGCTTGGCTGCCGATCTGCGCGGCCCGCGTAGTCAGCAGGCCATGCTGCGACTGCAGCGCCTCGGCGCCGGTGTGCATCAACAGGAAGCAGCCCGTGCCATAGGTGTTCTTGGCCTGCCCCGGCTGGGTGCAGCCCTGACCAAAGAGCGCAGCTTGCTGGTCACCGGCCACGCCGCCGATGGCGATGGAGCCCCCCAGCAAGCTGGTGTGGCCGTAGTCGGCGGCGGAGGGGCGGATCTCGGGCAGCAAAGCGCGTGGGATGTTGAAGAGGCGCAGCAGCTCCTCGTCCCAGGCGCCGCTGCGCAGGTTCATCAGCAGGGTGCGACTGGCGTTCGTCACATCGGTGGCGTGCACGCGGCCTTCGGTCAGGCGCCAGAGCAGCCAGCTGTCGATGGTGCCCGCGGCCAGTTCGCCGCGCTCGGCACGCGCGCGCCAGTCGGGGTGCTGCTGCAGCCACCAGGCGATCTTGGTGGCGCTGAAGTAGGGGTCGAGCGTCAGGCCGGTGCGCTGGCGCACCATTTCCAGATGCCCGGCTTCGCGCAGAGCCTGGCAGGCGGCGGCGGTGCGGCGGTCCTGCCAGACGACGGCGCGCGTCAGCGCCTTGCCTGTGGCGCGCTCCCAGAGCACGACGGTCTCGCGCTGGTTGGTCAGGCCGATGGCCGCCACATCGGCCGGGCGCCGGCCGGCCAGCGCCTGGCGGGCGGTGTCCAGCTGGGTGGCCCAGATGGCCTCGGGATCGTGCTCAACCCAGCCGGGCTGCGGGAAGTGCTGCTCGAAGGGCTGCTGGGCCTGCGCCTGGATCCGGCCCTGCAGGTCAAAGAGCAGCGCGCGCGAACTGGTGGTGCCTTGGTCCAGCGCCAGCACATGGGTCATGACGAACTCCTCAATAGCCGTTGGGGTTCATGGACTGCCAGCGCCAGGCGTCGGCGCACATCTGTTCCAGGGTGTGCGTGGCCTGCCAGCCCAGCTCGGCCTGTGCCTTGGCGGGGTCGGCCCAGCTTTGCGCGGCGTCGCCCGGGCGGCGTGGGGCGATGTGGTGGGCAATCGGCTTGCCGGCAGCGGCCTCGAAGGCGCGCAGCACCTCCAGCACCGAGTGCCCCCGGCCGGTGCCGAGGTTGAAGGTGTGCAGACCCGCCTTGCCATGCACATGGCGCAGTGCGGCCAGGTGGCCGGCGGCCAAGTCCATCACATGGATGTAGTCGCGCACGCCAGTGCCGTCGCCGGTGGGGTAATCGTTGCCGAACACGGCCAGCGATTCGCGCCGGCCCACGGCCACCTGGGCGATGAAGGGCATGAGGTTGTTGGGAATGCCCTGCGGGTCTTCGCCCATGCGCCCGCTGGGGTGGGCACCCACCGGGTTGAAGTAGCGCAGCGCACACAGGCTCATGCCATTGCCGGGGGCTGCGGCCAGGTCGGTGAGGATCTGCTCGACCATCAGCTTGCTGCGGCCGTAGGGGTTGGTGGTGCCGGTGGGGGCGTCCTCGCGCAGCGGCATGGTCTCGGCCATGCCGTAGACGGTGGCCGAGCTGCTGAACACCAGGGTGCCCACGCCCTCGTCGCGCATCGCGGCGAGCAGGCTGAGCGAACCCTGGACGTTGTTGTCGAAGTATTCGAGCGGCTTCTCGACCGACTCCCCCACCGCCTTCAGGCCGGCGAAATGCATCACCGCCTCGATGCCGACATCGCGCAGCACACGGCGCAGCAAGGCGCCGTCGCGAACATCGCCCTCCACCAGCGCCGGCTTGCGGCCGCACAGCTCGGCCACGCGCTCCAGGGCCACCGGCGAGCTGTTGCTGAAGTTGTCCAGCACCACCGGCTGGTGGCCGGCCTCGATCAGCTGCAAGGTGGTGATGGAGCCGATGAAACCGGCCCCGCCGGTGACGAGCACGCGCATGAAGGACTTCCTTCTCGTTCTGGGGATTGCGATTGTGCGAGCGGCCGATTCCGCGCCGATGCGGGGCGCACAATCCCGCCCCGCCATGAACGTGATCATCCTTGACGATTACCAGGACGCCGTGCGCAAACTGCACTGCGCCACCAAGCTTGAGGTCGAGGGCATCCAGGCCAAGGTGTTCACCAACACCGTCAAAGGCATCGGCCAGCTGGCCGTGCGCCTGCGCGACGCCGATGTGCTGGTGCTCATCCGCGAACGCACCGCCTTCCCCCGCCAGCTGCTGGAAAAGCTACCCCGGCTCAAGCTGATCGCCCAGACCGGCCGGGTGGGCTCGCACATCGACGTCGAGGCCTGCACCCGCCTCGGGATTGCCGTGGCCGAGGGCGTGGGCTCGCCCCATGCGCCGGCCGAGCTGACCTGGGCGCTCATCATGGCCGCCATGCGGCGCCTGCCGCAGTACATCGGCAACCTCAAGCACGGCGCCTGGCAGCAAAGCGGCCTGAAGTCAGCCTCGATGCCGCCCAACTTCGGCATCGGCCTGCTGCTGCAGGGCAAAACCCTGGGCATCTGGGGCTACGGCAAGATCGGCCAGCTGCTGGCCGGCTACGGCAAGGCCTTCGGCATGCAGGTGCTGGTGTGGGGCAGCGAAGCCTCGCGGCTCAAGGCCATGGCCGATGGCTACCAGGCGGCCGAAAGCCGCGAGGCCTTCTTTGCCGGCTGCGACGTGCTGAGCCTGCACCTGCGCCTGAACGAGGCCACGCGCGGCCTGGTGACGCTGGAAGACTTTGCGCTGATGAAGCCCAGTGCGCTGTTCGTCAACACCTCACGCGCCGAGCTGGTGGCCGAGAACGCGCTGGTGGCGGCGCTGAACCGAGGCCGCCCCGGCATGGCGGCAGTGGATGTGTTCGAGAGCGAGCCCATCCTGCAAGGCCACCCGCTGCTGCGCCTGGAGAACGCCGTCTGCACGCCGCACATTGGCTATGTGGAGCAGGCCAGCTACGAGCTGTACTTCGGCGCCGCGTTCGACAACGTCGTCGCCTTCCTGCGCGGGCAGCCGCAGAACCTGGTGAACCCGGACGCGCTGAAGGTCAGCCGTTGAACGCACCGCGCTCACCCTGGCAACTGGCCTGGGTGTGCAACCGCCTGGCCCTGCAGGGTTTCGGCGGCATCCTGGCGGTGGCCCAGCATGAATTCGTCGAGCGCGAGCGCTGGCTGAGCGACGCCGAGTTCCTGGAGCTGATGGCCGCCGCCCAGGTGCTGCCCGGCCCCAACGTCATCAACCTGGCCATCATGCTCGGCCAGCGCCACTTCGGCTGGCGCGGCGTGCTGGCGGTGCTGGGCGGCATGCTGTTGGTGCCGGGCCTGCTGGTGATTGCGCTGGCGGCGCTGGCCAGCCAGCAACTGCACCGGCCCGAGGTGCAGGGCGCGCTGCGCGGCATGGGCTTGGTGGCCGCCGGATTGCTGCTAGGGGCCAGCTGGAAGCTGGCCCTGCCGCTGCGCCGCTCCCCCCTGGGGCCCTGGGCCGTGGCGGTGCTCGCTGCAGCCAGCCTGCTGCTCAGCGCCTGGCTGCGCTGGCCGCTGGTGGCGGTGGTGCTGCTGGTGGGCGGGCTGGGCATGGCCTGGGCGGCGCGCCGGGCGCGGCGCCCATGAGCTGGAGCGAGCTGGCGGCCGTGGCCGGGCAGTTCGCCCTGCTCTCGCTGCTGTCGATCGGCGGCGTGAACGCCATCCTGGCCGACTCCCAGCGCATCCTGGTGCTGCAGCGCGGCTGGCTGGACGAAGCCGGCTTCGCGCAGGCCGTGGCCCTGGGCCAGGCGGCACCGGGCCCGAACATCATGGTGGTGGGGGTGCTGGGGTGGATGGCCGCCGGGCCGGCCGGCCTGCTGGCCTGCCTGGGCGGGGTGCTGCTGCCCTCCACCTTGCTGGTGTGGCGCTACGCGCGCTGGGCCGAGGCCAACCGCCAGCACCCGCTGCTGCAGGCCTTCCAGCGCGGCTGCGCGCCGCTGGTGCTGGGGCTTTCGCTGTCCGGCGCCTGGGTGCTGGTGCAGCCCTACACCCAGGCCGGCTGGCCCGCCTGGGCGCTGGTGGCCGGGGTGGCGCTGGGCAGCGCGCGCAGCAAGCTGCCGCCGCTGGCCTGGTTGGGGCTCGGCGCCGCGGGCGGGGTGTTCGGGCTCTGGTGACTTGGGGGCGCGTCAGGGTCGCAGCTGCAGGCGGTGCAGTGGCGCACCCGGCAGCAGCGGCCCGAAACGCCCGGCCGCCCAGTCGGCGTGGTCGCTCAGGTAGAAGGGCGAGAGCGGGTGGCCGCTGGGGCCGCCGGGCATGGCAAACAGGCCGCGTGCTTCCTCGCCCGGGGCCACCACCAGGCGTTCGCTGGCGCCAAAGCTGCGCGCCTGGGCCCGTGGGGTCAGCGTGTCGCCCACCATCGGCTGGGGTGGTGCGTCCAAGTGGCGGCCCAGCCAGGCCGGCAGTGCGGCGCTCAAGGGGTGGCGCACGCGGATGCTGTCCGTCTCACCCCAGCGTGCATCGGCCAGCCGGCCATGGCGCTGCCGCAGGCGCTCAATCTCCGCATCCACCAGCGCCTGCAGCTCCGGCAAGCCGCCGCGCCAGGCCGCGGGCTGTTCCTCGTAGAGGCGCAGCACGGGTTCATCCCAGCGCGGGTTCAGGGCGGCCAGGCTGAAGTCCTTGGCGTCGCCGCCCGCTTGGGGCAACGAGGGGGCCAGCGCCTGATTGAAGGCCTCCAGAGCGGCCGTGCGCAAACCGCGCACCAGGGTGTAGGCCACGGCATCGGGGCGGGCCTGCAGGGGTGCGTCGATCAGGCGCCGGTACTCGGCGCGCGCCGAACCGGATGCAGCTGCGTCCAGGCGGCGCAGCAACAGCGCCTGCCAGCGCTGCAGCATGGGGGCTTGGTCGTCCAGCGCGATGGCGGCCAGTGCCGCTTCATCGGGGTGGTCAAGTGCGCGCAGGCGCTCGCGCACGCGGGCGGCACGACCCGGAGCGCCGTAGCCGCCATCACCCAGGCGCTCGAAGCCGGCGCCGCCCAGATGCCGGTGGTTGGCGCTCCAGAGTCGGCCATCCGCCGGGTCCTGCAGCTGCGGATGAGGCCCCTCGCCCAGCAGCGGGCCGGCCGGCGTCCAGGCCAGGTGGCCCTGGCGGTCCACCAGCAGCTGGTTCTGCGTCGGGATGCCCAGCCGCGGGGCCAAGGCCAGCGCGGTGGGTACATCGGCGGCGTCTTCCAGCGCCAGCGGCTGCAGATTGACGGCGTCGGGCCGGTAGGCCTGCCAGCGCCGCACATAGGGGCGGCCGTCAAGGCGCTCCACCGGCCCCCAGGGCGAGCTCTCCAGCTCCAGCGCTTGCGGCGCAGCGCCGGCCACGGTCAGGGTGTGGGTCTGGCGCTGCAGCGGCGCCTCGCGGCCATCCGGCCCGCGCCAGCGCCCGTCGCCCGCGGGCTCCAGGGGCAGCAGCTCGAAGGAGCGCACATAGCTGTTGGTGAAACCCCAGGCGATCTGGCCGGTGCTGCCCACCACCAGTGCGGGCATGCCCGGCAGCGTCACCCCCACCCAGTGGCGCTCGCGCCCATCGGCGCCGCGCCAGTGCAGGGCCATGCGGTACCAGGTGTTGGGCAGTCCCAGGCTCAGATGCATGTCATTGGCCAGCAGGCCGGGTTGACCCGGGCGGCGCGCGCCCCCCACGGCCCAGGCGTTGGAGCCGACTTGGCCGGCCTCCCCCGCCATCTGTTGGTGCGGCGCGCCGCCCTGCCCCCAGCCCGGCGGTGGCGCCGGAATCGGGCCGCGCTGCGCAAAGGCCACGCCGTCCAGGGGGGCGTCCAGCTCGGGGATGCCGGCCGCGAGCAGAAAGTCGGCCAGCGGCGCGCCAAGGCGCTCGCGCAGCGCCATCCGCCCACGCAGTTGGCCCAGCTGGTCGGCCTGCAGATTCAGGTACATCGCATAGACCGCGAGGAGGCTGTCGGCCGGCTGCCAGGGGGCCGGCGCCTGGCGCAGCAGCAAGTATTCAGGCGGTCGTGCCCCGAGCGATTGCAGCCCCCTGTTCACCCCCGCCGCGTAGGCCTGCAGGAGGCCCTGTTCCGCGGGCGAGAGCGCCGCGTAAGCCTGCTCGGCCCGCTCCCGAAAGCCGTGGCCGCGCGTGGCCCGGTCGATCTTCAGGCCGGGCGCGCCCACCAGGGCGGCCATTTCACCGGCGGCGGCACGGCGCAGGGTGTCCATCTGGAAGAAGCGGTCCTGCCCATGGGCCACGCCGATGCCGTAGGCGGCATCGCGCCGGTTCGCCGCGTGCACGCTGGCGGTGCCACGCGCATCGCGCTGCAGCTCCACCGGGGCCGCCAGGCCCGGCGCCGGCAGTTCGCCCTGCAGCGGCGGCAGGCTGGCGCGCAGCAGCAGCCAGATGGCCAGCAGCACGGCCAGCAGCAACAGAGCCAGCCCGGCCAGCCCGCGTGCCAGCCAGCGCCGCGTCATTCCTTGGTGCCGAAGATCTTGTCGCCCGCGTCGCCCAGGCCCGGAATGATGTAGCCCTGCTCGTTCAGGTGGCTGTCTATGGCCGCCGTCCAGCAGCGCACCTCGGGGTGGGCCTTGTGCATCGCCGCCACGCCTTCCGGCGCGGCCACCAGCACCAGGGCGCGGATGTCCTTGCAGCCGCGCGCCTTCAGCAGGTCGATGGTGGCGATCATCGAGCCGGCGGTGGCGAGCATGGGGTCGATGATGAGCGCGGTGCGCTCGTCCAACTGGCCCACAAAGCGGTCGAAGTAGTTGACCGGCTTGAGCGTTTCATGATCCCGCGCGAGGCCGACGACCGAGACCTTGGCGTTGGGCAGGATGTCGAGCACGCCGTCCAGCATGCCTAGGCCGGCGCGCAGGATGGGCACCACGGTGACCTTGCGGCCGGCGATCTGGTCCACCTCGGTCGGGCCGCTCCAGCACTCCAGGGTGACCTTCTCGGTCGGGAAGTCGGCCGTGGCCTCATAGGCCAGCAGGCGCGCCACTTCCTGGGTCAGCTCGCGGAACTTCTTGGTCGAGATGTCGGCCTCGCGCAGCAGACCGACCTTGTGTTTGACGAGCGGGTGGGTGACGGCGATCACGGGCATGACTTCAACCTCTCTGGCGCAGGGATTCGTACAGGCAGATGCCGGCCGCGACCGACACGTTCAGCGATTCGACCGCGCCGCGCATGGGGATGCTGACCAGGCGGTCGCAGGTCTTGGCGGTGAGCTGGCGCAGGCCCTTGCCCTCGGCGCCCAGCACCCAGGCCAACGGCCCGGCCAGCGGCGCGGCGTAGATGGAGGACTCGGCCTGGTCGGAGGTGCCGACGCAGACGATGTCGCGCTCCTTCAGCTCGCCCAGCGTGCGGGCCAGGTTGGTCACCATCAGGTAGGGCACCGATTCGGCCGCACCGCTGGCCACCTTGGCCACCGTGGCGTTCAGGCCCACGGCATGGTCGCGCGGGGCAATCACCGCATGCGCGCCGGCGCCATCGGCCACACGCAGGCAGGCGCCCAGGTTGTGCGGGTCGGTCACGCCGTCCAGCACCAGCAACAGCGGCTGCTCACCGCGCGCCTGCACCTCGTCGAGCAGGTCGTCGAGCGAGTGCTGCTGCTTCAGTGCCTCCACCTTGGCCACCACGCCCTGGTGGCGGTCGGTGCGGGCCAGGCGGTCCAGCTGGAGGGGCTCGGTCTCGGCCACCTTGATGCCGGCCTCGGCGGCGCGCGCCAGCAGGCCCTTCATGCGGGCATCGCGACGGCTGGCGTCGAACAGGATCAGCTCGATGCTGGCCGGGGCGATCTTCAATCGCGTGCTGAGGGCGTGGAAGCCGAACAGCACGCTGCGGGGTTTTTCGGTCATGGGTCGATGCTACGGGGCAGCAGCTCGGGTGGTATGGATGAAAGCCAGCACGACGCCGATCAGGATCGGCTGGTGCAGCAGGTAAAAGCTCAGTGGCCACTGCCCCAGGCGCACCAGGTTGAGCGGCGCGCTGCCCTGCAGCCATTTGCGCAGGCTCGCGCTGCGCGCCGCCGCCAAGCCCAGCAGCAGCGGGGCCAGCCAAGGCAGCAGGGGCACATAGTCTTCGGTGACGGGCTTGTGCGTCACCAGGCCCAGCCAGTTGGTCCAGCGGCTGTCAAACAGCGGATGCTGCAGCCACGCGGGCGCCAGGGCACAGGCCAGGGCCAGGGCCAGCAGGGCCGCGGTAGGCAGGCGCGCAGCCCCCCAGCGCGCCAGCGGCAGCATCAGCGCGAAGGCGTGCAGCACGCCGAAGCTGATCCAGGAACGCGGAAACATCAGGGCCGAGCCGGCGCTCACCAGGGCCGCCGCGGCGGCAATCTGCAGCCAGCGGCGCCAGAAGCGCCCGGGCGGCTGGCCGGCCTGCACGGCCAGACCCTGGCCCAGGCCGGCCCAGAACAGGAAGCCCGACAGAATGGCCGTGCGCTGGTGCAGCCAGAGCGGATCTGCGTAAAAGTTCGCTTCAATCAGGCGGAAATGCGCCAGATCGAAACAGAAATGGAAGGCGGCCATCCATAGCATCCAGCCGCCGCGCAGGGCGTCGAGTCGTGCAAAGCGGGGGGTGCTGGCCATGGGGGGCGGCATTGTGCCCCTGTACATTGCGCTGCCCAAAGGGGGATCCCGTGGAACTGGCCGACTTTCAACACCTGGTTCGCGTCAGCGAGCAGGACTGCGCCGCTGATGCCAAACGCTACCGGCGCGCCGTAGCCTGGTTTTCCAGCCTGGGCTATTTGTGGGTGCTGGGCTGCGCGGTACTGGGCCTGGCCCTGCTGGCACTGGTCTGGCAGCGCTACAGCAGCGGGCATGGGCGCTGGACCCTCATCTTCGTGGTGCTGGCGGGCGGGAGCCTGCTGCTCACCAGCGTGCAGGCGCTGTGGCTGCGCCTGCAGCCACCGCCGGGCGAGCCCATCTCGCCCGAGCAGGCGCCCGAGCTGTTCGAAGGCCTGGAGCGCATCCGCAAGGCCATCAAGGGCCCGCGCATCCACCGCGTGCTTGTGAATGCCGAGTTCAATGCCAGCATCGTGCAGATCCCACGCTGGGGCCTGCTGGGCCGGCCCGAGAACCATCTGGTCATCGGGCTGCCTCTGCTGTATGCGCTGGAGCGCCGCCGTGCCTTGGCCGTGCTGGCGCATGAGTACGGCCATCTGCGCGGTGGCCACGGCAGCTTCAGCGCCTGGATTTACCGCACCCGCATGGCCTGGCAGCGCCTGGCCGAGCGCCTGGAGCACGACGACGGCCTGGTGGCCGCCGCCAGCCGGCGCTTCTTCGCCTGGTACGCACCGCGCTTCGTGGCCAAGAGCTTTGCGCTCGCGCGCCAGGACGAATACGAGGCCGACAAGGTGGCGCAGAAGCTGCTGGGCGCCGAGGTGATGGAGGCGGCGCTCAAGGAGATCGAGATCAAGGGCGCCTGGCTGGCCTCCGAGTTCTGGCCCTGGCACTGGCGCCGCGCGCAGCGCCACGAGCAGCCCAAGGGGCCGATGCATGCGCTCAAGCGCAAATTGCATGAACCGCCGGAGCCGCGCTTCGCCCAGTCCGCCCTGGAGCAGGCCTGGCGCCGCCTGGCCCAGGTGGACGACACCCACCCGGCGCTGCGCGAGCGCATCGAGGCCCTGCAGCCGCAGGCGCTGCGCAGCCTGCCGAGCTGGTCGCGCGACTCCGCGCTCAAGCTGCTGACGCGCGAAACCGCCGAGCAGCTGGCCGAGCGCTTCGATGCCCAGTGGCAGCACGACAACGCGGCCGACTGGAAGCTCTACCGCCAGGACCTGCTGCGCTGGGCCGCACGGCGCGACGCCCTGCTGCAGCAGCACGACCGCAGCCCTGATGAGCACGTGGAGCTGGCGCGCCTGAGCCAGCGCCTGGACCCTGAGACCGATGTGCGCGGCCCCTACTTCGCCGCCCTGGCCGCCGCACCCGACCACGCCGAGGCCCTGCGCGGCCTGGCCCTGGCCCTGCAGGACAGCGACCGCGATCAAAGCTTGGCGATTGCCCAGCATCTGTACGAGACCGGCCCGGCGCATCGCTGGTGGGCGGCGCGCCATGCGGTGGGGCTGCTGGAACACCCGGTGGACGACGTGGAGACCTTGAAGCGCTGGCGCCAGCGCCTGGCCGAGGCCAGCGCGGTGGAAGACGAAGCCTGGCGCGACCTGATGGAGAGCGACTGGCTGCAGCACAGCCGCCCACCCGACCTGAGCGAGTTCGAGACCGAAGACCTGGTGCACGCGCTGCGTCGCGAGAGCGCCATCGCCGGCGCCTGGATCTGCTGCAAGACCGTCAAGGCCTTCCCCTGGCGGCGCTGCTACCTGCTGGTACTGGACCTTCCGCATTGCGATGCCGCCGAGGCCCAACAGCTGAGCCAGCAGTTGGTGCGCCACCTGCCCCTGCCCGGCCCCTGCCTGATCGGCGCGGTGCAGTTCGGCATCGATCCCCGCCAGGCGCCGCTGCAGGCGCTGAAGATTCGCTAAGCCGGATGAGCCTCGCCCTCGTTCAATCCCTCGAGATCCGGCTGCGTCCGGTGCAGGCCGGCCAGATTGCCGGCTGGTTGCGCCGCGGCTGGCAGGATTTCTGCGCCTGCCCCCTGGCCGGCCTGCTGCATGGCGCCGCCATGGCGGCCTTTGGCCTGGCCCTGCTGGCGCTGGCCGGCAACCGCTTCTGGCTGCTGGCCGGCGCCTTCAGCGGCTTCCTGCTCGTGGCGCCACTGGCGGCCACGGGCCTCTACGCCATCAGCAGGGCGCGCGCACGTGGCCAGCCGACGGGGCTGGCCGTGGCGCTGCGCATGTGGATCCCCAACAAGCCGGTGCTGATCGGCTTCGGCCTGCTGCTGGCCCTGGCCGGCACCGGCTGGGTGCTGACGTCGGCGGCGCTCATCACCGCCTTCGCCCCTGGCCCGGTGAACAGCCCGAGAGACTTCCTGCAGTTGGTGGTGTTGGCCCGCGAAGGCCATCTGTTCGAGCTCTGGATGGCGCTGGGCGCGCTGCTGGCCGCGCCGGTGTATGCCAGTTCGGTGGTCTCCATCCCGCTGCTGCTGGACCGCCGCGTGGGCCTGTGGAGCGCCGTGCTCACGAGCTGGCGCGTGGTGCTGGCCGCTCCCGGTGTGCTGGGCCTGTGGGCGGCGCTGCTGGTGCTGCTGAGCCTGTTGGCCATGCTGCCCCTGCTTCTGGGCCTGCTGGTGCTGGCACCCTGGCTGGCGCATGCCAGCTGGCACGCCTACACCGAGCTGGTGGACGCCAGCGCCTTGGCTGAAAGACGCTGATGGGCGGCTACACCGAGGCGGAGATCGCCCAGTTCGGCCTCACCTTCGGGGTGAGCGCCTTCATGCTTTACATGGTCTTCATCATTGCCCAGCTGGCGCGGGAATCGAAGGCCGGCAAGTTCGGCACCTTTGTGCTCTTCCTGGCACTGGGCTTCGGCCTGCTGGGCTTTGCCATCAAGGGCGTCATCAAATGGATTTTGGGTGGCGATTGACTTGAGTTCGCCGCCACCAGCCCCAACTCTCGCATCCCCTTCCCTGACCCGCCCTCGCATGACCGCGCTCACCCGCCCCCTGCGCCGCGCTCTCTTCCCTGCCCTTCTCTCTCTGACCCTGCTGGGCGGCATCGCCGCCAGCGGCCTGATTCCCGGCCTCGCGCTGGGGCGGCCCGAGGTGCAGCCGCGCGCCGTCACCCCGCGCGGCCCGCTGGAGGCGGACGAGCTCAACCACATCCGCATCTTCAAGACGATTTCGCCCTCGGTGGTGCACATCACCACCACCGCGGTGCAGCGCGACTTCTTCGCCCGCCCGGTGGGCGAGGTACCGCGTGGCACGGGCTCGGGCTTTGTCTGGGACGAGCAGGGCCATGTGGTGACGAATTTCCACGTCATCCAGGGCGCGGAGGGCGTCAAGGTCACGCTGGCTGACCAGACCGAGCTGCCGGCCAAGTTCGTTGGCGCCTTCCCGGATCGCGACCTCGCCGTGCTGAAGGTCGATCTGCCCGCCAACAAGCACCCGCCCATTCCGATCGGCAGCAGCCGCGAGCTGGTGGTGGGGCAAAAGGTCTATGCCATCGGCAACCCCTTCGGCCTGGACTTCACGCTGACCACCGGCATCGTCTCGGCGCTGAACCGCGAGATCGAGTCGGTGACGCGCCGCGCCATCCGCGGTGCCATTCAGACGGACGCGGCCATCAACCCAGGCAATTCCGGCGGTCCGCTGCTCGACTCCGCCGGGCGGCTGATCGGCGTCAACACCGCCATCTATTCGCCCAGCGGCGCCAGCGCCGGCATCGGCTTCGCCATACCGGTGGACGAGGTGAACCGCATCGTGCCGCGCCTGATCCGCGACGGCCGCTTCGTGCGGCCGGTACTGGGCATCACGCCGCTGGACGAGCGCTGGACCCAGGCCCTGCAGCGCCGCATGGGCCTGCCCAAGGGCGTGGCCCTCGTGGGCGTGGCACCCGGCGGGCCGGCTGCACGCGCAGGCCTTCGGCCCTTTACGCAAAACCGCCAGGGGGTCATTGAGCCGGGCGACGTCATCACCGCCGTGAACGACGCCGCCGTGGACGACTTCGACGACCTGCTGACCGAACTGGAAAAGCGCCAGGCCGGCGACACCGTGCGCCTGACGGTGTGGCGCGAGGGCCGCAACCGCAGCTTGAGCGTGGTCGTGCGCGCCGGCGATTGAGGCCAAGGAGGCTGTCGGGCTTTGGGAGTGCCCCGCGTTCGGTCGCCCAGGGGCCGGACGCAAGGCGCCGGCGCGCAGCCGGACTCGCGTCCGGCAAGCGCTGGCAACGCAGCAG